>JAJQGT010000004.1 GCA_021201135.1 Oscillospiraceae bacterium
CCGTGGATTCCGGGACTGAAGCTCCGTGCGGACGGCTACGAAACCATGTTTTATAGAAAAGACTGAAAAAGGCGGTGCCTATCGTAATGATAAGCACCGCCTTCAATTTTACCTGTCAAAGGTGTCTTTTACGAGTGGCTGAACGATTGCACGAATTTTTTTGATGTTATCCGAAATTGTCCTCTGCTTCATGTCCAGCTTGTCCGCCATTTCCTGCTGCGTAGCACCATCATAGAGCAGCCTTAAAATCTCCCCGTATCTCGGTTCGATTTCAGAGAGCATAGCGATTAAATCCTCCAGCAACGATTCGTAGATGACTGTATCCTCAAACGAACCGGGTGCTGCCGGTTCCGCTCCTTCATCCACCAAGAATGAGAGCGATGCCGGGCGGTTCATTTCACGACATACCTCAGATGCGTGGCTGCACTGCTCACACTTATTGGATTCAGGGCAGCGGATGAGCTTGCCGCCCTTGCCGGGTACGAGACAGCGACTTTCACGATCCTGCCGTTTCTGTTCTGCCCAGATAGGCTCCATGTACGCTTTGTACTCCGCCTCGGTCGCATCGACCATAACGACCCTGCACTTGCGATTCCCGATACGCCGCCAGGTGACATCTTCCGGCTTGATTTCAAAGTCGCGGATAATCTCGTCTGTTACTGCCATCGGAATCTGATACTGCTTGTCCTGCTGTTTACTCTGCTTGTCCATAGTTCGGGCCCTCCTTCGACCCTTTTGGTCGAAATGAGGACCCGTGTGCAGCACAGACCGCAAAATAAGCGCAGTTGACCAGCTGAAACAAAATCCTCATTTCAGTGCTGGCCAACTATTCCAGGCGTTGGCTCTGTTTTCAGTTTTCTGCTGTTCAGCTCTGGAATCATCCGTGATCAATGGATGAACGTCGCAGCAGTGTAAACCAAATTTTTATTCTTGCTAAATTTGAAGTGCGTTCGCAGCATTCAATTTTGCAAAAAGTGTAGAAATTTGATTTCGAGTGTGATATAATAAATTTGTACACACTGTCAAAGCAGGAAGTACCCCGTGTATTTCTACCGATTTGATTTACTGACTCCAGTATAGCAAAACGGTCATTTTAGAAATCGGACTTCTCGGACACGCTCGGACAGATTCGGACAAGACTAATCTCTACAGAAGGGAGGTATAGAGGTATGACATTTTCTGAATATGCAATAGGACTTTTTCCATACCTCTCTTGTGGAGAAGCAGAACCCTATTATTTTACAGAGCTAATCGGAAGTTTCATAAAAGATTCCGCTATGGATTCCTGTCAGATTTTGAAACGAAAAGATGATACAAAATATCGGTACGTCACAGGAGATCGTCCTATTCCCCAGAAGGCAGCTCAATATATTTATGAGCAGAAGGATAAGGAGAAGTTCTCCAAGTGGATGTGGGAACGCATGGGTGATGCTGACTCTTATGATGGCGTCATAGAATGGCTTAACAATTGGGGAATTAGTACTGATGAGCCTGAAAGAGTGTGCCAGAAATTACTTGAAGACATATTGTTGGATATCATTCAAAAAAGCAGTGTGACGCAGAATGCCAAGGAGACGGAAATAGATTTAAAATTGATTGACGATATCCAGGAAAAAATAAAAGCGCTTCCCCGTCCGGCTGAAGTACCGGTTCCGGAGGAAGCGACTGATGATGAACAGATGTATATTAGTGAACTGTATAGGGCATACGGAGATGCCGAATGTATCGATGCGTTTTCAGCAGATGATCTTGCTTCTTATCCCGAATATGAAGAAGACCTGGACGACAGGCGTGTTGACTTTTATGCTGCTGAAACCATTCGCCGAGGTGTAATGGAATTAGGCGGTGGCGGACTATCTGGTCAATTTGATGTGTTAAAAAGCGAAACATATGACGGAGTAAAAGATACAGCAAGGCGCAAGCACGAAAACGGGTACGAATGTATGCTTTCCGTAATGGAGCAGGCTGTCAACGCACCTGTGACGAACTATCTGTTGAGCGAATCCCCATATTGGATAAGTGCAAGAATCAAAAAGGGTGTCTGCCACCATCTTGTAAATGATAAAAAACTGATTTGGGTAAGGAGGCGAAAGGCGCAATGAATATATCCGCTCTCGGCTCCACATTTGAAATCTCCCTCCGTATCTTGCTTTTGCTGGATGAAGTACATAATGCGTCCCTTGACGAACAGCAAATCGGCGCAATCGATTTCATTTCCGTCTATGCTGCTGACTTCGGTCTGTTGGATGAGAACCTACACGGATATGGCAATTACAGATTCAGCGAATATCCTGCAAGGCAGCACTTAGTTTCATCTGCCCTTAAAGAACTTATCTTAGATGGATACGTTCGCCTGCTTCCATCTGCAACGGGATATAGATATTCCATTACAGCCGATGGAAACAAAGTATGTGAAAAGCTGACCAGCAACTATGCCAGAGAATATCGAATTGCAGTTCAGGCTGTAATGGACAGGTTTGACAATGCAGATGCTGATATGATGTTGCGTGAAATTAACAGGCTCACGGTTCAATCCCTAAAGGAGGTCGGACATGAATAGATTTTATATTGAAAAACTCGTCGTGTCCGGCGGTGGGCACAAAACAACTGTTATTGATTTTAAACCGGGATTGAATTTTATTCTGGGGCCGTCCAATACAGGCAAAAGCCTTATTATGGACTGCATAGACTACGTGTTCGGTTTTACGCCTAAGAAGACCCAGCCATCCAAAATCGTTGATAACAATTATGGTTATGAGCGTATCGCTCTTCATCTGGCAACAGATAAGGGAACTGTAATTTTGGAGCGTAAAATCGGTGATTCAAAAATAACTGTTAGTGGAACTGACCCCAGCGTTGAGCATGGATCTTACAGCGTAAGCACTACTGCCAAAAAGAACATAAACTCAGTATACCTTCATCTCCTTGGCATTGATGAGCCACATTCTATACGTTCGGCTGAGAAAGATTCCAAGACCCAAGCGCTGACATGGAGGAGTATGCTTCACCTGTTTTTCATTCGTCAGGGTGATGTTGCGAGGGAGAGTTCTTCACTGTTAGCTCCAAGAAGCGTAGGATCTACCAGTTCCGCCGCAGCGTTGCTATTTCTCCTAACCGGGCAGGATGCGAACGACCTTGAGGCAAATGAAGACCCCAAAATCAGTGAAGCAAAGAAAAAAGCCCTTATCGCTTACATTCAGGAGAAGGTAAACGACTTAGGCGCAAGGCGTGAAAAACTGGAGGAAACTCTTTCTGCTGCAAATATAACAGACCCCCACGCAAGTATTGAGCAGGTGCGAAAGGAAATTGCAGATCTCCAGGCACAACTGGATTCCGCCACAAAAGAAAGCCAGGAAATCATGTCTCAGATTTATGAGTGGAATGGCAAGCTTTCAGAATCCAGAACTGTAGGACACAACTTTGCCGTCCTTCGTCAGCAGTATCAATCTGACATAAGACGGATTGGTTTTATTGTAGAAGGTGCAGAAAATGCCTTACCTATACGAAGAAAGGTCAAGTGCCCTATATGCGGAGAAGAAACCGAACGAGTGCGTGACACAACATTCATCAGCGCCTCTGCCGCTGAACTGGAAAAAATAAAACGCCACTTATCTGAACTTAGTGATGCACAGCGCAGCGTGGAGCGACAGCAGGAGGTCATTACCACTACAATTCACACATTGGAGGAGAAGAAAGAATCCATTGACAAATTAATTTCTGAGCAGTTACAGCCACAGCTGTCTGCTTTTGAAGAAAGACTCGAAGGACAGCTTAAACTGATACGGCTATCAAACGAACTGGAAATTGTCCGCCAGGACGAAATCCAATACAAAAGTGATTTATTCGACAGGGAAACCGAGGAAATCCCGGAATCTACAAAGCACAGCATTTTTGAGGATTACACATATGATATCATTCGCGGTTTCGAGGAAAAACTGAGAGAGATTTTAACAGCATCCAAAGTCGGCGGTGCGGCAACTGTCAGACTTAACATGGAAAACTTCGACATGGAAATTGACGGCAAGAAAAAATCCGTCATAAGTGGTGGCGGTCATTGCGGAATCCTGAACACTATCACCACGCTTGCGATAAGTGCCTATTTAATAGAGCTCGAACGCCCCGCTCCGGGATTTTATGCTGTAGATTCATCATTAACACAGTTATCTGAGGCGGAATATAAAGAACAGAGCGATACCATCAAACAGAACTTTATCGAATACCTTATCGCTCATGCACATGAACGGCAGGTTATTATAGTGGAACAGACAAAGCGGATGCCTTTCGTTCCTTCTGAAAATGATGAAGCCGGGGTTCATGTTGTTCAGTTTACCAGAAACAAGGGAGAAGGACGATACGGTTTCTTGAATGAAGTATATAATGTAGAAGACCAATAATCCCAGCTTCTTTTCTTTACACCAACAGCAGGAGGCAAACAATGCATATTAGTTATAATAAATTGTGGAAGATGTTGATTGATAAAAATATGAACAAGCGTGACCTTGCAGAGCAAAGCGGCGTCAGTACCGCATCCATATCCAAGCTCAGCAAGGGAGCTAATATCACTACCGATGTTTTACTAAAAATATGTGAAACCATGGACTGCCATATTGAAGACATTCTCGAAACCATTGACGACTGAAGGAGGTATCTGATGCCCAATCTTATAACTCTTGATGGCGATAGCCCCTCCGTTCAGTATTTATGCCAGAAGGATAAGCGGCTGGCAAAAGTTATCCATATGGTCGGTCCGATTAGTTATGTCCCTCACAATGAGGATGCTTATCCGTTCTTAATCCATGAGATTATCGAGCAGATGCTCTCTATTAAGGCAGGGCAAAAAATATATGGACGATTGGACGATTTATGTCACGGAAATATCACTCCAGAACAGATAGCTCTTTTGTCCGATGAACAAATCCGAAGTACCGGAACTTCAAGTGCAAAAGTCAATTACATTCGCAATATGACAAACGCAATCATGGACGGTTCTATTTGCCTTGAGCAAATGAAAAATCTGTCTGATAAAGATGTCATAAAGACTTTGACGAAGATACGCGGCATCGGAAACTGGACAGCTAAAATGTATCTGATATTTGTTCTTGACCGTCCAGATGTGCTGCCGGTGGAGGACGGAGCATTTTTACAGGCATACCGATGGGTGTATAAAACTGAAGACTGCAACGAAAAATCAGTCTATAATAAATGTAAAAAATGGAAGCCTTATTCGTCAATTGCATCCCGCTTTCTTTACAGAGCTTTAGATGCAGGGCTGACAAAACAGGAATTCCACCTATTCAAATAAGGAGGTCTCTATTATGGGATTAAAAGAAGAAGCCGCAAGGACATTAGATACAGCGTATCAGGCTGCACTTTCTGCACCGAACTCATCCTGCTCTCACCAAGATTTTATCGATTATGTAATTGATAACACGCATTTGACTTATAAATACATATTGTTTACTGCAATCTTGTCAAAAGCAACAGATGAAAGCATTAATCCATTATGCCTACAGAAGCATTCCACCCTTCCCGGAGCATATGATGCAAGAACCGTTTGTCACAAAGTCATTGTTCCATTTGAAATGGAAGTTTTGAGAAAGGCTCTTGGAGGTTCGAACGAACCTTTTCTGAACAAGCCTGCTCGTTTTCCAGAACTGGATAAAGGAAATGCGGTTCGTCGGGGCAACGACCAGGCGATACTAAATGCATTGTGTGATAACCTTCCTCTTATATCCACATCTGAAGATGCATATCAATGTTTGGTCTATCTGCTATGTAAGCTGATTAGAATCAGAGATGAGAAGGATAGCTTGACTCGCTTTACTATTGAAGATTCTATGGATTTGCCGGCAAAATTGATGCAATATATCAACGAGGCTCTTAAGGTTAGCTATGAGGGTGAGGTTCTTACTCTCATGGTAGCGGGTGTTTATCATTTGATGTATCTTAACAATCCGAATGCCGTTGTAGAAGTGCATCCAGTGAATCAAAGCGGAGCGTCTGGCCGCGAGGTTAGCGATTTGGATATTTACGTTAATGGCAGACTCGTATCCTCTAACGAATTGAAGGATAAGGGATATGCAGAGACCGACGTTCGTCACGCTGCTGATAAAGTTATCAATGCCGGTGGTACAAGTATGCTGTTTATCGAAGGACCTCGCGGCGAAAAGAGTGGCAATTTTATAGATACAGTTCAAAACGATTATATGTCTCGCAACTTTATGCTGCGTATTCTGTCCTATAAGATTTTTCTCTCGGTTACAGTCCCTTCGTTGGAGAATATCGATTGCGAAGAATTTGTCAGGTTTATTTTAAAGACTGCGCGAGAAACCAAGTTTAAGGAAGAAGTAATCGTTTATCTTGACGAGCTTGCACAGCGGATATTTGGGTTAACAAGAGAATAAAAGAGAAAAAACGCCATCAGTCTTGAATGTGTACTGATGGCGTTTTTGATTCTTCATTAAAATGAAGCAGGTTCTGTTTCCATATATGTAATCAATGCTTTCGCTACGGCTTCAGCCATCTTACACGGAACGGCATTTCCTATCTGAGTGTAGACCATTCCTTTGTTTCCGCAAAATACATAATCATCAGGGAAGGATTGGATTCGTGCGGCTTCTTTGATCGTAATCCTACGGAGGCGATTAGGAGCCTCCCTGAATTCAGGCACAATTGAACCATCCATTAGCCCTCTATGATAGTCAACCACCCAGTCACTTGGAGCATCTCCATACAGATAGTCCTCATCTACAAATGGAGTTTTGTTCCCTCCCATAGATGCTGGCAGCGTATTGGCATAACTGTCGACATTTATCGGCCGCCCCTGACCGTTAAAGTACATTCCGGCATATGGAGATTTCCTCATGACGGGATGCGTGGCAAATGTAATCTTCGCCGTACAAGTATCCGGATTCTGCTCCGTTCCAGCTTTTCCTAACGAATGCAGCAAAGCTCTGATCACGGGTGCCTTGTTTTTTTGCTGAAGGAGTAAATCATTCATAAAGTATTCAAAGAAGGGATTGTCGTTATCCTTTATCCCTATAAAAAATACCCTTTCTCGCTTCTGAGAGACTCCATACTCGGTTGCGTTAAGAATAAACGGAACACAATTATATCCCATTGTCTGAACACGTTCCAGGTATTTTCTTCGCACAGGTTCCCATTTCTCTAAAACGCCGAGTGCTTTGACATTTTCCATGACAAAAGCTCTTGGTTGTACCTTTTCAACAACATCGAGAAATGTAAAAATCAATTTACTCCGTTCATCGTCCGGGTTCATTTTTCCCGCGACTGAAAAGCCCTGGCATGGAGGACCACCGAATACCAAATCAACACCATTGAATTTAGAAAGCTGATCCATGACATTATTTATATCGTCATTGACCATTACTCCGGAAGCGTGGTTAGCATTATATGTTGCTGCCGCCTCACTCATCAATTCATTGGCAAAAACAACCTCTATACCGGCTCTCTCAAATCCTATATCCATTCCTCCGGCTCCCGTGAAAAGAGAGACCGCAGTCATTTTATTTGCCATCTTCAACTGCTCCTTTATCATCCTCATGAACACGAAAAACCAGTGAGTTGTCCTTAGAATCAAGATAAATATCAAATTTGGTTTTTCCCTTTTCCACATCCATATTTGATAAGATTGCTTTTGGCATTCTTACCCGCATATCCTGTTGCAGCACATATGTATCAAGGTAAATGCATGAATCCGTCATCTCTACACGCCTCCTCTTGTGTGTTCCAGCCTAATTATACCCTGTTTTTAGTCTAAAGTCAACTCTTATACGAGCTTAACGATAGCTCTTACACTTTAACGATAGCCCTACTCTGAAACGATAGCTTTTTTATCGTTACAGA
>JAJQGT010000007.1 GCA_021201135.1 Oscillospiraceae bacterium
CCACCACCGCTATGCACACGCCGCTTATGATAGTCATAATCATTGACTGCTGATAGACCTGAGCGTTGGCGTAGTTGATTTCACGGAAATTATAGAGTTTGAAGTATTGCTGTTCGACTATCCTGTCTAAAGTTTCTGCTTCGTAGTAGATTTGAGAGAGAAGCTTTGTTACAGCTGTATCAACTCCGAGCTCTCCGGCATTCATATTGGTGTAAATAAACGCCTGATTATATCCGACCTCCTGCTGACCTGTTAAGAATCTCATGTCCTGAATCCACCAGCGATGACCTTCGGGAATCTGGTCTACAATATCCTGAAGCACCGGCAGAGCGCATATTACAAAGTAGTTGTAATTTTCAAGAGAAAATCTTTCGGAACGGTCGTACTGGAGCTGTGACACAAGCATTGAGTCGGTACTGAGAAGCTGTACCGCACCAACATTTACGTCTGTACTTACAACTGTGGAACTGTCAAGAAGGTCTTTGCCAAACACCTGAATGGAACCGCCGCCATAGTCTCCAAGATAGTCATAGTCAACGGAAATCGTTATATCCGAACCTGCTTCCGGAATAGTTGAAACTGCCCAGCTATAGCGAATTTGATACATACCGGTTGCGCCTGTCATGGAATTAGTAGCATACCATTCGACTGTTGAGCCATCCAGAAGGTCAGAGTTAATCTGGACTATAATACTTTCGCCGCTTTCGTAGGCTTCTCTGTCGATTCCTGTTGTGTCGGCAAATTTTTGCAGGTCGTCCCAATCCATTGTGATAATAACGCCGGATTGTCCGTCCTGTTCGCCTGTGGGAGTGACATATGCAAAGAAGTCATTGAATCCGACAAAGTCGGTGACACCCTCCAGCGACAAAAACTGGTCTTCATAGAGGGATAAATCGGGAATCGAATAATCACCGCGGGAGTTGGTTCCGTCGGCTTCACTTATGTAATATGACCACTGCGAAGCCCAATAGTTATACTCGCTTGTCGGTTCAGCCAGATTCACAGTCGTAAACACCGCTGTAACGCACAGGAGTGTCGCCATAAGCAGGATTAATACTCGCCTGAAGCCGACAACGACTTTGTTCTTGCTTCTCTCCATGCCCATTCTGCCGACAAGAGGTGTTGCAAGGGCGACTTGGAAAGTAATCATTCTGACGGCTAAAATACCGACAGTCCAGAGGGCAAGAGCCATCATAAGATAGTTCCACGGAATACTTACCGCCACGTCAACCGAGCCGCTGTAGACGCTGAGACCCAGAACTATTCTGATTCCCAACAGTCCGAGCAGTATTCCCAATATTATTGCCGGGATTGCAAGCATGAGGGTTTCAATCAATATGAGAAGCCGAAGCTGACCCTTGGAGCCGCCAATGCTTCTGAATCGGACAATGCGCTTGACTTCCACCTGCATCTGCAAGATGTAAATCATGACGACTGCCAAGATAGTTATCGCAAGAATCAATGCCAGATAAACCATATTGGTCTGCGCCGCTTCGCTCTCCATTTCGAGAACGGAGTTTATCGTGACAGTCCTGATAGCAGTGCCAGTGCGGCTTTCGTACAGATAGCTGTTGACAGTGCTTTCAACACCGTTCTCCATGCCGGATTTTACGGTGAAGAAGTAGGTTGCCTCGGTGGTGGGACTTACGCTTTCCCCGAGATTTTCTTCTGCCTCGGCAATGATGTCCGCCATAGCTTCTTCCGAGATGATAGCCGTGTTCAGCGTGGCATCAATGTCCCAGAGCCCCGTGTATTCGCTGATAACGCCGACGACCCGGAAGGTCCGCTCAACGGTGGTACTGCCGTTTTCACCGCTGAAAGAGAACTGCATGGTTATTGATGAGCCGGTGTTTGCACCATAGCCGACCTCGTTCAATGATGCTGCTTCGATGGCGATTTCATCTGAGCCGCTCGGCATATGCCCGCTTTCAAGCCTGATGCCCATGTCGACAAGGCTTTCGTCGGCTGTTCCTATCTTGAGCGAACCTTGCGACAATCCGCCTACTATAACCGAAGCCGAACCATAATTGACGCTCGTCCCGACATCATCGACAAAATCTGCGCCTTCGAGATACTCCAAATCGCCGTCGATACCGTCGGTGATTGCCACGTACCATGAGCCGTAAGTATCAAGCCGAAGCTGTGAGTTTGTCTCGGCGATACTTGAGGTATAGCTCAGAAGTATTATAGCGAAAGTGAACGATACGAGCAGGACGAAGAAAATCAGGAGGGATTGCCTTCGCCTGCGTTTTACTCCCTGAAATGCAAGCCCGAATATTGTTTTGAACATAAAATCACCTGTCTTCTCTTAACATTTCCATTATTGTGTACTTATTTATACTCAACTTCGTCCCAAAGCAGATTGCAAACGTCACGAGGAACACTATAACAAGTATTCCAAGAAGTACCGGCACCGTCAGCCCATATCCCGCCAGTGTTGTGAACATAGTTCCAAGCACCGCAATCGGGCTCGTCCCCTCAACAATAACCGAGATATTCATCAGTAAGTAGTAAGCCAAGTAGCTCACCACCGCCACAGCTATTGAAATAACACTTCTTATGACTGCACGCCTTGCAAGCTCGATATTCCGTTGCCGCTTCGACATGCCTATCGCCTGCAAGATTCCATACCGCCGCTTTTCACTGTCGGTCTCAAGTCGCAATGTGCTTACAAGTATCAGAAGCACAACAATCGCTATGCACACGCCGCTTATGATGGTCATAATCATTGACTGCTGGTAAACCTGAGCATTGGCGTAGTTGATTTCACGGAAGTTATAGAGCGCACAATAGTCAAAATAAACTGTGTTCATACCTACATAGCGTTCATATACAATCTGTTCCATAATATTCGAAATTGCCGCATCCGCAGCAAGGTCACCTGCATTCATAGAAGTGTAGACAAACGCCTGAGTATATCCGACCTCTTGTTGTCCCCTGAAGAAGCTTTCATCTTCTATCCACCACTGGGTGCCTTCGGGAATCTGGTCGACGATATTCTGGAGCAATGGCAAGGAGCAGATTACAAAATAGGTATAGTCCTCGAGGCTGTATCTTTCGGCTCTGTCATATTCGAGCAGTGACACAAGAGTCTCATCGCTTTCCAACACCTGAACTGAGCCGACATTTGTTTGGACGCTGACTAAGCCGGAGCTCTCCAGACTGCTCGATGTGAGAGTAGGGTCAAAGTGAATTCCAAACAAATCACTTCCGGGTGAATATTCTGTAAAATGCTCATAGTCAATGTAAATAGTCATATCAGAGCTTTCAGCCGGAGTGTACGCTTCACTTTTGCTACCGGAGGCAACCTGAACTATTACGCTTTCGCCGCCCTCGTAAGCTTCCTGATCGACACCGGTTGTGTCAACGTATTTTTGAACATCGTCCCAGTCCATAGTTATTACGACTGCCGAACTTGTTGCATCGTCATCCGCAGTTCTTACAAGAGCATAGAATCTGTTCAAGCCCACGAAGTCGGAAACGCCCGGAGCAGACAGAAACAGGCTTTCATATTCGGACAGATTTGCCAGTGTGAAATCACTCCTGGTATTGGTTTTGTCGTCCTCGCATATGTAGTAGGACCAGAGCGAGGTCCAGTAGTTATATTCGCCCAAGGGTTCAGCTATATTAGCCGTTGTAAATACTGCCGAAACGCACAAGAGAGTTGCCATAAGCATAATCAGAACCTTGCGGAATCCGACAACAACCCGATTTTTGCTTCTCTGAATTCCCATTCTGCCAGCTAAGGGCGTTGCAAGCGCGACTTGGAAAGTAATCATCCTTGCAGCTAAAATGCCCACAATCCAGAAAGCAAGCGCTATTCCCAAGTAATTCCACGGAATACTTACGATGATTTCTGTTGAGCCGGAATATACGCTTATTGCGAGCAAGGCTTTGATTCCAAGGAAGCCGAGAACTATTCCGAATATGACTGCGGGAATTGCAAGCATGAGTGTCTCAGTGAGAATGAGAAGTCTTAATTGCCATTTTGAGCCGCCGATACTTCTGAATCTGACGATGCGCTTGACTTCCACCTGCATCTGCAAGATGTAAATCATGACTACAGCAAGAATCGTAATTGCTAAAATCAGCCCGAGATAAACCATGTTTGTCTGAGCAGCTTCGGATTCCATGTCTACAACGGGATTTATAGTGACGGTTTTCAATGTGTAACCTTCACGGTTCTTATAGAGATAGCTGTTGACTTCTTTCTCAACACTTTCTTCCATTCCCGACTTGACAGTGAAGAAATAGGAGATTTCGCAACCGGTGATTTCATCTGCACTCAGATTGGCTTTTGCTTCTGCAATAATTTCTGCCATAGCTTCTTCAGAAATGATTGCCGTGTTTAGGGTACAATCAACATCCCAAAGACCTGTATATTCGCTTACAGCTCCGACTATTTTAAATTCTCTTTGCACTATTGTATAGTAGCCGAGGTCATTATAAAAATCAAACTGTACAGTTATTGTTTTGCCGATGTTAAATCCGAGCTCGGAGAGTGTTGCCGATTCTATTGCAATCTCATTCACTTTCTCCGGCAAACCGCCATCGTCTGTAGTGATTCCCATATCTATGAGATTATCATCAACAGAGCCTATATCAATATTTCCAATAATGGTATAAGATGTGGTATCATCATTGGTGTTGCTACTGGCTTCAAGTAACATGGCTGAACAACTAATACTTGTGCCGACTTCATCGACCCACTCGGTACTTTCGAGGTATTCCTTAGTGCTTTCATTCGTGTCGGTAATCGCACCGTACCACCAACCATATGTATCATACCTGAGCTGAGTATTTGTCTCGGCGATGCTTGAAGTGTAGCTCAGAAGTATTATCGCAAACGTGAACGATACGAGCAGGACGAAGAAAATCAGGAGGGATTGCCGCCTGCGGCGTTTTACTCCTTGAAACGCAAGCCCGAAAATTGTTTTAAACATAAAATCACCTGTCTTCTCTTAACATTTCCATCAGCGTATATTTATTGAGCCCGAGCTTTGAGACGTAGCATATCATGAACACCACGGCGAAGGCAGCGAGGTTTACGAAGACTATTGTGGCAGGGGACGAGAGCAGGATTATGTTGTCCATATAGCTCTTTATTACGTTCCAGACCGTGGCACCGGCTTTTATAGAGCTCCAGTAGCTGACTATAAGCCTGAGTATGAACACTACCCAACCGATTGCGAGGGCGGCAAGCGAACGTAATAGAGCTGTGCCTGCAAGCCTCAGATTTCTCTGCCGCTTTGACATGCCAATCGCTTGCAGAACGCCATAGCGCTTCTTTTCACGCTCGGTTTCAAGGCGGATTGTGCTAGAAAGGATTATGAGCGTTACTATCCCGATTGCCGCACCGGCGACGAACAGGAGAATCAGAGTCTGGCTGAACGACTGAAGCTGTGCCGAGTATTTCTCACGGTAGTTGGATATTCCCCATCCACGAGCAATAACATAGCTTGAAATCGCCGTGTCGGTTGAAAGATATGAAGCGTTGGAATCTGCAAAGGCGTATGCATTTTTGAAGACTGCTATGTCTCCGCTTTCAAAAACATCGCCATAGTAGGAGACTGAGCCGCCACCCGGCAGAGCATCAATCAGCTTCTGCAAAAACGCCTTCGAGCAGACGACATCATAGGTACTGATCATAAAGCCATAGTTATAACCGCTGCCGTTCAACACCTTGAAATTGTTGACAGCTCCGATTGTCGTATCGACATTGATGCCCGAAACGGTCACGGTCATGCTTTCTCCTGAAGTGGGAACTGCGGAAGTTGTGTCTGTGCTGGGAATTATAATCATCACGCAGTCGCCGTTGTGGAAGGCTTCGAGGTCGACTTTCGAGAAGTCAAAAGCCCCGTTCCAGCCATCCATCTCGTCAACGACATAGAAAACGGCGTTGGATCTCTCTATATCGCCGATGGTCACGTCCGCATATATCCTTGAATAGCCCCAAGCGTCAGAGATTCCGGAAATCTCGGCAATCTCGTCGAGCTCTTCATCGGAAATTGAAAATTCGGACGTTCTGATAAAATATGACGAGTCGGCAGCTCTCAACTGATATGCGACAACAGTCGGAAGTGCAGTCAAGACAGTGTAGATAACCATGGTGCAGAAGACCGCCGACAAAACGATAATCGCAGTTTTCTGAAGCCTCCGGGAGTTCCGGGCTTTCTTAACTTGCATCCCCATTCTTCCGGTCAGAGGGGTGAAGAGCGCAACCTGCACAGTGACAAGCCTGACCACGAGGATTCCTACAATCCACATGACAAACATTCCGGCAAGCACGCCCATAGGAATGCTCACAATTACGTCAACCGAACCGGCGTAGACGCTGAACCGAAGCAATGCCCAGAGTCCGGCTGCTCCTGCCAACATTCCAATTATAATTGACGGTACAGACACGATAAGGGTTTCGAGTATCACAAGTAATAGTGCCTGTCCCTTTGTAGAGCCGAGGCTCCGAAGCCTCACAATCTTTCTTATTTCCGACTGCATCTGGAGTATATAAACGATAACGACTGCCAAAAGCGAGACGGCGAATATCATCACGACATAGACTGTGTTGACAGTGGAATCAGAGGCGTTGTCTATATAAGCCGAGTTGACCGTAATAGTGCCTTTCGAGACAGTGAAGAGATAGTAGTTCAGGTCACTTTGTGCAGTGGACGTGCTTCCTGACTTCACAGAGAAGTAGCAGGAAGTCACGGGCATATCGAGCTCATATCCATAAGCCGAAGCCATTTTTAATGCGGTATCATAGATATCTTCGGCGTCCTCTTCCGTAATAATTGCGCCGTTAAGCGTGGTAGCGCTCGACCAAGTGTCGCTGTATTCAGAGATAACGCCACAGAGGGTATATGTTCTGACGACGAAAACTGTCTCATCTCCGGCAGGAAGCGAAACCGTCAGAGTGATGTCCTGTCCCAATGTGTACCCATACCCAAGCGAGCTCAGTGTGTCCGCCTCGATTGCAATCTCTCCGGCATTTTCCGGCAAATGCCCGAATTCATCGACACGCCAAAGCTCGCGAAATTATCGTCAATAGTGCCTATACCGGTGTTCCCGGCTGTGCCGTAGCAGGTGGTCAAGCCATAGCTTTCAAGCCAGTCGGTTGATTCAAGATATGCTATATCATCGCTGTCTGCATTCGCAAAGCCTCCGTACCAACTGCCATAGGTTGAGAAGCGATAGTTTGAATTGGTCGCAACGATGCTCTCGGAGTAGCTTATCGTCATAACCGCAAACGCAAGCGAAATAATCAGCACCGCCGCAATCAGCAGTGTCTGCGACTTCCTTCTGCGGATGCCTTCAAGGGCGAGGGATAGGATGGTTTTGAACATGTTTATTTCTCCTTTTTCTCTTATAGGTTAAAGCTCATTTATACATCTCCGCCTGCGTCTCAAAGAAGGTATAATACAGCCCGTGCAAATCCATGAGTTCCTCAAACGTTCCATACTCCTTTATCTGACCGTGGTCGAACACAGCTATCTTGTCACAGAAGCGGG
>JAJQGT010000031.1:0-16771 GCA_021201135.1 Oscillospiraceae bacterium
CAAGCATGGCCTTTGCCATGCCGAGAATCATTGCACCCGACCCGCAGCAAGGCTCGTTCAGAGAAACATAGCCTCGCTCATTCAAAAGAATATCCTTGCTGCCTATCACGATTTCGGCCATCAGGTCGCAGACGTGCTGCGGCGTGAAGAACTGGCCTTTATACTTGTTGTGAAGCTCCAACTCATGAAACAGGGTACCGAGTACGTCGGTCGGCGCGTTATTCCATGTGATTTCATACTCTAAGGCGAGTACAAGCTCCGCGAACATTTGCGTAAAGAGCTCTTGCTCGTTGGGCTTGTATTTTCTTATGGTTTCAAGGTATTGCTGTTCGCGTTTCTCCCATGTCGGCGCGTGCCTGTCGCAGCTATTCGCGACACATAACGCGCTGAGTGCCACGAAGTCAGAGAAAACGTCCCATACGCTATGCACCTGCCCGAGCTTCTGTATGGTTTTCAATATCGTTTGCTTGTGAGGGTTGTTCGCCATAATAACCTCCTTGACAGCCGCGAAGCGCGCCTTAGTCGGCGCGCTCCATAACGACTTCACAGATTCCGCAAATCAAGCTAAGCTCACCCGTCGTTCTGACAGTCTGCCCGCAGCAAGGGCAGGTATAAGCGTGAGCCTTTACGCGAGAAGCTTTCTTGCTTTTCTTTCCTAAGGTATGACGGGCAAACGGTACTTCAAGAACATACCCGTTCTCACGGAGGGTCTCAATAAAAGACTCGCTCGGCGTTGTGGTCGAATAACCGTTTGCGCGGTCGTAATCAATAATGAGCCCTCTTGCCTCAGCCTCCTGCTTGAAGAGCTTGTTGTGGTATCTGCCATTTTGGCAGGTTTCCGTCAAGTCATTCTCACGGCAGTAGAGGTGAACCATTTCGTGGAGCATGGTCGCTGCGGTGTTCTCGCTCGGCCTGTTCAGGTACTCGGCGCCGATATTGATTTCATAGCGTCCGTTGTCCTCCTCGCCCGTGTTCCAGATTTTCTTTGTCGTGCAGTGGCCGTAAGCCCTCGGCGTAGACTGGACCGTAATGACGGGGCGGGGCAGCTTGTCCTCGAAGTAAAGGCGATTCAGCAGGTCAAAGAGGTTTTCAAGCTTGCTGACAATTTCGGAAAGAGCAAGAGGCTTGTCCTCAGTTTCCGTATCGGTCTTTTCCTCTTCGGTATGTACTTCCTCAGCCTCAGAGGTTTCGGTCTCGTTCTGAGTGTCCTGCGCAGTCTCAGCAGCGGTCTCGGTCTCAGCCTCGGCAGCTTTTTCCTCAACGGCTTTCCACCAGCGGCGGAGAGTGATATTCTTGACCTCTTTGGTCTCACCCGTTGCGACGTCCTTCAGGGTAACGCCGTCCTCGATTGTTCCGATGAGCTCGGCAAGAGCTCCTGTCTTTACGTGTTTGTACATCATGGTATTATCTTCCTTATTCATTCAGCGGTTATCCGCTTGACATTTATTATTATGTCGTGTTTTACTGATTTTGTATGCCGACGAAACGCTCAGACTTTACTGAAAATAGTAAGTCGTTTCCTATGCGTTTTTGCCGGTTTACTATATTCAGTAGAACGAATGCCCCAAAACGGCCCATACACAGGGCAGTTTACAACCGATACAACCGAAACAACCGAATAAAAATGGACTCGGTTGTAAGCCCAAAGCCTTGAAAACACTGGCTTTTTGGCCCTTTTACAACCGAAACAACCGAGAATTCCTATAAAACTCTTTTAATTTGAGAGTATTTGAGAAGAAATAAAGGTATATGTACTCTCAAATCTCTCTATTCTCTCAATTTTCAAAAAGTGTTATTAAAAATCGGTTGTTTCGGTTGTAAGGCTCGAAAAGCCTTGAAAACAAAGGACTTTTTTAACAACCGAGCTCGGTTGTTTCGGTTGTTTCGGTTGTAAACTCGGTTGTAGGAGCGCTTGACTCGGTTGTAAACTCGGTTGTAGGAGCGCTTGACTCGGTTGTAAACTCGGTCGTAAATCCTGCGGCGTCATACCGTCGCGCTCTCAATCCGAGCGATAAAACCTTCAAGCTCTGCAACCGACATTTTTGCGGCCATATAATCCTTGACAACCGTATAGTCGGGCTTATCCTTGATTTCAGCCTCAAGGCTTGATACAAGGTCCTCTGCGTCATCAAGTGCTGTAGCGAGATAGCGCTTGATTGCGTTCCACTCTGATAGCGTGAATTTCATCTTATCGCCTCCTTATTTGAATAGGTCTCTTGCTATGTAGTCTCCATAGCCCTTATCGATATACGCCTGCAGCACGGACCGAGCCTCGACGTCATAGGTAATATGGTCTTGGACCTCCTGAATCGTGTCGTACTCTTGCGACAAGGCAACGATTAAATCGCTTGCCGCTTTGGTACTCCACGCAAGAGTGCGGGCCTTGTAGGACTTCGCTGTAGGAGCGAGCCATTTGACGTCACCCTTGTCATATCTGCGCCGACTCATGGTCTCGCCTCCTGTTTTAACTTGAGCAGCTTGCTGAGGGCGCAATGAAGGAAGAAATCTCGCAGCTCGTCCTCTGTGGTCTCATACTCGGTACGTACAATCAGTGTATAATTCGCGGCGTAACGGCTCCAAGAAATGCTGAAATGCATGTAGCTGTACCCTTGCAGGCAATCCTTGATTGCTGCGCACTCGCTTTCAGTGAAGTAGCCGAGCTCTGTAAAAATATGTTCTGTCATGGTCTTGTCCTCCTTATCAGTGAAGCTTGTAGGTATTGCCCTTAGCCTTAACGAAGTAATGTTTTACGAGCGCGTTGTCGTGGTTTCTGCTCAAAACGCTGTAGACTTCCTCAATATCGGAAAGACGAACACTCTTGCAGCGGGGCTGTCTCTTCACAAAGGAAAGAACAACAGACTTTGCAGCTTCGGGCATAATGGTTGTTTTCTGAGAGCCGAAGCACTCATGACGGTTATTCCAACGAGCATTCTGAAGCATTTGTGCTTTGATTGCTTCCCCGCGGGTACCGTAGAATTTGCTGCCGCAGCGATTTTCACGGCCTACCTGATAAAACCTCTCTTCATGGATAATCTCAAGAGCATTATTCCAAATGGTTACCCAGTCGTTTTGGTTGTTCGGTCTGAGCCTGTCGTCTGCTTCGGGCTTGCCGACGATGATTTGAATACCCTCGAGATTATTGAAGAAACGAGGGCCCGCCTCGTAGTCGATAAAGGTGTCGATTAAGACGCGGATAATCTCTTTTCCGTCGGTCAAATCGATTTTGCTGATTTCGCCCTGACTGCCGCGCTGCGTAGCGGTGTTGATGTACCAGCCCTCTGCCATATAGCCGGCAACGATTTCGGTGAATCTCTTGTTAATATCCTTGAATAACATGTTTTTGTCCTCCTTATTCTCGGCGGTCTTATTGCCGTCTGACATATATAATTATGTCGTGTTTTTCGGCTTTTGTATGCCGACAAAGCGCTCAGACTTTTACTGATTTTAGTAGCTTTGTTTCATGCGGTTTTTACCGATAACAGTAACTCAGTACAAGAGGTCAAATATGTAATCAAGCTCTAAGCCGAGCTCCGAGTACATGATTTCCTCGCATTCCTCGGGGTCATAATTGCAGTCACTCATCATCTGACGGGTGTCCTCTACAAGCTCCTCAGCCTCAGCGCGGGTCAGGTCATCGCGTTCCATAAGGATTTTTACAATTCTGTTCATAAGGTCGTCCTCCTCTTCATCATAGAAATAGTCGCTATCGTCCGACAGCAGGGTTTTGTCCATAAACCAATCGATAAACCGCCCGAAAATGGGAACCTTTTCGGCGAGGAGCTCAAGCAGTCCCGCAAGACTCACGAGCCCCATAATCACAGATAGGTAAATCAGGCCTACCAGAATATCATCAAGCATAAGCATTTCTTCCTTTCTGCCCGTCTCGCCGATAGCTCAGCGTGTTTCTTCCTATTTAACCCAGCGGATTTTTACACTTGGGTCGTCGGTGTAATAATCAACCGTGCTGTTCAAATACAAGTCCCATGTTCTTGAGACTTCATACTCTTCGTCCTCAGTCAGCTCGCGTACCTTGACGGTAGTCTTGCCTGTGGAAATGTTCACGTCCTTATTGACGAGTTTTCCGTATTTGCCGAGGTAGTAACAGCCATTCGGCGTTTTAGTGCCGTCGCTTATAAACACAGTCGGCGGAGCGGCAACTTTCGCAGCAGCGTTTTGCTTAGCAAGAGCTTTAATGCTCGGGAGCATAAAGCTTATGAAGTCCTGCTTTGTCATTTGCTCTACGGCGTTATACATGGGCTCGATAACCTCTGTGTACTGCTGGTAGGTTATATCCTGCTTGGAAAGCTCTAAGAATTCGCTGTACATCATGATTTTGTCCTCCTTAATAAATCTCAACGACGGTGTAGCCCGCGCCGTTTTTGTTTCCGTACTCTTGAGCCGCGATAACTGCGCCCTTTTTGGTGAGGTACTTCTCAACCTGATTGAAGTTTCTGAGAGTCGTGAATTCTTTGCCCTCAGAGAAGTCCTTAACAAACTTGCCGTTCTTCTTGATACCGTAAACATGATTCTTCATGATTTTGTCCTCCAAAGTCTTATTTGTTCTCGGGGCTTTATCCTCTTGACATTTATTATTATGTCGTGTTTTACTGATTTTGTATGCCGACAAAGCGCTCAGACTTTACTGAAAATAGTAAAGCCCTTTCCGTGCAATTCTTACTGATAATAGTAAATAGGGATTTGAGGGCAAAAAAAATAAACCCCCACACGGATTTCTCCGCATGAGGGCTTGAAGGATAGGCTTTTTATTCGGTTGTAACGTTGATTGCGAGCTTCTGAGCACGTACCTCAGCTTCAATCTTAGTAGTGAGATACTCAGTAATATCTCCATAAACGTCTTCGATAAAACTCTGGACCGCAGGACTCAGTGCTGCAATACACGCGGTCAAAGACTTCTGCAGCGCTTCGGTCTGGGCCTCTTTGGTAAACGACCCTGCGCTCTTTAAGGCGTCGACGTAGGTCTGACTTGTTGCCGATACCGCCGCGGTTATGGCCGAGGAAATTTCAGCGATATAGGTCTGGACCGTTACGCTGTCCGCGTTCGCTTCGGCGCTGTCCGCCGCATTCTTAATCAGTTTTACCGCAAAGGCTGTGATAATCGGAATGGCCGCAGTGATAACAGCGGTCAAAAGAGTAGTTAAAAACTCCTGCATAATATTCTCCTTTACTCGCCCTCCCGTTGGTGGGAGCACGCCCCGTTATAGGGGCATGTCCCGCAATCGCTCTTGTCGCAGTGACATTTTCCGTCCCAGCGAACAAGAGCGACAACCCAAACAGTATAGACGGCTATAATCAGTACCGCTAAAACGGCGTTCGCAATTTGTTCCATTATGACTGCGGAATAGTGAGTACCCAACCGACAAGGATATAATTCGCTGTCAGCGTGCTGTACTTAGACTTGTTCGCTGCCACGATTTTTGCGACAGTCGTACCGTACTTAGAGGCAATCGCCGATAAGGTATCGCCCTTGACGACGGTATGCGTCACGGTCGTGCTTGTTGAGGTCGTGCTGAGAATCTTCACATAGGAAGCGTTCTCGAGGTAAATCCAGCCGGCGCCGGACTTCAACTTGCCCCAGCCGTTACTTACCTCTGTAATCGTAAACGTGCCCTTGCCGGTGTATTTTCCCGTTGTTGCGTAGCTTGTCCCTGCGCCTTTTCTGATATTAAGGTCGGAGATGAGCACCTGCACCTTGAACGGGGTAGCGGGGTAAGAGGTATTTGTTGTGGCTGAGGTCGTTGTCTCATCAGAGGAAGAGGTATTGTCGGACGAGCCGAGCAGGGCGTTGACTTGCGAGGCAATATCACCCATTTTATTATAAAGGTAATCGCCCGGGCAGGACTTGCTCGCATAGTCGCGGTGGACCGTCATATTCGCGCCGTTTAAGTGATTGACACGGGTATTTTTATCCGTGCTCCATACCAGCTTCGAGATATTATTCCTCTTGCAAATATCCGCCACGAGTTTAATCAAAGCGTTATATGCCGCGGTGGTAACGGCATAAGGGCTTGAAGTATCGCTCGCGGTCTCAATCGTGATTGCTCGGTGGTCGTTCGCCGCGTTGCTGCTGCACCAGCTGCGGTCTGCCTCATCCACGCAAAGGCCGATTGAGCCGTCTTTGCCTACGCCGTAGTTGCAAGAGGCGTTTCGGTCGGTATTGGCAAAATAGTCGCAAATCTGTTTTGCGGTCCACTGGCCTACCACGCAATGAATAGTGATGGTGTCAATGGTGTGCGTCCTCGGACTGGTCTTTTGTGTTTTTGTAATGTTGGTATAGGCTACCAAGCTGCTATTGCTCATACTTGAGTCAGCTCCTTTCGTTGTAGTCGCATACTTGTCATAGTACGTTTGTCCATAGCCTGCACGCTTGTTCTGGACGGTGGTTGATTGGTCTGCGGGGCGCTCGAATTTCGTCAGGACGGCATTCGACGCCTCCAAAATAGTGGTCGCGCTTTTCAGCGTAGAGAGGACAGAGGAGTAGCTGCTTTGCATTTCCTTCATTAAGTAATCGAGCTGCATTTCCAAATCGCCGATACTTTTGCCCTCACTTTGCGCAAAGCTGAGAAGTCCAGCTTTACGGGTGGAGTACGTCCATTGCGCCAAGCCGTAGCCCGCGCTGTCGGACGCAAAATTGGTATACTCGCCGTTATCTACAGCTTGCGTATACGTGTCGTCAGTGAAGCCCAGCTTGCTTTCATAGCTGTTCTGCAGGTTGGTAGGCTCTAACGCTGATTCGGCGTAAAGATTTCCCATAAGTCCTGCAGCGCCATAAGTGTTGCCGAGCTTCCCGTATAGGTAATTCCATATTTTCTGTTCAGTTGTACTTCCTGTTAAAGCCATAATATCAGTCTCCTTTACTACATCTCGCTCGGGTCGCGGTTATCGTCGCCCGGGCTGTCGGCCTTAGCGTTTTGGCGTGCTTCTGCCTCGTCTGCTTTTTGCCACTCACGGTCGCGGCGCTTGTCCTTGGTCGTCTTAATCCAGCCCATGATTCCGCACTCGCCGCCGAGCGCAGCGAACACGCAGGAGCAGAGAGTATCAGGGATAGAGCCGTAAACCGTGAAGAGGTAGATCATACAGACAGTAAAGCAGAGGAGCGAGGCGCCTACGATAATCAGGATAATATCCATTGTACCGAGTCCTGATTTTTCAGATTTCTTCTGCGGCGCGTCGTCGCCGCTTTCTGATTTCTTTCCCATAGTCCTCGCCTCCTAAAATCCGATTTGCGCAAAAATAAAGCCGAGCACGATACTGATAATTGCCGTAATCGTATAGCTTACAACCTTACGCCACATCTCGCCATCTTTGCCTTCGATAGCGTTGAGTCGCTTGCCTTCATCTTCTTGAAGCTGTCTCATGTGCTCAATGCTGTCGGCTAATTTCTGCACGTTGATAGTTAGTTCTTGAATCTGGTGATTGCCATTTTCAAGGGCAGTCAGTCTTTTGTTGATACGATTGTCCTCGGCGGTCATACGCTCAAATTCGGCATTGACCGTTCGGCGGAACTCTTCATGCTCCGCCCTTGTGATTGGTGTGTCCATCGTCGTTTACTCCTTTCCCGCAAAGGTATTCAGCCTCAATGCTTTCCAGCTTGCGCCTTAATCCGTAGCTGTCGCAGTGCTGCAGCAAGCCCCTATAAGACGCCATAACGCGCTGATATTCCTTATACGAATACTTGTTTTCGGCCAGTCCTTTACAGAGGAGCTTTGTTCTCCTGATACAGCGTCGGGCCGTTTGCTTCTTGAGCTTTTTATGCGTAGCCCAGACGCGGTACCCGACAAAATCAATACCCGATGAGATAGGACGTATAACTGTCTTGCGTTCGTTCAGGTCTAAATGCAAACGCTCCCGCAGAAACAGGCCTATGCTGTCCTTCAGGAGCGCGAGTTGTTCTTTCTTGCCGACGATAACTATATCGTCAACATAGCGGATATACATTTTAATCTTCAAAACGTGTTTACAGTATTGGTCCAGCTCGTTGAGGTAAATATTTGCAAAGAGCTGACTCGTTAAGTTGCCGATAGGCATTCCTCTGTCTGACAACCGCTCTTCTTCGGTACAGTCGTCAGGACTCTTGCCCGGCGGAAGTCCGAAGCGCATATTCTTGTTGTCAATTATCTGCCCGAGCAGCCACATAAGCCGCTCGTCGGCAATGCGCTGTTTCAGAATATCAAGCAGCACGGCGTGGTCTATCCGATAGAAGTATTTCGATATATCGAGCTTCATGAAATACCAGCCGCCGTCTTGCCTTGATACCTTCCTCAGCCAGTATTGCAGGCGGTCAATCGCTGCATGAATGCCTTTTCCCTTTCTGCAGGCATAGGAGTCGTCAATAAAAATCTTGTCGTATCTCGGCATGAGCTCGTGGTATACGGCCCACTGCACGATACGGTCTTTGAATTTTAACGACATAATCAGCCGCGTTTTAGGGTCATGGATGAAAAACGTATGGTATTCGCCGACCTCATAGGTCTGCGATTCAAGCTCGCGTTTTATCTCAAAGAGATTCGGCTCTAACCGGTCGGTGAATTCCATAATGTCGTCTCGGTAGCGTTTTTGACGGCGCGCGTCGAGGTAGCAGCGGTATAATTCCTCAAAATCACACATGCGCTCAAACGCGCCGTCTATTACATTTATTCCTTGAGGTCTATCTTCCATAGGTCGCCTCGTTAATAAGCAAAATTTGCCGCGCGTGGCGTTTCCGTCTTCGCGGCGATTCAATCTTTTTCCTTTCGGAAGGGGCACAAGCTCCTTAGGTCATTACGCCTCGGGGACTCCCCCTTAAGGGAGCCCCTAACAGGCCGGTGTAACGGCTGAGCGGAGCGGAACCCGATGTTCGTGTTGCTGTTGGACCGGGCGTTGTTGAAGTTGCTGTTGAAAACACCCGCGCTCGTGCCATTGTTCCAGTTACCACCACGTTTAGGGAAGCGCGAACAGCCGTGCCCCGTACAATAAAAATTTATAGCCTATTTAACCGTTTTCATATAGCCTCCGATTATTCGGCCGATTTCGTCGAGCTTTGTGCTCCAGACTGTGTACTTCTTAAAGGAAAGAGGCGGCGCAGTATTAGGGCCGTAGTAGTCCTTATCCTGCGCCAAGCGGACAAAGTGCCGGAGTACGTCAAGCTCTACGTCCAGCTCCTGCAGGGTCGTTTTCTTGTAATATTTCTTCTCGATAATGATTGCGAGCCGGTACATAGTCAGCATTGACTGGCGTATCTCGTTCGCCGTCTGGCGTTCTCGCCTCGGGAATTGCGCGACGCAAGGCTTGCCGTATTTAATCATATCGGCAATTTTCTCTTTTAAGATAAAGGTCGTGCGCTTTGAATTCGCCGGCAGCTCGAACGGCGGTAAGTCCTCTTCAGGAATGATTTCCTCGTCCTCATTCATCGGTGTTTCACCTCTTTCCTTATAGCGCCGGGCTATCGCCCGGCGCACAGTTTCTCAGTCGGCAGTTATCAGTTACTCATAGTAAGCGGAGCGGAACCCGATGTACGTGCTGCTGTTGGACCGGGCGCTGTTGAAGTTGCCGTAGAAAACACCCGCGCTCGCGCCATCTCTCCAGCAACCACCACGTTTAGGGAAGCGCTCAGCGTCTGCGTTATTTGCGTAGAAGTAGTCTCCTTCGTAGTCCTGAGTAGTATCACTCGGAAGCAGGGCAAGAGCATAAAGAAGCTCTTTCGCCTCGTCGCATACGTCTGTATCGGCGCTGACATTTACGAATGTACAACCACTTCCTGTAGCAGTCGCGCTGATTGTACCGGTAATCCATTTCCACTTAGAGCTGACGTAATCAAGCTTCAAGCTGTTTGCGGTCGTGCCGCTTCCGTCAGGAGTGATAAGCTCGCCAGTCGTGCCGTCAATCGCCATCCACGCAGCAGAGGAAGCAAGCTTGGAATTCGAGCTGTCAGCGGCATTGTTGTTCTCCAAAATCTGAAGCTCGCCGTATACAAGTCTCATGCCGTCGCTCCACTCCCAGACGTTTCCGTTCAGGTCGTAAATGCCGTCAAGCTGCTTGTTGTGAGAATACTCGACAGGACCGGAGCCGGTCGCGATTCGCGCAATCGTACCGTCACTGTTATAGTAGGTAGGAATACCCTTATACATGGTCTCGCGGGTATCTTTACCGTAGTTGTTATTGCCGTAAGGCAGCCAGCCGTTTTTCATGCACCAAAGAGCGATTGCGCCCCACTCCATAGCACTCATCATGTGCCAGCCTTCACCCTTGTTTTCGCAGTACGTTCTTGCGGTATCTGCGGTAATGCTTGCCTTCGGGTCCTCACCCGGCAGAGAGTAAGCGCGACTGTTATACGCCACGTTCTGATATTTACTGATATAAATACCGCTCTTCTCAACGCCGTCCACGATAAACGCAGGGTGCGTGCTATCGCTCGCGCCGTCGATAACGTCCGACATTTTGAATTTCGGCACATACACCATAACGGAAGGTAGCCCTTTGTCGTCAGTCAGAATGGTGTTGCTGGGGAACGCGCTTTTCAGCGCGAGATTGGAAAGGTCAAAATTACTTGCCATTGTTCAAGTCCTCCTTAAATCTGATAATCTACCAACGCCCAAAGCGTCAGAGTTACTTTGTCAATGTCGAACGGTACAGGCTCGCGGGAAGTCGTGGTTTCGCCGTCCTCGCTTGTCGTTTCGGTCTCTGTGTATTCCCTTGCAGGAATATCGATAGTCGCGACATAAGCGCAGTTGCCCTTAACTGCGTTCATGAGCTGGCCGCTGCCGTCGCTGCAAACGTCGATATGAACGGGGTCGTCCGCCTCGCGCTTTGCGAGGTTAAGAATCATGTCGTCGTTCAAATTCAGGTAATTACCGTCGACGCTGTAGGGGATTTTCGTGCCTTCGTTGATTTCGATTACTGTCATGCTAAAATACCTCCTCTGATTTTTACGGTAACGCTTACACTTGAAGCGCTGCCGTTAAACTTGATGTAAAAGCCGTTGACCGCCTTGTTATAAATTTCGATTTCACCGACGTCGGTCGCGTCGGTATCGGGAATAACCTCGACGGTATAGTTAACGGTGTTTCGGGTCGTACCGAGACTGACTTTTGTTGCCGAGCTGTTAAAGGGGTAGCTCGCCGTGTTTGTCAAGGTAACGGTCTGTTCCTCAGGAGTTACCTCGGCCAAAAGGTCCGCGGCAATACCGCTTACGTCTGTGTTGTTCGCGTCTGCGCGGTCGACAAGATTTCTCACGAGCATAAGCAGGATTTCAGTTGCCAAGTCATGGTCGGTAATGCCCATTTCCATGTTGTTGAAATTTGCCGCGCTCATGTTTGTGCCTTGCTGGATAACCGTACCGGCAGGGGTCAGGGTAACCGTGCCGTCGCTGTTTTCCGTAACCGTAAACGTCCTATCGGGCGTTACGGCATGGTCAAGCCATAATAGATTCGCATACATTTCTTTGCTTCACCTCCGTTAAGATGTAACTTCATAGAGCGGGAATTCCCAAAGGGTAATCACGCCCTGTGTAGCCAGTTTTGTGATGTTTTCCGTGAGCTGCCCTGCGACGTCTCCGCCCGTGTCAATCAGGCGAACGCTGGTAATCGTCAAGGCTTTGCTGTCGGTGGTCTGACTCAAAATCTTAAGCGTATCGCCGTCAATGGTCTTGCTCGTGATTTGCGCGTCATACCAAGTGCCTCCAGCGTAATACTGGATTTTGACAATGCTTTTCAGCCATTCAGTACGCCTTTTGTCCAAAAAATCATCCGTCCAAAACGCCATCGCTTTAACCTCCTATTCCTGAATATGTGACCCCGCAGGGTATATAATCAACTCCGCAGGCGGTAGCTGCCGCTTCCGTTGCGGAGTCAATCGTATCGTTATAGGCGAGCGTAGCAGTCTGAGGATATACGCCCGTCTTTGAATCTGCGCCGCTTTCGGCGCTGTGCTTATAGGTCATAACCGTATTTGTATTGCTTGGAGCGGTAACAGCGTCAATACCTTCAATCTGAGCAATTAAAACTGTCTCAGGTTTAGTACCGCAGAGGTCATACGCGTGCTTGTAATGCGTTCGTTTCTTTCCTACGACAACGGCAAATTTATAATCTACCATTGCCCTGTACTCGATATGAGCCGGAAGCATTTTTGACAGTAGCAGGTAAATATCCGAGATATAAACGGCGTCCTCGTCGCCGCGCTCAAAAATTACGTCAAGCCGATTATTGCCTTCTTCGTCGAACGGGTAAAACTCGCAAGTAGTGCTCGCGCCGGTATAGGCGTAAATCATCTCAGCGATTCTCGTTGCCGAGACTTTGCCTTGGCCGGCAAAGAAGCTCTTTACAAGACGCCTGCGTTCCTCTACGTCTCTTTGGCGCAAGAGTGTCAAGCCTAAGAATTTCTCAAGCAGGTACAAAGTATCTTCGTCGGCGGTATCGATAAAGTTATTTGCGATAATAAGGTCGATACCCGCGTCAATACCGTCTGCAAGTCTGCCTTCCGCTCGCAGGATTGCGTCCATTTCAAAGACTTCACGATAGAAGCGAGGATAGAAGGTAATCAGCTCGTCGTATTTACATTTCCAGTAAGAATCAGCTCTCGACATTGACTATCACCTCCGACACAACAGGCACGCCGTCGTCGCCCGGAGAGATGTTGTCCGTTCCTCCGTTTAGCGTGAGGTCGCTGTAATCAAGCACACTGTCGACTCCCGCAATAATCGCGCCGACAGAAGTCAGACGCACGGTTATATCCGACGCCGTTTCAGTTTCCATAACGAGCTCTTTGAAATATTCCGTAAGAGCTTCGGTCACTTCTTCGGCGGCCGAGGTAGTCGAACCCTCGCTTGAGAGAATCGCCGTAAATTCTACGGTTATCCCGATACTGTCCGCCGCTACGGCGGTAAAGTGTGCGCCTAAGTTTGCGACGCCTTCGCCGAGGCCGTCGCCTACGACGTAGGTTTTGCCGTCAACTTCAGTTGTTTGTCCCAGCGTAGCGGGGTCGATATACTCTTGAACCTCTGCTACAATGCTGTCGGAACAGGGAAGGCCCAGAGGGCTGATGAGCACGCCCTTGACGGTGTTGGGGCCATTCCACAGAGGGGTAATTCTCGCGAGGCCTACGCCGTCAATACTTTCGCACCATGTTTTATAGTGCTGCTTGTTTCCGTTCTCAGCAGGGCCCGCGATTTTCTCCTGAATACGAGTCCTCAGGCTGTCGTCGTCTTCATCGTCCGTGCCGTACTCATAAACGGCGCCGAACGTAGAAGAGGTAAGGCCCGTAATCGTATTGACCGGCACGGCTAAATCGCCCTCAGCGATATTGTTGCCGCTCGTACCCGTCTCCTCGGCGACGAGGATATGAACGGTACCGTCGTCAGTTTCAACTTCTGCGACCGTAAAATACAAGCCTGTATCGCCATGGAAAAATCTCGCGCCGGTATCAGGAGCGGTACCTTCATATACAAGGTAATACTTCGCAGCGGTCGCCGCGTTTCTCGTCATGCCGTACTCGCTGGCTTTCATGTCAAGGTATTCACCGGAGGTCGTTGAGATAAAGACGTAGTTAAAAACTTGGTCAAGGTCGGTATACATTTTCGCAATTTGCTCAACGATACCAGAGATTGCGTCATAAAAAATGCTCCCTGCTCGGGTGTCTATCCCGTCGGGAGCTTTTGACAATACGTCCTCAAGCAGTGCTTCCGCTGTATAATCTTCAAACATTCTAAATCACCTCCGATATATTTATTTTGCCGAAAATAGTATCGGCGTCAAAGCTGATATACGCACCGTCGTCCTTAAACTCAAAGGCAAAATTTGACACGCCGAGAATACGGGTATCAGGCCTTAAACAGTCCTCGACAAAACCCGGAATAACCGCTTCGGTATATTCCCTCGTTGCGTCGTTGACTGTAACGGCGTCCTCAATTTCGCTGCCGTACTGGTTATCATAAATAAGGCATTTGAAGCGAGGAGTAATCAGGGCCTTGCGTATAGCCTGCTGTACTGCGGCTTGTCCGTCTACGTAGCCGATAATTCGTCCGTGGTATATAACCTCGGTACCGCCCGCGTATTTGCCTATGACCCGCTTCGTGTCAAGCGTAAGGCCGTAGGTCTTGCTCGGTAATTCTTCTGATTCGGAAATTGTATCAACTCCAATAGGTACTACAACACTTTCGGCCATTAGCTCACCACCCTGTCTAAAACATAATAGAGCTTGCCCCTGTTGAGGGACAGCACATAAACTTTTTCACCGGTTTTCAGCGCGTTATATACGGTTATCGTGCCCTTCGTCAACGTGAATGTTGAAAGAGGGTGGGAGTGCGTGCCGTCGCCGCTTGTGTGCCCGCTGTGTGCGCCGCTTATGGTCGTGACACTGCTTAAGCTGCCGTCGCCGACGGTATAAGTTGCGGTCGTCGTATAGTCGCTGAGGTGTCTCGGCACAACGGTAATGCGCTCGTTGATAATCAGTTTTTCATCGTTCGCCATCTGAATTTTCAGAGGGCTTGCGGAAATAACCGTTCCCTGCATGAGCTCCGCGCTGTCGAACATCATGCCTTGAATAATTCCTTTTAAGCTCGTTTCGTCGGCCATTTTATCGCCTCCTAACTAAACGTGCCGTCGTCTACCCAGCCGTATACTCTGGTCTGGCTATCAGTATGCACTAAGTGCCACGGATGAGCAGCGCCTTTGGCTGTATAAGTAATCTTAGCGGGGCCGGCAGCAAGATTTGTGCTTGCCGGGCTGCTTGCTGTACTGCTTACATAGTGTTTACCGCCGTTAAACTGAACGACGTCGCCGACTTTATAGGTCTTGTTGCTCGTGTTGCTTGAGCTTGAGCTGCTTGAGGTATCTGTGCTTGTCTCCGATACAAGATTGAGCGTCAGCGACATGGTGTGCAGCTCGCCCTCAAAGGTATGCGTGTCCTCATCCACGTAAAAAGTCTTGTTAAGGTCCAAATGCGGGATATTGATAAACACGCCCACGCCGGAGATAACGTCCGGCAAGCCGAGGACCTTGTTAAGAGTAAGAGTACGTTCGGGCGTGCTCTTTTCCTCTAAGAGCGATTTTGCAAGGGCTGTAATCTGAGCTGTTGTCAGACTTTCATCCGGTGTATCTATATCCTGAAAAGTACCGATTTTTGCTTCAAGCGAATCGTCTTGCGCCTGCGCCAAAACCGTGCCCTCGCTGGACAGCAGCTTGATTCTCGTCTTAATATCCTCAATACTTTTCATGTATTGATAAGTCGAGATATTTACGCCGGTTTCCAAAACCCATTGCTTCACGTTCTCGAGGCGCTTCTTCAAATACAGTTTTCCGCCCTCGGAATACACGTAGTGCTTTGCGCCGGTATTCTCATAGTCAAGGCTGAGCGCGTCCTCGATAGCGTCCCAGCCCGTCGTCTTTTTCTTCGTAAGGTCGGGTATGGAGTAGGTCGTCTGTGCCGCGCTCCCGACCGGAATACCAAAGCGGCTGCACACGTCCTTGAATACGTCCGTCGCTGTTTTATTCTCGTAAACGAACGTGTCCTTATTGTTGGAGAGGTAAATACCCATATCATAAGCGATATAGTCAGCGGTCTTTTTATAACTCGCCGTCTGTCGCATAATCATTCCTCGGAATAGCTCCGTACCGTTATACGAGAAAATGCAGTGGTACCCGGACTCTATATCAATTTCGCTTCTTGCGTGCTTATAGCCGTCGTCGTCTAAAAGCGTAAATTTTAGCGTTCGGGTAGGGCTGCCTCTTCGACCGCTCCACGTAATCGACTCGACAAGCTGGGAGATTTCTTTGCCGCTTGTCGCGCCGGTTTTTAGTATGATAAGACTGATTTTTGTAGTCAATCGGCCGCACCTCCTTTACGCCGCGGGTATCGTCAAAACCTGTCCCGGGTAAATAAGGTTGGGGTTACTGCCGATAACGGATTTATTCGCGTTGTAAATCACGGTGTACTTAGAGCCCGAGCCATAGTATTTCTTCGCGATATTCCATAAGCAATCGCCGCTCTTGACCGTATAGGTCTGGGGCGTAGTAGAATTATCGACTCGGGTCTCCGTGCTTTTTACCGTGGCGACCGAGGTAGAAGTCTTGACCGTTACTGACCTTACCGTAACCTCCCTGTACTCTTTCAGGGTCAAGCTGTAATGAATCGTACCGACGTCGCCGCCCTGCTCGTAATAGGAAAAATCTTCAATCGTGCAATACATATCCACGCCGACGTCTGTCAAAATCAGGTGTACAGGCTTGTCGCCCTCGTACCATGATTTCAGCTTTTCCACGCAGGTCAGAGGCGCGGTCAAGCTGCTTACGCTCAATCCCGGGAAAGACTTCTTCGGGAAGAAGCTTTCAAATGAGAATTGAAACGCCGGCGGGGCCTGTTTTACGACAATTTCGCCAAGCCCCGCCACGTCGACGCTGCTGTTATTGCTTCCGATATTTACGGTAAACTTCTCAGGAAGTACGGGAACGCGGAGCTTCTCAGCTTCGGCGTTATAGGTAATCCACATCTGGTAATTAGTAACCATAGCTATAGTCTCCTTCCTCGTAAATTTCCTGTCGCAAGATTTCCGCGAGTACCGGTTTCAGGTAGGTGTAGAGAATCGCGAGGACTTTTTCCTCGTCGACTGCGCCGCTGCCGCTGAGCTCAATCGCTCCGCTGCCGGCAATCTCAAGGAACACGCGCTTGACGGTTTCCAGAGTGCCGGTCGATTCTTCACCGTCGCCGGTAGTCTCCAGCACCTGAACGGTACTTGAGTAATTACTTAGAGCAGTGTCGCCCTCGTAGGTATTCGCGCCCTCAT
>JAJQGT010000031.1:16871-17076 GCA_021201135.1 Oscillospiraceae bacterium
AGGTGTTAAAGAGGCGGTCACCTTCATAGGTACTCGCTCCTTCATAGGTATTGTAGAGGCTATCGCCCTCATAAGTGTTAAGAAGCTCGTCGCCCTCGTAGGTATTCGCGCCCTCATAGGTGTTAAAGAGGCGGTCACCTTCATAGGTACTCGCTCCTTCATAGGTATTGTAAATGACGACTTGCGTACTTTGCGCGACTGCGCT
>JAJQGT010000031.1:17176-32749 GCA_021201135.1 Oscillospiraceae bacterium
TCGCTCCTTCATAGGTATTGTAAATGACGACTTGCGTACTTTGCGCGACTGCGCTTACGCTGTCATTCTCCATCCCGTTGAGGGCTGCAATTAAGCGGTCCGTTTCACTCGCAGGGAATACTTCACTGCCGGGCTCGCCCACAATAAGCTCAGGGCCGTTTTCGCCGGCGATATAGTAATTCTCGCCGTCAAGCGACCCTGCCGCGTGCGCGGGTACGACAAGCTCGCGCCCATGCTCACCTGCGATAAAGGTATCAGGCGAGTAGGTAGTACCTGTCGCCTCCATAGCTGCGGTGCTTACACTTGAACCTCCGCCGCCAGTTGATACGCTTACCTTCGTACCGGACAAAGCCGCATTTACAGCATTTGCTACAGACTGTGCCGCCGATACTGCCGTTGCCTTCTGAGCCAAAATCGAATTTGCGTAACTGGTAATCGTGGCTTGCGCCGAGGCTGCCGCTTCGTCTGACAAATCAAGGTCGTCGGTCATAATGGCCGCCATATCGTCGGCATAGCCCTGCATTTGCTCGGTAAAGTTGGTCTGCCATTCGGCCGTAGTTGCTGCAGCGGTTTCCTGCTGAGTTGTTACCTCTGCAAGGGTAGAGGCTAGGGCCTCAATCGCTGCGTCGTCGCCGTTCTCAATCGCCTCAGCCATACTTGCCGCAAAGCCTGCGGCTTCTTCGCTGCCGTCGGAAGCATACTCTAAGAGGGCTTCATAATTTGCCTTTGCGTCTTCTGATAACCCGGCGCCATATTCCGTAAGGGTAGCAAGATTTGCGTTATAGGTTTCCCAGTAGGAGAACTGAGTATCAAGGGCTTTCTGTGCGGCTTCGATAGTAGACTGCGTGTACTCATCAGCTTCCATACTTGCTTCGTCAAAGAGACTAAACTGGCCTTGGAAGCTTTCAAGCGCTGCGTCATAGGCTTCTTCATAGGCAGCAACAAGGGCTTCAACGTCTTCCTGTACGCTTGCATAAGCTGTTTCTGCGGCGGCTTGGTAGTCAATAACCGCGTCCTCATCTTCTTCTACAGCGTCGGCAACAAGGCCAAGTTCTTCCTCAAGTTCAGCAATTTTGCTATTCGTATCGTCAAGCTCCGCTTGTAAGTCGTTTTGTACCCCTTGTGCAGCTTCAAGTGTGTCTTGCGCGTCTTCCCAAGCATTCGCAATATCACCAAAGCCGAATGTAGTGTAAATGGCTTTCCAGTCTGAACCAATGATTGTGTTGTAATAATCTTCATGTGCGGCTTCGGCTTGCGCTTCTGCAAGAGTAACCTCGTCAGTAGCAGCGGCAAGCTCTTCTTGGTACTGGGCTTGCTGTTTAAGGAGCTCAATCCATTCTTCGTATTTTTCGGCTTGACGCTCCTGCTCGGCCTGCGCCTTAGCCGCCTCTTTAATTGACTCTATCGTACTATCTTGATTAGAAATTAAATCTTCATAAGTCAGATTCAGGCCTTCAATGCTGCCGTTTAAGGAGTCAATTACCGTCTGCATAGCCGTCTGCGTTTCGCTGGTCTGCTCTGTTGAAGAGGCAAGGTCATTCAGTTTTGCGATTAGCGCAAAATTACTCACCTCAGAATCATCAACCGCCGCGATATTATCCTCAAAAGACTGGATTGCCTCACGGTTAGAGGTAATCATGTCGTTGATTTCTGCGACATACTCCTCGACAGACTGCTTGCTCGCCTCGTACGCAGTGGTCAAGTCGTCAATTTGATATTTTAAGGCAGAGGCTTCGTCGGACAATTCACCGTGTTCCTGTACTGCTTTTTCATATTCGGCGTTAAGGTCCTGCAGCTCGTAGTATTGCGCTTTTGTCGTAGCGGTCATGCCTTCAGTCTCATCATTTGCGCTGCCCAGATTTTCCGAAAGTACAGCTACAATCGCAACAAGACCCGCAATACCGGCTACGATTAAGGTAATAGGCCCAATTGCCGCCGACAAAGTTACGCCGAACGCTTCAGTAAAGGCAGTAGAGATTGCGACGGCCGCGTTGTACGCAACTGTTGCCGCGGCTAAAACACCAAAAGCTGCAGCAACTGCTCCCAAAGCAACGCCAATAGCAGTGAGCGCTTTCGTTACAAGCGGGTGGTCATTAAGGAAGTCGCCAAAGCTATTTACTATGTCGGCAAACCCGCTTGACAAGCTGCTCAAAGTAGGCTCGACCGCACTTGTAAAGGCAGCACTGATATTATTCGAGGCCTGTTCCCATTTCTCATCGAGGGTCTGGGCCGCGTCGGCGGTAGTGGAAAGAGTACCGTCGGCATTCTCAAGAGCTCCAACAAATTCCTCCAAATTAAACACGCCCGACTGAGCCGCGTCTATGATTGCAACGCCCGCGCGGCTTCCAAAAATGTCTGCCGCTTCCTCAGTAGAGAGTAAACCCTGCTCGGCCTGTTCCAGAATGTCATAGAGGTCCTCAAGGGAACTGATTGCGCCATTTGAGAGGGCTGTTCTAAGGCCCATCATAACCGCGCTCGTCTGCGTGCCTTCAAGCTCCATATTCATGAATAATGCGGTCGCTTCGTCAAGGCTAAAACCGAGCTGGTCGAGGATTGCCTTATTGCTGGTAAGCTGGGAGGAAAGAGTATCTACACTGATACCGCTCGCCTGTCCGGCGTAGGTCAGCTTCGATAACATGCTTTCCATTTCACTTGCGTCTACGTTCCATTGATTCATGAGCTGCGTTACGCTTCGTACCGAGCTCGCGGCGTCGCCGCCCGTTACATCGGCAAAATCAAGGAAGAGCTCCGTCGTTTCCTCAAGAGCCTCTCCTGTATAGCCGAGTCGGGTATTGATTTCACCGACAGCGGAAGCAGTATCGTCAAGGCTTCCTGTTTTGCTTGCGGCGTATACGTTCATCATACTGTCGGTTAGACTGTCCAAAGCCTCGCCGGTCGCGCCGGTCGCAAGTACAACAGTGCTTTCCGCCTCAGAAAAAGCGTCTGCGAGGTCATACACGGCCTCGGCAGCTTCCTTAACAGTAGCAGTAATTCCGGCGGCGGCTAAGGCGCTTGCAATGCCGTTTGCCGCGTCGACACCGGATTTTTCGGCTTCTTCCGCCTCTTTCGAGGCGTCCTCCGTGGCCTTCGACAATTCGTCTGACGCCTCGGCCGCTTTGGCGTTTGCTTCGGCTAACTTGTCTGCCGCTTCCGCCGCCGCCAAGCCTGCTGCCTCAAGCTCGCCGATAGAAGCGGTACCGCTTTCCGTAACGGCGTTATACTCATCCATTGCAGCTTGGGCCGCTCGCTGCGTAGACTCCAATTCCTCAAACGCGCGGCTTGCATTCTCAGTCGCTTCTTGCAAGGCTTGTTTTGCCTGCCCAGAGACTTTATCATTTTCGGCGAGTTCTTCAGTCATTTTACTTGCTTCGCTGATTGCTTCCGCAAGGCCGGTGTTTGCGTCGGAAGCTTGCTCAAGGGCGTCGCTTAAATCAGTGCTCGCCATTTCACAAAGCTCCATAACGCTTCGTTCTTCCTCAAGCGCTTCCGCCGATTTATACCCCATGTCAACAAGCTCTTCGGTACTGTACATAGCCTCAAGAGCGCTCTTGCTGTAATTGCCCACGGCGTCGGTCCAGTAGTCCGTTGTACCTGCTGCGCCATTCACGGCAGAGTTATAACTGTCAATAGAGGTAGCAATGCCGTCAACGGACGACACAGCAGAAGAGACGGCACCAGACACGCCCTCAAAGGCGGAGCTTGCCGCTTCGCCCGCGCTTTCCCAGCGCTCGGTCGTCTGCTGGCCGGCCTCAGCCATTTGCCCGAGCTTATCGCTCATTTCATCAATTAGCTTAAATCTTGCCGATAATTCAGCCACATTGCCACCTCCTTTTTATGCTTTTGCTTTTACCGTGTCGTGTCTTACCGGGTGTTTATCCTCCTCAAGCTCAGAGGCGATATACAGAAGCTGTACTCGCCTCGGCATATTGTAATAATCCTCAAACCGGAGATTGTGCCGCTGCCATAGGACGTGCGGCCAATAGCCGTCTGAGCCGGGAGTGCTTACGAGTTTTTTGCTGCTTCAAGCTCCTCATCGTCGCTTACTGCGTCAGCAAGGCCGAGCGCCTGCATAACGATACGGGTAACGTGCGCATACTCGTCCGTTTTCGGGAATACCAAAAGCGGCATCTCCGTAGCGTCGACACAGTTGTAATATTTCATCAAGTCCGGGTCTTTCAGATTCGGGTACTGCAGAGCCTCGACGATAATATGTCGGCTTGCTTTTGCATTGTCCCGCTCTGTTTTCCAGACAATTTCATTCCCATTTGTCAGCGGGTTGCCGCGCTTGTCGGTCGCGATACTCCTCTTTCTGTATGCGTCGTTAATCTTATTGATTTCAGCCGAGGACAAAACCTTGATTTCAAACTGAATAACGTTTCCGTCCTCATCTTTGAAGCTGTCGGGACCGGGAGCGGTAACGACCTCCGCCTCGGTGCTTCTCATAAAATACTTAAGGTCCTTTTTTACAGTAGTAGCCATAATAGCAAAATCTCCTTTACTAAAAATAGTAGCCCCTCTTAAGCTGGCCGCCTAAGAGGGGCGTGTTTCAGTTGCCCATGCGGATATTACACAATATCCTTTGCGTTGAAGCTGATAGCGTCGTCAACAACTTCGCCGCCGCTGTCAAGGTTAATTAGGTTGAGGTCGCCGGTCAGGACGCAGCCCACGCAGGTAATAGTCTCGCTGCCGTTCTCTGCGTAGTAGTCGCTGTTTTCGTCGTCCATGATACCCTGAATGGTGAATTCCGGCGTGCCCTTGTCGTTCATATACTTCTTGATTGCCTCGCGCAGCCAAGGGGTGGAACGTCTGCGGGTAATCGTACCGGAAATGGTCGCGCCCAGCCATCTGCTGCTCTGCGTGATTTCGCCGAGCTGGCGACCGGTCCACACATCAGGCGTAAACTTGATTTCGCACTTAATGCTGTCCAAGCACTCAACGCCGTCAATGAAAATTTTACCTTCTCTCAGGGAGATAGGATTTTTGTTATATTCCATTACTGCCATTTCTTATTCCCTCCTTATCGAGTAGTCGCTGTGAAGAACAGTTTCTCAGCGCTGTCTACAGGCTTGATACCTACGTTAAAGTAAGTACGGTCGCCCGCGCTGTTCTCACGGTCTACGAGGAAGTCCTCATCGTAATCAACATCGTCGATAGCGCCGGCCTCGTAGTAGAGCTTCAAAATGCTCTTGCCGATACCTTCCATGATGTCCCAGCCGGTAGAGCTGTTGTCGTACTTATTCGGCGGGAAGTTGAGCACCAAGCTGTCGTGGAACGAATCAAGCACACGGAGCACTCTGTTCTTGCGGTAGGTTTCGCCCTTACCGTCTGCGAACGTAATCAGGGAGTTAATGTCGTACTCGACGACGACCGTACCCTGCTCGTTGACCGAGAAGAAAAACTCGCCGGCGTTGATTGCCGCAACTGCTTCCTCATGGCTCTTAGCGTCCACAACCGCGATAGCACCTTCAACGCTTCTGTAGGTATTGCTCTCTGTGTAGGTCGCACCAGCAGTAATACCTGCGACGAATGCGGTCGCTTGTACAGCGGTAAGCTTGCCGGTCTCCAGCTCATAGGAGTTGGTGACGTTGATAACGCCCTCATAGTCGGGGCTCGTCATGTTCGCTACGACAACCTGTACTTTCTTGCCCTCATTCTCGCGCATATACTTGACCTTAGTCTTTGCTGCGCTCATCAAGTCAGCGTCAGAGAACGGGAACGCCATAGTGTTGAACGATACATTGTCGGCTGCCTCCAAAAATGCGGTAATATCCGCATTTGCGGTCGTACCGTCAGCGCCGCCCGTAAGGGTAACGCCTGCAGTCTCTTCAAGGTCGCCGCTCGCGGTAAAGGTAATATATGCGCTTTCTGCCAAAGCAGTAGCGTCGGTAATTCCTTCATAGAGCTCAACCTTGCTGCCGTCCAGATATACGGAAACGTCAAAGCCGCTTACCGGATTTTCTTCAACGACATAGGTGAGGGTATTACCTCTTGTGCCTTTGTACTTTGCTGTAGCGGAAAGACCGCCGCCTGTGCCGGACGCTGCCGCCGTGCCCTCAGTGCAAATATACACGATAACGGTCGACGCATTCTTGAACGCCTCGCGAATCAAAAGCATATTGCCCGCGGTATCGGTGTCGTATACGCTGTAACCAATTTTCTCCTTCGCTGCGTCGGGAGCGCTGCCGGTTAAGGTAATCAGCTCACCTGCAGGGCCGTAGTCCGTATTCGCAAGCGGGAGCAGTACCGTACCTCTGGAAGCACCCTTAATGCTTTCCTGAGACTCGTCTTTGAAATTGACATAAGTACCGGGGCGTACTTTACCCACGGTCTTATCAAATGTGCCTCCTGCCATTTTACTTTACCTCCTTCTTACACCACGTTGTGATGATTTCCTTCATTTCCGATACGGTATACTTTTTTGCCGTATCAATCCCCGCCGTTGCGCCGGCGAATACCACGCTCGGAACACCGAAAAGCTCGCGGCAATGCTTGCCTAAAGCCGTGACAGTAAAGGTCTTTTCAGTCTTTACCTCGGCGGTTTCCGTGACTTCGCTCGTCTCTGTGGCGGTTGTTTTCTTAGTCGCCATACCGATTTCCTCCTATTGATTTATTTGCCGACTTACTCAGGGTACTCGCCCGCATAGTCGGGATTCGGATAATTAGCTGTAACCGCCTGCACAGCCGAGGCGAACGCCGCAGCTACGCTTACGGTATTATAAATATCTGGATTGCTCCAGCCGTTTACTTCCCACTCAACCATCTTCTCAGGAACGTCCATGTTATAAGGCCGTCTGCTTGTCCATGTCAGCGCGAGCTGTACTACGCCTTCGTCCGTTCGTTTCAAAGCAGGGTCGTCAAGGCGGAGCTTTTTGCCCGTCTCTTCGCCGTCCTCGTCAATCAGAGGGACAAGGTTTCGGTTTTGCTTCAACGTCGTCAGGACTTTCCAAGCCATTTCGTGGGCGTCCTCTGTCGTACCGGCGAAAAGGTTAATATACCAAGCGTACCGCATGTTATAGGTGCGGAACGTTTCGCCGCCGGTATCGATTTCCGGCTGAGGAAAGTATATTGCCGGATAATTAAAGCTCTCCGGCACGTTGTAGTAGTAGGGCGACGGATTTCCTGCATGGCTCGTCGCAAAAGCCATAATACTCGCGATTTCCTGCTCAAGCAGCATACCCGCGCCTCCTCTCAAACAAAATCGCTAAAGTACCGGTCAAGCCAGTCTTGCATTTTGGCCTCCAGAATATCCGGGAACATTTTCTCGAATATTCTCACTGCGCTGTCAAAGTAATGCGCGCCTTCAACCCAATGCTGTTTTAGTACCATACCGGTCTTAGCTCCGGGCTCATAAATAAAACGGTCGCCGTCCCAAGTACCCGGAACAAAGCGCGTCTTTACACCTTTCGGGTTGGTCCAGTGGCCGTCATTGACATACGCCGCATAGCTCACGTTCGTACCGACTTCAAGCGTTAAGCCGTCGTCGGAGAGGTCCCAGACGTTTCCGTCTCCTCCCTCGTGGAAGCTTGCCAGCAAAAGGCGCGTGTCCATAACTTTTCGCCGGATAATTTCATCCTCGACAACTCGTAAAAACTCGGTGCCGAGCGCCTGCATAAATGTCTCCAGCTCCTTCTTGAAGTCCCCGCTTGCCGCCTGCTTCATACGGGCGAAAAAAGCGTTAAACTCACCGAAGTCAAAATCTACGACCCGACCCATTAAATAGGCTCCTGCGCAGACTTGCGGCTAATCATGACATACATGTGGTGGTTTCGTATCTGCACGGGAATATCTGCTGTGTACTCATAGCCGGTCTGTTTATCAATGATTTTGTCGTTCAGTCTTATATCCGTACCGAGCGGAACGGTCAGCTTGATTTTTGCCTGATATTCCGCCTCAGGTGTAAGCTGAACGACTACACGCGTACCGCTCTTGACGCCGAAGTGACATTGCAGGTCTGTTATATCCGGCTCGTCTGGATAAGAAAATGCAGGAGAGGAGGTCAACCCATACCCGGGAGACTCGCTTGTTTCCCGTATATGGTAAACGTCGCAGGTGTGATTTAACATCGACATAAACGACATAGCGGTCCCTCCTTTATAACTTCCTCATTCTCATGGTAACGGTGTTTTTTGTCAGAGGCAGAATAAACGCCTCAAGCAGTGACCCCAAGTCCAAATTCCCGATAATGTCCTCCGTGTCGGCTAAAGTATAAGAGTAGTCGTCAAAGGACTCGCTCTTATACGTGCCCGACCCGTTGCTGAAGTCGACCGCATACGCGGCGTAGGCCTCGGCAATCAGAATCACGGCGATTTTTACGGGCTCCGGTACTGTAGGGAATTCCTCGTCGTCCTCAAAAAGGCGCCGTGTATAGCTGATTACATACTGCTCGGCGCGCATGATGTCGATAGCGAGTTTTTCGTCCGTTCGGTTGATAACGCTTTCCCGGTCGCTGTATGCCCGCACTTCGTCAGGCGTCACCCAAGGTCTTGCTGCCATACAACCGCCTCCTTTCTGTTAGGCTTCTTCGGGGAAGAGCTCCTCAGCTGTGTTAATTGCCTCGATATAATCGGCCTTAGACTTCAAGCCTTTCGTAGCAAGCCCTATCTGCTGGGCAAGTGTTTTGAGCTGCGCCAACGACATTTTTTCAATGTCGGTCTCGGCTTCGGTTTCCATTGCTGTCGCAGTCGTACTTACCGCGGGAGTCTCGGTTTCTGCAGCGAGGGAGAAATATCCGCTCGCGATGAGCGAGTCGGATATTTCCTTGCTGCTTACCTCGACAAAAGGGCTTTTCAGAGTAGCATGAACGTCATAGCCGGTATAGGAACGGCCTTTAACAAGTTTCAGCTTATACATAAGCCAGCCCTCCCTTCTTACGCAATACCGGTAATGATAGCAGTCGCGTCAGTCTCCTCAATGATTGCGTCAAAGTCAAGGTGCACCACATAGAAGCGCTTGTCAGCCATGATAGCTTCCTTGCCCTCAGTGGTCTTACGGATTTTCATGTCGTAGGTATTTACGACGATGAGGTTCTGCGGGTCGGTAAGAATAATCTTATCGTCAGGCATTCTCGGCACCTGAACAGTCGGGATAGAAGCGGGGCTCTTATAGAGACTGTCCGGGAAGTGCGCGCCGGAATTCAAGCCCTGATTGAGCAGGAAGAGCTCCCACTGCTGAGCGCGGTGCGGGCTCATCAGCCAACGCAACTTACCGTTGTTGTACTTGTTCGGCATAGCCTGCAATGCTCCGTAGAACATATCGAGATTCATGCCGGTCAGTGCAGAAGCGTCGTAAACGTGGCCCTCATTGGTAATCTGCTTAATCCAGCCGTCGTTGATATACAGGAAGTAGTAATCATCGTCGGTAGCTTCGGTTTCGGTGTCGCCGTTGAGGTAAATATCCTCGAGGTCAATACCGAGCTGGGTTGTCATGAGGTTGGTAATGGTCGCCTCAAGACCTTCGCCCTCGATATTCTCGCGGAGAGTCTCCTCAGTGATTTCCCAAGGCAGACGCACCGCAGTGGTCGCATAGGTAACCTGAGAATAATTCGGTTTTGCGCGGTAACCGGTAATCTGGCCGGTAGACTCATCGAGAACGGGAGCGCTGCCGTCGGCCTGTGCATCAATGTTCTCGGTTTTCTTCCTCAAGATACGGCTCGCAATACCGATTTTATCGATTTCGCCGGTCTTTGCGCGGCGCATTTCGTGTCTTACCAAAGGGCTCAGAGGGGTCGCCTCAAAAGTCTGTTTGATAAAAGTACGGGCCTGTTCAGGGTTAAGCAGGCCATAGGTAATGTCGTCGGTCGTAATGCCGGCGGCCTTCAAAATCTGTTCGTTAGTAGGCATAGTTTTTATCCTCCTTTAATTTTTACAGAATGCCGGCGAGATAGTGCCGGGTTTCATTTTTCTTCTCAATAGGCTGCTCGTCATTGAGATTGCTGGACAAGCCGCGCGCCTTCAAAACAGGCTCGACGGCCTTAGCTACTGCCTTTTCCACCATTTCCTGTACGGCCTCGGCGGTCATAGGCTCCTCTGCGGGTGTGAGCGCTTTCTGAACGGCGCTGTCCACCATTTTCTGTACCGCCTCTGCGGTAACGGGGGTCTCGGCTGTCGGCGCGTTCTCTGCCGGAGTCTGCTCGCCCTGCGCTGCGTCAAGGGCTTTCCTAACAGATTCATCGACAAGCGCCTGAATTTCAGTCTTAGTCACTTCTTGTTCCTCCTTTTCGTCGTTGTCGGAAAACTCATCAAGCAAGCTTCCGAGGTTGTCGTAAATCGCCTGTAGGGTGTCACGGTTTTTACCGCTGATTTTTCTTCCGGCCTTTTTAACCGGGGCATTCTCAGTGAGGGCCATCATCACGTTAGGCTCAGAGAGTACGGCAGTAATAATCTGAGAGAAGTCCGTCAGGGCTTCGCGGATTACGTTGTCGTCCGTCTCAAAGTTTTCGCCATTGTAATCGTACTTGAGAAGAGTGTCCTCAAGGGCGTTAAGCGCTGCCCAGAAATTACGGCTCTTATGGTTTCTGTTGTAGCGGTCCTTGACCTCGCCTTTTTCCACGGTATCGACGCCGAGGAGTCCGGCAAAACGCTTCAAAATTCCTCGCTTCTCAACAGTCTCGCTAAGGTCGGTCTCAGTTTCACTGTACTTACCCATGCCGCCCATTGAAAAACCTGTGACTTCGCCCTTCTGAACTTTATCCCAGACTTCATCGTTCTGGACCTCAACGGTCATAAGCCATGTGCCTTTAACGACCGGGGTACCTTCGATTTCCATATCACTGGGCGCGACATAGGTCTCAACAACTGACAAACCGTCTGCCTGCTCAAAGCTGTGCTGCAAGTCAACCTTATCGCCGTTTTTAGCAAACCAGTAAGCGGCCTTACGGATTTCAGCCTCAGTCATATAATTGCCGTGCGCGTCCTCGGTCAAAGGCTCGTAGACAATTCCCGTGACGTAATGCGTATCGGTATCGGTTTTCAGAATTTTGCCGACCGTCGAAAACTGGGCTTGACCGTCGTCCGCCTTCGTGATTAAGAACTGGCGCTTGTTCGCCGCTTTATCCACAAGGCTCACAAACTGAATTTTTGCGTCGCTGATTTCGATTGCCTTTTCAACCTTCATGCGTTTACCTCCTTTACTTTTTATTTTTATATATCCAACCGGTTTTCCTATCCTTCAGCCATATTTCGCCGGAAAAGTCAAAGCCGCTTTCGTCGGCCAGCTGCTTCATCAAAGAGCAGAGGCATTCAAAGCGTTTCCGGGCTTCAAGCCGTTCTTTCTCTTTCGCCGCGCGCCGGTTATCTCGCGCAATGCGTCCGAGGGCTTCACCGGCCGTAGGGTCGGAATAGCCTTCACTATTTTTATATGAGGTCACATTGAACACCCCTCCTTTCAAGGCATTAAAAAACGCCTCAGCTATTGCCGAAGCGCTTTGCGTTATGCTTATATATTACCACGGCTCTCCAGAACGCACCCAGAACGCCCCATACCGCGTTTTAAGAGCTCAGGCCTTAGATTTATACTCTGAGCCCTTAAAATGCGATATGGGACGAATGGGAGCTGAATAAGGAGTTGCCTTACGGCCAAAATTAAATCAGGGCTCTTCCTCGATACCCGCCCGCGCCTTATTCTGCGCGTCAAGCTCTTTTTCCCATGCGCCGTCGTCGGCGTCGATTGCTTCCTGCTGCAAGCGTTTCCGCTCTTCAAGCGATAATCCGAGAATATCCTCGTTGACGATTCCTCGGTGTATGCAATGGCAGTTGACGCTTTCACCCGGGGGAAGCGACGGGTCTCTGGGGTACATAGGGTAGTAGGTCTCGCCGTCTGCGCCCTCTAAGGTAAAGGGCTCGTCTTTCGGCACGATTACGCCATTCATTGCGACGTGATTCTCACGTGGCGAGTTTCTGTACTCGCCTGTGTGTACCCATTCTTTGCTTTCAACTGCCGGGTTTTGCGTAATTGCTTCCTGCTGGGCGACCGAATGAGCCCGCAGGGTTTCGGTAAGCGCTGCGGAGCGGGCCCTGTATCGCTCCGAGCGGATTTCTCCGTCAATCAGGGCTTGCGTAAAATCGGCAACGCTTTTTCCTTCTTTCAGGGTATCGGTCAAAAGCTTCTCAATTTCTGTCTGCGTGTCGAGCTTCATCAGCTCAGCGAGCTTTCCGCTCCAATCAGACGCCCAAGCCGTCGTCCTCGCTGTAATAGTTGAGACAGTGAGCTGAGGGTCAACTTGCTTTATATACGCGGTCGCAAGTTTCGGGATATTCTTTTCAAAATCCTCGGCGAACAGCTTCGCGAGGGTTTTATCTGCGGTATCTCCCTCAACGATTTCGGGCCATATTTTCTTCAGGGCCTTCAGGTCAACCGCCCTGCTCGCCTTTTTCCTGTAATAGGTGACCTCGTCCTCAAGAGCCTCAGTGATTTCGTCTTCGAGGGACTCAACCTCTTTTACCGTGTCCTTCGGCTTTACAAACCCTGCGGTTTTCAGCGAGTCAGTCAAGTCGTTGTTTGCTTTAGCGAGATAGGCGTCAATGGCCTTTAGGAGAGGGCCGCAATACTGGCACATGCTAATCCCTCCTGTCTCTGCCGGAGATATTGCATAAAGCCATAATCATCATGCCGAACGCGGCGCCTACTATAAAACTGATTATATATGCTAAAACCATATATGCTTACCTCCTTTACGCAAAAGAAAACGCCTCGCAGTAATCATGCGAGACGCTCCTCAGTATCTTGTTTAAGGACCTACTTAACGGCAAGGCCTTTCCATTGTTACGGGCTTTACAGCCCCGGGACTATTTCTTTTAGGGTCTTAAGAAATTCTTTCGCCTTTTCCATTGTTGAATTACTCTGTAAATACTCAATGCCTTTCGGCGTGATTGCAATATTCTCCAGCGTAACGGACGGCATACCGCCGAGCAGCTTTCCTATATACGCGCCCTCAATATACCCTTCAGCCTGTAAATGCTCAAGAACATAGAGCCAGTATTTTGGAGCAATATCCAGTTTAGCTGACGATATTTCCTCGGTATCAACAGCCGCGTCGGATTTCAAGCAGGCATATAAGTAAATCAATATTCGGTAGGCGATAACGAAGTAGTCATTCTTTGCCATGCCCGTACCTCCTAACCACAGCTATAGCCAATATCCATAGCAATATCGCCGACAGTTTCTTTATTGCTATAAGCCTCTTTGATAATATCAGCGTATTGCTTAACCTTTGCTTTGGCCTGCTCCATAGTATATTGCCAACTGCAAAGAGTCAAATACTTACAAATCGTTTTTGTATAAGTTTCCAGAGTCATGGCGTCGTCAAACGTTTCGCAGTCCTCGTATAAAAACTTATCAATCTGCGCTTGTGTCATACTGTAAAACCTCCTTACTCCTTACATCTTGCTGTCTCGTGCTGCCTGCGCGGCGTCGTAATCAGCGCTTGCAGGAGTAGAAGCAAGAAAATTATTTACATTCAGAGACTCTGCTGAGTGCGGTCCAGTATTTCCCGTATACTTATAGAACACAATAGGCTCTCTATTGTCTCGGCTTGCGTCCCAGCCGTCGGGTGCATACTGGTCGTCCCATTTACACCAGCTAACAGGCTCAAAACCGCATTTTACATAAAAACCATGGTTGCCGCTGTAGCTGTCCAGCTTAGTTCCGCCGTTTTCAGTTGCAAGCTTCATCAGCTCGCGACCTCTTATTGTGTCGCTGCTATTTCCGCAGACGCTTATAATATCGCCGTCAGAAGTTACCGCAACGGTACTTCCTCCAGAAGTGATATGTAAAGCGGCGCCGGGATAATCCTCGTTAAGCTCTTCCTCAGTATGAGCTGTAACGCGCCAAGCATTTTTAGCGTCAACCGTAGCTTTTGCGTCTGCTACGGCATTTGCAAAATCACTGCTCGAAGCTCCGCCAAAGCCGCCGGCAAAGCGCCCGTTTTCGTCTCTGGGGTGAAGAGACTCATCCCAATCTTTTATTATAGCACGATTTCCGCTCTTTGACGCACCTTTTTGATAATTTTTTCTCAAAAGGGTCCTGATTTCCTTTAGGACAGCAGTTATTTCCACGTCGTTATTCTCGACCGATTTCTGTATCTGCTGGCTAATCTGCTGGTCGAACCCCGTACTCGCCGGCGCCGACTGGACTTTTGAGGCATAGGCAAGAGGGACGTCGCCCCAGTCGCCTTCATAGTTCTCAGCGGTTTCACCCATGGCCTCATACAGAATGCTCTTAGCCTTATTCGGCGTTAAGCCGCCTGCGTTGTTGCAAACGGTGAGAATCTTATAAAGGTCGTCGGGGTTAGAAATATCAGGGTCAAGAAAGTAGGCCTCAACATACTTAAAGTGATAATCGGCGAGAAGCTTATGGTTAATTACCCACGCCAGACTTTCACGCTCCGGCTGAAATACCTGTTCCTCTGTAACCTCCTGCGCAGACTGGGCTGTCGCGCGATTGAAGTCGGTCGTATAGCCGACATAAAGGTCCGGAAGCTGAAAAGCACTCTGCACCTTGCGGCGGTTGTTGTCGAGGTAATCCTGAAAGAGCTCGTCTTTCTGGAGAACATCAGCCATTTTTACGACTTCCAGATTCGGCTTGGCGTCAACGTCCATATCGGTACGGCTGTCAAGGTTTTCTGCCTCAAGGACGATAAAAGCGTGCTGCCCGTTTTCGCCCTTAATATCGTTCATATAGCCTTGAAGCTTAGCAAAGCTGTCATCTGTCAGCGTGCCGCCGTTAATCAAAATCATCAAAGGCGTGTGCCTGCCTTCTGAGAAGTAACGATTATTCAGACTTTCGGCTTTCCTGCTGCCGTCGACATTCAGAACCGTACCTATCCAGCGTACCTCGCCGTATGGCTCGGTACCGATTGCGAATTCAAGCAGCTCGTTCGCCTGATACTCAATAGGAACGCTTTCCCCGTAATCGCCGGTACGATTATCCATGATACGGGGGTCACCGATTTCCTTAAAATAAACGGTCTTGCCGTTAAGCTGCTGCCGGTATTTGCAAAACTTCTTTTGCCGCTTAGCCGTCTTGCCGCTCATTTCATACTCAACCTCGACATAAGGGGAGAGGGGAGCGGTTTTCTGGACGGACGGAATATTGTCGATAAACTCAACGCCGATAACCTCGCCGGCGAGATTTCTAATCACCTCAAGATAAGCAATACCGTAGGTCTCACGTGCCTCAATTACGTCCTCAAACACCTCTTTGGTGGCTTGGTCTATGCTGAGGAACTGCAGCACCTCTGACATCTTATCCCATTCGGCACGTCTTTCCGGCGTTTCCGGTAAATCGTCTTTGTATCTTACACCGATACCGAACCCCGCTATATTGCTCTTATACGCCTTGATACACTGCGGCAAGATAGAAGAGTGATTGACAAGCCGCTTATAGCCTCTCAGGTCTGTAGGGGGCGACATAAAACCGCCAGCGTCAGACTCCGAGTAGGCATAAATCTCTGTACTTGTTTCCGCTTTTTCTACCGGCGCGCTCGCTTTGATTATTCTCGCTTCAACGCCTCTTTGCTTGCTCATGCTTCGCGCACCTCCTTGACAATTTCTAAAATTTCTGATATACTGCAAACTG
>JAJQGT010000025.1 GCA_021201135.1 Oscillospiraceae bacterium
CCCCTTTCAGGGGAGGCTTTTTGTATCCTTACAAAACTTTGATAAAGCACAATAAGGCTCCCCTGAAAGGGGAGCTGGATGCGCCGAAGGTGCAGACTGAGGGGTTTCCCGAAAAAACCTCTCAAATATTGCGATTACTACTTGACTTTTGCAATTTTAAATGTTATTATATTGAGTGAAATTAAGTGCGGGGTGGTTCGGTTGAAGCAGAACGAATATCAGGCTATGACCGAACGTGAGCTGTTTGAAGCCCTGAAGACGGACAAGCACGCTTATTCCGAGCTCGTTTCGAGGCACCTTGAAACGGTCGGACAGCTTGCGGGAATCTATGCCGGCAGTGCGACAAACGGCGCCGATTTCGACGACCTCTATTCCGAGGGGCTGATGGGGCTCATGAACGCCGTCAGGACCTATGACGAGTCGAAGGGTGCGAGCTTTGGGACCTATGCCCACACCTGCATCAACAACCGCATGATCAATTCTCTGCGCCGCTCCAACAGGATTCGGGGCAGTGAAGAGCCGATTGAGGATCTGGAGGTTGCCGAGCTCAGCTCTCCCGAGAGCATCCTTCTTTCGAACGAGGGAATTTCGGAGGTCATGAAGCTCGCCGAGAGCAGGCTTAGCCCGCTTGAGCGGGATGTCCTTCGGTGCTATCTCGAGGGGAAATCGCACGTCGAGACGGCAGAGGAGCTTGGAGTAAATCCAAAGGCGGTCGACAACGCTCTTCAGAGAGTCAGGCGGAAGTTCCGCAAATAATTTTGGTAGAAACCCTTTCCCGGGTTCTATAATACACAAGCCATGTAGCTAATTCGCAAATATCGTTCAAAGCGCACTGATTGCAGGTTTAGTCCGCACGGCAAATACTAAAAAGTGAGGGAAATTATATGTACGAAGACAAAACGTTGGTATGCCGTAATTGCGGAAAAGAATTCGTTTTTACAGCCGGCGAGCAGGAATTCTATGCAGAAAAAGGCTTTGAGAACGAGCCCAAAATGTGCAAGGATTGCAGAAGAGCCAAGAAGGAAGAGGGCAAGCAGTATTACACCGCTGTTTGCGCATCTTGCGGCAAGGAAGCAAGAGTCCCCTTCAAGCCCCATGATGACCGCCCTGTATATTGCAGCGATTGCTTTGCAAAACAAAGAAAGAACTAAAAAGACCGTGGCTTTAACCTGAGACTTTCATCGGCGGATATATTCCGCCGATTTTTCTTTTGGGGTTGAAATGTTCGATAGAATGGCGTATAATAATGTAAACCCCTCCACCACCGGCTGATGCCGGCGGTCCCCCTCCCCTTTCAGGGGAGGCTTAACCAAGTTCTATCAGACATTTTAATGGAGCACAAACAGGCTCCCCTGAAAGGGGAGCTGGCACGCGAAGCGTGACTGAGGGGTTTCCGAAGGAGGATTCAAAATGGAAATCACAAAAGATACAATGATATATGACATCGTCGCCTATGACAGCGGGTGTGTCGATTTGTTTATGGAGATTGGCATGCACTGCTTCAGTTGTCCGGCGGCTCTTTTCGAGACGGTCGAGGAGGCTTGCTCGGTGCATGGCGTCGACGTCGACGACTTCCTCGAGGGACTGAACGCTTATTTTGCGGAGCATTCCCCGGAAGCGGAAGAGAACAATGCTGAGTAAACGGCTTCTTTGCTGTTCCGAAATGGTTCGGGGCGAAGTCCTCGCCGATATCGGAACCGACCACGCTTGGCTGCCGATTTATCTTGTAGAGAATGGGAAGTGCGAGCGTGCTTATGCCTGCGACATCGCTGAGGGTCCGCTCTCTTTCGCGAAGAAGAACATTGCGAGCGCCGGACTTGAGGATAAGATTGCGACTGTCCTCTCGGACGGGCTCACTATGCTCTCGGATGAGAGCATTTCCGACATCGTCATCGCCGGAATGGGCGGGGAGATGATCCGGGACATACTTGCGAACGGGCTTGAAAAGGCGAAAACGGCGAACCTTATCCTCCAACCGAACACCCGGGCGTGGGAGCTCGTGGACTGGTTATGCCGGAATGGTTTTGAAGTAATCCGGCAGAAGGTCGTCGCCGACGGGAAGTTTGTTTATCCCGTGATAAATGCAAACTACATGGGCACTGAGAAAATTCTCACTCAGGCGGAATGTCTGGCGGTGGGGCTCGACCTCGGCGAAGAAATTTCGAGAGAGTATCTCACGGCACAGGTGAAGCGCTTGAGAGGCGCCGCAAACGGAATGAAGAAGGCGTCGAATCCGAATAACGACGAGATGGCAGAGCTCGAACGGACAGCCGACGAAATAGAAAAGCTCTTGGGAGATGAAGCGAAATGACAACAGTCAGAGATATTTATAATTACATCGACAGCTTTGCGCCGTACCGCACGCAGGACAGCTGGGACAACTCGGGACTACTGGTCGGGGACGGGGATGAGCCCGTCACGAAGGCTCTTTGCGCCCTCGATGCCTCGATTCCGGCGATACTTGAAGCCGAAAGACTCGGGTGCCAGTTGATTTTAACGCATCACCCCGTCATTTTCGACCCTTTGAGGAGCCTCGACAGTACGGTTCCTGCGGCGTTACTGTTCAAAAAGGGCATTGCCTGCATTTCGTCGCACACGAACCTTGACAGCGCCGAGTATGGCATCAGCGACATGATGGTGGATAAGCTTGGACTCAAGAACTTGCATAAAATAGTCGATATAAACAGGAGCGACCCCGTCACCGGCAGAGTTGTCGGCTACGGAGCGGTCGGGGAGTGCGAAACTGAATTAACTCCCGAAGAGCTTGCGAAGCTCTGCAAAGAGAGATTCAACTGTATCGCCCTGAAATATGTGGCGGGCAACAGGAATATCAAAACCGTCGGCATGATTTCGGGAGCGGGAGGCTCATATGTCACGAACGCCTATGAACTCGGCTGTGATGCCTATATTTCGGGCGACGTGAAGCAACAGGACTTCATCGAAGCCGAACGCCTCGGCATAACCCTCATAGATGCGGGGCACTTCGAGACGGAAACGATTGCGATGGAGTATTTCAAAGAGAAGCTCGGGGAGAAATTCCCGGAAGTAGAATTTGTGGTATCGGAAGAGAGCTTTTTGGCGAAGACGGTGTAATCGGAGGCTAATATGAAGAGATTTCTGCCTGTTACAATCTGCATAGTTCTTGTTCTCAGTCTGCTCACCGCTTGTGGAGACGGGGATATTGCCATCAATTATACCGACGAGATGAGAGACATTACTTCCATGGAGCTTGTCTCGGAGATGGGGATTGGGTATAATCTCGGGAACTCGCTTGATGTCTGCAATGCGGACAGGGACGGCGACGGGGTGATTGACGAAAACTCATCCGACGTCGACGAAACGCTCTGGGGCAATCCCGTCGTCACGAAAGAGCTTATCGAGTTCGTCAAAGAGTCGGGATTCAATTCTATCAGAATTCCCATCACCTGGCGCGATCACATCGACGAGGACTATAATATTGACGAAGAGTGGATGGACAGGGTACAGGAGGTCGTCGACTATGCCTATGACCTCGGGCTTTACGTCATCATAAACGTCCACCATGACGGCGGCGGAGACCCGGAGTTCGGGGCTTGGATTAGAAACGCCTCGACCGACTATGACGGAGTGCTCGAAAAGTACCTCGCCATCTGGCAACAGATTTGCGACAGGTTTGAGGACTACGGCGACAGATTGATTTTCGAATCCATGAACGAGGTCGGCTTTGATGACCTCGACGAGTGGAAGGCTTATGAGACGCTTAATAGTCTCAATCAGGCGTTTGTCGACTTGGTTCGCTCGAGCGGCGGGAACAACCCCGAAAGACACCTTCTGATTGCGGGGTACTGGACGGACATCGCCGAGACCTGTGACAGTCAATTCGAAATGCCCGACGACCCGATGGACAGGTGCATACTCTCGGTGCACTATTACACCCCGTGGCAGTTCTGCACGACAAATCAGCAGTATGAATGGGGAACAGACGAAGAAATCGCCCTTATGGAGTCGAAAATCGAGCTCCTGAAGGGCTATTATGTGGACAAAGGCGTGCCGGTCATCATCGGCGAATACGGGACCTGCCTCGGAAACGACGAGGACTCGAGGGTGCTCTTCTGCAAGACGCTCGTAAGCCTTTGCTCCGATGCGGGGATTCCCACATATATCTGGGACGACGGGACGCTACTTGACAGAGAAAATCTTGAGTGGCAGAATGAAAGCATGATAAAAGCAATCAAAAAAGCAAGTAAGTAGGAGAAAGAATGGCATTAGACGGAGTTTATTTAAGCTTACTTCGGCAGGAGATGGCGGGGCTCGTTGGGGCTCGGGTGGACAAGATTCATCAGCCGTCCCGCGACAATTTAATAATAAGTTTCCGGACGCTGTCGGAGGGCACGAAGAAGGTTCTGTTTTCGGCGAATGCCGGAACGGCGAGGGTGCACTTAAGCCGTAGCGAGCTCGAAAACCCGAAAACGCCGCCGATGTTCTGTATGCTCCTTCGGAAGCACCTGGGCTCTGCGAAGCTGATAGATATCAGGCAGGACGGGTTCGAGAGAATCCTCAATTTCGACTTCGAGGCGATCGACGAATTCGGCGACAGGGTCGTGCTGACTCTTGCGGCTGAAATCATGGGCAGATGCTCGAACGTCGTGCTTATAAATCAGGACGGGCGCGTCATCGACTCTATCAAGCGTGTCAGTGAAGACATGTCGAGCGTGCGGCTTGTGCTCCCGGGGATTACCTATTCTTTGCCGCCAAGGGATGAGAGAATCAGCCTTTTCGACATCGACAAAGAGGCTTTGGAGAACGGCATGCGGGGAAGCTCGCAGAAGGACCCGTCGAAAACACTCGTGAAGCTCATCGAGGGAATCTCGCCCGTTTTCGCACGGGAGGCGGTTTTCTATGCCCTTCGGGGTGACGAGAAGCCGGCAAGCGAGTTCTCGGACGACGAAATGTCGAGACTGCTCTTCTATTTAAATAACACCGCCGAAGACATCAAGTCCGGCAGGAATAAATATGTGATTCTCAAGGACAGAAGCGGCTTGATGAAGGATTTCTGCTTCGTGGACATCCACCAGTACGGTAATCTGATGATTTCAAAAGAATTTAACAGCCCGTCGGAGCTCCTTGACAGCTTCTATCGCGAGAGGGACACGGCTTTGCAGACCCGACAGCGTGCACAGGACCTCTTCAAGCTCGTTATGAGCTTGAGCGAGAGGACCGAGCGGCGAGTTGCGGCGCAGAAGCTCGAGCTCAAGGAGTGCGAAAACCGCGACGAGCTCAGAATCAAGGGCGACCTCATCATGGCGAACCTCTATAGAATCGAGAAGGGCGACGGGAGCGCGACGCTTGAGAACTTCTACGACGAGACCTGCCCCAAGGTGACGATTTCGCTCGACAGGCGGCTCACCCCTGCGCAGAACGCACAGCAGTACTATAAAGAATACCGCAAAGCCGACACCGCCGACAAAAAGCTCCGGGAGCTGATTGCGAGCGGCGAGGACGAGATAAAGTACTTGGAGTCTGTTTTCGATTCGCTCAGCCGTGCCTCCTCCGAAGGCGAGCTTGCCGAGATAAAGGCGGAGCTTGCGCAGGAGGGATATGCCCGACTTTCACGCTCGAAGGGGAAAGAGGCGAAGGCTCTCCCGCCGATTGAGTACCGCTCGTCGGACGGATTCAGGATTCAGGTCGGCAGGAACAACCGCCAGAACGACCAACTGACGCTCAAGACCGCCGAGAAGACGGACATCTGGCTCCACACGAAGGACTTCACAGGCTCGCACGTCATAATCTCGACGCACGGCGGGGACGTCCCCGAGAAGACCATCGAGGAGGCGGCGCTGATTGCGGCTTACAACTCCTCGGCGAGGAATTCGTCGCTCGTCCCGGTTGACTATACGCTCGTCCGCTACGTCAAAAAGCCGTCCGGCGGAAAGCCCGGCATGGTCATCTTCACCAACCAGAAAACCCTCTACGTCACCCCCGACGAGGAGACGGTCGAGGCTCTCAAAACCGACAGAAAGTAGGCGCACCTGATGGAAAGATTTGAAAGAACACTGCCGTATTTTATCACGATGATAGTATTTTTCTTTGCCCTGCCGATGATACTGGTAACGGTTGTGGGCAATGTCGGCGAGGAATACACCGCGGCGATAGGCTCAATCTATAACATGCTCCCGATGTTCGACCTCTGCTGTGGCTTGGTCGTCGGCTTCTTCTTCGGGAGAAGCAAGGGCAACGACTGGCTCGTGGCGCTCGAGGCGGGCGTTGCGTTCATCCCCTGCGTTTACTTGTTCTTCAACTCGACGGCGTGGATTTATGTTGTCCTGATTATCCTTGCGACCATGCTCGGGATTGTTCTCGGGAAAGTGTTTGGGGATAGGTTCGGGAGGAGATAGCGGGAGTGCTATTTTGTCTTAAAAAACGCTTGACAACCGTATTTTCTTGTGATATACTTTAATTCGTGCCTGCCGGTGTGATGGAATTGGCAGACGTGCTGGACTCAAAATCCAGTGGTAGAGATACCGTACCGGTTCGACCCCGGTCACCGGCACCAGTAGCTCGCAAAGCGAGCTACCAAAGAAGCCCAGAACTTTGTTCTGGGCTTCTTCATTTTGCCCCTCATTCCGAAGCCATTTGCACGAAAATAACAGTTTTGATGGATTTGCATCCTGCAAATTCGTCATATTTCCCCGAAAAATTTTTCTTGACAAATTCTTAAGCAACAAGTATAATTAAATAGTCTGTGAGCGTATGCACACATGTGCGCTCACACAACTAAATTCTTACGAAAGGAGAGAAAACATGCCTACCTTTAACCAGTTGGTTCGCAAGGGAAGAGAAGTTTCTGTTTACAAGTCCACTGCTCCGGCTCTTCAGAAGATTTACAACTCCAAGAAGAAAGTCAGCGTTGATTTGTCCTGCCCTCAGAAGAGAGGCGTCTGCACCGCTGTTAAGACCCAGACTCCTAAGAAGCCTAACTCAGCTATGAGAAAGATCGCAAGAGTTCGTCTTACTAACGGCACTGAAGTCACTGCTTACATCCCCGGAATCGGACACAACCTTCAGGAGCACAGCGTTGTTCTCATCAGAGGCGGAAGAGTCAAGGACCTCCCTGGTGTTCGTTACCACATCATCAGAGGAACACTCGATACTCAGGGCGTTGCCAAGAGAATGCAGGCTCGTTCCAAGTACGGTGCAAAGAGACCGAAGGCTACCAAGAAGTAAGCCACAGAACGCTGAAAAGCAAACAAACAAAGTAAAATCCACCACAGTCATGTGGGGTTGACATAGAAATATGCAAGAACGAAGTTCTTGTTGCGCAACTTGTTGCGCGTAGCCTCATAACGGACTGACGGGGTCACTGCGGGAAGGCTTTGAAGACCTTATCCGACGGCTTTCTCGGGTGAAAACGAGTACCCATGATAGCATTTTATTAATGAAGGAGGGAAGCGAAGTGCCAAGAAGAGGTAATATTGCAAAACGTGATGTTTTGGAAGATCCGGTGTATAATTCTAAGCTCGTCACTCGTCTTATAAACAACGTTATGGTTGACGGTAAGAAGGGCGTAGCTCAGAAGATTGTGTACGACGCATTCGAAATTGTAGAAACAAAGTCCGGCAAGCCCGCACTCGAAGCTTTCGAGCAGGCTATGGAAAACATAATGCCGAACCTTGAGGTTAAGGCTCGCCGTGTAGGCGGTGCTACCTATCAGGTTCCTATGGAAGTACGTCCGGCAAGAAGACAGACCTTGGGCTTGAGATGGCTCGTCAAGTATGCACGCGACAGACATGAAAAGACCATGAAGGAGAAGCTCGCTGGCGAAATCATGGACGCCATGAACGGAACCGGTGCGGCTGTCAAGAAGCGTGAGGACACTCACAAGATGGCAGAGGCAAACAAGGCGTTTGCTCATTTACGTTGGTAATTTCCGGCGTGAAGCCATTAAGAAAAGTATTTTCTTTCGGCAGTCTGCTTTTGGGTTGGGCAGACAGCACTAAAGTGCAGGTAAAAAAGCCCTCACAAAGGGGCATGGAGGATTTGTATGGCAAGAGATGTATCTTTGTCGATGACCCGAAACATCGGAATTATGGCTCACATCGACGCCGGCAAGACGACCACCACCGAGCGTATTCTCTACTACACGGGAATCAACCACAAGCTCGGTGAGGTTCACGACGGTGCGGCTACGATGGACTGGATGGAGCAGGAGCAGGAGAGAGGTATCACAATCACCTCCGCCGCTACCACCACTTACTGGAAGGGTCATAGAATCAATATCATCGACACCCCCGGTCACGTTGACTTTACCGTTGAGGTTGAGAGATCGCTTAGAGTTCTCGACGGTGCGGTAACAGTTCTGTGTGCCAAGGGAGGCGTTGAGCCGCAGACCGAGACTGTTTGGAGACAGGCGGACAAGTATAATGTTCCCCGTATGATTTACGTCAACAAGATGGACATCATGGGTGCGAACTTCTATCACGTCCTCGACATGATTCACCAGCGTCTCAAGGCAAACGCCGTTCCCATTCAGCTTCCTATCGGAAGCGAAACCTTCTTCAAGGGCATCATTGATCTCCTTGAGATGAAGGCTTATGTTTACTATAACGAACTCGGAACCGACATCAGGGTTGAAGAAATCCCCGAGAACATGGTTGAAGAGGCTGAAAAGTATCGCTCTCAGCTTGTTGAATCGGTAGCCGAGCTTAACGACGACCTTATGGAGAAGTATCTCGACGGCGAGGAGCTCACCATTGAAGAGCTCAAAGCCGGCATAAGAGCGGCAACAATCGCAAACAAGATGGTTCCCGTTGTCTGCGGAACCTCCTATAAGAACAAGGGCGTTCAGAAGCTCCTTGACGCGATTGTCGATTATATGCCCGCTCCTACGGATATCGAAGACATCAAGGGCGTCAACCCCGAGACAGGCGAGGAGGAGACAAGACCCTCCGACGACAACGCTCCGTTTGCGGCACTCGCATTCAAGATTGCCACTGACCCGTTCGTCGGAAAGCTCTGCTTCTTCAGAGTTTACTCGGGAACACTTAACGCAGGCGAAACCGTTCTGAACTGCACCAAGGACGTCAACGAAAGAATGGGACGTGTCCTTCAGATGCACTCGAATCACCGTAAGGATATCGAGACTTGCTATGCGGGAGATATCTATGCGGTAGTCGGCGTCAAGAACACCACAACAGGTGACACACTTTGCGATGCAAAGCACCCGATCATTCTTGAATCAATGGAATTCCCCGATCCTGTTATTCAGCTCGCTATCGAGCCGAAGACCAAGGCAGGTCAGGAAAAGATGGCAATCGCTCTTAACAAGCTTGCCGAGGAAGACCCGACATTCAAGACCTGGACGGATGAAGAAACCGGTCAGACCATCATCGCCGGAATGGGCGAGCTCCACCTCGAAATCATCGTTGACAGAATGCTCCGTGAATTCAAGGTTGAGGCTAACGTAGGTGCACCTCAGGTTGCCTACAAGGAAACTGTCAGAAAGCTTTCGGATGTCGAGTGCAAATACGCTCGTCAGTCCGGTGGTAAGGGACAGTATGGTCACGTCAAGATCAGACTTTCTCCGAACGAATCGGGCAAGGGCTACGAGTTCACCAACTCTATCGTCGGCGGTGCTATTCCGAAGGAATTCATTCCGGCTGTAGACAAGGGTATTCAGGGAGCCATGAAGTCCGGCGTTCTGGCGGGATATCCCGTTGTTGACGTCAAGGTTGAGCTTTATGACGGTTCTTACCACGAGGTTGACTCCTCCGAAACCGCATTCATGATTGCCGGTTCTATGGCATTCAAGGATGCAATGAAGAAGGCAGATCCGGTAATTCTCGAGCCTATCATGAAGGTTGCCTGCATTGTTCCGGAAGAGTATATGGGAACCGCTATCGGCGACCTTAACTCACGCCGTGGACAGATTCTCGGTCAGGAAATCAACTCGGGCGTCGCTCAGATAGACGCACTTGTTCCGCTTTCCGAGATGTTCGGTTATTCGAACGACTTGAGATCCAAGACTCAGGGCAGAGGACAGTACACGATGGAGCCGCACAGCTACACCGATGTTCCGAAGTCTGTTGCCGAGAGCATCATGTCGAGCCGCAAGCATTCGAACGACTGATTTTAATTTTCACAAAACTTTTTCACTGTAAATGCAAATTTCTCTTGCATTTCGGTCGCTAATCTGTTAATATTAGAATACCAAACAAATTTCAAGGGAGGAAATTCCAATGGCAAAGCAAAAATTTGAAAGAAACAAGCCCCACGTTAACGTCGGTACCATCGGACACGTTGACCACGGCAAGACCACCCTCACCGCTGCAATCACCAAGGTTCTGGCTATGAAGGGTCAGGCAAAGTTTGAGGCTTACGATATGATCGATAAGGCTCCTGAGGAGAGAGAGCGTGGTATCACCATCAACACCGCTCACGTTGAGTATGAGACTGACAACCGTCACTATGCTCACGTTGACTGCCCCGGTCACGCTGACTATGTAAAGAACATGATCACCGGTGCTGCTCAGATGGACGGCGCAATCCTCGTTGTTGCTGCTTCTGATGGACCTATGGCTCAGACCAGAGAGCACATCCTTCTCGCACGTCAGGTTGGCGTTCCTGCAATCGTTGTTTTCATGAACAAGGTTGACCAGGTTGACGACCCTGAGCTCCTTGAGCTCGTTGAGATGGACATCCGTGACCTTCTCTCGTCCTACGACTTCCCCGGCGACGACATCCCGATCATCCAGGGTTCTGCACTCCAGGCTCTCGAGTCCACTTCCACCGATCCTAACGCTCCTGAGTATGCTTGCATCAAGGAACTCATGGACGCTGTAGACTCCTATATTCCTACTCCTGACCGTAAGGCTGATATGCCGTTCCTTATGCCTGTTGAGGACACCATGACCATCACCGGACGTGGTACCGTTGCAACCGGTAGAGTTGAGCGTGGACAGGTTAAGCTCGGCGACGAAGTTGAGATTATCGGTCTCACCGAAGAGAGAGCTAAGACCGTTGTTACCGGTCTTGAAATGTTCAGAAAGACCCTCGACTATGCAGAGGCTGGCGACAACATCGGCGCACTCCTCAGAGGTGTTCAGAGAAAGGACATCGAAAGAGGACAGGTTCTCTGCAAGCCCGGATCCATCCATCCTTTGACCAAGTTCAAGGGACAGGTTTACGTTCTTAAGAAGGAAGAGGGCGGACGTCATACTCCGTTCTTCACCAACTACAGACCTCAGTTCTATTTCAGAACCACTGACGTTACCGGCACCATCACCCTTCCTGAAGGAAAGGAAATGTGCATGCCCGGCGACAACGTTGAGATCAGCGTTGAGCTCATCACCCCGATTGCTATCGAGAACGGACTCCGCTTCGCTATCCGTGAAGGCGGCAGAACCGTAGGCTCAGGCGTTGTTATCGCAACCGAATGATAAAGACATTTTCTTGACCCCTTTGTTGACCGAAGGCGCAGATGTTCGCAAGAGCGTTTGCGCCTTCGGGTTTTATGGGAAACCCCTCCACCGGCTTCGCCGGTCCCCCCCTCCCCTTTCAGGGGAGGCTTTAAATTTTCCCAAAAAAATACTTGACAACCGCTACACTCTGTGATATGATAGTGATATCAAAATGATATCACTTCGTGAGTGATGTTGCAGAAAGGCGGAATATATATGGCTAATATCAATGTTGGAATGACGGAGTTTCCGGTTAAGAAAGTGAAGAAGGGGATGCCGGTATTGCTCGGGACTATCTTCGGACTGGTTCTGGCAGTGCTTCTCATTATTGCGGGAGGCATAATGCTGGATGGCGAAAGCTTTGCTGAATTCGTTATCGGAGCTGTGCTTCTGGTTGTCGGGATTATCTGGTGCTGTGTCGGTTGGTTCCCGTTTCTCGGATTGAAGGTTCTTAAGCCTCAGGAGGCAAGAGTTCTCACACTCTTCGGAAAGTATGTCGGTACCCTCAAGGGCGACGGGTTCTATTATGTCAATCCGTTCTGCGTGTCCTTTAATCCGGCGTCTAAGACGAAGCTTAGCCAGTCAGGTGATGTAGCAGGGTCGCAGTCGCAAACTGTTTCACAGCTCTTCATGAACGCCACTTCCGGCATGATTCAGGTTAACTCCGCAGAGTCCAAAATCTCCCTCAAAATCATGACCCTCAACAACTCAAGGCAGAAGATTAACGACTGCCTCGGCAACCCGATTGAAATCGGAATTGCGGTTATGTGGAGGGTCGTCGACACAGCGAAGGCGGTCTTCAACGTCGATAACTATAAAGAGTATCTGTCGCTTCAGTGCGACTCGGCTCTAAGAGAAATCGTCAAGATGTACCCCTACGATGTCGCTCCGAATGTTGATACAACCGGCGACGGAATCGCCGACGAGGGAAGCCTCAGAGGCTCGAGCGAGATTGTCGCCGCAAGAATCAAGGACAGAATCCAGCAGAGGGTCGACGATGCCGGGCTCGAAATCGTCGAGGCGAGAATCACTTATCTTGCTTATGCTCCCGAGATTGCGGCTGTCATGCTCCAGCGCCAGCAGGCTTCGGCTATAATCGACGCAAGAAAGATGATTGTTGACGGCGCCGTCGGCATGGTCGAGATGGCTCTTGAGAGAATCAATGAAGGCGGGCTCGTGAACCTGGACGACGAGAGAAAGGCGGCAATGGTTTCGAATCTCTTGGTAGTTCTCTGCGGCAATCATGATGCACAGCCGGTTGTCAACTCCGGCAGCTTGTATTAGAATCAGGATGATGGATAGATGGCTGATAAAAAAGCAGTACCTTTAAGGATTTCGGAGAAGCTCTACAGCGACCTCGCCGCATGGGCTGAAGACGATTTCCGCTCCCTCAACGGGCAGATTGAATATCTCCTCACGGAATGCGTCCGGCAAAGAAGGAAAACCGGCGGCTATGTCGGGAAGGAGATTGATAAGCCGCTTGAGGTGGATTTGAGTGATACAAAGAAAAAGACCGACCAAGGGTGACCTTGGTCGGTCTTTCATTACGGGAAATTGCTTTGAAATGCAGTTTTCCAGAGTTAAATTTCCAGACTGTTCTGATTCAAGAGAAAATCAAAAATGTTCATGATAAGAATTCCGTCGTCCGAGTAGTGAGTGGAGGTATTGTCACCGGTGATGATTACCTTCTTAAAGAAGTCGCCGGTATATTCGAGGGAACGTTGTTCCTGCATGAGCTTTTCTTGGTCGGGAATGGCATAGGCAGATTGGATATAGTAACGTTTGGATGCCAAGTTGCAGACAAAGTCCACTTCAAGCTGCTTGCGTGTGCCATTTTCATTTATCGGAACTACTCCGACATCGACGTTGAAGCCACGAATCAAAAGCTCATTATAGATAATGTTCTCCATTATGTGAGTCACTTCCTGTTGGCGAAAGTTAAGCTGGGCATTCCGAAGCCCGATATCGGTGAAGTAGTATTTGAACGGTGAGGCAATGTATTTCTTACCCTTGATATCATATCGTTCGGCACGATTTATGAAGAACGCATCCATAAGATAACCGATATAGCTTGAGACGGTTTTGTCGGTGGTGGAGATTCCGTTGCTCATGAAGGCGTTGGCAAGCTTTGAAGGATTGGTCAGCGAGCCGACTGATGAAGCGAGAATCTTCACGAGCGCCTCCATCACCTGATCGCCCTTTAGATTGTTTCTGTCTTCGATATCTTTGAAATAGAGCTCACGGCAAAGATTAGTCAGGTATTGGGACTTAAGCTCCGGCTTTTGCATGCTCAGGGTTCTCGGGAGACCGCCGTAGGCTGAGTAATCCCGCCAGGCGTCGTATCTGTCGCCCTGATAGGCGGACAAGTATTCGGAGAAAGACAGAGGATAAACCCTTACTTCGTCGCCACGACCGCGAAATTCGGTCAGGATGTCAGATGAGAGAAATTTCGAGTTACTGCCGGTGACGTATATATCGAGGTTATCCCGTCGGTTGAGCCCGTTCAGAACACCCTCGAAGCCCTGACAGAGCTGAACCTCGTCAAGAAACAGATACCACATTCCATCGTCGGTCAGCTTTTCTTTTATATATGCGCTGAGGCTTTTACTTTCTCTAAGCTCCGAAAAATCATCGTCATCCAAAGGGATTCGGATAATTCTGTCAGCAGTAACACCTGAGCTTACGAGCCAGTTGTAGTAGAGATTGAACAAAAGATACGACTTTCCGCATCTGCGAATGCCGGTTATGACTTTTATAAGTCCGTTCTCACGGCGGTCGATGAGCCTATTAAGATACAAATCACGTTTAATTGGTTCCACGGTACCCTCCTGTTCCGAAAAACTGCATATAAATGCGTTTTTCCGTAACAATAGTATACCCGATTTTACGCAAAATGTCAACATAAAAATAAATCCCACTCCGGGAAAATGCACTTTTATGCAAATTCTCGGAGTGGGATTGCTCGTGGAAGAAACTGTCTTACAGGCACATTTCGTAAATCTTTTCGACGTCGGTGGGGGCGAGGTTCTTGAGACCTGTGATGACGCCGCCGGCGCAGGCGTGCTCTGCCATTGCCTTGAAGTGGGTGGTGTCTATGCCGAGGTCACCGAGATTCGGCTTAAGTCCCAAGGTCTCGAAGCAGAACTTCGAGCAGGCTTCGATTGCCTTCTTTGCGCCGTCCATCGGCTCGAGGGAGGGCTCCGTTCCGAAAACGGTTACGCCGAAGCGCTGGATTGCGGGAGCGGTTTCTTCATCAAGAATATAACTGAGCCAGCGTGGAGTGAGGATTGCCAAGCCGTGACCGTGGGTGATGTCGTAGTAGGCGGAGAGCTCGTGCTCCATCATGTGGCAGGCACAGCCGTGGACGGTTCCGCCGTCGAGAACGGTATTGAGCGCCATCGAGGACGCCCACATCAGGTTGGCTCTCGCCTCGTAGTTTGAGGGCTCCTTCATCGCAATCGGCGCCCACTTGACGACCGTGCGCATGACCGCTTCCTGCATCTCGAGGAGCAAATCGAAAGTGGCATCACCCGCGAGATAGTAGTTGTCCAAGACGTGGTTGAAGATGTCGAAGGCTCCGCATGCGGTCTGGTAGGACGGCAGAGTGTAGCTGTACTCGGGGTTCTCGAAGGCGACCCTCGGGATGAGCGCCGAGCCACCGAGACCGATTTTCTCATTCGTGTCCATGTTGGAGATGACCGCCCAAGCGTCCATTTCGGAGCCGGTTGCGGCATTCGTTAAAATCGCGACGACGGGGAGAGCGTCCGTGACCCAGACTCCGCCGGAAACGAGCTTCCAGACGTCGCCGCCCTCGGTCTTTGCCGCCGCCGCAACGCCCTTGGCGCAGTCGATGGTCGAGCCGCCGCCTGCCGCAAGCACAACGTTAATGCCTTCACGCTTGCATATCTCTGCACCCTTGTTGGCAGTCGAGTGCCTCGGGTTCGGCTCAACACCCGAAAGCTCGAAGAGCTCGATGCCGTTATCTTTGCAGAGAGTGACTATTTCGTCATAAAGTCCGTTGCGCTTGATAGAGCCCCCGCCGTAGACGAGGAGAACCTTGTTGCCGAAAGCCTTGAGCTCCGCCGGCAGATTCTTAAGATGGCTCTTGCCGAAATAAACCTTGTCGGGATTGTGGAAAATAAAGTCGTTCATGTGTGTACCTCCGTGTTATTTATTGTTGAGATTATTATAACACGAATCAGCAGGAAATAGCAACAGTCAAAACCCACTTTACGAAAGCTTGGAAATGTGCTAATATTATATTGAACTCAACACAAAAATAAATCTGTGTTGTTCAGTTTAACAGAGACAAACAGCGACAGAATATTATGCCTTTGTTTCAATTTCAATTTGTCTTGACATGTGATGTCAGCAGTGATATACTTAATATATCAAAAGTACTCAGAAAGTACAGATTAAGAGGGAGTAAGACATGAAGACGAAAAGATTATTTGCAATGGTATTGGTTATAGGGCTTGTGACAACGCTATTTGTTGGTTGCGGAGGAACAACAAGAGAGCCTAAAGGTGGATATGTTGATAACGAGAAACTTAAATACAGCTTTTTATCGGCAACGGAGATTGATTTTCTTGATTCGCTTGAAGATGCGCCAGAAGATGCTGTAGATATATCTTTAAATGAAGATGGGAGTGTTCTCTACTGGAAAGAAGATCGTCATTTATTTGTTGCAGGTGATGGTGGGGTTATAGCCGGAGAAGATGCAAGTCAGTTGTTTATGCGCGCATCTTCAGCAACAGAAATAAACTTTAATAACTGTTTCTATACTAATTATGTAACTGATATGTCTTGGATGTTTTATAATTGTGATGAGCTTACTTCTCTGGATATGAGTGATTTAAACACGTCCAATGTTACTAATATGAGCAGGATGTTTTGTTATTGCCAAGCACTTTCATCGTTAGGCCTTAGTGGCTTGGACACGTCATCAGTTACTGATATGAGTGAAATGTTCAGGGATTGTGAATCTCTTACCTCACTTGATGTCAGTAGCTTTGATGTATCGAATGTTACGAATATGGATGGCATGTTTGAGGATTGCGAGTTTCTTCGCTCGCTTGACTTGAGCAAATTTAAGACTTCAAGTGCTACTACTATGATTGGAATGTTTCATAATTGTGAATCACTTGAGTCGATTGATGTCAGTGGCTTTGATACGTCTAATGTAACGGCAATGGATTTTATGTTTGATGATTGTAGTTACTTAACATCTCTTGATTTGAGTAATTTTGATACTTCGAGTGTTACGGGTATGTCGTATATGTTCTTCGGTTGCAAGTCGCTTGCTTCTCTTGATGTCAGCAACTTTGATACTACCAATGTTACCGACATGTGCGAAATGTTCGCACATTGTGAGTCATTGGTTACACTTGATTTAAGCAGTTTTAACACCGCTAATGTTGAGGATATGCGACACATGTTTAGCGATTGTTATGCGCTAACTTCTATTGGCGTTGCGAAGCTTAATACAAAGAACGCAAAGACGACCGGAATGTATGACGGAACTATCTGGGAATAACGTTGAATTTTCATTATAACGAGAATCTACAAAAGGCACTCTGGTGTGAGTGCCTTTTACATTAGTGTTGCATTAAATCCTCAACTCAACACAAAAATAAATCTGTGTTGTTCAGTTATCCCCGAAAATCTCCTATAATAAAATCATCAGCGGAGCTGAAATTAATGTTTAGGAGACTTTATTATGAACACAGACAAAATTGTTGCGGAAGCGATTGCGAAGGAATATGCGCCGAAGGACACCAGTAAAATCGTCGCGCTCAAGAAGCTTGACCACAAGGCTCGGGCGAAGGCGAACGTTTTCGGGTACACCTTTGGGGTTATCATGACCCTTGTTTTGGGCGTCGGCATGTGCCTTGCTATGGGAGTTATCGGCGGCGGAACAGTCGCTATGATGGCTTTGGGAATCGTCATCGGCGTTATCGGAATCATCGGCGTGAGCGTCAACTATCCCATCTACAAGAGACTCTTAGAGAGCGGCAAGAAGCAGTATGCTTCGGACATCTTAAGGCTTGCAAAAGAGATAAGCGACAAGGCGGAATAAAGCTTTTTAGAAAGGGCGGCGAGAGTATGAACAAATCCGAAAGCAAATATTTCAATACCGCCCTTCTGATGGACGAGGCTTTGCTTCAACTCTTGGAGCGAAAAGATTTAGAATTTATTACGGTAAAAGAGATATGCGAGAGGGCAGGCGTCAATCGGTCGACATTCTATCTCCACTATGAGACTATCGGGGATCTGGTCGATGAGACGGTCGAGACGATTGACAAGCGGTTTTCGCAGTATTTTGATGAGAGCGACGAAGACTTTGCTGAGAAGATTTCCGGCGTGGAGCTGAGCGAGTTGGTTCTGATTAACGAGAGACAACTACTGCCATATCTTCGGTTCATACAGGAAAACAAGGCTGTATATCGGGCGACTTTCCGAAATCCTTATGCTGTCCGGGCTGACGAGAAATATGAGTACCTGAAAAATCGGGTTATCGAGCCTATTCTTATGAGGTTCGATATTCCAAAGGAACGTCACCGATACTATATCGACTATTATATAGAAGGCATCATGGCGATAGTAAAGCGTTGGTTGCTGAATGACTGCACCGATTCTGTCGAAGAGATAGCTGCCATAATTGAAGATTGCGTATTGTCGGAGGGCGGAAAGTATGAAAAATAGCTTCATCGAGAAATACCGCACCGACTATGAGTTCAGGACTTTCTCCTCGGCATGGCTGTCGCTCGGGATAACCGTGCTGTTCGCCGCATATAACGGCTATCTTGGGATAGCGCAGGGCTCGCTCTGGCACGGGAGCATTGCAGGGTACTACATAATCCTTGCAATTATCCGGGAGATAATTCTACTCTCCGACAGAAAAATCAGGCGTCAGGAGTCTGGTAAGAATGAAGCGAGAATGAAGACTTTTAGAATAAGCTCGGCGTTTCTCATGCTTCTCAATATCGCCCTCATATGCCCGATTGCGCTGATGGTGATGTTCGAGAAGCCGGTGGGCTACCCTCTTTACGTTGCCATAGCGATGGCGGCATATACGACCTACAAGATAATCATGGCGTCGGTGAATTTCGGAAGCAAAAAGAAAAAGCTCTCGGGAAATATCTTAATCTCGGAGCTTCGGGCGATAAACCTTATTGATGCGATTGTGTCGGTGATGTCGCTTCAGAACACGCTCATCATGGTGAACGGCGGCGCCGAGAGCATGCTGACGCTGTCCGCAATCACAAGCGGCGCGATGTATGCCTTGGTCCTCGTGATTACAATCAGACTTCTTATGACAAAAACCCGTGCGGGATAGTCCACACGGGTTTTTCTTATGCGATTTTTATCTGGCAGACCGCCATTGCCTTGAGGGCGTTTTCGTGGCTTTCCGGAGTGACGCCGGCACAGCAGGAGCTGTCGACCGTTATCGGTACCTCGGGGAATGCCGCCTTTAAAATCATTGCGTTCGAGATGACGCAGATGTCGGTGCAGAGCCCGATGAGCTCGATTGACTCAAGATTCGGGATTTCGGCGAGCACCTTCGGAAGCTCGGTCGAGCCGAAAGACGGCTTGTCGACAACCGTTGAGCCCTCGGCATAAATTCCGTTGGCGATTTCCCAGCCTTCGGTGCCCCTGACGCAGTGGACAACGGGCAGGTTTTTGCCCTCCTGAGTGGAGAGATAATCTTCGGTGTGGGTGTCGCGGGTGTAGATGACCGCCCCGCCGGAGCTGAGATACTCCGAAACTTTTTTCTTCACGTTCGGAACGATAGCGACCGCCTCGGCAGTCCCGAGCGCCCCGTCGATGAAGTCATTTTGCATGTCGATTACTATTAGTGATTTCATGTTTAGCCTCCTTTTTTAGACTATTATAGCACTGACAGTCTGTGATGTCAAAATAAAAAAGCACTGAAGACCGGGGATTCTGAACCCACGCAACGCCTTCGGCGTTGCTTTGAAAATTGCCTTTGCGAGGATAGGTGTTGGATTCTGTTTTGCTTTCTGCAAGCGCGAAGTTGCTGTTCTTTGTGGGTGGCAATTTTCTCGACGCTTTTCACCCTCGCAACATCCATCAAAAATAACTACCCCCAGTTTTGGGGGTAGTTATTTTTGGCGGAGAAGGAGGGATTCGAACCCTCGATGAGCTATCAACCCATACACGAGTTCCAGTCGTGCGCCATAAACCGGGCTAGGCGACTTCTCCATTACTGGTTTACACGTTCGTGAGATACCTCTTCAATCGAACTACGATATTATACGCTATTTTTTGGGTGTTGTCAAGCCCTTTTTCACAAATTTATTCGGTTTTGCTCCCGAAGTCCCGAAAAGCGGACTGAGGGGGATTTTTTTGAAATTTATGCTTGACAAATCGGATTTCCGGGGTATCATTAGATTCAGAACAAAAGTTCAGAACAAAGTTTCCACGGTGGGATCCCGATATATGGGAAACCGCCGTAAAGAACAAAGCCGCCCCTGAGGACGACTTTGTTTCAAAGATTGGAAAAGAAAAAAAGGAGAAATAAAAATATGAATGTTATCAAAAACACACAACTGTATTATAGCAAGCTTTCTCCGATTTGTCAAGCACTTTTTTCAGGAAAATATGAAATTCGGAGGGATGAATTTGGATAGGCGGGATATCAGCGATTCCAACAGGCTCATGGCGAGCGAAATTATAGAAAAGTGCCTCGAGATTCTGAACGATGAGGACAAGCTCCAGAGCGCAAGTGTCTCTCAGCTCACCGGCGCGATATCGTCCCTCTCGGATAACTTTCTCGGAGAAAATGAAAGCGCCGCCTGGACGGACGACCCTCTGAGCAAGAGCATTTTTGAACTTGAGAAGGACCTCAGGAGCGACAAACCGCAGTAAGGGGGGTGAGGGGATGCTCAGTGAGAAGCAGAAAAAGATTTTTGCGTTTGCCGAATCGGACTATGACGCACTCATCTGCGACGGCGCAATCCGTTCCGGAAAAACCTCGGTGATGACGGTTGCGTTCGTCGACTGGGCGATGGCGAACTTTTCGGGTCAGCGGTTCGGAATCTGCGGAAAGACAGCCGACGGTGCGGTGAAGAACATTATCCTGCCGTTCATGTCGATGAGCTATCCCGCAAAGAAGTACCGCATCAGGTGGAAGCCGTCTTCGAAGGTCATGGAGGTCTCAAACGGTAGCACAAGAAACCTTTTCGAAGTCTTCGGCGGCAAGGACGAGTCGAGCTTTATGCTGATTCAGGGAAGAACTTTTGCGGGTGCACTCATCGACGAAGTGGCGCTGATGCCGAAGTCGTTTGTTCAGCAGGCGATAGCGAGATGCTCGGTTGAAGGCTCGAAGCTGTGGTTCAGCTGTAACCCCGAGTCGCCCGAGCACTGGTTCTATCGGGAGTGGATTCTGAAAGCCGACGAGCGCAACGTCCTCTATCTGCACTTCAAGCTTGAGGACAACCCATCCCTCTCGAAAAGAATCATAGAGCGCTACAAGAGCTACTACTCGGGAGCCTTCTATGAGAGATACATCGAGGGCAGATGGGTTCTGGCGGAGGGGTTGGTTTACGAGATGTGTGAAGAATACTTCACAGACGAGGTCCCGATGTGCGGAGAATATTACATTTCCTGCGACTATGGGACGATGAATCCCTGTTCGATGGGGCTGTGGTGCCTGAAGGACGGCGTTGCGACGAGGATTTCGGAATATTACTACGACGGCAGAGCCGAGAAGAAGCAACTGACGGATGAAGATTACTATCTGGCACTTGAGGCTCTGGCGGGGGATTTGCCAATCCGATACGTCATCGTCGACCCGTCGGCGTCGAGCTTTATAACCCTGATTCGCAAGCGTGGGCGGTTCAGGGTGAAGAAAGCGGACAACGACGTGATGAACGGCATCCGCCTGACTGCGGGGTTCCTGAAATCCGGCAAGCTGAAAATCCACAGAAGCTGTAAGAACGCCATCCGGGAGTTTTCGCTCTACCGTTGGGACGACAAGGCAGGGAACGACAGGGTAGTGAAAGAATTCGACCACGCGATGGACGAGATAAGATACTTTTCGTCGACGATAATGGCGAAGAAAAGAAACGAGCAGGAGCCGACACGGCTTGCACTGCTCTGAAAAGAAAGGGAGATTTATTTAAGTGTATACATATCAGGACTTGGAGAAGGCAAAGAAGGGCGAAAAAGAGCTCAAGGAGTTTTTGCTTGGTGCGGTTGCGGACTATAAGCTTTCAAAAACCTACCGCGACACTCTCGACGCTCTTGCCTATTGGCGGAACGAAAACCCGACCATCACGAAGTACCGGAAGCTACTCTATACCGTTTCGGGAAGAGCCGTGCCGGACAACTACTCGGCGAACTACCGCCTTGCGTCGAACGTCTATTTCCGGTTCGTCACCCAGACGGTGCAGTATCTCTTGGGATACGGCGCCAGATTTGAGGACGAAGGGACAAAGAAGCTCCTCGGAGGCGACAGCTTCGACCATTCGCTTCAGGAGGCACTCACGGACGCCCTGAACGGCGGCGTTTCGTATGGATTTATGAACAACGACCGGGTCGAGGTTTTCGGAGCGCAGGAATTTGTGCCGCTGTATGACGAGGAGACAGGCGAGCTTAAAGCCGGAATCCGCTTCTGGCAACTTGATGTCGACAAGCCGCTCAGGATTACGCTCTACGAGCTTGACGGCTACACCGAGTACATCCGGCGCAGGGGCGAGGAGCTCGGCGAAATGAAGCCGAAGAGGGCTTACAAGCAGGTTGTCGTGAAGTCGGACTATTCGGACGAAGTCGTGACAGACGAGAACTACCCGAAGCTTCCGATAGCCCCGCTTTACTCCCCGAGAAAGCAGTCGGGGATTGTGGGACTGCGTCGGCAGATTGACTGCTACGACCTCATCGAATCGGGGTTTGCAAACGACATTGACGACGCCTCGATGATTTACTGGACGATTTCGAACGCCGGCGGCATGGACGACATCGACCTTGCACGCTTCGTCGAGCACATGAAGACGGTCAAGGCGGCGGTCATCGAGGACGACGGCGCACAAGCTGAATCCCACACAACCGAGGTTCCCTATGCCAGCCGGGAGGCGATGCTCACGAGGCTCGAAAACGAGATGTATCGCGACTTCATGGTCTTGAACCTTGACATGGTCTCGGGCGGCGCTTCGACCGCAACGGCGATAAAGGCGGCATACGAGCCGATGAACCTCTATTCGAACATGCTCGAGTATTCGGTTCTCAAGTTTGTTCATGGGTTACTCGAGCTCATAGGCGTCGAGGACACCTGCACATTCAAGCGCGATACCATCGTCAACGAATACGAAAAGGCGCAGACGGAACGGGAAAGAGTCGAAACGGCACTTCTTCTGAGAGGGCTTTTCGACGACGAAACAATCAAGGCACTATGTGCGGAAGCACTGGGCATATAAATTGTGTAGAAGAAGTTACACGAGAAAGGAAAGAAAAATGGCATTGACAAGAAAGATGCTCAGAGAAATGGGCATTACGGATGAAAATGCGGACGCGATTTTCAAGGCTCACTGGGAGACGGTCGAGGCTCTTAAGGGCTACAAAGCCGAGGTTGAGAGGCTGACAGGTCTGACGGGCGAGCTTGATAACGCAAGGAGCAGTCTTGACGACTACCGGGAGAAATACGAGGCTCTTGAAAAAGAGTATCAAGCATTCAGGGAGGAGCTTTCGAAGGAGAAGGCAGTGCAGGCTAAGAAGCAGGCAGTGACGGAAATGTTAAGAGAACTTCACATCCCTGAGGAATGTGTGAACCCTATTTTACATGTTACGGATTTCGACCGCATCGAGCTTGACGAAAGCGGCGAGATTATCGACGAGGAAGCCGTCAAGGACTCGATACTCCGGCTCTGGTCGGGATTTATCCCGAAGAGATATCTCTTGGGAGCCGAAACGGCGACTCCGCCCCGCAATTCATCCGACAAAGGCTACTCGAGGGACGACATAAGAAGGATGTCCCCGAGGGAAATCAACGAAAACTACCCGGCGATCAAGCAATCGCTGAGAGTAAACGATTACGACTAACTAAAAGAAAGGAAAGAAAAAATTTATGGCAATATCTACATTCATCCCCGAGCTCTGGAGCGCAAGACTCCTCAATGCTCTTGACAAGGTTCACGTCGCGGCTTCCCTCGTAAACAGAGATTACGAGGGCGAAATCAAGCAGTGCGGCTCTGCCGTCCACATCAACAGTATCGGAAACATCACCGTTTCCGACTACGAAGCCGACTCCGAAATCGGCGACCCTGAAAGCCTTTCTGTCTCCGACAGCATGCTCGAAATCGACAATGCGAAGTACTTCAACTTCCAGATTGATGACGTTGAGCAGGCACAGGCGGCGGGAAACATTATGGACAAGGCTATGGAGAGAAGCGCCTATGCCCTGAACGACGCGGCGGATGCCTATATCCTCGAGACCTTGGTGAACGGCGCAGATGACGCAAACGTCATCGGCTCGGACACACCCATCGCTCTCACCGCCGACAACGTCTATGGCTACATTGTTCAGCTTCGACTAATACTCGACAAGAACAACGTTCCTCACGAGGGCAGAAGCATCGTTCTGCCACCCGACGTCTATGCACTTCTGTTGCAGGATTCGAGGTTCACCGGCTCCGGCAATATGGGCGAGGAGACCACAAGAAGCGGCTTCATCGGACGAATCGCAGGCTTTGACATCTATGAGTCGAACAACTGCTATTCCGACGGCGAGTGCTACAAGGTCACGGCACAGGTTCCTTCGGCTTGCACCTATGCGGAGCAGGTCCTTGAGACCACCGCTTATCGCCCCGAAAAGCGCTTTGCCGACGCAGTCAAGGGTCTTCACGTCTACGGCGCAAAGGTCACCGACCCGACAGCTATCGCCGTGCTCGTCTGCACCGTAGCCTAAAACCGGCAGAATGGGATGGGGAGATTTCTCCCCATCCCGAAAGGGAATTAAGAAAGGAAAGAAAAAAGAATGATTGAAGCTGTTTGCAGGCACATAAGAAACTATTTTATATCCTCCGTTCATGCGGGGAAGTTCACAATCTCGGGCGGTGCGCTTATGAACGCCGACTTTATGCGAGACGGCTACTATCTCATCTGGGGAAGCGAATATAGCGACGGCGTGCATCTCTATCCCGACGACACGCTCAAGGACGAGGAGTTTTCCGGGGACATCGCACTTATGAACCCTCCCGAAGAATTTTTAAGCATATGCTCGGAAATCGAAGAGTATATGGCTTCGGATATGGCGTCCCCGTCGCCCTATAAAAAAGAGAGCTTCGGCGGCTATTCCTATGAGCTCGAGGGCGGCGATTCGGCTTCGTGGCAGAAGGTATTCGCTTCGAGGCTCAACCAATGGAGGAAGCTGTAATGAGCCTTGTTGAAATCTTTTCGGAGGAATTTTCGAAGCTTACGGTGACCGGGGAGGGATTCACCGAGGGCGAGACGTTCACGGGCACCCTGATTCTTGACAGCTCCTCGGAGGAGGACTCGAAGCTCGTAAGAAAATACACCCTTACCGTTTCGCCGGATGTCGACCTGAGCTATGGTGACGTTTTCAAGAGGCTATCCGACGGCTCGGCGTTTCAGATTACAGGAGAAGACACCGGGGAATCGCCCGACATGGCGACCTTCTCCTTCCGGCAGTTTTCTGCCGAGGACTACGACGGCTCGACCACCGCTTCCGGCTCGCTTACAATCACCGACGGGACTTCTACTGTTATCCTGCCGCTCGGAACGGATTACACTATCCAGAAAAAGCGAATCGGGAGCACCGCCACGGCTTCGGACGGCACGACGGTTCTTGACGTTATTGGAAGCAAAATCACTCTCAGCACAGGTGAAATCAAGCTCATAAAAGCAACGCTCGAAGTGCTTGTGTCCATGATTGAAGCTTCGCCGTTCTTAAGCGTGACATACCCCGACGCTTCAGGGAGCGTCACCGCAGATTTTCTCTTCGACATTCCGAAGATTAGGGCTTGTGAGTTCGACGACGAGGGCGTCAGCGAATGGTATGCCGTGGACATCACCGCGACGGGAAAGGAAGTGGAATAAATGCAGACCCACACGAGCGATTTTAACCCCGACAGCGAGCTAAGGAAAGTCGGGATAAAGATAGCATTCTTGGGCGACTATGAGGGGATGGAGCTCGGCACAAAGGACGTTATCAGTCTCGAGCTCACCGAAGGGCTCGACATCACCGGCGATAGCTTCCCGTCGAGGTCGCTGAAGCTCACGGCGATTGACAGCCTCGGGCTCTCTTTCGCCTCGCAGGAAAAAGACTATGTCAGGGCACGCTTTGAAGTCTTGATTGGAATCAATGACGAATACGTCAGCGTCGGGAAATACTATATCGACAAGATTGACACGCCCGATTTGGGCTTGACGGTCAGCATCGAGGCTTCCGACAGGGTCGCAACCTATATGGAGAAGTACATGACGGGACTTTATACGAGCTCGGCGGTCAGCATGGCGACGCTCATAAATGCTCCGACGGGAGCGCTTGCGGGGCTCGACCTTTACTGTGACGACGCCACGCTCGAGGCAACCGTCTATCCGAACATGCTCACAACTGTCGATTCGCAGAGAGACTGCCTTCTTAAGCTTGCGCAAGCCGCCGGGATGGCTTCCGTCTGGGTCGACAGAGCGGGGACGGTTCACTTCGAGAACCTTGCGGGAAGAAGCGGATATTCGGCGGAAATAGCTTCGGGGAGCATACTCGGGTATTCCGGTCTTAAGCTCGGAAGTCACACCGACTATGTCGAGGTCACCGGCGAGAACGAAGGAAGCTCGTTCGGAGCGTCGTGGGGAACCTATACGAGGGGATGCCTGGCGGAGTTTTTGGACAACGACTTTGTCGACAGCTCGTTTGCACTGATTGTCGCGTGGAGATACTATGAGGCGAAGAATCAGCGCTTTGAGCTCACTTTAAAGACAAGATGCAACCCGGTCTTAGAGCCCGGGGACAGGGTGCTTGTTCGCAAACCCGACGGAAACGAGATAGGGGAGTTCACCCTTGCGTCGCAGAAGATATATTTTGATTCGGACGGGCTCTCAGCAAAGCTCACGCTTTATGCGGCAAGCCCTACGGACAGTTAAGGAGGCAGGAATGGCTGACATGATAATCAAAACGGCATCGGTAATCTCTGCGCTGACCGTGGCTTCGGGATTTGCCGTGTCGATAGTGAAGTGGTATTTGGGACAGAAGAAGCAGGCGGCGGAAATTCTCAGAATCAAGGAAGAAAATACGCTTATATGCTTCGCACTCTCGGCTTGCCTCGACGGTTTGGGACAGCTCGGCGCCAATCACGCCGTAACAACCGCCAAGGACAAGCTTGACAAGTATTTAAACCAACAGGCTCACAGGTGATGAAAAAGACAGAAAGAAAGCCTCTCGGGACGATTGACAAAATCTTAATCATTCTCGGAGGCTTCATGGGACTATTCACAATAGCGATGATTGTGACATTTTATATAAAAGACGCCGTGCCGGACACCCTCATCACCTGCGTTATGGGTTGCAGTGGAGTCGAGGGAGTCCTCACGGCGGCGATAACTATTTCAAAGCAGATTACAAACGGCAAGAAAGATAATCCGGAAGAACAGGAGGAATATAAATGAGCGAATACAAAGGCATAGACGTTTCAAAATATCAGTCGCCGATGAGGATGGACTATGAGGAACTCAAGGACCTCGGCTACAGCTTCGTTATGGCGAAGGCGGGAAGCCTTAAAGGCAAGGATTCGGCGTTTGACAGCCACTATTCGAAGGCAAGAGCCGCGGGATTGTCCGTCGGGGCGTATCTCTACAGCTACGCCACAACCGAGGAGCAGGCTTCGACAGAGGCGAGAATGATGCTCTCGTGGATTAAGGGCAAGAAGCTCACCCATCCGATAGTATACGACATCGAGGACGGCACGCAGAAGGCGCTCGGGCGTGAAAAATGCACCGACATAGCGCTTCGGTTCTTAACCGAAATTGAGGACGCCGGTTGCTATGCGATGCTCTATTCTTACGCGAACTTCATCAAGCACTATCTCGATATGGATAGGCTCAGGCACTTCGACGTCTGGCTTGCATGCTACACGAGCGAAGAGCGCCGCAAAGCCCTCTACACCTACCCGATTTTGGGCATCTGGCAATACTCCTCGTCCGAGGTCCTTCAGGGCGTCTATCCCTCCCGACTCGATCAGGATGTGGCGTATAAGGACTACAGGAGGATTATTGAAGCGAAGGGGTTGAATGTTATCAGAAGCTAAAAAAAGCCGTCGCGCAGACGGCTTTTTATTTGTCGAAATTTAGAAATGTGTTGACAAAAAATACTTTATAGTGTACAATTATAGCGACAGAGAAGTGAGAGTCAAAAGTAGGTATACATGCTTGCGACTCAATATGGTCGACCTCTTCCTGCGGAGCAGTTACTGCTCCGGTAGTTTCTGCCCCGCAGAGATTACATAAAATAAGGGAGGTCGATAAGCATGACAACTTCCGAAGTTTTATTGCTTCTGAGTTTAGTGTTTACAGTTGTTTTTAAGCTGTTCGACGTTTGGTCAAACGGACGAAAAAAATAACCGCCCTGTAACTTAAGCAAACGGTGACGGTCACTTTCCACCCCTATACGGATGTTAAATCCGTACTTGTGAGGTTGACTCGGAACTGTTCGCACCAGTTCCGCTTCTCTGTCATCTATTATAACTCATGAGTGCCGTTTTGTCAACGGCTTTTTTTGTTTCTTTTAAAAAGCCCCGTTTCAAATTAACTATTGACATTCCCCCGTTTGATGTATTATAATAAGCAAGGCAAAGTATACTTGAAATCAACAAGGGGAACGGGGCTTCGGGTCTCGTTTACCGTAAGCTATTAAAATCTATCTTTTGGAGGGATTTAAAATGCCTAAGGCTATTAACAAGCGTTACACCAAGGAAGGACTCAAAGAAGAAATCGTCAACGTTCTTGACGTGAAGTACGGTATTTCTCCGGAGCTTGCTCCGGACAGGCAGTTTTATGAGGCTCTTGCTTACATCATCACAAGAGAGCTTTCCGACAAGCGCCATAAGTACACCACCAAGGTTCATTCCGAGGGTAAGAAGCAGGTTTACTACATTTCAATGGAATTCCTAATGGGTCGGTCTTTGAAGACCAACCTCTATAATCTCGGCATGGTCAAGGCGGCTCAGGGCGCTTTGAAGGATCTCGGAGCAAACCTTGAATCCATCTATGAGCAGGAGCCGGACGCAGGTCTCGGTAACGGAGGACTCGGAAGACTCGCCGCTTGCTACCTCGACGGTCTTGCAACCGACGGCTATCCGGCAACCGGCTATTCGATTCTTTATGAATACGGAATCTTCCGCCAGAAGCTCGAAAACGGCTGGCAGGATGAGCTCCCCGACAACTGGCTCCCGGGCGGCAAGTGCTGGCTCGTCGAGCATTCCGAATCCCAGATTGAGATTCACTTCGACGGCGTCCTCAAGGAATACTGGGACAATCAGTATCACCATGTAAACCTTGAGAACTACACCACCGTTATCGCCGAGCCGTATGACATGTATGTCTCCGGCTATGACAGCGACGCTGTTTCAAAGCTCCGTCTCTGGAAGGCTATCAGCCCGTCGTTCGATATGAACAAGTTCAACTCCGGCAACTACGCCGCGGCACTCGGGCAGAATATCACCGCTCAGGCTATCTCGAAGGTTCTCTATCCTAACGATAACCATAACGACGGCAAGTCTCTGAGACTCCGTCAGCAGTACTTCATGTGCGCCGCATCGGTCGCCGATATCGTAAACCACCACATGGCTACTTACGGTACTCTTGACAATCTCGCCGATAAGGTCGCAATCCAGATTAACGACACCCATCCGACCCTCGCAATCCCCGAGCTGATGAGAATTCTCCTCGACGACTGCGGCTATTCGTGGGACGATGCCTATAAGATTGTATCCGGCTGCTTCGCTTATACCAACCACACCGTCATGGCGGAAGCCCTCGAGAAGTGGGACAGCGACCTCCTCAAGACCGTTATTCCGAGAGTTTACTCCATCATCGTCGAGATAAACAACCGCTATTGCGCTGAGCTCTGGGAGAAGTATCACGATCACCAGAAGGTCACCTCGATGAGCATCATCCAGAACAACAAGGCTCACATGGCTAAGCTCTGCGTTGCAGTCTGCCACCATGTCAACGGCGTTTCCCAGATTCACTCGGAAATCATCAAGCGCGACGTCTTCGCAAACGAGTACGAGAACACCCCCGAGAAGTTCACCAACGTCACCAACGGTATCGCATACCGCAGATGGCTCTATCAGTCGAACCCCGAGCTCTGCAAGCTTCTTGACGACACCATCGGCAAGGGCTACTTGAAGGACGCAAACGAGCTCAAGAAGTTCGAGAAGTATGCGGATGACCCGGAGGTTCTCCAGAGACTTTCCGAGGTCAAGAAGAAGAACAAGCAGGCATTCGCCAAGAAGATTAAGGCGGAGACCGGCGTCGTCATCAACCCCGACACCCTTTTCGATGTTCAGGTCAAGAGACTTCACGAGTACAAGAGACAGCACCTCAACGCTCTCAACATCGTTTCCGAGTATAACATGCTCCTTGAGAACCCCGACCTCGACGTTCAGCCGAAGACCTATATCTTCGCGGCAAAGGCGGCTCCGGGCTATTATCTCGCAAAGCAGATTATAAAGCTCATCTGGTCTCTCGGCGAAGAAATCAAGAAGAACCCGAAGATTAACGAGAAGCTTTCCGTTGTCTTCCTTGAGGACTATAACGTAACCCTCTCCGAGCTCCTTATGCCCGCATCCGAGGTTTCCGAGCAGATTTCCCTCGCCGGAACGGAAGCGAGCGGAACCGGCAACATGAAGTTCATGCTGAACGGCGCCGTAACCCTCGGCACCAAGGACGGAGCCAACATCGAAATCGGTGAGGCGGCAGGACAAGACAATATCATCAACTTCGGTATGACCGTTGAAGAGGTTGAGAACCTCAAGCGTCAGGGCTATCGTCCCGAACAGCTCTATAACTGCGACCCCGTTATCAAGGCGGCAGTCGACAAGATTGCGAACGGCGTCAACGGCAACAGATTTGACGATGTTGTATCCTCCTACAAGCACTCCGACCCCTATATGGTTCTTGCGGACTTCGAGTCCTATAGAAGCGCTCAGGCGGAGGTTTCGAAGATTTATCAGGATACTCTCAAGTGGCAGAGAATGTCTCTCATGAACATCGCGAACGCCGGCAGATTCTCAGCCGACCGCTCGGTTGATGAGTATGCAAAGAATATCTGGGGACTTTCGAAGTAAAGCGAAATTTTCACCTTTTCACTATTGCATTTTATCTTGAGACATGTTATAATCTTTTAGAATGCTATTTCTATCGGATTGGAGGGCAAAAGATGACTGTTGTCAATATAATCAGCGGAATCGTACTGCTTCTTTGCAGTATTGCTATAGTTCTTATCATTATGTTTACAGACACCGACAGTGCGAGAATGAGCTCTGCCATCAGCGGAGGAAGCGATTCCTTCTACGGCAGAAACATGAAGAACACTCGTGAGGCAAGACTTAATCTCGTCACCAAGATTGTCGTCGGACTTCTTTATGTGGTCTGCATCGTTGTAAATATTATAGCGCGCTTCGCAGGTTGAGTCGAATTCGACCGAAATTGATTTGACGTTGCCGCTCGACCGGTTTTTCTGCGTCGGGCGGCAGTTTGTTTAGGAGGCTCTTATGAAGAAGAAACCCATTATCGCAAGAATATTCGTAATCCTGATAGTCGTGTTCCTGTTGGCGGCGATTGTTTATTCGTCGCTCTACACCCTGTTTATCTGATATGGTCGTCATCGGTAACGACTGGGATGAGGTAATCGGCGGCGAGTTCGAGAAGGATTACTACCTCGAGCTCCGCGATTTTCTCAAGACGGAGTATTCAACTAACACTGTCTACCCCGATATGTATCACATATACACGGCGCTCAAGCTGACGCCCTATAGCTCTGTCAAGGTGGTAATTTTCGGGCAGGATCCATATCACGAGCCCGGGCAGGCGCATGGGCTCTGCTTTTCCGTGCAGGACGGGACAGCCCTGCCGCCGTCCCTGAAGAACATCTATAAAGAGCTCGAGGCGGATCTCGGCATCCCTCCGGCAAAGACGGGTGATCTGACATCGTGGGCGAAGCAGGGCGTGCTCCTTTTGAACACGGTGCTCACCGTCCGCCGCGGGCAGGCTAATTCCCACAAGGGCAAGGGCTGGGAGATTCTCACGGACGAGATTATAAGAAAGCTCAACGACCGCGAAAGTCCGATAGTTTTCATCCTCTGGGGCGCGAACGCAAGGAGCAAGAAGGCTCTCATCACGAATCCCCAGCACCTGATTATAGAATCCGCCCACCCAAGCCCGCTTTCAGCGTTCAACGGCTTCTTCGGCTCAAGACCCTTTTCGAGGACGAATCAGTTCCTTGCCGAGAACGGCGAGGCGCCGATTAATTGGCAGGTGGGAGAAACGCATAGTTGATATGAGATAAGGAGGTCCCAATGTCTCAACAGAACGAAAACGAAAAAGACAAGATTTTAAGTGAGGATGGCGAGCAGGTCGAGACGGTTCCGGAGGGCGAGGTTCACCCTTCCGAGATGCCGGACAAGCCCAAGACCGACGTGATGCTCTATCTTGACGAGGAGGTCAAGGCTCGCGAGGAGGCTCTGAAGGACGACAGGGCGGCTCGAGCTCAGCACGAGAAGGAGCTTCAGGAGAAGAAAATCGAGCTCACCAAGCTCAAGATGGGCGTTATCGAGGAGTCGGACACCATAAAGGAGGTCCACGAAGAGGCTCCGAAGCTCACACTCGGCGAAAAGCTTGACAACATCTGGTACCGCTCGAAGTGGATAATTATTTTCGTCGTTTTCTGCGTGGTCGCAGGCGGATATATCATCTATTCTCAGGTGACGAGCGAGAAGGCGGACATGACCGTCCTCGTCGTCATGGAAAACAACTCCCTCTATGCGAGAACCGAGGAGGTTGAGGAATTCCTCGAGCAGTATTGCGACGACCTCGACGGCAACGGCTATGTCCACGTTCTGGTCTATAATATCGTTCTCAGCGACCTTGAGGACGCCACTTCCTCCACCTCGGCGCAGGCGCAGATAATGACCCAGCTTATGACCGGCGACAATATCATGATTATTTCCGACGGCACCACGGAGTTTGAGGTTCACGACTTCACCCAGGACGAGGGCTACGATGACGACTGCATGACCGAATACGGAATTAGGCTCAGCTGTGCCCTGACCCGCGAAGAGCTCAGGTGGGAAGCAATGCCGGACGAGCTTTATATCGGCATGCGTCAGCCGCAGGAGCTCAGCGGCACAAAATTGGAGAAAATGCAGGAGAATTTCGACGAATTACTTCCGATGTTTGATCGGCTTTATGAGGCAATTTGTGAGAGCGAGCCCTGATTTCAAAATCCGAAAAATTTTTTGAAAAAAGGGCTTGACAAATCGCCCAAGCCGATATATAATATACAAGTCGCTTCGAGATAGGATTCGCTTCTACAGAAGCGAGAACGGATGGGAGCATAGCTCAGCTGGGAGAGCATCTGCCCTACAAGCAGGGGGTCATAGGTTCGAGCCCTATTGTTCCCACCATCTGTGGCCCGGTAGTTCAGTTGGTTAGAACGCTAGCCTGTCACGCTAGAGGTCACCGGTTCGAGCCCGGTTCGGGTCGCCATTCCCTTTTTTCGGGGAAGCGATGCCTCTGTAGCTCAGTTGGTAGAGCAGGGGACTGAAAATCCCCGTGTCATTGGTTCAATTCCGATCGGAGGCACCAAATATTGCGGATTTAGCTCATCTGGTAGAGCGCCACCTTGCCAAGGTGGAGGTAGCGAGTTCGAGCCTCGTAATCCGCTCCATTAATTCGCGTTGTGGGAATACTCACAGCGCGTTTTATTTTTGTTGAATTTTTATTGTAAATAAACCCGATTTCCCCGCCATTCCGAAAAAAATCGTTGCAACGGATGAAAATGTGGTGTATAATGGTTTTATAATTACAATGGGGAAAGTGGGGAGCTTTTATGACAAGTCTGACATTCGTAATACTGATGCTTATCGCAATAGTTCCCGTGGTTCTGATTATTGCGGGGCTGATTCTCTGCCTGGGATATCTTTTCAAGCTGTTCATAAAATTTGTGCCTGCCGGTGTTGTGACCGCAGTTGCGATTATTTCTCTTCTGTGCGGGGTGTCCTGCATGATATACATAGTGGCAAGCGGCACCGCCGCAATACTTCTTGCCTGCGTCGCAATGGCGCTCGTTATCTGGGGTGTTTATGCACTTCTGAACAGGACAAAATAAAGGAGTCATCATGTCCGAGTTATCCGAATTCTGGTACACCGAGTACACCATGAGCAAGACCTATGGGTACGACTACACGGTGTTCAACCTGTTTGACAGGACGCATATCACCTGGCTTGTTTTATGCCTCGTCTTTACCGTGGGGATTTCCGTCCTCTACCGGAAATCGGGCGCAAGGCTGAGAAGAAGGCTCGAGATTTCCGTTGCGATGCTCGCACTTTTCCTGGAAGTCTCACGAATTATCGAAGAGATTCTGACCGACCAGTGGCGTGTGGGCTCGTTGCCGCTACAGCTTTGCAGTATAAGCGCGTTCATCTGCGCGTGGTACGGAATCCACCCGAACAAGCTTGCGGCGAATATCCTGTATGCTCTGTGCCTGCCCGGTGCGGCTGTGGCGCTTCTGAGCCCGACGTGGTGCGCTCTTCCGATAGCGAACTTCTTCCACATAGATTCCGAAATGCTCCATATACTTCTTGTGTGCTATCCCGTCATGCTCCTTGCGGGCGGCTTCAAGCCGGAGATAAAGATGCTCCCGAAGGTTCTGGCGGTGCTTGCGGGAATGCTCGTTGTGATTTATTCCGTCAACAAAATCCTCGGGACCAACTTCTTCTTCATCAACGACCCCCTACGGCAACGTCATCACGTCCCTCTGCACAAGTATCTTCGGCGAGAATCTGTTCCTCATCGGGTACATAATAATCCTGCTTCTGCTCTTCGTCCTGATGTATACGCCGTTTACGGTTATTGAAATCAGGGATAAGCATAAGAGCAGGGCATAATATACCCTTGACAACCGCAAAATAATATTGTAAAATAAACGTGGGATATTATTCCCGAAATAATGCAAAGGAGAAATATGTTATGTCCAGAAAAAAGAAAATCGCAATAGCGGCTCGGATTGTTTTCGGAATCCTGGCGCTCGCGTCCCTTGTCACATGTATCTACTACATCGTCGAGGGCTCGCTTTCGGAGGTTCTGTCTTCGATGACCCTGCTTCTTCTCTCAATCTCGCTCGGCTATATCTATGGCAGAGTTGAGGAGAAGCCTGAGGGGGTTCTTTCCACTGAAGAGAAGGAAGCCGTCAAGAGCCACATCGGCACCGATGCTGTTATCTTTGATGACGGCGAATGGTATTTTGAGGGAGCCGTTGACCACTCGTTCACCGTCAGAAATGGCGAAATCGTCCTGAACACCGGCGACAACAAGTATATCATCTCCAACATCACCCCGGATTCGTTCACCCTGCGCGATTACACCGGTCGCGAGTTTCACGCAAGAAAAAAATAATGAAAAAATCCCGCAAAATTAAACTGACGAACATTGCCGCATTAGTCCTGACTATTGCGGCAGTTCTGTTGCTTGTATATATCGCAAGCGGTCTCGTACCGACCGAGATTGACGACACCGTCGAGACCGAAAGCACCACCGCCGCTACAGAAGCTACTACAGAGCTCACCACTGCGGCAACAACCACCACTACCGAAGCAACTACAGAAGCAACAACCCAAGCCGAAGAACCGGCAGAACCGACTGTTGAAGAGCAGGCTCTCGAAATTCTTTCAGGGATGTCTCTTAAAGAGCAGGTTTATCAGCTCTTCATAGTCCGCCCCGAGCAGATTACAGGCAGTTCTGAAAAGCTCACCGAAGCCGGGAGCGATTTTGAAGCAGGTCTCGAAGAGTACCCTGTCGGCGGGATTGCAATGTTTTCGGAGAACATCATCGACCGTGAGCAAACGATAGAAATGATTTCGGACATGCAGTCCTACTCAACGCTCGGGCTCTTCATCGCCGTCGACGAAGAGGGCGGGACGGTCTCGCGAATCGGGAATAACTCAGCAATGGGCACGACGTCCTTCCCGAGCATGAAGACTATCGGCAACACCGGCGACACAGACAACGCCTATAATGTCGGCTACACCATCGGCACCGAAATCCTGGAGCTCGGCTTCAACCTTGATTTTGCGCCGGTTGCGGACGTCGACTCGAACCCAAACAACACTGTCATCGGCAATCGCGCCTTCTCGACGGTCGCCGACGTTGCCGCAGAAATGGTCGCCGCGGCGGTCAGAGGCTTCGAGGACAGCGGAATCCTCTGTACCCTCAAGCACTTCCCCGGGCACGGCGACACCGGAACGGACAGCCACCTCGGTTATACCGAGCTCGACAAGTCTCTCGAAGAGCTTTGGGAGACCGAATTCGTTCCGTTCGTCTCGGGCATCGAAGCGGGCGCCGACCTTGTTATGGTCGGGCACATCTCCGTCCCACAGGTCACCGGCGACGACACCCCGGCTTCGCTCTCAAGCACGATGATTGATATTCTCAGAAACGACCTCGGCTTTGATGGTCTTATAATCACCGATTCGATGCAGATGGAAGCCATCACCGACCGCTACACTTCCGCAGAAGCCGCCGTAATGGCGATTCAGGCGGGCGTCGACATCATCCTCATGCCCGACAATCTCGAAAGCGCCGCAAACGGCATAATCGAGGCTGTCGAGAACGGCGAGATTTCGGAAGAGAGAATTGCGGAGAGCGTGCTGAAGATTCTTGAAGTGAAGATTGAGACGGGGATACTGTAGGGGCTTCACACAAAAAGTCCTTTCTGAATATAATATTCCGAAAGGACTAATACCTATGATCAATTACATTTTCGCGGCGCTCTTAGCCACCCTCGGGACGTGGTTTGTGACTGCGCTCGGGGCGGCGACGGTGCTGTTTTTCAAAAAGACAAATCAAAAGGCGATGAACCTTATGCTCGGGTTCGCGGCGGGAGTGATGATTGCGGCGAGCTTCTGGTCGCTCCTTGAGCCCGCAATAGAAAAAGCCGAGGCGTATCTCGACACCCCGGCGTGGATAGTCGCAACGTCGGGATTTCTTCTGGGAGCCGTCTTCATGTGGGCTTCCGACAGGATTGTCTCGCACGAGCGGCTTCAGTTCTCGAAGACCCGGGAGGAGCAGAGGAGCGCCACAAACCGCATAATCATGCTCGTCCTGTCGATAACTCTTCACAACATCCCCGAGGGCTTGGCGGTCGGCGTAGCTTTCGGAGCGCTTGCGGGCGGAGAAGGCAATGCGGAATCGCTTGCAAGTGCGATAATCCTCGCCGTCGGAATCGGGCTCCAGAACTTCCCCGAGGGAGCGGCGGTCTCTTTGCCACTTCGGCGGGAGGGATACTCCCGCAAAAAGGCGTTTTTAATCGGGCAGGCTTCGGGAATTGTCGAGCCGATAGCCGCCGTTGTCGGAGCCGCCATGGCGGTGAAAATTCAGCTGATACTTCCGTTTGCGCTCGCCTTTGCCGCAGGAGCGATGATACTTGTCGCCGTCCACGAGCTCATCCCCGAATGCCAGAAAAACCAGTCGGCGCACCCCTACTTCGCAACAACAGGAATTCTCTCCGGATTTGCAGTGATGATGCTTCTTGACGTCGCACTCGGATAAAAAGTCCCGTCCTCAGATATAAGGGCGGGATTTTTGCTTTTACTTAACGTCGCAGACAGACTCAAGAAACTCTCTTGTTTCCCGTACATATTCATCAACCTTATAAAGTGTGGCGGTATGTCCGCCTTCTACTTTGACAACCCTTGCTCTCGGCATAGAAAGAAGCAAATCCGCCTGCGCCGCCTCCGAAAAAGCCTTGTCTGCTTTCGGGAGAACCAAAAGCGTTTTATCATCAAACCTTTCGTAATCCGAAGGCTCAAAAGGCTTTATGTCTGCCACATCCATAATCAAGCCTGTCATATGCAGGTCAAACTCCTTGGTGTATTGCCCATAAATCCAGGCGAAGAAATCCTCCATATACGCTCTGTTAGTGGGATCCTCATTTTCCATGCCGACCTGCTTTTTTGACGCCGCAAACAGTATTTTCTTTATCCATGAATAAGGAACAACCTTCATAAGCCCCAACATCATACCGTATGATTTATACTGCTTTTTCAAGTCCGCAATGCTCGCCTGTGACAGACTGCATGTGGAATATAGAGCCACAGCGGACACCATATCCGAATATTGCCTTGCAATGAGCTGAGCCATAAAGCCGCCCAGTGAAGCACCGATTAACACAGGGTTCTTAATATCCAGCTTTTTTATAAGCTTCATGATATGGTCGGCAAGCTGTTCGAGATTGCCTATTTCCATAGGATAATCAAAGGTAAGAACTTGGTAATCCTCTTCCATCTGAATAATATGGTTGAACCAAACATCCGAAATTCCCGTGCCGCCTACAAGATACACCAGCGTATATCTGGCGTCAGCTTTACCGCACAAAAGATAGCGTGTGTTGATTCCGTCTATTTTTTCTTCCGCAAATGGGTGCGTTTCGCTGAAGCTTTGTATTTCGTCTGCAAATGTCATTTTAACTTCTCCTGTCTGCATCAGTTCTTTTCGCCCTCTCCTCAGTATCATCCGACTCGTCATAGGCATCATACGGTGCCGAGGGGTCGTGGGGCTTTTGCTTGCGCCATGCGTTACAGGATTTGTCGATATTCGCAAAGGCAAAATCCATATCATCCGTCCAGCCGGTGTGACCGGTTATAATCTTTGGACTTATGCTCCGGGCTCTGAGTTTCTGTTCCAATCTCTCAAGAGATTCTGTCTGTAGCTTGTTGTCCTCGGCAAGCGTGTTGATAAAGCGCCGACCGCCGTCATAGCCGAACCAGATGGTGTCGCCGGTGAAAAGATATTTGTCATCGATGAGATACACCATGTGTCCCCATGTGTGCCCCGGGACAAGGATGCACTCGATTCGGATGTCGTTGATATAGAACACCTGACCGTCGTTCAAAAGCACCTTCTTGTTGTCGATATGTACCTGCGGGAGCTTATAGAGCCCATAGTAGACCCTGCGGCGCTTTTCGCCGGTGAGATATCGGTTTTCGATTTCACCGATATAGAGCATGGCGTCGCGGAAGAGCCCGGGGCTATCAGTCTCAACTGCGCCCACATGGTCGGTGTCCTGATGGGTGATGAGGATATGCTTGATAGAGCCGGGGTCAATGCCGAGCCAGCCCATCTTTTCCTCGAGCCTGTCATAGTTGTATCCGGCATCAATCATAATTGTGGTGCCGTTCTTTGTGTAGAAGAAGATATTCGCAACGAACTCCCGGACGCAGGCGACATTCTCATCAATCCATCCGGTATTAAGCGGCTTGAAAATCTCCTTGCCGCGATAGAGGATAGCCATAGCCTTTTCCTGAAACTGTGATGCTGATTTTGACATATTTCATACTCCCTTTTTCTTTTTATATCCACAATCGCAGTAAGGACCGCCGGAGGCTAAAGTGTATTCCCTCACAAAGTCCGAAACTCCGCTTGCTTCGCTCATTGGTTATACGTCCCTTTTCGGCAAGTGAAACAAGCTATGGATTTCACAGTGCTAAACTCTACTGTCTCATACTGCTTCTCCAGCCGCTGTTTCAGACTGTCCGCTGTTTCATAGGGTGAAGTAAAGTACCCCTTCGGTTCATAGAGATGACTGATGAACCAATCTGTCCGGGCAGTTTCTCCGGCAACATAAAAACAACCGCAGAAACAGCCACCGGGCTTTAAGGTCCGGAACACTTCCCGGTAAGCCGCTTCTTTGTCTGGAAAAGCATGAAATCCATTGAGGGAGAGTACAATGTCAAAGCTGTTGTCCGTGAAGGGCAAATTCCCTACATCTCCCTGTTGAAAGCGGACATTCGTCAATTCGTCCCGTTTCGCCCTTCTTTGCGCACGGGACATCATGTCCTCGGAATAATCCAGACAAGTGACGCTTGCATTCGGCAGCCCTTGATAGACCGGCATGGTCAGCACGCCGGTACCCACAGGAACCTCCAACAGCGAGCCGGAGAAATCCTCCGGAACACCGGAAAGCGCACGGGACAGGTATTCAACGGTTTCCGTCTGTTCCATATCCCACACCAGTTTACACACGGCTTTTCCCAACAGGGTAGAGCAGGTAATCATGCCATCATAAAAAGTCGCTTCACCACCCGATACTCGGTATGCTGATTTGATTTCCTCACGTCTGTTCATATAAATCGCTCCTCTTGTTTTAATTTTTTATATCCGCAGTCGCAGTATGGACCGCCGGAGGCTAAAGTGTATTCCCTCACGAAGTCCGACACTCCGCTTGCTTCGGTCATGGTGTAGTCAAGTCTGCACATGGCAGGAACCAAATCATAGAGCCCGAGCTCACGCATCAGCGTGCAGATTCCGCACTTTGTGAACCTTGCTTCGTAGCCGGAGCCGTCTTCGTAGGGATAAAACTCCATGTTCCACGAGTAAGGGTTTCTGTCGGCGGCTCGAAGCTTTTCCGTAGCTCTGAGAGATGCCAAGTCTTTGTCGGTGAACTTGTTCCTGCCGCTCATTCTGCAAAACCAGTTCATTGGGCTCGTCATCATTGAGTCTTTATAGTATTCCGTCAGCCGCCCGACATCCGGACGCTCGGGCATATTCAGCACGAATGCGCAGAGCAGAGCGCAGTTCACGAGATTCATCTTGAACCTGTCGGCTCTCTCAAACTCCGGCACTCCTGTGATAATCTCTTTATAACGGTATTTTGCCTTTTTTCTTATCATCTTTGCCGTATCTTCGTCAATTCCGAAAATGGCTAAGTTTCGCTCAAAAGACTTCCCGAACAAGACCCACATTCCCATGGGCATACCGAAGTATTTCATACTATCGCTCCTTTTTTATGAAAACAGCACCCCAAGCACGAGTGCCAATGCGGCACAGACGGGGATATAAATTATGAAGTGCGTGATGTGAGATTTCTTGTTGTAACCGAAGAAGTGGCTTCTGTCGACACTTTTCAGCTCCGGATAAAAATGAATGAAGAAGTTAGAACGGCAGAGGAGATACCAATCAAAGAAGATAATGTCGTAAATCTCCATTGCATAGAGCATAGTGATGAATCGGGCGAAGAATCTGAGAGCACCGAAGCCGTTTCTTGCACCGTCCCAGATGGCAATGGCGAACGCTCCTACAAACAGGCAAATAGCGACTATCAATATAATCCAGCCGACTATATGCGCTCCCTTGAACCGCTCTTTTTTGTCAGGGATCACGGCTAAGTTTTCTTTCGGAGCAGAGGAGAAAAGCCGCTTGTCCTGAATAAAGCCGACTGCGCCGTAGAGCATGAGAAAGTAGCCGAGCATTAGCATGAGGGTGGAAACTATAGTTACTGCCACAAAATCACTTTCTCCCAATCAACATCCTTGAATTTCCGAGCATCATCATGTTGGCACGGCTTTCTGAACCGAATACCAATTCAGACATATTCACAAGCTTCACTTCCTGATAGCCCATGTCCCGAAGCTTCTGAGCAAAAGCCTCCATATCGCCATACATTTTTGGCTTCATGCAATCGTTAATGGCGAATACGCCGCCTTTTTTCAGAACACGCAGGGTTTCCATAATCAGTTCATGAACATCTGAGCCCATGATGTTGTGATAGACGTAGTTGCTGATGACGGCGTCGAAGGTCTCGTCGGCAAAGTCAAGCTTGTTTGCGTCGCCTTTCTGGAAGGTGCATTGCGAAGCAACGCCCTCAGAAGCGGCATTCTTTTCGCAAAGAGCTTTGCTGTAGTCCCACATTGCACCCCAGTAATCAATTCCGACTACTTTCGCCTGAGACCAAGTGAGTGCCGCACGAATGCTTAGCGGACCGGAACCGCAACCGACTTCAAGAAGTGTGCCGTTTCCGTCATAATCAAGAAGTGAGAGCATGGTTTCGTGCCCTTTCTCCATCATTCCTCCACCGCCAAAAGCATATTGCCTGCGTATCCATTCCATCCAGCCGATAATGGCTATCAGGACTATCAGGGCAATAATAAATACGACGCCGAGCGCAGTAATATGGAAAACTGCAAATGACAGAACGGCAAGAATCAACGCCGCAAGCGCAAAACCACCCATCATGTAGAACACAGGATGCGACATCCACGTGCCATAGTTTTCTCCGTGAGTACCGAGCCGGATAGAAGACTGCGAAGTTTTGATTTGATCAGTCATAAGAAATACCTCCATAATAATTTGAGATAGTTTAAGCTAACCATAGTTAGCTTAAACTAACAGTGATAGTATAGCATATGCTAACCGAGATTGCAAGAGGGATTTGAAAATTATTATTGAAAGCGAATTATTTTTGCAGTCTTCTTCACATTTTTTCTCCCTTGACAACCACCCGAAATAGTCTTATAATATAAAAAATGGCGCAGTGTGCGCTGCCGTATAAAACACTTTGGAGGTAATTACAATGGCGAGAGCTACTACAATATCAAGAGACGGCTTCAACAAGCTTCAGGAAGAGCTTGAATATCTTGTAACCGTTCGGCGTAAAGAGGTTGCGGAAAGACTCAAGGAAGCCCGTTCCTACGGCGACTTGTCCGAAAACGCCGAGTATGATGAGGCGAAGAACGAGCAGGGCATGCTCGAAGCGCAGATTGCCGACCTCGAGGTCGTAATCGCAAACGCTATCATCGTTGACGACGACAGCCTTTCCCTTGACGAAGTCGGCGTCGGTTCCATCGTCAAGCTCAAGGACTTCGACATGGACGAAATCTTGGAATATCAGATTGTCGGCTCGACCGAGTCTGACCCGGACAACAACAAGATTTCCGACGAATCTCCCATCGGCAAGGCTTGCCTGAAGAAGAAAATCGGCGACGTTTTCGAGGTTGAGGTTCCTTCGGAAACGCTTAAGTTCGAGATTCTCGGCATTGACAGATAAATTCCCGTAAGGAGAGATATAATGACGGAAGAGATTTTGGAAAATTCCGGTGAGGAGATGACCGCGGAGGAAGTGAATTCGCTCCGCAAAATCCGCCTTGACAAGCTTGAGGCTCTGAAAGCCGCCGGAAAGAATCCCTTTGAGATAACCAAGTTTGATTTCAACACCAACACCTCTGAGCTCAAGGCTCACTATGAGGAAGAAGAGGCAAAGGCGAAAGAGCTTGCCGGAGATTCGGAGGAAGCTCTGAACGCCGAGCTTGAGAAGATTCACGCTGAGACATGGAGAATTGCAGGCAGAATGATGAGCCGCCGCGACATGGGCAAGGCGAACTTCTGCGACATCCAGGACAGCACCGGCAGAATGCAGTGCTATATCCGCATGAACGACGTCGGCGAGGAGACCTTCGCGGACTTCAAGAAGTGGGACATCGGCGACATCGTCGGCATCGAAGGCTTCGTCTTCAGAACCCGCAGGGGTGAGATTTCCCTTCATGCGAAAAAGATTACGCTTCTCACGAAGTCCCTCGTACCGCTTCCCGAGAAGTGGCACGGTTTGAAGGACAGAGACACGAGATACCGCCAGAGATATACAGATCTCATCGTAAATCCGGACGTCAAGAAGACGTTTATCTTGCGCTCGAAGATTATCAGCGAGATTCGCAGATGGCTCGATTCGCAGGGCTTTGTCGAGGTTGAGACCCCGATGCTCGTCCAGAACGCTGGCGGCGCGAACGCCCGACCGTTCGTCACCCACTATAATTCCCTAGGCGAGGACGTAAAGCTGAGAATTTCCCTCGAGCTCTACCTCAAGAGGCTGATTGTTGGCGGAATCGACAGGGTTTATGAAATCGGCAGAGTCTTCCGCAACGAAGGCGTCGACACTCACCACAACCCCGAGTTCACCCTTATGGAGCTCTATCAGGCTTACACCGACTACCACGGAATGATGGATCTGGCGGAGAACCTCTACAGACACATCGCCGAGACCGTTGTCGGCACCACGCAGATTGAGTACGACGGCGAGGTTATCGACCTCGGCAAGCCGTTCGAGAGGATGACCATGGTCGAAGCCGTCAAGAAGTATTCCGGCGTCGATTACACCAATATCAAGACCGACGCTGAGGCTTTCGAAATTGCGAAGGAGCACCACCTCGAATTTGACGAAAAGCGCCACCACAAGGGCGACATCCTGAACCTTCTGTTTGAAAAGTATGTCGAGGAGAACCTCGTCCAGCCGACCTTCATCATGGATCACCCGGTCGAGATTTCGCCGCTGACGAAGCGCAAGCCGGACAACCCCGACTATGTCGAGCGCTTCGAGATGTACATCTGCCGCGCCGAAATGTGCAACGCCTACAGTGAGCTCAACGACCCCGTCGACCAGCGCCAGCGCTTCGAAGCTCAGGAGGAGCTCATCCGCCTCGGCGACGACGAAGCGAACTCCATCGACGAGGACTTCATGAACGCTTTGGAGATAGGCATGCCCCCGACCGGCGGCATCGGCTTCGGCATCGACCGCATGGTGCAGTTCATGACCGGCTCGCCGGCGATTAGGGATGTGCTTCTGTTCCCGACGATGAAGAGCTTGGATAAATAAAAAATCATGGGCAGTTCCCTCACCGGACCTGCCCATTTTCACAGACTTTTGCGATTACTAACCGCAAAACTTTTCTTTTTCGGAAACTTTTGCGGTTTTTATCCGCAAAACTATTGACTATTATGTCAGAATGGGTTATAATAACTTCATAAAATCATATGAAACCCTATGGATTTTTCTGTGTGGGGGGGTAACGCCTTCGGCGTTGCCCGATATCAGACCTCCGAACACAAGTGTGTTTTGGGGGCTTTTGTTTTATCATGGAGGAGGTGTGTTGATGAAAAAGTTCAAAAGCTTTTTGGCAATCGTATTGGCGATTGCTATGTTGCTGAGCCTTGCAACAGGTGTGTCGGCGGATGAAACGACATATACGATTACAATCACCAACACCCAGAAGAATGTCGCATACTCAGCCTACAAAATTTTCGATGCCGTTTATGATTCAACAGCCGATGGCTATACATATTCCATTGCCGCAGACAATCAGTTTCTGAATTTTGTCAAGCAATACTCAAACTTGCAGGACGGCACATCCTACACCATGTATTTCACTCTCCATGCAAAGAGCGACGGCGGCTATTACGTCGTTCCGACGGATGATTTTGAAATCTATATATCGGATTTTGCAGCTGATTTGAAGACCGAAATTGAAGATGATAGTAGTTCATATACCGCCGACGCCACCGACACTGTAGGGGCAAGCGGAAAACAAATCACCCTTGATGTCACTTCATCCGGCGCGGGCTATTATTTTGTAAATACGTCGCTTGGTTCTCTTGCCTTCCTCGATACCGTTCCCGATGGTGAAAACTCAACCATTACAATCGAAGAGAAAAACGGCATCCCTTCGGTCAAAAAGCAGGTTTCAGATGACGGAGAGGATTATGTCACCTATAACGATGCCGCTATCGGTGACACGCTGTACTACAAGACGGTTGTTTCCAATGTTTACAGCGTATCGAATCTTGTCATTCACGACTGCATGGAAACAAGCATCACATGGAACGAGAACTCTTTGCAGGTTTATCTTTTGCCTAGTGCCGACACCGAACTCAGTGATACCTATTTGCTTACAAGCGGAACAGATTATAGTGTGAGCACCGGAGGCGAACATACCGACGAGAATTTCGGCGGTTGGAGCGGTTATGCAAAATATGATTGTACTTTCGAGGTCACTATTTTGAAGGACTTGACCAAAGTAGAAAAAGACGCTGTCATTGTATTAACCTATACCGCAACAGTTCCTACCGGAACTGTGTTTTATGATGCCTCAAAAGGAACTAATGTAAATGACAACTTTACATGCGTGTCTTATGGCAATGACTTGTACACATCAACATCTGGTGCACACACTTATGTGTATTCGATGGCTATTTACAAGTATACCACAGAAGACAATGGCACTGCCAAGACTGCCCTTTCCGGCGTTGAGTTCAAGCTTAAAAATGCAGATGGTAAATATGCTGTTGTAAATGGCTCTAACGGAACATACACTATAAAAGAGTGGACAGATGACTCTTCCGCTACCGGCACAACATTAACAACTGCGTCCGGTGGCACTATCATAATAAATGGTTTGGATGGAGACACTGTGTACTATCTCACAGAAACCAAGACTCTTGATGGCTACAATATGCTGACCGGTGACATCATGTTCAAAATTGTAGGTTGCGATTCTACAACGGGTAAGACAACGGAGCAAGAAAAAGTATACACCTCGACTGATGGCACCACATGGACATCTACAAATGCAACGCAGACGATAAACTCAGTCACCTATAACAGCTTAGAGATTGAGAACAATGCGGGCGCAGAGCTTCCCGAAACGGGTGGGGTCGGATTGTTGGTCGTTTATGCTGTGGGTGGTATGCTTGTTGCAGTTGCAATCATGGCGGGACTGATTCTAAAGAAAAGAAGAAAGATCTAATATTTGATTGCACTTTTCTCTGACTCGTGCTATAATATTCTCAACCAATTAAATTCCACATCAAAGGACGGTAATTATTATGAGCACACAGTCACAGACTAATTACAGAATTTCCGACAAATTCGTTGACATGAAGCCCTCGGCAATCAGGGAGATTTTCAAGAGCTTGGGGACTCCCGGCTCAATCAGCTTCGCGGCGGGAAATCCGAGCCCCGACTCCTTCCCGGTCGCCGAAATCAAGAAGATTGCGGACGACATCTTCACAAACGAGCCGATTATGGCGCTCCAGTACGGTATCACAGAGGGATATGCTCCTTTGCGTGAGCTCGTAAAAGCCCGCCTTGCGAGAGTTTACGGCATCGACAACCCCGACGACGACACCATCATCGTCAGCGGCGGTCAGCAGGGAATCGAGCTTACATGCAAGGTCATGTGCAACCCGGGCGACGTCGTCATCTGCGAGGAACCGAGCTTCATTGGAGCCCTGAACGCTTTCCGCTCAAACGGCGCGAAGCTCGTCGGAATCCCACTTAAGTCGGACGGCATCGACGTAGAGCTCCTCGAAAAGGCTCTCAAGGAGAACCCGAACACCAAGCTCATGTATCTCATCCCGTCCTTCCAGAACCCGGCGGGAATCACCTCGACCCTCAAGAACCGCAAGGCGGTCTATGAGCTCGCCCGCAAGTACGACGTCCTGATTATTGAGGATAACCCTTACGGCGATCTGAGATTCAAGGACGAGGACGTGCCGACCTACAAGAGCTTCGATGTCGACGACAGAGTCATCTATTGCGGCTCCTTCTCGAAAATTTTAGCCGCCGGAATCCGTGTCGGAACCCTGACGGCAAACAAGGAAATTGTCTCGAAAATCGTCGTTGGCAAGCAGGTTGAGGACGTCCACACAAACGTCTTCTTCCAGATGGTCTGCGCGAAATACATGACCGAATACGACCTCGAACAGCACATCGTCGAGACGAGGGAGCTCTACCGCCACAAGGCCGAGCTGATGATTTCGTGCTTAGAGAAGTACATGCCCCAGGATGCCGAATTCACCCGTCCCGAAGGCGGAATCTTCCTCTGGGGCACCCTCCCCGAAGGGGTAGATCTTGGCAAGTTCGTTGAGAAGTGCGGCGAAAAGAACGTCTTCGTCGTCCCCGGCACGGCGTTCCTCTGCGACGAATCGAAGCCGACGCGGTCCTTCCGAATGAACTACTCCATGCCGACAGATGAAGAAATCGAAAAAGGCGTGAAGATTCTGGCGGAGGTTATTGAAAAGTTGAGATAACAGTAAAGGCTCCCGAAAGGGAGCCTTTTTTATGCTAAGAATTTCAAAATATCGTTCGTAACCTCTTCCCTTGAAGTATCGTTCAGAATCTCATGCCTGCACCCCTGATAGAGCTTCAGCGCGGCGCTTTTGCCGTTTTGCCGGAGCAGGTCGTAGACCTTTCGGACACCTTTGCCGTAGTTTCCGACGGGGTCGTCGGTGCCTGATACCAAGAGTATCGGGAGCTCTGAGGGAAGTGCCGAGAACCACGCTTTTCTGTTGACGAAGCGTTGGAGCCTGAGGAGGTCCTCCATGCCGCCGATGGTGAACTTGATGCGGCAGAACTCGTCCTCGCGGTTGCGGTCGCGTTCCTCTTTGATAGAAGAGAGCCAACTGCGGGAGTCGTTCTCCAACTTGAAGTGGCTGTTATACGAGCCGAAGACAGTCACATAGACGAACTTCGAGCAGTGCTTGCCGCCATAGATTGCCTTGTTGAGCTTGACGAGCCCCAAGCCGAAGCCTGACAGCGCCATCGGTCCGCCGGTGCCCATGATTATGAGCTTGTCGGGCTTGACGTACATCTCGCTCGCCGCCCTGACGATGAACGAGCCCATGCTGTGCCCCATCAGGTAATAGGGGAGACCACCGCCGTACTCCGCTATAACTGCGCTCGAGAAGAACTCGACGTCCTGACAGAGCCGAAGCCAGCCATCTTTATCCGCAATATACCCAAAATCATTGGTGGGTTGGGCAGTGAGCCCATGCCCGAGGTGGTCATATCCGAAGCAGATATACCCGTTCTCGGCGGCAACCCGCATAAACCGGTCGTACCGTCCGATGTGCTCCTCCATGCCGTGGACAACGTGGAGATACGCCTTCGGCGTGCCTTCCGGCAGATATACTTTTCCGACCAATGTATGTATGCCGTCGGATGATTTGACTTTCTTTTCGATTATATTTATCATAATATCACTCCATTAGACCAATGCGGCTTTGACGGCTTTGTGCCACCCCGCCAGCAATTCTTTTCTCTTATCTTCGTCCATCTTGGGCTCAAAGGTCTTCCCCTGCGAAGTGAGAGCCTTGAGCTCTTCTCGGCTTTCATAGAACCCGACCGCAAGACCCGCCAGGAACGCCGCTCCGAGAGCGGTTGCCTCGGTGGTGCCGGCACGGGTGACGGTGATGTTTGAAATATCCGATTGGAACTGCATCAGGAAGTTGTTCGCCGAAGCGCCGCCGTCCACCTTGAGGCTCGAAATGTCGCCCATGTCGCTTTTCATCGCCTCGAGAAGGTCGTTCGACTGGTACGCAATCGACTCAAGAGCCGCACGGATTATGTGATTCGTGTTTGCGCCCCTCGTGAGCCCCGTTATGACTCCACGGGCGTTCATGTCCCAATATGGAGCGCCGAGCCCCGAGAACGCCGGAACGAGATAGACCCCGGCACAATCGGAAACCTTCTCGGCGAAATACTCCGAGTCCTTTGCTTCTGCAATCAGCCTCATTTCGTCCCGAAGCCACTGGATAACAGCTCCGCCGACGAAAACGCTCCCCTCAAGGGCAAATTCCCTCGGCTTGCCTTTTTCCGAAGCCGCCGCAGTGGTTACCAAGCCGTGTGAGCTTGCGACCCTGCGGTTTCCGGTATGGGATAGGAGGAAGCACCCGGTGCCGTAGGTGTTCTTGGCGTCGCCCTCCTCGAAACAGCACTGCCCGAAGAGTGCCGCCTGCTGGTCGCCGGCAATTCCGCAGATGGGAATCCGTTCTCCCATAATCTCGGTGTAGCCGTAAATCTCGCTTGACGAGCGGATTTCGGGGAGCATCGAGTGGGAAATCCCGAAGAGATGAAGTAGATGATCGTCCCAGTCGTCTTTGTCTATGTTATATAGCATCGTGCGGGAGGCGTTGGTGCGATCGGTGACGTAAACTTTCCCGCCCGTCAGCTTCCAGACGAGCCATGTGTCGACCGTCCCGAATCGGAGCTCACCTCTGTCGGCTTTCTCACGGGCGCCCTCGACATTGTCAAGAATCCACTTGATTTTCGTGGCGCTGAAATAGGCATCGACCCGAAGCCCTGTCGTTTCGGCTATGTAATCTCCCTCGCCGCTCGCAAGAATCTCCTCGCAGATATCCGAAGTACGTCTGCACTGCCAGACGATGGCGTTGAAAACCGGTTTTGAAGTGGCGGCGTCCCAGACAATCGTCGTTTCGCGCTGATTGGTTATGCCGATTCCGGCGATTTCCGACGGCGAAATGCCGCTTTTCAGGACGCACTCGGTCATGGCGGCGTATTGGCTGGCATAGATGCTCATCGGGTTCTGCTCGACCCATGCGGGATGCGGGAAAATCTGCGGAATCTCCTGCTGAGAAATCCCGATTATCTTCGCGCTCTTATCGAAGAGAATCGCTCTTGCGCTCGTTGTGCCCTCATCGAGAGCCAGGATGTACTTTTTGTCTGCCATAACTGCCGCCTCCAAGCTTTTATTAACCTTATTTTAGCATAAAATTCACCCGAACACAACTTGAAAAGAGCACAGTTTTGAGAAAATATCGGGGAATTTTATTGAAAGCCGCCCCGGAATCTGTTATACTGTTAAAAAAGAGCCGAAAAGAGGGACTGACATGTCCAAAACCTTTGAAATAAAGCAAATCGCGCACATCGAGAACGACTTCACCTCGAAATTCGGAATCCCGAGGCAGAGCGGACTTCTTGAGAATATGCGCTCAACTATAGTATTCGAGCCGGAATTCCGGGACGAGCAGGCGCTTCGGGAGATTGACGGCTTCTCGCACCTATGGCTTATCTGGCAGTTCTCGGAGTCGGTGCGGGACGGCTTCTCCCCGACGGTGCGCCCGCCGAGGCTCGGCGGCAACAGGCGAGTGGGAGTGTTCGCGACCCGTTCGCCCTTCCGCCCGAATTCCCTCGGGCTTTCGTCCGTGAAGCTGATAACAGTGAAGAAGACCGTAGACCGCGGCACAGTATTGGAAGTTTCAGGCGCAGACCTGATGAACGGCACTCCTATCTTCGACATCAAGCCCTACATCGCCTATTCCGACAGCCACCCCGACGCCGTCTGCGGTTTCTCAGACCAAGCCGACGCCGAGCATCATGTGCTACAAGTCACAATCCCTCCCGAAATCGAGCAAGAAATCCCCGAAGATAAGCTCGAGAATCTGAAAACCCTTCTCAGCCTCGACCCGAGACCGGCTTATCAGGACGACCACGAAAGAATGTATATGTTTGAGTTTGGAGGCGTGAAAATTGGGTTCAGGGTTAATGGAGACAGCTTGACTGTGGAGGAAGTGACGAAATGATTGAAATCCGCAAAATAGCCGCCGAAAACAAATCCGACATCAATCTCAAAAACGACCCGTTCAGGCTGATTGGTCGTCTCGTTGTCGAACGCCGTGACGGCGAATGGAGCTATCGGGAGGAGATGCTCCCCGAGGCGGAGGTCTCCGAAATGGTCTTCCCTGATGAGAACTATGTTTACGAGGATATGCCAGATTACGTCTTTCTCGGTGCTTATGAGAATGATGTTTGCGTCGGCGTGGCGATTCTTTGCCCGCATTTCACCGGGCGGCTCTATCTCGAGGACCTGAAGGTCTCCCGTAAAGCCCGGGGCAAGGGCGTGGGCAAGCTTCTTGTCGAGGCTTGCAAGGCTTATGCCGCCGAACATGGCTTCAAGGGCATCTGCACCGTCGGTCAGGACAACAACCTCATCGCCTGCCGCCTCTACCTCTCCACCGGCTTCCACATCGGCGGTCTCGACACCGAAATCTATGAAGGCACGAAGCAAGCGGGGAAGGCGGATGTGTGGTTTTATTGGGGATAGGTCGGCGTAACCGACCATGTAGGGGCTGGATATACAGTTAGCTTCGCTAACTGCCCGCCCGTTTTTTATGGGATTTGTAGTTTTTCGCCACAAAACCGTAGTATACAGTTGAAGCCCCAAAAAGGAGGAGAAAATATGGAAGACAGCATGATTATCGACCTGTTTTTTGACCGGTCGGAGACGGCGATTAGGGAGCTTGATCTGAAGTACGGCGAGATTTGCCGGGGATTTTCCCGGAACATCCTCGGGAGCAGGCAGGATGCGGAGGAGTGCGTCAACGACGCTTACTTAGGCGTGTGGAACTCCATCCCACCGGCGAGACCCGAGCCGCTTCTGTCGTTCGTCATCAAAATCGTCCGCAACATCTCAATCAACGCCTACCGCAAAAAGGAAGCCGCCAAGCGGCGGAGCTCCTACACGGTTGCGATGGAGGAGATTGAGGGTTGCCTTGCGAGCGGCGGCAGTGTTGAGGGCGACCTCGAAGCAAAGGAGCTGGCAAAAATTATCGAGGGCTTCCTCGATACGCTCTCAGCCGAGAACCGAGCCATCTTTATGCGGCGGTATTGGTTATCCGAGAGCTACGACGAAATCGCCGAAGCGGTCGGGCTCTCCAAGAAAAACGTCTCGGTTCGGCTCGTCAGAATCCGCAAGAGCCTTAAGGAGTACCTGAAAGAAAGGGGTGTGATGGAATGATTACGAGTGAGCTTTTTTCCGAAGCGATGGGTGAGCTTGACCCGAAGTATGTGACCGAGATGCTCGGCTATAAGCCGGAAACGGCGCCGAAAAATAAGCCGGTTTATGTGAGATATCTCGCCCTAGCGGCGGTGCTGTGCCTTGTTGTTGCGGCGGCGGTCTGGGCAAATTGGGATGATAGCAGGTTTGAAGTTATTGATTATGGCGGCGATACGGTCAATTCTGTCGACTTGCCGATGCTGACGATTTCGCTTGGCGACAGTGGAATGGGGTTTGAAGGCTATTGGGTTTACGACATCTCCGACCTCGTGAGCGGCAATCCGTGGAACGAGGACATGGAGCTTTCAACTCTGCCGGTTTATCAGAATGTCATTTCATATGACGACTATCATACGCCTTTAAGCGGCGTTGATTACGACAGAATGTCTGAGCTTCTCTATGACGTCGCCGGACGTCTCGGACTTGACACGGAAACTATTGAAATAACCGACGATGCCTACAGCGAAGAGCGCAAGCAGAGCGTTCTCAAGAGCTACGAAGGCTCTGGCTATGACATCCCCGACAGCTACTTCGATGCCACTCGTTATATGTGTGAAACGGACGACTATGACATAGAAGTCAACACCTATCTGACTGTGATGGTTACATTCAAAAACCCTGTTTCGCTTCCCGATGAGATTGAGGATGACCCCTATGCACTCGCAGAGTATTTCCTTGAAGAATATTCGGAGCTTATCTGCATGGAGAATCCGACTGTCAGCATTGATGGCGGCGACCGTTTCATAGATGGTGAGCAGTCGTTCAGCATCTCATTCTATGAGACTTCGGGCGATGACACCGAGAACATTCTCAGTTATAACTTTAAAAAAATCCGCTTCAGCTGCGACAGTGACGGCTATTTGTGGAAGATTAGCTTCTTTAATGTTGACCTGTCGGACAAAATCGGCGACTATCCCATCATCACTGCGGATGAGGCGATCGAAATGCTGGCAGAGGGTGAGTATCTCACATCGGCGCCGGTTGAGTTCCCGGGAGTTGAGTATATAGGCAAGGTCGAGCTCATCTATCGCGCCGGAGCCTATGAGGAGAACTTTATCCCGTATTACCGCTTCTATGTCGAAATCGACCCCGGCTATGGCGACAGCTTCTACACTAGCGGCTTGACCACCTACGCCGCCTACTACGTCCCCGCAATCTCGGAGGAGTACATCTCGGATTTGACCGTCTGGGACGGGAGCTTTAACTGATTGGAAAAGAAAAAAGCATAAAAATTCAGCCCTGCCGGGATTCGGTGGGGCTGAATTGTTTGTGTTCAGAATATCGCCTTGACTCCATACGACACCAGCAGCATAATCACGCCTGCCGTGATGACGCCGGCAAAGATGATGGGGAAGGCTTTCTTCTTGCCGATGCCGAGGACGACGGCGACGAGCGAGCCGGTCCAGGCGCCGGTGCCGGGGAGGGGGATGGCGACGAGGATGAAGAGCCCGAGGGCTTTGAAGCGCTCGATTGTCGACTGCTTGCTGTAGGCTTTCTTCTCAAGCCAGTTGGCGGCTTTGCCTAAGAAGTTCTCCTGCTTCTTCATCCATTTGAGGACTTTTTCAAGAAGTAGCAGGATAAACGGCACAGGAAGCATATTCCCAAGAACCGCGACGATAAAAGCCTCATAGGGCTTAAGCCCGAACCCGACGCCATAGGGGATGCCGCCCCTAAGCTCGATAATCGGGAGCATGGAGATTAAAAACGTGGCAATCAGCTTGCCGATGTGTGTTGATGTTAGCCAAGTGAACATAGATCCTCCGGAAACCCCTCCGGCGGCTACGCCGCCACCTCCCCTTTCAGGGGAGGCTATTTTCAGTTTAAGGAAAGCTTGTGAGAGAGGAAGGGTTGTAAAATTAAAGTTATGTAGAAGTTGAAAATTGTAAAGAGGCAGTCAGAGCCTCCCCTGAAAGGGGAGGGGGACCGCCGACGAAGTCGGTGGTGGAGGGGTTATCCCTTATACACCGCCGCCATCTTCTCCAACTGCTCTTTCGCCTCATTGCGAACCCATTCCGGTTCCATAACCTCTGCGTCTTCTCCGAACGAGAAGAGCCAGGCGTAGAAGGCAGGGCTTATCTGGGCTTCGAGGCGGACGGTGAATTTGTCCTCGGAAATGCGGGTCGGGTGGAGATTCGAGCCGTATTTGTCGACGAGAACGCCGATGACATAGGTCTTGTTGGTCATCCGAAGGGTGACGGTTGAGGTCTCACGGACGAACGCACCGAAGGTGGTGCGATATTCCTTCGCCCTTTCCTGAAGCTCGGGCGAAATCTCGCTTCTCGGCTCGTCGGAGATTGCGACGTCCGCCATGCGGTCGATTCTGAAGTTTGAGATGTCGTCGTGACCGGGGCTGTAGGCGGTGAGATAGTAATAGTCGCTGTCGGAAATCAGATAAATCGGCGAGACGGTATAGAGCTGTCCGCCACGGCGATACTTCTTCTTGAGGCTCAGGTCGTACTCGGTGTAGTGGAAGGTAATCTGCCGGTTCGTGACAATAGCCTCGTGAATCGCGTTTATAGAGTAGTATATACGCTCGTTATTCGACTTAGACCGTCCGTCGACATAGATTGTTCTCGAGAGCGATTGCGCCTGATACTTGCTCGTAAGCGTCTTGAGCTTCTGGATGAGCTCGTCCGACTTCTTTTTCGTCAGGAATTTCGACGAAGCGACGGTGTTGACTAAGATCATCAGCTCCTCGTCCTGGAAGGTGCGGGAACCGACATAGTAGTAGTTTGCATGCCCCCTCCGCTCGGTAACGATGTCCATTCCCGACTGGATAAGGGTGCCGATGTCGTCATAGACGGATTTTCTCTCGACGTTGATGCCGTATTCCCCGAGGAGGCGGATAATATCGTTTCCGGATATCGGGTGTTCGGGGTCGGTGTTTTCAAAAAGAATCTTCTGGAGCACCAGAAGCTTGATTTTCGGTCTCGGTTCAAACATAATGTCAGCCTTCTTTGATTTCTATATTGTCAAGCGTCGCCTTGAGACTGGTTCTCATTGCCGCTCTGTATTCGTCACGAAGAGCCTGTTGCTCCTCTTTTTCTTCGTCCGAAAGCCCCTCTGTGCGGGATTTCTTTGCAAGTGCGTTGATTCTGTCTATCTTTTTCTGTTCCATAATTTCAGCTCCGTTATCAGCAATAGAAAAAGTATATCACGCCTTGAAGCTAATTTCAATCCCAACTTGAAAAAATTTTTGCAATCAGTCCGAAGATTTACCCTAACTTCGTTTGACAAAAACAAATTTTCTGCTATCATTGAAATTGAAGAACAAAAGTTCGAACAGAAGTTCTAAGATTAACGGAGGTAGAATATTTGAAAGATTTGATTGAGAACTACGAAAAAGAAGCGGTAAGACTTGCGGAGCATCTTGAGAAGCTCAAGGCTCAGCTCGAGATTGAAAGAGACGTGAACGAGCGGAAATCCTTGCAAAGGCGAATCTACGCCGCGGATGTCGAAAGGTTCGAGATTTTGGAGGATATCATCGCCATGCGGAAATATCTTTGAGCGTGATATTTTAAAAACCCGGGCGAATCGTTGCATTTTTTCAAGCGCTGTGTTATAATAGAACTATTAATAGTTATCCTAAGGAGCCTGATTACATGAAGCTGATTTTTGCTGTTATAAACGATGACGATTTCAGAGGCGTTTCGGATGCCTTGAACACTGCCGGATTTCAGTCGACAAGGCTCTCATCCACCGGCGGCTTTCTCCGCTCGGGGAACTCGACGCTATTAATCTGCGTCGACGATGAAAAGCTTGAGGACTGCATCGAAATCATCAAGCACAACTGCCGCAAGCGCAAGCAGAGCGTCCCGATGACGGCTGTCAGGGGCAACTTCGCCGCCAAGCCGCTTGAGGTCACAATCGGCGGCGCGACAATCTTCGTCACCGACGTCGACCGGTTCGAGAAGTTCTGATGCTTAAGCTCTATTCAAAAGACAACATCTCGGGGCTCGTCCTCTCTATGAGACAGCGCGATCGCCTCTGCCATTCGTTTTTATTGGTCGGAGACAAGGGCGTCGGCAAGAAGACGGCGGCGAAATATATGGCGCTCGAGATTCTTTGCAGAAGTCAGGGAGAAGTCCCTTGCGGAATCTGCAAGGACTGCCGGATGATTCTGAACGACGCACACCCGGACGTCATAACCGTTTCGGCGAGTGGAAAGTCGGGCAACTATCGCGCCGACGACCTCAGACCTCTCATCAGCGACGCATATATTGCCTCGAACGAGGGCGGTTACAAGATTTATATCCTGCCTGACATCGACAAGGCTCTCCCAGCGGCGCAGAATACTCTTCTCAAAATTTTCGAGGAGCCGCCCGACCACGTCATCATCATTATGACCGCCGAAAAGCGGGAGAACGTCCTGCCGACGGTTCGCTCGAGGGCGATTGTGATAAATGTGCCGGAAGCTTCTAGAGAAGACACGATTGCGGCTCTTTCGGAGAGAAGAATTTCGGAAGAAGACGCAGAGCGGGCTTACGGGGTCCTTGGCGGCAATATCGGAGCGTGCATTGAATATTTGAACGGCGGAAGCGACGAGCTCTATTTAAGAGTAAAATCGGCGTCGGAGGCGTTAGCCAAATCCGACGAGTACGCACTCCTGAAAATCCTGAACGAAGCCGACCGTGCAACCGCAACGGAACTCACAACCGAGCTCTCGGAGGTCCTCTCCGAAGCAATAAAGCGCAAACAGGGCTACGAAGACGCAAGCTTCTATTCAAACGAAGCCCGGAAGCTGAGCGAAACGATAAGCGGCAAAGCACTCATGACTATGTACGAGCGAACCCTCGAGGCTTCGCAGAAGCTTAAGGGCAATGCTGGAGTTCCACTCACCATGGCGGATTTGTGCGGGAAGTTGGTTGGGAGAATATAGACTTATATATAAGAAAGGACCCCGCCAAGTGACGGGGAGAACGGAAATGACTGAAATAATCGGAGTAAGATTTAAGAGCGTCGGGAAGGTCTATTACTTCTCGCCGGACGGGGTTGAGATTCCTGTCGGGACGAAGGTAATTGTCGAGACCGCCCGGGGCGTTGAGTGCGGGAGCGTTGTGCTCGCCAACAAGATGGTCGAGGACAGTGAGATTGTTCCGCCTCTCAAAACTATCATAAGAATCGCCACAGAGGACGATTTCAAGCAGATTGAACGGAACAAGATAAAAGAGGTCGACGCCGCCGACATCTGCGAGAGAAAGATTGCCCACTATGGGCTCAAGATGAACCTTGTCGACGTTGAGTGCACCTTCGACAACTCGAAGCTCCTCTTCTACTTCACTGCGGAGAACCGCGTTGACTTCCGCGAGCTCGTAAAGGACTTAGCGTCCGTCTTCCACACGAGAATAGAGCTTCGGCAGATTGGCGTCAGAGACGAAGCCAAGATGATGGGAGGTCTCGGAGTTTGCGGCAGGCAGTTCTGCTGTGCGAGCTTCCTCGGCGAATTCCAGCCGGTATCAATCCTCATGGCGAAGGAGCAGGGCTTGTCCCTCAACCCGACAAAGATTTCGGGAGCCTGCGGAAGGCTCATGTGTTGCCTCAAGTACGAGCAGGACGGCTATGAGGAGCTCCTCAAGATTACCCCCAAGGTCGGTGCACTTGTCAACACTCCCTCCGGCAGGGGAACCGTCACAGATGCAAACCTGATTTCCGGGAAGATTACCGTCAAGCTTGACGGCGCCGAGGGCACAACCGTCTTCGAGCGGGACAAGCTGACCGTCATCAAGGATGCGGTTATAAAGGTCTCCCGTGAAGAGCTCAAGGCTCTCAAGGATTTAGAGAAATAAGCCGTTCGGGCACACACTTTGCTTCGCTATGCTCCGCAAAGTGCTACATTCCTAAACTCACGGCGAGTGCTTGATTTATTTTGTCCATAGAGGTCGAATCGAGGACTCCCATCCGCTCTTTCAAGCGCTTCTTGTCTATCGTGCGAATCTGCTCCAGAAGAACAATGCTGTCCTTCGCAAGCCCGCAGGACGAGGACTCAATTTCGATATGCGTCGGCAGGTGGGTCTTTTCCCGTTGACTTGTGATAGCGGCGGCGATGACCGTCGGCGAATGACGGTTTCCCACATCATTCTGAACTATAAGTACGGGACGGATTCCGCCTTGTTCCGACCCGACCACAGGGCTCAGGTCAGCATAATAAATCTCTCCTCTGTATACCGGCACCGGCATTGACATAAAATCACCATTCCTTTCGATGAATAAACGCTTTTGTACTCATATTGTTGACGACATCAAAGCCGTTTATTCAGCCCCGTCGGGGAGAAAACGGAAGCTTGGTTCATTTTATGCGGGGAAGGGATTGGGGGTTAAAATAAAAAAGCCTCTTGACAAAGAGGGATGGCTGACGTATAATAATGACATGAGGAGACAAAACTGTTCCAGCAGTTTGGAGTACAACCTCTAAAATTCAAGAACTTGAAGATTGACCGCCAACCGCTATACTATGTTGCGGTTATTTCTTTGCCTGGAAAACTCCGATGACTCCGAATGATAACACAAGTCACTGTGCCATTGACTTGAGGCGAGCAGATTCAGCAGTGCAATGACTTCTAAAACCGACACGTTATCACCTCCCTCTGAAAAGATAAGAGGTTTACCGTCACTCCTCATGTCATAAACATTATATCACAAACTAAAAATATTGCCAATAAAAATAGCCCAGATGGTCAAGTAGCCATTGGGCTGTTTTATAGAAGTCGTGATAAAGGACTATTTTGAAATTATCTTTAGAATCAGAATATGTAATAATTAATCTTTCCTTGGCAACTTGAGGTCAAATTTACCGCCGAGTAATCCTGCACTGATTCCTACAAAGGTAACTAACGCAAAACTTATACCACCTACAAGCCGCCAATTAAATGCTCTTTTCTCTGAGTCTTTTTTGGAAGCTTCATCTACTAATTCTTTTTCGCTAGTACGGATTTTTTCATCATTTTCGTATGCCATTTTTATGAGTTCGTTTTCCCTGCTGAGTATTTCAAGCATTACATCTGGTGATAAATTTGGATTTTCAAGGCACATGCTATAATCTGCTTGCACCGCTTTAAGAAGATTATTAAATTGTTTTCCACCATCTGAGGCAACGTCCATCCCTTTGTTTATTATACCATAGACTTCGTTACTACTTGTAGTGTCGCTCTCGATTAAAGAATCGATTATACTTTTGTACTCTTTAAATGTAGAGTTCATTAGTTGGGCAAATTCTGGGTATTGTGCTATGATATTTTTAGAAACGTCTGAGGGGAGTTGGCTTAGTTCTGATGCAAAACTTAGTACGTCGTTTTTCGATAAATTTTTAAAATCTGTTCGTTGCATGCGAGCAAGTATTTCTTTTTCAGTATTTGTGTATTCCATATTTGACCCTCCATAATTTTTTATAGTTTATAGACGTGCAATTGTTTCTATAACGGGCACAGGCACTTTATTTCTTTTTTATTGTTTGTTTCATCCACGCCTTACAAAAGGTTTCTTTGCAATTAGGGTAATCAGGATACCCACACGCGTTGCAAAACATTTCTTCTCGTCCAAGGTCTGGTATATCTTCCTCGAACTCTTTAACAACGGTTGTCCATTTGCCGTCTTTCTCGACAGGGCAGACCATTTTGGATTTTACTTTCGTAGCGCACACTCCCATCTAAACGTTGATAATGAAGAATCCCTCAATCGCTAATACGTCACAACATCATTATACCTTGAATTGCGGCTGATTTCAACCTTTTCTAACAATTTTCTTACATTTACGAAGCAAAAAATCCCTCTTGACAAAAAGGCAGAAGTGTCATATAATAATACTAAACCATTAACTGAGGTTACTGCTATTTCTTTAAACTATTGCCGATGGTAATACTCAAATTGATAGCCGAAATCAGCAAACCTAGAAGTAGAATCACTACAAAAGCGCACCATGTCGATTGGTGCGCTTTTGTAATTATTACGCCTTTGAAGCCTTATCAAGATACCCAAGAATCTCCCCAAGCATGCGATAATCTTCGGATTCCAGTACTTTTTCCTCGTCTTTGAAATATACAAACATCGAGTACTGGCAGAAGGCGGAGATGGCGACGTCGCGGGAGAATTCCTGCTTGTCGACCGTGAACCGGGGATTCCGGTGCATTTCTTCGTAATAAGCCTCAAGAAAAGCCTTTGCGGAATCGGCGGAGATGTACGGCTTGCCATCTTCGTACCCGACAAAGGCGAAGCGCCCCAAATCCAGAAAGTAGGGGAGAATGTCGGCATACGTCCAGTCGATGAGCCAGGCGTTTTCGCCGTCCAGGAGGGCGTTTATCGGGAGAAAATCGTCGTGAACCAGTGTCCTCGGAGCCGAAAAGAAACGGGCTTCGATTGCTCCGAAAACATCGCTGTATCCGGGGAAATACTTGCGGCTCTTCTCCCAGAACCGAAGAACCTTGCGGTCAAAGTAGCTTTTGCACCCGTCGGGATTGGTACCGGTGCCGAGATAGTAGCTCTGAATTTTCGCGAGCTCCTTGCCGACTTTCCCTGCATCCTCGGGCGAGCAATCTCTTGCGTCCGTGCCGTCTATATACGGCATAGTCACCCAGCAGTCGTCGCCAATCTGAAAGCTTGAGACAACAGGCGGGACCGAGAAGTCGTGACCGGCAAAGTACTGCTCAAACTTCTCCTTGTCGCGGTCGGACTTCTTCAAAACAAGCTTGCCGTCCAGTAAGAAAACATCGTAGATTTTATTGAGGCGGGTGTCAACGAATCTCCGCACCGAATCGAGGCTGTAAACCCCGGCTCTCTCAAATACCCCTGCAAATTCCGCCCATTCCTCGGCGGTAAGATTTCTGGTTTCGGTCATAATGAATTTCTCCATGTCTGCGTTGTGATAAGTACAGTATACATCAAAAGATGCTGAGAAGCAATATTTTGTCGCTTTTCTTTATCCCTGCTCTCCCACTTGTGCAAAATCCACAACTTAACATGCCACAAAACGACGAAATTTGTCGCGTTAAAGCCTTGTATATCGAAAGAAAATGTGATAAAATATGTTCATATTATTACTGAGAAAGGTGATTTATATGAACGAAAATACTAATGTTCCCGGCAAGGGCGCGGCGACCGGCAGTTTGGTTGTCGGAATTATCGGCGTTGTTCTTTGGTTCTTTGGCTATTCCTCGATTCTTTCCGTAATCCTCGGCGTTGTTGGTCTGGTTCTCGCTTCAAGCTCCAAGAAGAGCGGCTTTGATGGCGGGATGAGAACTGCCGGATTCGTACTTTCTCTCATCAGCCTTATCGGCGGTGCGCTTGTATTCGTTGCTTGCGTTGCTTGTGCCGGTATCATCGGCACTTTGGGAATGTATTGATAAGTCGTTTGGCTGAATGAATGTTGATCCGGCAGGTACGTTGGTGCCTGCCGGATTTCGTGGAGGGGTATTATGTGTCCTGAGATTGTTTTGTTCGGGCGTGAGATTCCGACCTACGGACTGCTCGGGGTGACCGGCGTGTTGCTCGGGCTTCTGTTCGTCATCCTTCGTTCAAAGAGATTCGGGCTCAGTGCGGACGACAGCGTCTATATCTACACCTTGGGCTGCGTGGGCGCGCTGATTGGGGCAAAGCTTCTTTATCTTGTAATCTCTTTTGATGAGATAATCGCGAATATCGACCTCCTGTTTACTGACACGGAGCTGTTCGTCGCAGACTATCTTTCTGCGGGAATGGTCTTCTATGGCGGAGCAATCGGCGGGGTTCTCGGAGCGCTGGCGGCTTCGCACTATTTCGGCAAGCGGCTTCGGAATTTCTTTCCGGTTCTTGCCCCTGCGCTCTGCCTTGCCCATGCCGTCGGGAGAGTCGGGTGCTTCTGCGCCGGCTGTTGCTACGGCTGTGAGACGGACAGCATTTTCGGCGTGACCTACACTGTCTCCCAAAACGCCCCGAACGGTGTGCCACTTCTGCCGATTCAGCTTTTCGAGGCGGCAACCGAGCTCGTCATCTTCGCAGTGCTGATTCTCCTTTCCGAAAAGCTCGCGAGAAAAGAGCTCCTTCTGCCGGCATACGTCCTCATGTACGCTCCGGCGCGGTTCATCCTCGAGTTCTGGCGGGGAGACGAAGTGCGGGGCATCCTCTTTGGGCTGTCCACCTCCCAGTGGATAAGCCTTGCGGTCTTCATAGCGGCGATAATCTGGATTGCCCTTAAATACAAAAAATCGCCTCGATAGCTTTTGACTATCGGGGCGATATTTTATGCTTATGCTTATGCCCATGCGCTCAAATCACAGTTCTGCGAGCTTCTTGAACTCCGCCTTGAGTGCGGGGTAAATCTCGGTGTAGAGCTGATAGAACTCCTCATACTTCGGGACGTCCTCTGCAATCGGCTCCTGAACCTTGTCGGTCTTGATGATTGCGTGGCAGGCTTCGGGAACGCTTGAGTAGAGTCCTGCGCCGACACCGGCGAGGATTGCAACGCCGAGAGCGGGACCTTCCTTCGAGGAAGCGGTCTTAACGGGGCAGTTATAGAGGTCTGCGAGCATCTGTCTCCAGATGGGGCTGGTGCCGCCGCCTCCGCAAGCCATCATGTCGGAAACGTTGATATTCATCTGTCTGAAGACTTCGACGCAGTCACGGAGCGAGTAGGAAACGCCCTCCATAACGGCACGGAGCATATCCTTCTTGGTGTGCATAGCGGACAGTCCGAAGAACACGCCTCTTGCGTCCGGGTCAAGGTGCGGGGTTCTCTCGCCCATGAGATAAGGGAGATAAAGAAGCCTGTTCGCACCGATGGGGACGGTTGCGGTCTCCTTGTCCATGAGGTAATATGTGTCGACGTCCATCATCTTTGCGGTTTCCTTCTCGGCGTTGCAGAAGTTGTCTCTGAACCACTTGAGCGACAAGCCTGCGCCCTGTGTAACGCCCATGACGTGCCAGCTGTTCGGGACAGCCGCACAGCAGGTGTGGACTCTGCCGAGCTTATCTATAGAAATGTTAGAGGTGTGGGCGAATACGACGCCGGAGGTTCCGATTGTCGTGAACGCCTTGCCGTCCTCGACTACGCCGGTTCCGACTGCCGCCGCGGCATTGTCTCCGGCACCGCCGACAACCGGTGTGCCCTCGCAAAGTCCGACAGTCTCGGCAATCTCTTTAGTAAGACCACCTGTGACTTCGCAGGATTCATAGACGTTTGCGAACATCGAGCGGTCGAACCCGAGAGCGTCGATGACCTCGTTGGACCAGTTTCTCTTAGGAACGTCAAGAAGCTGCATGCCGGAAGCGTCCGAAACCTCGGTTGCATATTCATGAGTGAGAACGAATCTTATATAGTCCTTAGGGAGAAGGATGTGGCGGCAACGCTCATAGTTCTCGGGCTCGTTGTTCTTGACCCAGAGAATCTTTGCGGCGGTCCAGCCGGTGAGTGCCGGGTTAGCGGTGATTTCGATGAGCTTGTCTCTGCCGAGGATGCGGTTCATCTCGTCAATCTCGTTAGCGGTTCTCTGGTCGCACCAGATGATTGAGCGGCGGATAACCTCGTTGTCCTTGTCGAGCATGACAAGACCGTGCATCTGTCCCGAAAGACCGATGCCCTTGACATCCTCCTTCTTGACTCCGCTTTCCGCAACGACTGCCTTGATAGTGCCGATTGCGGCATTAGCCCAGTCAGCGGGGTCCTGCTCCGCATAGCCGTTCTTCGGCTGATACATCGGGTATTCTATCGTCTTTGAAGCGACAACCGTACCCATTTCGTCAAACAGAACCGTCTTGGTTCCGCTTGTGCCAATGTCTACACCTATAATGTAAGCCATAAATGATTCCTCCAATATGTTTCCGGCAAGCCGGTAGTGTACTTGTGGAAACCCCTCCACCACCGGCTTCGCCGGCGGTCCCCCTCCCCTTTCAGGGGAGGCTTTTTGTGCTTCTATCAGAAGCCTGTGAAGAGGCAGTTATAGGCTCCCCTGAAAGGGGAGCTGTCAGCGAAGCTGACTGAGGGGTTTACCCCTGATAGAGTCCTACTTCCGTAAGATTCTCAATTATATCCTCAAAGCTCTCGTCGTCGACCTCGACACATTCCCTCATTCCGGGGTTGTCGTCGCTCAGGACGTCCCATATAGTAGTCGCTTCGGGATTATTTTTGTAGCCGAGGGACTTTACAATCGGCTCGAATTTTGATAAACTGGTAGAGTAGATATCGAGATGCTGGAATTCCTGCATATATATCTCGTCGCCCGCTTCGCTTCCAAAGCCGAACTTTATCACGCCATCTGAGAAGAGAATTCCGCCATAGCGTTTGAGAATAGCCTTTGCAACGGGAACGGTGCAGTTCAAGTAATAGGTCAGATATTCCTCGGAATCCCCGTCGGGGACTTCGATGAAGAAGAACATCGGCTCGGTGAACTTGGCGATTGCCCGACTCCAGAAGCTCTTGTAATCTTCGGCGGAAAGCGTCAGGGTGAGCCTGCCGTCCTCGATTTTATATTCTTTTCTGACGGAATCGGCGCCGACGCTGACCCCCGCAATAAGCTTAATTTCGGACAAATATGCTCATCTCCCGCAAAAAATAGCGTTGAAGTACGAAAAATAGTACCAAAAATCGAATAAAAGCCGCTCATAGTCCGAATAAACGGACAACCTGTATAGTATAATGGTGTTAGTTTAAAAAGAAAGGCGGCATCATTATGCTTTCATATTTAGCGGCGCTCGCACTCGGACTTATCGGAATCTACAAACTCAGAGAGGGTCTTCTTATCATTCAAAATTACAATGATGCAAAAGAAGAACAGCTCTTGAGAGCTCAGATTGAAGCCGATACAAACATTATATCAAAAAACAGCGAGCAATGCAAGACATTTAAGCAAGCTGTTTAGAGGATTTTGAAAGGAAGTTTAACCATGCAAACACTGACGATAGTTTTGCTTGCCATCGCAATAGCTCTCTTGGCGGGCACTCTTGCGGCGGTAATATACTTCGGCAAGAAGAACGCCCAGAAAGACAATTCTCAGGAGAACGAAAAAATCTTGTCCGAGATAAGGGAGAGCTCGAAGCCCATCGGCGAGATAAAAGCGCAGATTGAGGGAATCCGTTCCTCTCAGCTCACCTCCGACCAGATACTCCGGCAGGAGCTCTCGAAGTCGCTTTCCGATAATAGGGAAGAGCTATCGAAGTCGATAGAAGCCTCCCGCAGGTCGCAATCGGAGGCAATGGACAGCGGCTTCAACAGCGTTCGTAACATCATGAACGAAAAGCTCGGCGAAATCAAGGGCGTTGTCGACGAGAAGATGCAGAAGACCTTGAACGAGCGCCTCGACTCGAACTTCAAGCAGATTGGCGAACAGCTTAGCGAGCTCTATAAGACCCTCGGTGAGCTCAATCAGCTCTCCGGCGGGGTTCAGGACCTGAACCGCACACTTTCGAACGTCAAGACCAGAGGAATCTGGGGCGAGCAACAGCTTGCCGCAATCCTCGAAGACACCATGTCCTCGTCGCAGTACGAGAAGAACGTCGCGACAAAGCGTGGGTCTTCCGACAGGGTCGAGTTCGCCGTCAAGCTCCCGTCGAGCACCGGCGACAAGAAGACCTTCACCTATCTGCCGATAGACTCGAAAATGCCCTCCGACATCTACAACAAGATTCTTGACGCTTCGGAAGCCAGCGACCCTGCCGGGGTCTCGGCAGGAGTAAAAGAGCTTGAACAACGCATCAAAGCCGAGGCAAAGAGCATTTCATCGAAATACATAGACCCGCCGTACACAACAGATTTCGCAATCATGTTCCTCCCGACCGAGGGGCTTTATGCCGAGGTACTCCGGATCGACGGTCTTTCCGAATGGTGCCAGCAGAACGAGAAGATTATGATTGCCGGTCCGACGACGATTACGGCTCTCTTGAACAGCCTCCGTGTGGGATTTGCGAACGTTGCCCTCAACGAAAAGAGCGCCGAGGTTCTCAAGCTCCTGATGGCAGTAAAGGCGCAGTATCAGAAGTTCGGCACCCAGATTGACAAGGTCATGAAGCAACTCGACTCCGCACGCAATGGCGTCGACGAGCTCAAGCACCGCTCCGACATTATACAGAAGAAGATGGGTTCCGTCGGCGAGCTCGACTCGGACGAAGCAGAAAGAGTCCTCGGGCAGGTCGGAGTGCTCACAGTTTCGGATGATTAAGGCTTGAAAAGTGCGGACGAATATGCTATCATAAACACAAGAATAATACTTGGAGGTAAACACTATGAAGCTTAAGTTCTACATCTGCGCCCACTGTGGGCAAATTGTTGCGAAAATCAAGGACAAGGGTGTGCCGGTTATCTGTTGTGGTGAACCGATGAAGGAGCTCGTCCCCGGAACCACCGAAGCCGCCCACGAGAAGCACATTCCGGTCTATACCGTTGAGAATGGCGTCGTAAACGTCACCGTCGGCTCAGTCGAGCACCCGATGACCGAGGCTCACTACATAGAGTGGATTCTCCTCGAGACCAAAAACGGCAACCAGAGAAAGGTTCTCACCCCAACTGACGCTCCAAAGGCAAGCTTTGCACTCCTCCCCGGAGATGAAGTTGTTGCGGTTTATGCTTATTGCAATTTGCATGGATTGTGGCAGGGCTGATTACAAACAAAAAAGCCTATCGGTAAAACCGGTAGGCTTTTTCTTATGCTTCAGTTATCCGTTATTATACTCCTCGACCTCTTCATTCAGCAGCTGAACATAGTAATCAAGCTTCTCGGAATACGACTCCTTGACCTGTGCCCAGGTGGAGGCGGTGGCAAGGCGTCCGAGCTCTTTGCAGCTGTTGACTGCGTCGTCTACTTTATCGCCGAGACCGGCGTCGTAAACAACGACGGTGTAATCGCCGTTGGCGAGGTCGTGGACGTGGTCGTACATCTCGAGCATTTCGTCGGTCCAGAGATAGATTTCTTCAAGCTGTTTACGGTCGACGGAAACTACTGTCGGATCCAAGATTTTGAATCTGTCGCAGGAAGCAAGAAGCGCAACGCCCTCGGGGTTCTCGGCACCTTCAACGATGACGTAGCCCGAGGTCTTGACGGTCACATAGTGGTTGCCGTCGCCCTCGGAATCCCTCGGAAGCGGGCAGAACATGAGCTCGCCCTCGGAGATGTCGCCCCAGATCTGGCTCATCTCTTCAACCGTTCCGGTGAACGCCCATGTGCCACGAAGCCAGAAGAGCGTCAAGCCTTCCTTGATTCCGACGCCTTCGATTTCCTGACCGCCACGGAGTTGCCAGCCGTTGTTCCAGACGGGATAGATGCAGTCGTTCTTCTTGAGCTCGTATATAAGGTTTGCCGCACGCTCGAGCCTCGGGTCGTCAAGGTTCGTGACGAACTCCTCGAGGTCGGTGTCGTATGTAACGATGTCGGTGCCGCTCGATTCCATAAGTGCATTGTCATAAGCCCAGCCGTCGAGTGCGTATCTGTCCTCGTCGGCATCCGAGAAGTCGATGCACATCTCTAAGAATACATCCCATGTCCATTCGCCGTTCCAATAGAGCTCGGCGGGGTCGTCATAGCCGTATTCGTCGATGACACGGCGGTTATAGGCAACGACATGCTCGGTGGTGATGTCGGTTATAATCATATAAACATGGTCGCCGAGGGTGAATCTTGAGTATGCCAAATCCGCAGTGCCCTCCCACAGCGGGTCCTCATAGTCGATATATGGGTCGACAGCCTGGAACATGCCCTTTATGCAGTTTGCAGGGAAGGTCTCGACGTCGCCGGGGTAGCAGTCGGGCGAGTTGCTCGAGAGAACTAAGTTTGCCAGATCGTCAAATCTCTGGTCCCATGTGCACTCAATCCACTTGACTTCACAGCCGTATTTTTCGGTGAAGGTGTAGTAACCGGTGTTGACAACCTCGTCCTCCGAGTAGTTGTGGAAGTCGTCATACCACGCATACCACTTGACGGTTGTCCCCGAAGCGGCGGTGTCCTCGGCGTCGGGAAGGCGGATTCCCGCGGCGGCTAAAATTGCCTGTGAATCCTCCGTCGAGAGGGTCAGCTGAACAACCTGGCGGGTTGAGCTCCCGCAACCCACGAGCGCCATTATCATGACAATCGCCAGCGCAAGCGAAATAAGTTTTTTCATTTTGGTGAAGCTCCTTTCAAAAGTAGTGGAATATACTCCTGATGCCATTATGACAATTTTAATATTCGGGCGCAATAATAAGTTTTTGTGCAGTTTTGACGGAAACTGCAATAACCCGTGAAATAAATTTACAAATATTTTCGTTTGCCGCCGATAAAATTTGCTCGGGCAAAATCCCGATAATTCCTTGACGATTTCGCTTTTATAGAGTATAATTGAAGATGAATAATCAGGCGTAGTCTTCCTGCATAATTTTGCTCGCCCCGCACATGCTAATCAAAAACCAATCGGGAATTGATTACATGAGTGATGAAATGGCGCAAAACAACGAAGTCACCGAGGAGCAGGCGGAGCTTTCGGAGCAGTATCGCGACATCGCAATCCAGAATTCGCGGCACCTCATCCACTGCCTGAGTGTTATCGGGCAGATTGAGGGGCACTATATTCTTCCGCCGCAAAACAAAACCACAAAATACGAGCACATCATGCCTGCACTCGTCGCCATCGAGCAGGACACGACCATCGAAGGGCTCATCATAATAATAAACACCGTCGGCGGGGACGTCGAGGCGGGGCTTGCTTTGGCGGAGCTCATCTCTTCGATGAAGACCCCGACCGTCTCGATAGTTGTCGGCGGAGGGCACTCAATCGGCGTGCCTCTGGCGGTCAGCGCAAAGCATTCCTTCATAGTCAAGTCCGCCACGATGACAATTCACCCGGTGCGGCTTACGGGGCTCGTCTTGGGAGTGCCGCAGACGCTGTCGTATTTTGAAAAAATGCAGGAGCGAATCGTGCGGTTCGTCGCCGACAATTCGAACATTTCCGCCGAGCGCTTCAAGGAGCTTATGCTCAAGACCGGCGAGCTTGTCATGGACGTCGGAAGCGTTCTGACAGGCGAGGACGCAGTTTCTGAGGGGATAATAGATTCCGTCGGAGGTCTGAGCGAAGCAATCGAGTGCTTATATCGGATGATTGAAGGTGGCGAGTGATGCTCTACACAATAATCTCCGAGTACGACATCTTCACCCGTGGCGAAAAGCCGACGCGGTTTATGGACATCGGGAACGGAAAAGTAGAATATACCGTCTCCGGCAAAAATAAAGTAGTAAAGAGCTTGTTTTCGACCGACCCGAGCATGTACCTTGATGACAGATACACTCCCGGGAGGCATTTACAAATAGAAAGGACTTGAGCATATGTCGATATTATCAGCAATCTGGCAAGGAATCATTCAGGGGTTGACGGAGTTTCTGCCGGTCTCGTCGTCGGGACACCTTTCTTTGTTCCAGCATTTCACAGGCACGAGCGGCGAGGACGGACTTGTCTTAACGGCTGTTTTGCACCTCGGCACACTCGTCGCCGTCTGCTTTGTTTACTACAAGCAGATTTGGGAGCTCATCAAGGAATTCGGACGGATGATAAAGGACATCTTCACCCGCAATTTCTCAATCGACAACGCCTCTCCCGAGAGACGCCTTCTGTTCATGTTCATAATCTCGACGGCTATGCTCATCCCGTTCGCTATTTTCAAGGGCTTCTTCGAGAGCTTTTCGGAGGACGGCTCAATCCTGATGGAAGGCATCTGCTTCCTCTATACCGCCGCAATCCTCTTCATGGCGGATATGCAGTCGAAGGGCTCGAAGAAGATGACCGATCTTAAATACAGCGATTCCGTGAAGATAGGCTTCTTCCAAGGGGTTGCACTTCTCCCGGGCGTTTCGCGCTCCGGCTCCACTATTTCAGCCGGCATCTTCTGCGGACTTTCAAGAGACGCCGCCGTCAGCTACTCGTTCATCCTCGGCATCCCGGCAATCATCGCCGGTTGCATAAGCGAAATCGGCGGAGCTATAGGCTCGGAGAGCTCGGTCGGGTTCTTCCCCTGCCTTGTCGGCTTCATAGTCGCCGCAGTGGTCGGATTCCTGGCAATCAGGCTCATTCAGTACATAATAAAGTCGGATAAGTTCAAGATTTTCTGGATTTACACCGGAGTTCTCGGAATTGTAACAATATTCATCGCAATACTCGAAGCAATCGTAGGGCATGCGTTTGTGATAGGTGGATAACCCCTCCACCACCGCCTTCGTCGGCGGTCCCCCTCCCCTTTCAGGGGAGGCTTTAAGTGATTCTAATTAAGGTGATGTAATGGCGCAAGCAAAGAAAAGAACAACAACGACGCGAAAGCGCACTTCGGCTTCGGCTAAGGCTTCCGAGGCACAGCGGCTTCGCAAAAATCGGGTTTACTCGATAGTATTTTCCGTGGTGGGAATATTCCTTCTCTTCGTGACGTGGGTCAAGGGGGAATCCCTCTGGAACGGTATGCACAATGTCATGTGGGGACTCTTCGGAATCTCCGCGGCTCTTGTTGCGCCCATAATCATCTATGTTGCCTGCATGCTCGCAATCGACAAGTCGGGCAGTGCGGCGGTTATCAAGACAGTTCAGGGAGTTGTCCTCATTTTCCTTGTCAGCCCGATGTTCGAAATTATCAACGGCTTCACCTCCGGAAACAGTGCGTTTTCGGGGGATAGTTTCGGGACCATAATCAGCGCTCTTTATAAAAACGGCGCCGAGAACCACAAGGGCGGCGGCGCTCTTTCTATCTTCATAGGCGGAGGGCTCTCGAAGCTCTGCGGCAATGTCGGAGCGTTGATTATCATAATACTTCTGGTGCTCCTGTTCGTAATGCTGCTTACGAACATCACTATTGTCGATATCGGAAAATTCATCGCCGGTCTCTTCGGTAAGGCTAAGGTCGCCCTTTCGGAAACAGCAGAGGAGCAGGAAATCAAGCGCCTCGAGCGCGAAGCCGCAAACGAGGAAAAACGCAAGAAGCAGGAAGCCGAAGCCAAGGAGAAAGAGAAGCAGAAGAAGGCACAGGAGCCGAGAATCGACGTTGCCAAGTTCCTTGAGGACGACGAGCAGGAGGCTCTTAAGAAGCTTCCCGTTAAGAAGTCGAATAAAAAGCGCGAGAAGATGCCGGCAGACTTCATCTCCGACGACGATATAACCATCAAGGCGAGCGAGGAAATCTTCCCGAAGGAATTCCCGAAGGGAGAGGAAAAGCCCGCCGAGGAGAAGGCTCCCGAAGTCAAACCTGAAGTCAAACCCGAGCCCACAAAGGAAGAACCGAAGAAAGAGGAAACTGTCGAGACCGGTGTCACCGAAGCAGAGCCGGAGAACAAGCTCTATGTCACCGAGGGCGGTCAGACGACTCTTATCGAGATGGAGGACACAACCGTCTCGGCTTATAATGCCCCGCCGATTGACCTTCTGAACCCCGTTGAAAGAAAAGCCTCTGCGGAGGATACGGCTATAGAATCCGAAAAGAATTCGCAGACGTTGGTCGAAACCCTTCGGAGCTTCGGCGTTGCCACCCGCATTGTCGGCATCAGCCGTGGACCTTCCGTCACGAGATACGAATTACAGCCGGCGGCGGGCGTTAAGGTCTCGAAGATTACGAGCCTTGCCGACGACATCGCACTGAACCTTGCGGCGAGCGGCGTAAGAATCGAAGCCCCAATTCCGGGGAAAGCTGCAGTCGGCATCGAAATTGCAAACAAACAGTGTGAAACCGTCTACATAAGAGAGCTCATCGACAGCGACGAGTTCAGAAACGCCAAGGGCAAGCTTTGCTTCCCCGTCGGGCGCGACATCGACGGCAAGATTATCATCGGCGACATCTCGAAAATGCCGCATATTCTGATTGCCGGCACCACCGGTTCCGGTAAATCCGTCTTCACCAACTCGATTATAATGAGTATTCTCTATAACGCTTCGCCCGACGAGGTCAAGCTTATCTTGGTTGACCCGAAGCAGGTCGAGTTCCCCGTCTATAACGGCATTCCACATCTTCTGATTCCGGTCGTCACCGACGCCAAGAAAGCGGCGGGCGCCCTGAATCAGGCTGTCACCGAAATGCTCAGACGTTACAGCGTCTTCGCCGATAACGGCGTGAGGGACCTGAAGGACTATAACAAGCTCGCCGAAGAGAGCGAGAATCTGAAGCCCATGCCGCAGATGGTAATCGTCGTGGATGAGCTTGCCGACCTTATGATGGCGGCTCCGAAGGACGTTGAAAATTCGATTTGCCGTCTGGCACAGTTAGCGAGAGCCGCAGGCATGCACCTTATCGTCGCAACCCAGAGCCCGAGAGTCGACATCGTCACCGGTCTCATCAAGGCGAATATCCCGAGCCGTGTTGCTCTGAAAGTATCGAACCAGATTGACTCGAGAGTAATCCTCGACGAAGGCGGCGCCGAAGACCTCCTCGGCAACGGCGACCTTCTTTACAAGCCGGTCGGGCAGTCGAAGCCGACAAGAATTCAGGGAAGCTTTGTCGCAACCGATGAAATCAAACGTGTTGTTGAATATCTGAAAGCCCAGAAGGAAGCGGCTTATGATGAAGAGTTTGAGAGGGCCGCTGATAAGGCGGCGGAGGATCTTTCTTCGAAGAAGGACAAGCCTTCATCCGACGATTCCGAAGCTAAAACCAACAGCAATGATGATATGATCGAGCGCGCCATTGAAGCCGTTGTCGAAGCGGGACAAGCCTCGACAAGCTTCCTGCAAAGACGCCTCAAGCTCGGTTACGCCCGCGCCGCCCGCACCATGGACGAGCTCGAAGCGATGGGCATCGTCGGTCCCGCCGACGGAGCAAAGCCGAGGCAGGTCTTAATGACCAAAGCGCAGTGGCTTGAGCGGAGAGCGATGATTGGAGGAACGGCACAAGCGCCAACCGATGACAACAGCGAGGAAGATTGACGTAGGGAAGTGAACGGTAGTGAGAAAGAAAAGTAGCAGAAATAAATGGGTATTGGCAGTAGCGGCTTTAGTTGTTCTTGTTTGTGTCAGCTTTTTTGCAACCGTTTTCGATTCATTTGCTGATTTCGTGGGCTATATAAAAAATCATACGGTTGTTGTAGTGAATGTAATTCTTGTTACTGTTTTGATAGTAGCCATAGTAGTCAGGATAGCTAAAGAAAAGCGAAAGCATGATGAAGAGTATCAGGCTGAAAAGGAACGACAAGAAACAGCTACAGAGTTTACAAATGATAATGTGCCGTATGTTGATGAGTACAGTGGACAGATGAGCCATTCAAAAACATTGTCGGATTACTACAATAGTCGCGATGAACTTATTGACGTGTTAAATGAGTTGGCAATAGCAGAAAAATACGTTGATAATCATCCGATGAAGCTTCTTCCATCTGTAGTATTGGAACAGTTTAACGAGAATTGTGAAGCGCAGACAAACAGCGCGATTCAGAGAGCTTACGAAAATGTAAAAAGTACTATCCGAAATAACGTTTATAATTGTGTCACTCACAAATACAGCAGTGTTTTTATGCAAGATGTGGAAAGTTACTCGGAACGCATGAGTGATGGCAACAAAAAGTTTGCATCCGAGTGCTTTGACAAATTGCGACAAAAAGAAAGCAAAGTATTTTACGATACAATAAACAAGGCTGAGAGATTACGAGCCTTGATGAGGGAATCTTCTTTTGTATCTACATATCTTTATCGAAAGAATGAGCTCATCGACATACTTAAAAGTTTGGCAAATATTGAAAATATTGTTGACCCATTTCCAATGAAACCGTTGCCGTCAGAGCTTTTGAGACAACTGTCTGGAGATGAAAATACAGACATTAGTAGAGCAATACAAGTTATGTATGAAAGTCTTTGCCTGACCATGATGAGTTACCCGCAGGATAATCAGCTGGTAATGGATGATATGCAGGATTACCGACTGAATAGGTATGATGAGTTCGACTATCAGTTGATTGAGTGTGCAAAGAAAAATACTTTCAGCAAGCTTTTCGCTCAGGATATTCAACTTTGCCAAAAGGAAACAGTAATCAGTCAAGAAAACCTGAAACTTTCGAGCGGATATGTAAAAGACCTTGAGCGACTGGAACGGGAAATTTTGAGGTTGGGAGAGAGACATGTAAGCAATATTGCTTCCGAACTCAGAAAAATCAATGAGAAGTTGTCTGCGGTGTCAGGGAAGATTGAAGAAACCGACGGAATGGAAGGACATATTTTTGAGCACTGGTGCGCTGATTTGCTTGAGAAGAATGGCTACCATGATGTTGAGGTTACGCAGGGAAGTGGCGACCAAGGCGTCGATATCATTGCGGTGAAAGATGAGATACGTTACGCTATCCAATGTAAGTGCTATTCTTCTAACATCGGAAACAGTCCTATTCAGGAAGTAAATGCGGGAAGAGTAATGTATTAGTGCCATATCGGAGTTGTTATGACTAACAGCTACTTCACCTCTGGCGCAAAGCAATTAGCCCATATGAACGGAGTTTTGTTATGGGATAGAGACAAACTAACCGAAATGTTAGAGAAGGTCACGCCGGAAATTCAAAACGATGTTGCTACAGCAGAACCTTCAAATTTAAATGCCAAGGCGATTGATTTGGATAGCATTGAAGGCTTGTTGCAGAGGGAAACGGAAATCCAAAGGAATAACGAAAGTGTTAGTGTTCCTAAAACTTATGGTACAGATAATACAACAGAAAGAGCTATAGAAGCTGTTGTAGAAGCAGGACAAGCTTCAGCCTCGTTCCTTCAAAGAAGATTAAAATTAAGCTACGCCCGAGCCGCCCGCACCATGGACGAGCTCGAAGCGATGGGCATCGTCGGTCCCGCCGACGGAGCAAAGCCGAGGCAGGTCTTAATGACCAAGGCACAGTGGCTTGAGCGGAGAGCGATGATTGGTGCTGGAGCAGGCGGACAGGCTTCGAATGATGATAGTGAGGAATAATTAAGAGAAATTCATGCCCAAAACCCATCGCAGGCGCAGGCCTGCTAAAAAGAGAAAACAGAACAGATTAAATCTTGCGGCGGCGTTGGTGCTGTTGTGCTCGCTGTTTATAATCTACGTCGGCGTTGACCACTTCTTTATAGAGCCGCAGGTTGCTGACACCGATTCGGACGGCTCGGTTACCACTTCGGCGGCTTCGTCGGACGAGACCGTAGCGCCGGTTGCGGACGGGAGCTGTGCCACGGTGTACTTTATCAACGTCGGGCAGGGCGATTGCGAGCTGATAGTCGCCGACGACGGCACAACGATGCTCATCGACGGCGGCGAATCGGACTATGGCGACACGGTGGTCGCATACCTCGGTGAACTCGGAATCACCAGGCTTGACTATGTCGTGGGGACGCACCCTCATTCCGACCACATCGGCGGGCTTCGCAAGGTCATCTCCTCCGACATCGAAATCGGCGAGGTCATCATGCCGGAAATTCCCGACGATTATGTCCCGACGACCAACTCCTATGAAAAGCTTCTCGAAGCTATCGAGAAGAAGGGCTGTCATCTGTATGCCGCCGAGGACGAAACCATCGCGTTCGGAAGCGGGACGCTCAGGATAATCGTGCCCGACTATTCCGAGGACGAGCTCAACAACTATTCGATAGTGATAAGATTTGATTTTGGGAGCAGTTCGTTTTTGTTCACCGGAGACATCGAGAAGCTGATTGAGACCCAGCTTGTCGAAAGCGGAGTTGATCTGGACGTCGACGTATTGAAGGTCGCGCACCACGGGAGCTCGACTTCATCGTCCTATGCCTTCCTTGATGCCGTCACGCCGGAATATTGCGTCATAGAATGCGGCGACAACAGCTATAACCATCCGAATTCGGATGTTGTTGATAGATTAGAGCTTTATACCGAAAATATTTACAGAACCGATATCGACGGAACGGTCATCTTTTCTTGCACCGGTTCCGGCTTTAGTATCGAGACTGAGAGCGGAGGATAAAATATGTTCATGACCATTGAAAGATTTGAAGGGGACAAGGTCATCCTTGAAATTGGCAAGGAATACCGTCTGACGGGACCCAAGTCGGACATGCCCGAGGGCGCCTGTGAGGGCGACATTGTCGAGTATGTCGAGAGCGAAGGCAAATTTGTAGTTCATAAGCTTCTTACGGAGGTTCGCCGCGAAACAATGAAGAAAATGCAGGATAAACTTTTCGAACACAGGGGGTGAAGAGGATTGAATACTTCATCGGACCTTTTCGACTTGATAAGGGAAAGGGAAAAGACCGCCTCGAAGGGGCACAAAAAAATTGCCGAGTATATCCTCGACCACTATGACAAGGCGGAATATCTGACTGCGGCGAAGCTTGGCGAATGCGTCGGGGTGAGCGAATCGACGGTTGTAAGGCTTGCTTCCGACCTCGGCTTTTCGGGATATCCGGAATTCCAGAAATCCCTCAGAGAAGCCGCCAGAAACAAGTTGACTGCCGTTCAGAGAATCGAGCAAAGTAGGCTCAGCCCCGAGGACGTTTTCAGCAAGGTTCTGAAAAACGACATCGAGCACATCCGCCGCACCCTCGAGGAGACCGACGAAAAGAACTTCAATTCTGCGGTCGACAGCATCATAAACGCAAAACACATCTACATACTGGGAGTCCGGAGCTCGGCGGCTCTGGCGTCCTTCATGGGCTACTACTTCCAGCTTATGCGCCCCGATGTCGTGACACTTCGGCAGGGGAGCAGATCTGAGCTTTTCGAGCAGCTCATGCGCCTCGGCGAGGGCGACCTTCTTATCGGAATCTCCTTCCCACGGTATTCGCGCCAGACGGTTCAGGCTCTTGCCTATGCCAAGAAGAAGGGTGCGGAAACCCTCGCCATCACCGACAGCCTCGATTCGCCGATTGCCGAGAATGCGGGAAATGTTCTTCTGGCACGCTCGGATATGGTTTCGTTCGTCGATTCGCTCGTCGCGCCGATGAGTCTGATTAACGCCCTTATCGCGGCGGTTTCGCTCAAAAATCACGAGGAAGTCGAGAAGAGCTTTGCGATACTCGAGGAAATCTGGGACGAATACGACGTCTACCAGAAGAGCGAGGACGGAAACCGTGGCGTCTAACAGAATAAATTCTGACATACTGATAATCGGCGGCGGTGCGGCAGGGATGTTTGCGGGCGCAAGGCTTTCAGAAATGGGCATAAGAGCGACCGTTCTTGAGCCGACCGGGCAAACGCTTCGGAAGCTTCGAATCAGCGGCAAGGGCAGATGCAACTTAACGAACAACTGCACTGTCGAGCAGGTCATGAAAAACGTCATGCGAAACCCGAAGTTTCTCTACAGCGCCCTTGACAATCTGTCCCCGCAGGACACGATGGCGTGGTTTGAATCGCACGGCGTGCCCTTGAAGACCGAGCGCGGCGGGAGAGTCTTCCCCATAAGCGACAAGGCTTCGGACGTTGCGGCGGCACTTGAAAAAAGCGATGTCAGAATCATAAAAGACAGAGCCGTTAAGATTCTTACCGAAAACGGCAGAGTTACGGGAGTTAGGGGCGAGCACGGCGAATACAAAGCCGATGCAGTGATTTTAGCGACCGGCGGCAAGAGCTATCCGAAAACCGGCTCGACCGGCGACGGATATAAGCTTGCAGGCGATTTGGGACACACAATCTCCGAGCCGAAGGCTTCGCTTGTCCCGATTGAGACGAAAGAACACTTTTCCGAAGAGCTCTGGGGCTTTACCGTAAAGAACGTGACCCTCTCACTGTACGGCAATAAGAAAAAGCCGATTTACACGGAGCTCGGCGAGATGACTTTCCAGAGATACGGGATTGCGGGACCGCTTTCGTTATCCGCATCATGCTATATTGATGATAAAACTGACTATAAGATAGTGATAGACTTAAAGCCCGGGCTCAGTATGGAACAGCTTACGAAGCGAATCCAGAGGGACTTCGACGAAACGTCGAACACGCCCTTTGGGGAGTCGCTCGGTCGGCTTTTTCCGAAGGAACTCCGAGCGGGCATGGTTCGCCTTTCGGAAATCCCGCAGGACAAGCCCTGCAACCAGATTACAAGAGAAGAAAAAGAACGGCTTGCTCGCCTCACAAAGAACCTGACCCTCACGGTAACAAGACTTCGTCCGATAGAAGAGGGCATCGTCACCCGAGGCGGAGTTAAAACCGGTGAAATCAACCCGAAAACGATGGAATCGAAAATCGTTTCGGGACTCTACTTTGCGGGAGAAATTATCGACTGCGACGCCATGACGGGCGGATATAATTTGCAGATAGCGTTTGCGACGGCGGAAACTGCCGCCAGAGCGATTTTAAATACAACACAGGATGGTGAAGCTACATGGGAATAAGCATTGCGCTCGACGGACCGAGCGGTGCCGGAAAGTCGACAATAGCTAAGGAGGTCGCTCGTCGCCTTGGTTATGTCTATGTCGACACGGGCGCCCTCTATCGCTCAATCGGGCTCTACGCATACAGGCTCGGCAAAAAGACGAATGGCGCAAGCGAGGTTGTTCCGCTCCTTTCGGACATCAAGCTTGAGCTTAAGTATATAGACGGCACACAGCGGGTCATCCTGAACGGTGAGGACGTCTCCGAGGCGATAAGAGCCCCCGAGATAGCGATGGCGGCGTCGGGCGTTTCGGCAATTCCCGAGGTCCGCGAATTCCTGCTCGACTTGCAGAGAAACATGGCTGAAAAGTACAATATCGTCATGGACGGGCGGGACATCGGCACCGTAATCCTCCCGAATGCTCAGGTCAAGATTTTTATAACCGCTTCCGCAGAAGAGAGAGCCAACAGGCGCTTGAAAGAGCATCTTGCGAAGGGTCAGGAAATCTCGTACGAAGAGATTTTAAAAGAGATAAATGAGCGTGACTATAACGACTCCCACAGAGCGGCGGCACCCCTCAAAAAAGCCGATGACGCTTATGAACTCGACACCTCGAATCTCGACATTGACGGCGCAGTCTCGGCTGTGCTCGGGATTGTCGACGAGAAGATGAACGCTCTTCGACCGGCTCCGAAGATGGCGCCGCCTGTCAACCGCTTCTTTTACAGACTCGTCCGGTGGATAGCCCTCTTAATCCTGAGAATACCGATGAAAATTGAGCACGAAGGGCTTGAGAACATCCCGAAAACCGGCTCATATATCGTCGCCCCGAATCACCACACGCTTATGGACCCTGTCGCCGTCAGCGTCAAGATTCCGAACATCTCGGCGTATATGGTCAAGGATGATGTTTTCAAAGTCAAGATATTGCATATCCTTAAGATATTCCACGCATTTCCCGTGAAGCGCGGGACGAGCGACAGGTCGGCAATCAAGACCTCTCTTGACTATTTGGAGCGAGGATATAACCTCACCATCTTCCCCGAGGGGACACGCTCAAAGGATGGCAAGCTCGGCGCATTCAAGAGCGGCGTTGTGTTCGTTGCGAGCGAGGCAAATGCCGATGTTCTGCCTGTCGGAATAACGCTTAAGAGAACCAGGCTCGGAAGAAAGCACCTCATCGTCCGCTATGGCAAGCTGATTCCGTATTATAAAGTCAAGGTCAATTCGATGAGTTCAAGCGAGCTCAAGCACTCGAGGGACATAATCCTGAACGAAGTCAAGGGACTTATAGATGAATAAGAGCATTACGGTTGCGAAAACCGCCGGATTCTGCTTCGGAGTGGACAGGGCGGTGAAAATCGCTTACGAGACAGCAGACAAGCAGACGGGCAAAAAAATCTACACCCTCGGTCCTCTTATCCACAACCCGGCGGTTGTTGCGGATCTGGAGGAGCGGGGCATCGGCGTGATAAATTCGCCGTCCGAAGCCAAAGAGGGCGACACGGTTATCATCCGTTCGCACGGTGTCGGCAGGGCTGTCTTCGACGAGCTTAAAGACAGGGGAGTAAACATAGTCGACGCCACCTGCCCGTTCGTCACGAAGATTCATAAGCTCGTGGCGGAGCGAACGGCTAAGGGCGAGCTCGTACTCATAGCCGGAGACAAAGAGCACCCGGAGGTTCAGGGAATCCTCGGCTGGACAGAAAGCTCCGCTGTCTGCGACAATTCCGGCGAAGGTGACGCCGAAGTCTTCCCGAATTGCGTTGAGCTTGTTAAGCTTCTTAGAAAGAATTGTGAAAAATCAAAAAAAGGTGTTGCAATTCTTTCTCAAACAACTTATAATATAGTAATGTGGAATCAGTGTATAAGGGCGATCTCGGAATTTTCCGCCGAAGATGTCACTGTTTACGACACCATCTGCACGGCTACCGAAAAACGGCAGTCGGAGGCGGAGAGTCTTTCCCGCAAATGTGATACGATGCTGATTATTGGCGGGCGCAACAGCTCAAACACAAAAAAGCTGTACGATATTTGCTCGGCTAACTCAAAGTGCTTTCTTATCGAAGATTCGCGAGAGCTCAAGGACATTGATTTTTCTAAAGCGAAATCCGTAGGGATTTCGGCCGGCGCATCAACTCCGGCATATATCATTGAGGAGGTAAAAAAAGACATGACTGAGATTTTGTCAAACGAGGAAGAGTTCAACTTCGAAGAAGCGATGGAACAAAGCCTCAAGAAAATATATACCGGAAAGAGAGTAAGCGGCGTAGTTACAGCTGTCAACAGCACTGAAGTTATAGTTGATATCGGCACCAAGCATACCGGATATATTCCCCTGTCCGAGCTTTCGGCGGACCCCAACGCCAAGCCCGAGGACGTAGTCAAGGTCGGCGACACCATCGACGTAATCGTCACCAAGCTCAACGACGTAGAGGGCATTGCAATGCTTTCGAAGAAGCAGGTAGATGCTCAGAAGGGCTATGACGATGTCAAGAAGGCTTATGAGAGCGGCGAGGTTCTCACAGGCACAGTCACCAACATCATCAAGGGCGGCGTTATCGTCACCTGCAACGGCATGAGAGTCTTCGTTCCCGCATCCCAGACCGGTGTGAGAGCGGCTGATTCCATGGACACTCTTCTCAAGAAGGAAGTTCGTTTCAAGATTATCGAGCTCAACGAGCAGAGAAAGAGAGCTGTCGGTTCCATCAGAAAGGTAACAGCCGAGGAGAGAGCTCAGCGCAGAGAAGCATTCTTCGAGACCGCAGAGGTCGGACAGACCGTTATGGGCGAAGTCAAGTCCATCACCGACTACGGAGTATTCGCTGATGTCGGCGGAGTTGACGGACTTGTCAGAAGAATGGATCTTACATGGGCAAGAATCAAGCATCCTTCGGACGTTGTTTCCGTTGGCGACCACATCGAGGTCACCATCAAGGACATCGACAAGGAGACCGGCAAGGTTTCTCTCGTTTACAAGAAGACCGAGGACAACCCTTGGGTCATCTTCGAGAAGAACTATTCTGTCGGACAGACTGTTGAAGTAAAGATTGTTTCAATCACCGGCTTCGGAGCATTCGCTCAGATTATCCCCGGCATCGACGGACTTATCCACATTTCCCAGATTGCCAACCAGAGAGTCGCAAACGTTGCTGACTTCCTCGCTGTCGGCGATGTAGTCAAGGCAAAGATTACCGATTGCGATATCGCTAACAAGAGAGTAAGCCTTTCCATCAGAGCTCTTCTCCCCGAGGGAGAATACAAGCCCGCAAAGGAGACCGCTCCCGCTGAGGACGAAGCCGAAGAGGCTGAGACTGAGGAATAATTCAATATTTCCTACACGTTTGTATAATGTACATTCAACAGGCGGCGTTCTTGCCGCCTGTTTTTTGTACATGCAGTACCCGAAAAGATTAAAAATCCATTACAAATTTCCATACCCTCTTAACATCCGCCGAGATTTGTGCTATAATAGCATGTAACAGCTTCACAATACCACCCGTGTTAGGTTTCAAGAGAGGAGAAGTGCTGTGAAGAAAACTTCCAACCTGAAAAAATTCAAAAGAGGATTCAAGAAGGCGACCAAGCCGTTCGCAGTTATTCTTAAGACGATAGGAACGGTCATTTTGTGCGTCCTGATGATTGCGATTATAACCGTCATGATTGTCGCATGTGCGGCGACCGTTTTTGTCGTGAATCTGATGGAAGACACCTCGGAGATAAGCCTCGACGACATCTCTTCGAGCTATACCACTTATATCTATGCCCAATCGGGCGATGAATGGGTTGTTTACGACACCCTGTCGAGTCAGGGCGAAAAGCGTATCTGGGCTGACCTCGAGGAGATTCCCCAGTACTTAAGAGACGCGTTCGTCTATTCCGAGGACGAGAGATTCTACAGCCACGACGGTGTCGACTTCTATGGAACCGCAACGGCGGTGCTCGAAATATTCTTGAAAGACAGCGTAAGAGGCGGCTCGTCCATCACTCAGCAGACGGTCAAGCAGATAACCGGTGACGACGAAGCCGACGGCATCGAGGGCATCCAGAGAAAGCTCCGCGAAATCTATCGTGCGATTCAGCTTGAGAAGAATTATTCAAAAGACGATATTCTTGAGGCGTACCTGAACCTTGTGCCCCTTAACAATAATATCTACGGCGTTCAGGCGGCGGCGAACTATTACTTCAATAAGGACGTAAGCCAGCTCACGCTTGCCGAGTCGGCATGTATAGCGGCTATCACCAAGAGCCCTTACAATAACGACCCGATAACTCACCCGGAAAAAAACTACGAAAGACGGAAATACATTCTTGATCAGATGCTCGAAAACGGCGCTATCTCTACCGAAGAGTATGAGGAAGCATTGAATGAAGAGCTTAACCTTGTCGGAAGTATGGACTATAACTCTTCTTCGTCAGAAGAAGTAGACACATCTTCGCTTTCGGCTTATGACAACTTCGACGACGTTTCGTCCTACTATGTCGATGCCGTAATCTATCAGGCAGTCGACTACTTCATGAGCTACTACGGCTATGAGACGTGGGATGAAGCTTATCTCGAACTCTGCTCCGGCGGCTACAAGATTTACTGCTGTGTCGACCTCGATGTCCAGATTGAGCTTGAGGAGAAATATCTCGACCTCTATACATTCTCGGAGGACGGCAACGAGGACATCCCGCAGAGTGCGTTCATCTGCATGAACTACTCGGGACAGGTGCTTGCCGTTGTCGGCGGCATCGGCGAGAAGGAGAGCCCCTTAGGCTTGAACCGTGCCACCATGTCGACCCGTCAGCCCGGTTCTTCGATAAAGCCACTTTCGTCCTATTCACTTGCAATCGAGAACGATCTCGTAACCTGGTCGACGCTTCTTCTGGATGTGCCTTTGCTTATCGAAGATGCGAGCTCGGACAACGGCTACCTCGTCTGGCCCAGAAACTACTCGACGAGCGGCGCCTACACGTCGTCGTGGTCGAAGGAATATAACACCGTTGCGAACAACCTCCAACGTTCGCTCAATACAGGTGCGGCTCAGCTTGTTGAGCTCCTGAGCCCGAGCGCATGCTTCGAGTTCATGTACTATAAGCTCCACCTGAGTTCACTGGTGCTCTACGAGGACGGACTCACGGACGTCGCGAGGTCTCCTATGTCGGTTGGTGCGCTTACCGACGGCGTAACGCTTCAGGACATGGTCGCCGCATACCAGATTTTCGGCAACGGCGGAAAGTATTATGAATCGACGTTCATCACCCGAATCCTTGACAGCTCCGGCAACGCTATCTATACCTATGCTTATGCCGGCGAGCAGGTCATCGAGGAATCGACGGCTTATGTCATGAACAGAATGCTCGAGAGCGTTGTTTCCTCCTCAAGAGGAACCGCCCGCAACGCCAAGCTTGACAACGTCGAGCTCATCGCGAAGACCGGTACCACTCAGGACTGGTGCGACCTCTGGTTCATCGGTTGCACTCCCGAATATGTAACGGGTCTCTGGATTGGTCATGACACTCCGACTGAGATTGACACCGACAACTGCTACGGTTCGGCTGTCATGTGGAAGAACATCTTCGGGGACATCGCCGACGCAGGCGAGATTACGACATTCGACACATGCTCGTCGGTCGTGACCCGTGAATACTGCACCGAGACGGGGCTTATCGCCGGAAGCAACTGCACAAGCACCGCCACCGGTTACTACAAGAAGACCAATATCCCGGCAACCTGCTCGGGTGTTCACGAGGAAACAGAGCTTGACAAGACCCTTTCGGCTCTCTCCTCGAGCTCCACTGCGTGCATAGTCACCGACGGCATCGATGTCAACGAATACATCGCCCTGACCGGCAACAACTACACTTATGTAACTGAGATACTAAGAGAATTTTACTAAAGCATTTGAGGTGTTCTGATGGATGGGATAAGATACTGCTGTCCCTGCCTTTTCGGCGTGGAAAGCGTGTTGTCCTTTGAGATTAAGAGAATAGGCGGGGAGAATTTAGCCGTTTCCGACGGCAGAATCTCCTTTGACGGCGACATAAATATGTTAGCCCGTGCGAACATAAGGCTGTCGACCGCCGAGCGAGTGATGATTGAGCTCGGAAGCTTCGAGGCGAAGACCTTTGAACAGCTCTTCCAAGGCGTAAAAGCCCTGCCGTTCGAGAATTTTATCGGGAAGCTTGACCGCTTCCCCGTCAAGGGAAGCTCGCTTAATTCCCAGCTCCACAGCATCCCCGATTGCCAGTCGATAATAAAAAAAGCGGCAGTCGTCAGGCTGTCGAAAAAATACGGCATCGAGCGCTTCGAGGAGACGGGCGCCCTCCACCAGATTCAGTTCAATATCTATAAGGACAGGTGCACGATTTACCTCGACACCTCCGGCATCGGTCTCCACAAGCGTGGATACAGAAAAGACGCTAATGAGGCTCCGATAAAAGAAACCCTCGCTGCCGCAATCGCCGACTTTGCCCGTGTCAAGACCGGCAGTCAGGTCGTTGACCCGATGTGCGGAAGCGGAACGCTCCTTATCGAGTCGGCATACAAATCGATGCGGATCGCCCCGGGGCTTATGCGCCATTTCTCCGCCGAGAACTGGGAAAGCGTACCGAAAAGCATATGGAAGACCGAACGTGACCTCGCCCGTGAGCAGGCAAACATGACCGGTGGCTTTATCGGCACCGGCTCGGATATAGACGACCATGCGGTTGACCTTACGCTACAAAACTCAAAGCTTGCGGGAGTAGGGGAATATATCAAGGCGACGAAAGCCGATATAAAGAACTTCAAGCCCAAGGACGGCACCATCACCGTCTGCAACCCGCCCTATGGCGAACGCCTCCTCGAGCTCAAGGAAGCCGAGGAACTCTATAAAGTGATGGGGCAGGTCCTCGCCCCGTCGAAGGAGCACCCCTGCTACATCATCTCCCCGCACGAAGAATTCGAACGCCTCTTCGGCAAGAAAGCCGATAAGAGACGGAAGCTTTATAATGGGATGATAAGGTGCTGGTTGTATCAGTATTATACCTGATAATAAATAAGAGCGACCCAATCGGTCGCTCTTATATTTTACTCAACCGTCACGCTTTTCGCCAGATTCCTCGGCTTATCCACATCCAATCCCTTCGCCAGCGAGACATAATAGCTCATCAGCTGCAGCGGGATTACGGCGAGAGACGCCGCGAAGTGGGAATCCGTCTCGGGAATATAGACGGTGAAGTCGGCGATGTCCTCGGTGTTATAGTTGCCGTCGGTCGTCACCGCCATGAGGTATGCCCCACGGCTCTGGCACTCGACCATGTTGCTGACCGTCTTTTCATAGAGCTCGCTCTGCGTGAGGCATCCGACAACGAGGGTTCCGTCCTCGATGAGGCTGATTGCGCCGTGCTTGAGCTCACCGGCAGCGTAGGACTCGGAATGGATATACGAAATCTCCTTCATCTTGAGGCTTCCCTCGAGGCTGATGGCATAGTCGATGCCACGCCCGATGAAGAATATGTCGGTCGAGGATGCCTGTTTTGCGGCGAACCACTGTAGCCGCTCTTTATCCTCAAGTATCTTCCCAATCTTTTCGGGAAGCGTCAGGAGCTCGGCAATCAGGTCTTCATACTTCGCCTCGTCAATTCTGCCCAAGACATATGCCAGTTGCACAGCGAAGGTGTAGCCTGCGACGAGCTGTGCCGAATATGCCTTCGTTGTCGCGACGGCGATTTCGGGACCGGCAAGGGTATAGAAGACGTTGTCAGCCTCTCTTGCAATCGAGCTTCCGACGACGTTTACTATCGCAAGAGTGCGAAGCCCACGGCTCTTTGCTTCACGGAGTGCCGCCAAGCTGTCCGCCGTTTCGCCCGACTGGCTGATGATGATGCAGAGCCCGTTCTTGTCGAGCACGGGGTTGCGGTATCTGAATTCCGAAGCAAGCTCGACCCGCACGGGAATCCCAGCTAAATCTTCTATCACATACTGTATGACTGCGCCGACATGGTAAGCCGAGCCGCATGCCACTATGTAAATCTGACTGATCGACTTAAGCTCCTCGTCCGAAATGCCGACCGGGCTTAAGTCTATTTTTCCGTCGTGAATGACCGAGGAAAGCGTGTTCCTGACGGCTTCCGGCTGTTCGTGGATTTCCTTAATCATGAAGTGCTCGTAACCGGCTTTTTCGGCGGTTGCGGCATCCCACTTTATCTCGCTCGGCTCTTTCTCAATCCTCTCGCCGTCGATGTTGAAGAATTCAACGTTTCCGCCCGAGAGGTGCGCAATCTCGTAGTTGCCGATATAGTAAACGCTTCGGGTGTACTTGAGAATAGCCGGGACGTCCGACGCAAGATAGGATTCGTCGCCACCCACGCCGACGATAATCGGGCTGTCCTTTCTGGCGGCGAAAATCTCGTCGGGGAAGTCCTTGAACATCACCGCAAAGGCATATGAGCCGGAAATTCTCGTCATGGCACGGGTCAGGGCATCAATCGGCGTGCCCGAGCCCTTCTTGTAATAGTAATCTATCAGCTTGATGGCGACTTCCGTATCCGTCGATGAATAGAAGCTGTAGCCGTTTTTCTCCAAGAGCTCCTTGAGCTCTTTATAGTTCTCGATGATTCCGTTGTGGATTCCGACAACGTTGCCGTCGTCTGAGCGGTGGGGATGAGCGTTTATCTCGGAGGGTGCACCGTGGGTTGCCCATCTTGTGTGTCCGACGCCGCATGTGCCCGAAAGAGCCTTGCCGCCGTCGGTCTTTTCAGCCAGAACCGCCAGCCTGCCCTTCGCTTTGACGACCTTAATCTCGCCGTCACCGTCACGGACGGCGATTCCTGCGGAGTCGTAGCCACGATACTCGAGCCTTGAAAGCCCATCCAACAGTATCGGCGCCGCCTGATTCTTCCCCGAATATCCGACTATTCCACACATAATTTAGCCTCCTTCGTTGATAACCTCAACTATGCTGTCAGTATACTTTTTACAAAGCTCCTCCGTCTCCGCCTCCGCCATTACCCTGACCAAGGGCTCAGTGCCGGATGCTCTGACTAAGATTCTTCCCGAATCGCCAAGTGCTTCGGAAGCTTTTTCAATGGCTTCTTTTACTTTGGGATTATTCAGAGTCGCCTCTTTATCGCTTACCTTCACGTTCACCAAGACCTGCGGGTAAATCTGCAAGCCCTCGCAGAGCTGAGAAAGCGTCTTCTTCTCGGAAAACATGACCTCCATGAGCTTCAAGCTCGTGAGGATTCCGTCGCCGGTGCCGGCGTATTTCGAGAAGATGATGTGTCCCGGCTGCTCGCCGCCGAGCCTGCAACCGTTTTGGCTCATGTATTCATACACATACTTGTCGCCGACTGCGGTTTTCGCGTAATCAATCCCTTCGCGGTCGAACGCCTTGTATAGCCCGATGTTAGACATAACCGTCGTGACGACGGTGTTGTTCGAGAGCTCGCCCCTTGAGCGCATGTATTTGCCGCAGATATAGAGGATGTGGTCGCCGGTGACGACCTCGCCCTTTTCGTCGACGGCTATGCACCTGTCAGCGTCGCCGTCATAGGCAAAGCCGACGTCGAGGTGATTCTCGAGGACATGCTTTTGCAATGCCTCGATATGGGTTGAACCCGCATTGTCGTTTATGTTGAAGCCGTTCGGCTCGGTGTTGATGGCGTAGGTCTTGGCACCCAAGGCGTCAAAAACAGCCTTGGCGATGTGCCAGCTCGCACCGTTGGCGCAGTCGAGCCCGACCTTGACCCCACGGAACGAGAACATCCCGAGTGAAATGAGATATCCTATGTAGCGGTTCCTGCCCTCGATATAGTCGACGGTTCTGCCGATTTGCTCTTTATGTGCAAACGGAATCTCGGGGAAATCAACGCCGAAAACATTGAGCTTCCCGTCGAGGTAGTCTTCAACGAGGCCGATAACCTCCTCGTCCATCTTCTCGCCCCTCGAGCCGATGAGCTTGATGCCGTTGTCGTAATAGGGGTTGTGGCTTGCGGAAATCATGATTCCGCAGTCGAAATCCTCCCTCCCGACGACATATGCCACCGACGGGGTAGTCGTGACGTGTAAGAGATATGCATCTGCACCCGAAGCAACCAAGCCGCCGACGAGCGAATATTCAAACATGTAGCTCGAGCGCCGGGTGTCTTTTCCTATGACTATTTTAGCGGGGGAGTTATCGCCGGCTCTTTTTCTGAGCTCCGAATAATACCACCCGAGAAATCTTCCTACTTTGAAAGCGTGCTCCGCCGTAAGCCCGACGTTAGCCTCGCCACGAAACCCATCGGTTCCGAAATATCTTGACATACCAAGTCCCCTTATTAAAGAAATGCTATTATAATATATTACTCTAAGACGGCGAAATTGTCAAGTTACGTCTTGGTAACAAGTTGCCTTTCCCACTTGGACATTATGTACAAAATCGGCCTTCATATATTGTGCACAATGACAAGTTGAAATCGGTGTGAAAAAGGTGTATAATTAAAGAACACGAAAATATACTTGGAACACAGGTATTCAGGAGGTAATGTAATGAAAAGAATCATCGCAATGCTTATGGCAGGGCTAATGATTATCGCTTTGGTTGGATGCGGTAGCTCATCCCGTGAAGTTGTTCAGCTTACATTTGCTACTCAGGACGCTGAGGCTATCCTCAATGCGGCGGGCGTATATCTTCCCGACGTAGAGGAAACAGCGGCGGCAGGCTCCACAGTCAGATGGTTCGCTTGGTATGACGGCATGCAGAACTATTCGGAAGATGAAATCATCAATTCCGGCTATTGGACCTTCCAGGAGAAGTATGGCTGCGCAATCAAGTGGGATGAATGCACTTGGGAAACAAGATATGACGAGCTTGCAACTCTTATCTTGGCTTCCAACTCTCCCGACTTCTACCCCGGAGATAACGAAATCTTCCCGACAAGATGTATCAAGGGCATGTTCGTCCCCGTTGACGACTACATGGACTATGACGACCCGCTTTGGGCAGACGAGAAGGACTATGCTTATAACTACTTCTCAATCAAGAACAGACCCTACATAATCATCTTTGATAACACCTTCGGCAACGTTGTTGCTTATAACCGCAGAGTTATGGAAGAGTGGGGCTATGACGACCCCGCCGAGCTCTACTACAACGACGAGTGGACATGGGACGTATTCTACGAGATATGCGTTGACTTCTCCGACCCTGACGAGGACAGATATGCTCTCGACGGTTGGGGTTATAACCACGGTATCATGCACTCGAGTGGCGAGACGATAATTGTCTACAACACCGAGACACAGCAGTATGAAATCAACGTTGATTCTGCGCCTATCGAGCGTGCGGCACAGCTTCTCTATGACCTCAACAAGAACGACTGCATCTATCCGAGATGGAATAACGGCTGGAGCCTCCGTAACAGCACCGAGGGCGGCGGCATGAAGGAAGGACTCTTGCTCTTCTACATTCGCGGTTCATGGGTATTCACCGGAACCGTTGCCGAAATCAGCGCTGTATTCGGCGATGTCACTGACGGCGAGCTCATGTTCGTTCCTCTCCCCAGAGATGACGACGGCGACGGATACTACTACACCGAGTCTGCCGCTTCCGGCTATTGCATCGTTCAGGGCGCTTCGAACCCCGAAGGCGTTGTGCTTCTGGCGGCTTGCATGAGATTCAAGGTTCTCGACCCGACGGTTATCTCTATCGACCGTATCCAGCTCGAGGAAACCTACCTCTGGACTCAGGAAATGCTCGACATGTATGACGAGTGCTACAGACTTGCATCGTCCGCAGAAAACCTCATCGTCGTTTACGATTCCGGCTTGGGCGACAAGCTTCAGGCTGTAGCCGAGAAGTACGAGTCAATCGCAGACTCCTCCGATGCCTCCACATGGGCACAGATCAAGGAAGCTTATAACGAACAGCTTGAGTACTACGTCGCCGAGCTGAATGCCCAGATTGATTCCTACGACCCGTATCAGATGAATGACTACGAAGGATAGTAGCCTATCCCGGATAGTAATCCCGATATTCCCGCAAAAACCGCTTAGTATTAGAAAAGCCACCCGAAAGGGTGGCTTTTTGTTGACAGTTGTCAATTTATATGCTATAATGCCGACAGTGAGAGGCTGGCTACTCTTTCCTCGTGAGAGGAGGTGACGCTGATGGAGATTATTTCTATAATCTTGGAGGTCTTGGTTTTGCTCTTGACTGCCTTTACTGTTGGTTACACCGTGGGTTCTAACCAGAAGAAATAACCGCGTCTGATTGATTCAGCGCGGCATTCTAACTAATGGTCTTTGATTATTGGAAAGAGTGACCGTCGCCTGAACTGCAATTCAGGCTAAGTTAGGGACTTTGTCCGTAACCTATCCTCTCACCTCTTTTATTATACTCCATCGCTGTTGTTTTGTCAACAGCTTTTTTATTGCTTATACAACGGTTTCTTCTGCGCAACCTGCACAAAATCAATCCCCGTTTTTTGTCTATTATGCTGAATTGAATTTGCTTGTGAAAAGGTGTATAATAAAAAAAGCAAGCTTTTTTTAGCAAAATTCTTTTTGGAGGTGCTTTAATGAAGAAGGTAATTTCGCTTCTTCTTGCCGGAATACTGATTATTTCTTTGGTCGGTTGCGGCAGTGCAAATAAAGAGGTAGTTCAGCTTACTTTCGCTACACAGGATGCCGAGGCTATCCTTAATGCGGCGGGCGTTTATCTTCCGACTGTTGAAGAGACATCTGCGGCAAATTCAACCATCGTCTGGTTCGCATGGTATGACGATATGCAGAATTATTCGGACGATGAAATCATCAATTCAGGCTATTGGACGTTCCAGGAGAAGTACGGTTGCTCTATCGAGTGGTACGAGTGCTCTTGGGATACACGTTTTGACGAACTCGCAAACCTTATCCTGGCTTCAAGCTCACCCGACTTCTACCCGGGCGGCAACGAGGTCTTCCCGACAAACTGCATCAAGGGCATGTTCCAGCCGGTCGATACCTACATAGACTATGACGACCCGCTCTGGGAGGGCGAGAAGGAATTCGCCTATGACTACTATTCTCTCAAGGACAGACCCTATGTCATCGTTTACGATAACGCTTTCGGTCACGTTGTGGTTTACAACAGAAGAGTCATCGAGGAATTCGGTTATGACGACCCCGCCGAGCTCTATTGGAACGACGAGTGGACTTGGGACGAATTCTATGAGATGTGCGTTGACTTCTCCGACGTCGATGAGGACAGATATGCCCTTGACGGATGGTACTACAGTGCGGCTCTGATGCACTCCTGCGGCGAGATGATAATCCAGTATAACACCGAAACACAGCAGTTTGAGAGTAATATTGATTCACCTGCCGTTGAGCGTGCGGCGAACCTTCTTTATAACCTCGGCAAGAACGAGTGCGTATATCCGCTCTGGAATAAGAGCTGGTCAATCCGCAACGGCGTTTCCGGCGGCGGTATCAAGGAAGGACTTCAGCTCTTCTGCATCGCTGAAACAAGCGAATTCACCGACACGGTTGAGAACGTCAACTCCGTCTGGGGCGACATCGAAGAGGGCGAAGTCATGTTCGTTCCGCTTCCCAGAGATGACGACGGCGACGGCGTTTACTACATGGAATCGACAGCCGACGGCTATTGCATCGTAAACGGCGCTTCGAACCCCGAGGGCGTTGCGCTCCTGGCGGCTTGCATGAGATTCAAGGTCCTCGACCCGACCGTTGTCGACATCGACAGAATTCAGCTCGAGGAGACCTACATGTGGACTCAGGAAATGCTCGACATGTGGGATGAGTGCTACGACCTCACAACCCAGATTGACAAGGTTGTCATCACCTACTACGAAGGCTACGGCGACAAGCTCTATGCGGTTCTCTACAGCTACGAAGGCAACGCCTATTCCGAGGAGCCCACAACCTGGGCACAGCTCAAGGAGACCTATAACGAACAGCTTGACTACTACATCAACGCTCTGAACGAATCCATCGCGGCATACGACCCCGATGCGGAAACGGTCAGCTAATAACCGGAAATCAACAGCCGCCCTGATGGGGCGGTTGTTTTTATGCCGTCAACAGCCTCAGCTCCCCGAGCGTAAGCGACGGGTGGAGGCACTTATTTATCCCTCCCGAAATAATCATCGCCGAGGTCGAAATCAGTTTATCGATGTTCTTCGGCGTGACCATCAAGGGCTCGCCGCTCGTTCCGGCGTCGGCGACGGTGGGAACGCCGATGGCGATGCAGGGGATGCCGAGAGTGCGCCTTGAGACCTCGCTTCGGGAGTTCATAACGCCGCTCCCTGGGGAGATTCCGGCGTCGGTGAGCTGAATTGTGCGCCCGAGGTGCCTCGGGTCCTGACAGGCGAGTGCGTCGATGACAATCACGGCGTCGGGCGAAAGCTTCCCGATGAGGGAGCCTAAGAACTCGGAGGTCTCGATTCCCGTCTGACCCATGACCCCGGGAGCGGCGCAGGAGACGAGCCCCAAGCCGCTTGTGTCAAGGTCGGGCGCGTCGGTCGGGAGATGCCTCGTTGCGAATATGTGCGAGACCACCCTCGGACCCAGACTGTCGGGGGTGATGCACTCGTTCCCGAGCCCTGCGACGAAGACGGAGCCCGCATCCCCAAGGAGCTCCCGAAGCTTTTCCGAAAGCCCCATCGAGTACTCGTCGGCGCTGGACGGAATCATCTCGAAGCTGTCCCGAGGCTCGAGGGTCAGGTATCGCCCGGCGGCTTTGCCGACCGAACGGGCGGCGGATTCGCTCTTGAGGTTGATATCCGTCACGGCAAAGCTGCCGATTGTGCCGTTTCTGACTTCGACACCCTCGGGGAGATTGTCTGAAAGCTCGAGTGCCAGGTCGGTTCTCGGCGTTTCGGGCTTGAAAATCATAAAAAATCCTCTTTTCTTAAGAAAAAATCAAAAAAACACTTGCATTTTCAAGTGAGTAGTGGTATATTATAGCTTGTGACTATGTGGTTATATGATCGCAAGAGTCATGAATTCTACTTGTTGAATAGTCGGGGAGTCATTAGCCCCAAGGCGCACTTTCTCTCAGTCGTGCACCGGGTATCCAACTAAGTTTGACTGCGGGTTAAACCCGCTTGCGGAAGCTCCCGCAGAATATTAACTAAGGAGGTGTCTTATGGCAAATATTAAGTCTGCCAAGAAGAGAGTTCTCGTCAACGAGAAGAAGGCGGCTCAGAACAAGGCTACTAAGAGCGCGCTCAAGACTGCTATCAAGAAGGTTGACGCTACTGAGGGCGAGGAAAAGGTCGCCGCTGTAAAGGTTGCAACCAAGAAGGTTGATCAGGCAGCCGCAAAGGGAATCATCCACAAGAACAAGGCGGCAAGAAAGAAGTCTCAGCTCGCCAAGAAGCTTAACGGCTGATAAAGACGCTTTGATTGCGCTCCGCTTAAAACCCAAAGCGGGGCGCGTTATGTTTTAATAGTATTCCTGAAAAGGAAATCAAATATACCGGAGTGAAATTATGAAAAAAGCTCTACTTATTGTTTTAGCTCTAATGACCGCAATAATGCTCACCGCTTGCGGCGGGAACGGGGATGCCGTATCCACCGGCGACGTTTCCGAGGATCTGACGCCTGCCGAGTTGCCGGTAACGGTTGCAACGGAGGACGTGACGGAGGTATTGCCGGAGGAGACGGAGGTCACAACCGAAGAGCCGGCTGTCACAACCGCTCCCGAATCCGAGACCGAGGCAACCACGACCACCACTGAAGCCACGACCGAAGCGACCACTACAGCCGCTACCACCACCGAGGCGACCACAACCACCAAGGCAACGACGACAACCGAAGCCACAACCACGGCGGCTATAACGACCACCGTCGACGAGGACGAGGAAGAAGTCGAAATCCTTTGGGAGGACGGCATCGACCGCGACGAATTTGAGGCTATGTTCGGAATTGACACGGGCGAAGACCTTGGCGTAAGCGGATAAAAAGCCGAATATTTAATCTTTTTAGACTGTCCCTTGAAAATCAGGTGCAATAATTTAACCCAAATATTACGTCGAAAGTGATTGACTTTTTGGGCATAATGTGATATGCTATAAGAAGCGGTTTATGCCGTAATATTTAAAAGGGGGTAGCCTATGAATATCGCTCTCATAGCTCACGACGCCAAAAAAGAACTCATGATTCAGTTCTGTACTGCATACAGTGGAATTTTGGGAAAACACAACCTTTGTGCAACCGGTACCACCGGGAAACAAGTCGCCGAAGCAACAGGACTTAAGATTGAAAAATACCTTGCCGGTTCTCAGGGCGGTTGCCAACAGATAAGCGCAAAGATTTCCTGCAACGAAATCGACCTGCTTCTGTTCTTCAGAGACCCCATTAACCGAAAGACAAGCGAGCCCGACGAAAGAGATATTCTGAGGCTCTGCGATGTATATAATATTCCCGTGGCGACGAATATTGCAACAGCCGATGCTTTGATCATGGCTCTTGACAGAGGAGATCTGGACTACAGAATCCCTTGATATAAGCCCGGGGAATAGGGTGTATTACGGCGGCAGTCGTCCCTACTGGGGCGTCGCCGTCTTTTTTTGAAACTAAGGAGGAAAAATTATGGCACTTTCAGTGCAAAGACCGAAGGGAACACAAGACATGATTCCCGCAGAGTCAAACAAGTGGCGAACGGTCGAGCAGGCGGCAAGAGACTCTGCCGAGCGCTTCGGCTTCAAGGAGATAAGAACCCCCGCATTCGAAGAAACGGGGCTCTTCGTCCGTTCGGTCGGAGATACATCGGACGTCGTCACAAAAGAGATGTACACCGTCTCCTCAAAGGGCGAGCACACCTTCAAACTTAAGCCCGAGGGAACCGCCGGAGTTGTCCGGGCGATGCTCGAAAACGGACTTATGAACGAGGGCTTCCCGCAGAAGGTTTACTATATCACTCCCTGCTTCCGTCACGAGAAGCCGCAGGCGGGCAGATTGAGAGAATTCCACCAGTTCGGCGTTGAGATGTTCGGCACTTCTTCACCATATGCGGATGCCGACGTCATTATGCTTGCTCGTGAGGTCCTTTCGACCTGCGGAATCGACAGCGTTAAGCTCAATATAAACTCAATCGGTTGCCCCGAATGCAGAAAGAAGTATCAGGAGGCGCTTGTTGAGTACTTCTCGAAGAGGAAAGACGACCTCTGCGAGACCTGCCTTGAGAGACTTGACAAGAACCCGATGAGGCTCCTTGATTGCAAGGTTCCGACTTGTGCGGAAATAGCAAAAGACGCTCCCGTGATACTCGATTACCTCTGTGACGAATGCCGTGAGCACTTCGAAAAGCTGCAGGCGATTTTAGACTCCTATAAAGTAGAATACGTCGTCAACCCGAAGATTGTAAGGGGTCTCGACTACTACACCAAGACCGTTTTCGAGTTCGTCTATGACGGAATCGGCGCACAGGGAACCGTCTGCGGCGGAGGAAGATACGACGGGCTTGTATCATCGCTCGGAGGACAGCCGACACCGGCACTGGGATTCGGCATGGGTCTCGAGCGGCTTATCATGACGATGGAGGGCGAGGGCGTCGAATTCCTCGACCCAAACACCCCCGACATCTATTTCGCCCCGATGGGTGAGAACGCTTACTCAGTGGCGTCGAAGCTTTGTCAGGAATTAAGAACCGAGGGCTACTCCGCCGAGTTCGATATAGTGGGACGTGGCTTGAAGCCCCAGATGAGATATGCCAACAAGGTCGGTGCCAAGTTCGTCTGCGTCTTGGGTGACAATGAGATTGAAAGCGGCTCGGCGAAGCTCAAGAATATGAGAACCGGCGACGAAACTCCGGTAAATCTTAACGATTTCAAGACCGGCTTCGTGCCGACGTTACTCAACGATATGTTTGAATTAGAAGGAATTGAGGGATAATTTATGGACACCATGGGAAATATGCGCAGAACCCACTATTGCGCCGAAATTCCGCTTGAGGGCGGGGTCGAAGTCATCGTCGGCGGGTTCGTTCAGCGAGTAAGAAACTTAGGAAATCTTATCTTTATTGACTTGAGAGACCGCACCGGCTTGGTTCAGCTCGCTTTCGGCGACGACACGCCGAGAGACGTTTTCGAGAAGGCGGAGACCCTCCGCAACGAGTACGTCGTGATGGCGAAGGGAATCGTAACCCCGAGGGAGAGTATAAATAAAGAGATAAAAACCGGCGCTTATGAGATTCGTGTTAATGAACTCAAGCTCCTTTCGAAGGCTCAGACGCCGCCTTTCGAGGTCTCAAACTCCGATAAGGTCAACGACGAGCTGAAGCTCAAGTATCGTTATTTGGATTTGAGAAGCGAGAAGCTGACCAAGAACCTGATTACCCGCCACGAAATCGCAAAGATTGCAAGAGAGTACTTCTATGAGAACGGCTTCGTCGAGATTGAAACCCCGATGATGATTAGATCCACTCCCGAGGGCGCAAGGGACTATCTCGTTCCGTCAAGAGTCCACAAGGGCTCGTTCTATGCCCTTCCGCAGTCCCCGCAGATTTACAAGCAGCTTCTTATGATTGCGGGTCTCGACAGATACATCCAGCTCGCAAGATGCTTCAGAGACGAGGACCTCCGCGCCGACAGACAGCCGGAATTTACCCAGATTGACCTCGAGATGTCCTTCGTCGACGTTGACGACATCCTCGAAATCACCGAGGGCTTCATGAAGCGGCTCTTCAAGGAGATAAAGGGCGTCGACATCGAAACTCCGCTCCCGAGGCTGTCCTATAAGGACGCGATGAACCGCTATGGCTCCGACAAGCCGGACACCAGATTTGGCATGGAGATTCAGGACCTCTCCGAGACGGTCAAGGACTGCGAATTCCCTGTCTTCAAGTCGGCTCTTGAGATGGGCGGCTCGGTTCGTGCAATCGTCGTTAAGAACGGCGCAAGCGTTTACACAAGAAAAGAAATCGACAAGCTCACGGAGCACGCCAAGGGAATCGGCGCCAAGGGGCTTGCCTATATAAGATGGGTCGAGGACGCCCCGAACTGCTCGTTCGCGAAGTTCTTGCATGAAGGCGAGCTCGACAATATTCTCACGACTTTGGGTGCCGAAAAGGGCGATGTTGTCCTCATCGTTGCGGATAAAGATAAAGTGGTTCTCCCGACCTTGGGAGCCCTCCGCCTCATCTGCGCCAAGAAGCTCGATATCATCCCGAAGGACAAGTACAATCTATTGTGGATTGTCGAGATGCCCTTCTTCGAGTATAACGACGAGACGGGGCACTGGGACGCCATGCACCACCCGTTCACCATGCCACTCGACGAGTGCCTTCCTTATCTCGATACAGACCCCGCAAACGTCAGGGCGAAGTGCTATGACCTCGTCTTGAACGGCGTTGAGCTCTGCTCCGGCTCGATGAGAATCACCGACAGAGAGCTTCAGGAGCACATGTTCAGAGCCCTCGGCATGACCGACGAGGAAATCTCGGCAAAGTTCGGCTTCTTGGTAGACGCCTATAAGTACGGCGCACCGCCGCACGGAGGCTTGGGAATGGGTCTTGACCGCCTTGCGATGCTCCTCTGCGACGCAGACAGCCTCCGGGACGTAGTCGCCTTCCCGAAGGTTCAGAACGCCAGCGAACTCATGAGCAACTGCCCGACCGAGGTCGACGAGGAACAGCTCAAGGAGCTGGGATTGGCGATTACGGAATAAACAGATAAATGTAGGGGCGGATATCATCCGCCCGAAACCCTGCGGATTGAATAGCGGGCGGATAATATCCGCCCCTACAATTCCGCTTTTTTTATCAATCTTTTCAGCACTATCGCCGCCGCAATCGCGAGTATGAACTCCGTAATCGGTTGGGCGTAGGCGAGACCGTAGAGGGGATAGACGGCGTTGAGGATGAACAGCGCCGGAATCTCGAGGACGACCTTTCTTGCAAGCGCAAACCCGAGGCTCAGGTGCCCTTTTCCGCAAGCCTGATAGACGCCGACGCTGAGGAAATCGAACCCAAGGAACGGGATTCCGAGGCACATTCCCCGAAGGAACCTGGTGCCATAGGCAACGACCTCCGAGTTGTCCATAAACAGCCTTATAAGCCCCGGCGCGAACCCGAAGCAGAGAACCGCCATCAGAAGGAGTATGCAGATTGTAATCTTCGCCGTGAAGTAGATGCACTCCTTCATACGCTTGATGTTCTTGCTCGCGAAGGTGTAGCCGACGAGCGGCATGATGCCCTGCGAAATTCCCATGCCGATATACATCGGAATCATGTTGAGCTTGTAGGCGATGCCCATCGCGGCGACCGGCTCGGTGCCGAATGCGGCAGTGAAGTTGTTTAAAACCGTCATGCCGGTGACGTTCAAGAGATTCTGGATTCCCGCCGGAATTCCGACCGTGAAGACCTCCTTTGCAATAGCCTTCGTCGGATTCGCCATTCTGGGACTGATGCAGACGTAGGTTCTGCCACGCCTTACGAACAGGAGAACGAAGAAATAGAGGCAGGCGACGCAGTTCGAGATAAATGTCGCCAAGCCCGCACCGGCGGCTCCCATATTGAAGCCGAAGGGGAGGATGAATATCGGGTCGAGGATGATATTGAGGATGCACCCGCTCATCGTCCCGATGCTTGCGTGGAGCGTCGAGCCCTCCGCCCTGACGAAGTTCGCCAGAACTACGTTCAAAATAGCCGGAATAGCCCCGCAGGTGGTTGTATAGAAGAGATAGCTCCGTGTCGCGTCAATCGTGGTCGAATCTGCACCCAAGATGCCCATAAGCGGAGTTCTGAAGAGAGAGCAAAGAAGCGAGAACATCGCCGCACAGAAAAGCGCCGCATAGAACCCGAACGAGCTCGCTCGACGGACGTCGTCATAATCCTTTCGCCCGAGACCTCTGCTCATAGCCGAGCCTGCGCCGACGCCGAAAAGGTTATTGACGGCGTTGAACGCCAGAAGCACCGGAGCCGCTAAGGTTACGGCGGCGTTCTGAATCGGGTCGTTAAGATATCCGACGAAATATGTATCCGCAAGGTTATAGATGACCATAACGAGGCTCGACAACACCGTCGGCACCGCCATGGTCAGAACCGCCCGGGGAATAGGCGTGCGCTCGAAAAGTTCTGCTTTTGCATTTTCTTGGGGCATTTTCAGGCTTCCTTTTTTGGCGTAATATAGAGTGCTAAGATTTTAATAAATTTCGAAAATTCCAAGGTACAAGCCGCCATGTTCCGTTGCCTTTCCACGGCAAAGCAATCTCTTTGCCTTCACCTCTGTAGATGATGCCACATTCTAAAAACTCGGAATAATGTTTTTCGTTAGATTCCCAGTCAGCTTGTACTTGTATCCTAATCTTGGAACATCCTTCTTCCTTGACTTCTTTAATTTCATATGAGCAAAAGGTTTTTGAAGAAAAGAGTTTACGGCACTCTCCCGCACGTTTCGTCTCGGACTCTTCGTAGTCGAATAGCTCTTTCAAGTATGAAGACAAAAAACCGTAATTTTTTGATTTCCACGCATCGAATGTTTTGACCACAGGGATTAAATATGGGTATTTTTCGCAATCTTCCGCTGTTGGCTGTGTGGAAATGTCGACTCCGACAATTATATTTCTCGGTTTCCACTGCTTCATCTCTCCCTTTGCACTAGTATTCTTGGCTATCGATTCAATTGACTTTAAGATAGGCTGTGGGTTGTTTTCTTTTTCGAATTTTTCCTTTCTTGCATCTTCACTATCTTTCATACACATCCAATCCGCTATTGCAAACATAAGAGCAACACATTTGCAGGAGACGTACTCGTTTCCATAATTCAAATCTCTACCATGGAGGATGCCGTTTCTGTATGGAATACGGATTTCATCAGAATTCGTTTTAGTTCTTTTTTTATTAAAGATGTTCTTCATTTTAGACAATCCGTCACTGCAACCGACCAAGCAATCCCATGCGGTAACGTCGGTGTTACCTGCAAAAAAGCCTTTGCTTTTTGTGAAATCATTTACAGAACCATCAATTATTATGAGAAATTGTGGGATACTTGCGTAGTACCGGTCTTCGAAGTGATCATCGAACGCTTTTTGTATAAGGTCGGCTCTTTGAGCAAATGGCGCTGCCTTGCGTAAAAGAACAGGTATCTCTTTTTTGATGTCTGTTTCGTAGTAGTCTAACAGAATCCGTTCACCGGCATCGGTGCCACTTGTCTCAAACTCGAAAACAGCTTTTTTCATAAGAGCTAAATTCATGGAATCATATGCACACCAACCGATATCTGTGAAATATCTATTAAAATCCGTCATTGTTTTATCCATATCTGTGAGATGTTCTTTAATGCTGTTGTATTTTCCTTGTATTTTTTGGGACATAAAAGGGAGGAATACTTTATAGCTCTCAATTTCACTACTTAGTTTATTTAAACTATGCAAATTACTGTCCATATGTCGCCTCCATATTATTCCTTTATTACATACTCATAAATATAATCCTTGTCGTTTTCACCCACACGTGTAAAGCCCAGTCGCTCGTGCATTTTCTGTGATGCCACGTTCCACTTGTAGACGGTACTTCCGGTGATTTTCTTGTAGCCTAAGGCTGACAGGCGACCTATGACCGTCTTCATCACCTTTGCGCCGATGCCGGCACCGCGATATTTCTCTACCCAGATAGCAATCGGCGGGTTCTCCGGCTTCACGGTGACATCTCCGACAGAAACATATTCGCTGTTTTCAAGCACCTGAATAAAGTACATCTCACCGACGCCGTCAAGATAGCGGCACATGCTCTTTATGTAGTCTGCATCGGGAATCTTATCTTCGTCGAAAATCCCCTCGGAATTCTGGTAGACCACCGGGTCGTGGTAGCCCTCAAGCATTTTGTCGATATTCCAATCGAATCTCTTGAGCCGAAGCCCCGGCTCGATTTCGATTGTTTCGGGTTGGTCTATGTTGGGGAATGGCATATGTGTTGGCTCCTATATCTATCTCCCGGCGTTAGCCGGATTTAGTTGAAAAAACGCCTGAAAAGGCGTTTTTTCTGGTGGAGGCGATGGGAATCGAACCCATGTCCGAAAACTCTTTGGGAGAACTTTCTACGAGTGTAGCTTATCTTTTGGATTTCCGAAATCTCACGCCGGTAAGCAGGCTTGTGACTTCGGTATCCGGTAATTCATCCTGCGGCTACCGGAGTTACCGCAGAACGTTCACTGCTAATCGACGCCCAGACCGATGCCGCAGTACTCATCGGCAGGACGGGCCGCTATTAGGCAGCAGCCAATTCTAAACTATTATTGTCGTTTAAAATTTAGGTTTGCACAGGTTAAAGAGATCAGTGCGTTCTCTACTCGCTTATTCGCCTTCGGAATCCCCGTCGAAACCTTTACGCCCCCGGTTATTGGTTGCGTTCTTTGAGGATACGCTCAATGTCCCGCTCGGTCTGGCGGCGAGCCATGTCGTCGCGCTTGTCATAGAGCTTTTTGCCCTTGCAGAGCCCGATTTTCATCTTGACCCTCGAGCCGCTGTAGTAGAGCTTCAGGGGGACAATCGTCAGCCCCTCCTGCCGGACCTTGTCGTAAAGCCGTCTTATCTCCGATTTGTGGATGAGGAGCCTGCGGTCGCGTCGCGGGTCGCGGTTATAGATGTTGCCCTTTTCGTAGGGGCTGATGTGCACGCCGACGGCAAAAATCTCGCCGTCCCGGATTTCGCACCAGCTGTCCTTGAGGTTCACGCCGCCCAAGCGAATGGACTTGACCTCGGTGCCGACCAATTCGATGCCGGCTTCCAAAGTATCCAAAACAAAGTATTCGTGCCGCGCCTGCCGATTCTCGGCAATAATACGCTCACCCTGAGATTTAGCCATCCGCCCGCCTCCTCACTAAAGAACGTTACTATATTATATACGAGTTTTGCCAAAAAGTCAACGGGGTATTCAAAGGGAAGAGCCGCTTAAGGCTCATCCCCTGCTCGAAACAACCTCCACCCCTGTCAGTGGGTTGACCTTTGTCCCGTTAATCTCGACCAGGACATACCAATACGCCATGTCGTCGGTGTAGGCTTCGGGCTTGTCGTCGTTGATGCTGACAGTGTAGTTGCGGTCTTCGTCCCTTGTGACATCTGAAACATAGGGGTTGATACTGCCGCTGGGCTCTTCCAAAAGGACGAGAATCAGGTCGTTACTCTTGAACCACTCGTCCGTATACTTCGCCGTCAGAAGCTCCCAGGTGGTGTCGACGTTGTCGGCAATCTCGAGGTTAAGAACGTCGTGAGTCGTCTCGAGCGCATACTGCGAGCGGATGACGACCGACTGCGGGAAGACTGACAATCCGCCGTCGCTTGCGGCGGGGACGGTGTAATAGTCAAACTCTACCGAGCCGGTGGCATACCAGGGCTTCTCGCCGTCATAGTCATAATCAACGCCCGCAAACTGGTAGCCATAGACCGAGGAAATTGCGTCGAGGAGCTCGCCGGTGCTTGAGCAGTACTGGACAATCACGTTATCAAGCACGAAGAGGTGCACCGGGCTGGCGTAATCGATTCCGATGGTGAAGTCGTCGCCCGAGTAGAAGGAGGCGTTCGCCGAATATCTCGAAGCCTCGTCCAGCGCCTCATACTCATCGGCGTACTCGAAGAGATAGATAACATCGCCGTTCGAGACGATAAGCATGCACTCACTGACGGTCTCCTTGAGATAGTCCTGACCGGTGCCGGTGGAAGTCTTATAGTCGACGACGTAGCCGGCATCCCAGAGGGCATAAATCAGCTCGTTTGCATAAGCGGGTCTGTAGTAGTCGCTTCCTGCACCCGCGAATTCCTCCCCAAGAATGACATTGAAGTCCTGCAGGAACTCGCCGGTCTCGGAGCAGTAGAAGACGATGCTCGAGCCGTTCAGCCAGAAGTGGACGGGGTAGATAAAATCAGAGTCAGTGATACTTCCGTCGCTGTAATAAAATGTCGTGCCGGAGCTGTCGAACTGAGAAGCAGCCTTCGCAGCGTCCTCTTCAGAGTCGTACTCATAGATGTCGACATACTGGTCGTTTTCGAGGGTATATCCGGTTCCGCCGTTCGATTCGTAGCTCTTCGTGTCGAAATCCCTTTCGGTGTAGGAGTAAACCCCTTCAAACACCGCGACAATGTCCACCTTCTCGACAGTAACACTGCCGGGCACGGCTTCGTCCTCCGTTACGGAAGCAGTGACCGAAGCGTCTTCGCTCCCAAGAGTAGCCCCTGTAGTCACCTCCGGCTCGTTTTCCTGCGAGCCGTATCCTACAAGGGATAAAAGCATTGCTAAAATAATAGATATGGATAGAATTCTTTTCATGGTTAGTTCTCCTTTCAATTTGAACTTCTACTTATAATACAAATTTCCAATCCGAATTATTGCATTCGCGTGAAAAAAAGTAATGGGCGGAGAAGTTCGCTTTGCGAACTTCGATATCCGCCCTAAAGATTAAGATTTAAGTTCTCGATATTGATTGCACAACCGCCGTTATCGCTGTCCAGATGAGGTTGTAGACAAGCACCGTCGTTGCCGTGAGGGTTCCGCCGAAGGAGCCGACTATTGCGAATATAACGGCTAAGATTACGCCGATTACCGAGGCAAGAGCCTGAATCGTGACGCCGACCGCCGCCGAGCGCTGGAGCTTCTTGGTGCCGCAGAGGAGCATCGCCAAAGATGAGAACCTTCCCGAATAAATCATCGGCGAGGACATCGAGGCGACATAGGACGTCTGGGCATCGTAATCCGAATGATACCTGAACGGCAGGAGCTTGAATATTGTCGGCTTTACTCCGAAGAGTTCCGAAAGCTTGGTGATGCTCAGGAGCGAATCGACCGAGCGAAGAATAACGGTTATATGCTGTTTGTCGAGGTCACGAAGCGCCTTCGAAACGGACAGCGAAGCCTTGAGCTTCACTACATATATCATTGCAAGCGCCCCGCCAATCGACAGATAAACGATGTTGTCGCCCTTGGCATAGGACTGCTCTTTCTCGAGGGTCGGGAGACCTTCAATCGAATGGCTCTCCATGAGGGTTCTGTTGCCGAAGAGCACACGCTGATTCTCAATCCAGCCGGAAAGTCCCAAGCCGTCCTCATAGATATAGCTCTCGACGGGATAGAGCATTTCGGTCTTGCCCTTGATGGTCTTGTAAAATGCGGGTCTTAGAATGCTCTCGGTCTGACAGCAGAGGGAAGCGGCATAGAGGATGCCGTCCTCAATCGGGGTCTTGCGGACCGGCTTGATGTTTACAATCTCGACCATTCCGTCGGGGAAGAGGTCAACGGCGTCGACGAGAACCGAATTGGTGTCGGCGAACTTGTCAACCGCCGAATAGCCGAGCATTACTGCCGACGACTGGAGATATTTCTTCGAGCCCTTGGCAAGCGGGATGTTCGTGACGAGCATCATGCCCATTGCCGAGCAGAGCGCCATCGTCCCTGCGGCGCAGGAAAGTGCATAGTAAATCCTTGATGCGGTGTCGGTAATCTCAACCGGATAGACAAACGCCGTTATAACTCCGACGATAACCGAAATGACGGTCACAACCGGAACGAATATCTTGCAGAAGGAGTCGGTCAGGTCGGCTGAATAGCTGTTCTTGATGAAGTCGGTGACGAACTCGGTCTTTCTCGAGGTCGAAAGAGAGGGGAAGTCTGTGAGAGCGCCCTTTGTGAACTTGCTCGCGACGTCCTCGTCGTCGATGTGCATGGCGGCATATTTCGAATATCCGCCGGAGATGTATCTGAAATTGCGCTCGGTTCTCGTGACGATAAGAAGCTTTCCGATAGTGTTCACAAGAAGTCCGAAGATTGAAACGCTGATATAGACGTTTGCAAGCTTCATCTGGACAACTCCCGTGTCCGCCAACAGCGCCACGCCCGAAACAAGGCTTAGTATCATCGAAATCGCGGCAAGACTGTCGCTGTCCGCCTTCATCGTGAAGAGCTTTTTGAGCCCGACGGATATGACAGTGTAGGAAACGAAGCAGGCGACGAGCCCGATTATAACGTTTGCGAATACATAGGACGTAGCCTGAGTGAGAATCGGGATTAATGTAAGCCCCATGTCGGTCGCAATCGTTATGTAAGCCGACAGAAGGGAAGTGATGACCAGGGCACAGAGCCTAACGACAAGGCTCGACTTGAGCGAAGAAATGCTCTTTGCCATGTCCTTGGCTTGGTCGAAGCTCTCGAAGTCGTCGATTGTCTTCTTTTCCTGCTTCTCCTGCTCTTCGGACTCGGCAATGAACTGCTTGACCCTCTCGCGGCGCTTAGCGTTGAGATAAGCAAGCTTTTCCTCCTCGGTGGCGTTCTCGTCGAGACCCACCTCGGTGTTCGGGATAATCTTCTTGTCCATCCCGAGGTCTATATCCTCAATCGACGCACGGTTCACGGGGTCGACGTTCTGCTTCTTCGGCTTCGGTGCGCCGCGCTCATTTTTGAGCTTGATGAGATCCTGCATTATCATCTCGTCGGCGTTCTTGCCGGTTATCGGGTGAATCTCCGGCTCGCTCGAGGATGAGGTCTTTGCGGGCTTCTGAACGGGTTCCGGCTCCGGCTCGGGCTCGGGCGTCGGTTCCTGAACGGGAGCAACGGGCTCAGACTTTGACTGTATATTCGCCTTCTCAAGAGCCTTCTCCATCTCGACGGTGCCCTGAACGGTCTCGCCGCCGTGACGAAGGTCAAGGTCGTCAGCAAGGTTTTCGCTTACGGAATCGTGCGATTCGGGCAGGAGTGAGTCGATATCAATCGTAGCCGCTTCGACTGTCGGTTCCGGTTCGGGCTCCGGCTCGGGTTCCGGGTAGTGAACGCTCGGAGTCGGCGCCGAAGACGATGCAACCGCCTCGTCGAGCATGGAAGGGTCGAAAACGAAGCTGTTATCGCCGACCTCCAGAACGTCCTCGATAACCTCGGTCTTTGTCGGTGTGGATTTAGAGGTGCCGTTTAAGATAGCATCGAGGTCAAATGTATCCTCGGACGCTTTTGCGGACGTCTTTCCGGTTGTTTTATTTGAGTATTCTTCGAGTATATCCTCAACAGATAAGTTTTTATCAGACATTTTGACCTCCGGAAAATATTTATATAGAAACTGAGTATTTATACTATTTTACAGACCGTTGTCTGAGAATCTCATACATGAAGATTCCTGCGGCAACGGATGCGTTGAGCGAGTTGACCTTGCCCTTTAAAGGCAGGCTGAGCATGAAGTCGCACTTTTCGCTGACCAGGCGCCCCATTCCTTCGCCCTCAGAGCCGATTACAAGCCCGATGGGTCCCGTCAGGTTCGCCTTGTCGTATTGCTCGCCGCTTGCGTCGGTGCCGTAAATCCAGACGCCGTTCTCTTTCAGCTCGTCAATGGCGGCGGGAATATTGGGAACCCTCGCCACGGGGAGCCAGCTTGCCGCTCCGGCAGAAGTCTTATAGACGGTGCCGCTAAGCGACGCCGACCGCCTCTTCGGGATGATAATCCCGTGAGCGCCCGAGCACTCGGCTGTTCTTATGATTGCGCCCAGATTATGAGGGTCGTTTATTTCGTCGCAGATGATTACAAACGGGTCTTCGCCTCTCGACTTCGCAAGCGCCAATATGTCCGAAATTTCGGCATACTGTGCGCATGCACCCATCGCAACAACGCCCTGATGGTTCGTCATTCTCGACATCGCCGTCAGCTTTTCGTGGCTGACCTGCTTTGTGACGATATCGCGTTCTTTTGCGAGCTTCACGATAACCGAGATGGAACCGGTAGCCTCTTTGTCGATGTATATCGTGTCTATCGGCTTCTCAGCCTTCAGAGCCTCAATAACGGGGTTGCGCCCGACAATCATCTCGACGGGGTAATCCTCGTCTTCGCTGATTTCCTCGCGTTTGTCCCGCCTGTCCTGTCTTTCGGGCTTCTTGTTATCAAATTTCTTATTGTTTGTATATCGCTTATCGCCGTTCGGGCGGCTGTTTCTTTTATAGTTATTATTTTTGTCCATACTACGCCTCATCATATGTTTATACAAAGCTATTATATCACATGTACGCCGTAAATAAAAGCGTTTTTTCAAATATTTTTTGCATTTTTCGGGAAGTAAAAACACTTAAGAAAGTATATACGCCTCGCTTGCATATTAGTCCCAAATTCCTCCCCCTAAAAAAGCAAAACCCGCAAAACTGCGGGTCTGGGGTTTAAAGTTACTCAAAAACGGACTTTTAAACGGGCTTTGCCATTCCGACAAAACCCGCTTAAAACCGACATCTTGAAAATTCTGGATTGAAAGTTTTCGAAAAATCGGGTGTATATCTTAAATATACGCCCCGTAAACCCGGGCTTTTATGTTCGGTTTAAAACCAAATCGCGATTTACAGCCGATTTCTCAACTTTTAAACGGAGTTTTCAACAGGAAAGCTTAATTAAAGTTCCAACTTTCAACACTTTCAACCGACTTTTCAACAGGAAAGTTGAAAACAGGGTATACTGAGGGTATAATCAGAAACCCCTCAGTAATCTTTGTACGAGTCTTCTTCCTTACGACAACTTACATGTCCCACTCCTGCCTCTTCGAATGTTCCAAGATATTCCGGACCTTCGTATGAGTGGTTGCCTTTTGTGTAGTACCAGACCCAGCAATCGTTTGCAGAATCATATTCCATATAAAGCCATGCTGAGGTGTAGCCGTCGTCTACGAACGTTTTGGTATGGTCGTACAGCCTGTAATATTCGACATAGACGACGACAAAGTTATCTTCGTTCCAGCCTCTCTCTTTTACAAGCTCTGTTTCTTCCGAAAGAACCTTTGCCGTTTTCTCCTCGTCAACCATTGCGCCGTAGATTTCTTGTTTGAGGTAGTAGTCCTCCTCATTGAAGGCATTTTCAAGCAGGTTAATGACCGATTCAACGGGGTCAGCCGTCGGTGTCTGATGAAGTTTGTCGTAACGGTAGGTCTTGGTCGAATAAACCGCAGCCGCCGAAACGATTGCCACCACCACTATCACTGCCGCAATGAGCACTCTTCTTATGCTTACAACCTTCCTGCGGTTCGGGCTCATGGCGTGGAGGATGTATTCATCGTCTACGTCGTTCAGGGCACAGATAACGTCAATCGGCTTCATATTAATCCCTCGCTTTCTATGGTTGCAAGCAGTTTTTGGCGGATACGGAAGAGCGTCGTTTTGACTTTACTTTCCCCGCAACCGAACATCGCGGAGATGTCGCTGATAGAATCCATATACCAGTACCGCCGCAGGAACATGTCTCTTTCCGTCTCTTTGAGGCTTCCCAAAAACTTGTTGAGTGTCTCGCCGAGAGCTTTTGCGTCGACTTCCTGCTCAACCGAAAATCCCGACGGGATGCTTTCGGAGAGTTCATCGAGAACCAGATTAATCTCCCCACCGCCTCGCTTCTCGGCTCTTTGGTCTCTTCGCTTGTTGAGAGAAATCCGGCGGGTAATCTTCCCGAGATATGCGGACAAGATGTTCGGTCTTTCGGGAGGCATGCTGTCCCACGCACGAAGATATGTATCGTTGACCGCCTCGCCTGCGTCCTCGTGACTGTAGAGAATGTTATAGGCAATCGTCCCGAGATAGGAGCCGTACTTTTTGTCCGTCTCGCCGATGGCGGATTCAGACCTTGCCCAGTATAAATCAATAATCAGATTGTCGTCCAAGCTCTCACGCCCTTTCACCTATATAGACACGGTTTCACGCCCTCACGTTACATTTATTTTACTATGAAATTGAGAGGTTGACAAGAGTAGCCTCTTGCAAACGCCCCGCAAATATTCTATAATAGAATCAAATACCCCCGAAAGAAGGAATCGCCATGCGTGAAAGCATATTGACCATACCGATAAACGAAATTTTCGAGCCGAAGTGCGGGTGCCCTATTTGCACCATGCGGGAAATGCTCGAGCAGAGGACTATTGAATACATAATGGGCGCCGCCATGATGGAGCCGGACGTCAGAATCGAGACCAACCGCCTCGGCTTCTGCCGCGAACACTATAACATGATGCTCAAGCAGAAAAACCGCCTTTCGTTGGCGCTCATGCTCCAGACGCACCTTGAGACCATCAACAAGGACGTCTTCGAGAAGAAGGGGCTCTTCGGTTCGACCTCGAAGAAGCAGAAGGCAATCGGCGAGTATGACCACTCATGCTTTGTCTGCTCCAAGGTCGACTGGGGAATGGAGCGGCTGATGGTGACGGTATTTGACATGTACGAGAACTCCGAGGACTTCCGCCGCCTCTTCGCCGAACAGCCCTATATCTGCATGAGAGATTGCGAGATACTCATCGAGAAAGCCCAGAGCGACATGAACAAGAAATATCAGTCCGGATTCATCTCGACCTGCATCGACCTCGCCGGGAAATACTCAAAAGAGCTCTACGACGACGTCTCCCACTACTGCTCGATGTACGATTACCGCAACTCGGGACCGGATGCCGACTGGGGCAACTCGAGGGATTCAATCGAGCGGGCAATCAAGTTTTTGACGGGAAGAGATGCTTGACGTGAACTATGAAATTACCGACGGCGGCGTTCTCCTGAAGGTCGACCACCTGAATCTTGGGAAAACCCTCGATTGCGGGCAGGCTTTCCGGTGGGAAGAGGTCGGCGAGGGGAGATATCACGGCTATTATGTCAACCGTGAGCTCTACATATCCGAGCATTACGACGGGATTCTCTTCGAGAACACCTCGGAAGACGAGTTTAAAAACGTCTGGTACGACTATTTCGATTTGGGCACAGATTGGGGAGAGATTCGGGCACGGCTGAGCGTTGATCCGACCCTGAAGCTCGCTTGCGAGAAGTGCGAAGGACTCCGGATTCTTCGGCAGGACCCGTGGGAGGGGCTCATCTCTTTCATCATCTCGCAGAACAACAACATCCCGAGGATAAAGAGCATACTTTCGAAGCTCGTCGAGCATTTCGGCGGTTTCCCGACTGCGGAGGAGCTGGCACTTGAAACTCCAGAGAGCCTTCAGTTTCTTCATTCCGGCTATCGGGCGAGGTATCTCGTCGATGCCGGAAAAATGGTCTCATCGGGAGAGATTTCTTTGGAAGCTTGCCGCAAGATGCCCTACATAGACGCAAAGAAAGAGCTTATGAAAATCTGCGGTGTCGGGAATAAAGTTGCCGACTGCACGCTTCTTTATGGGCTCGGTTTTATGGAGGCGTTTCCCGTCGACGTGTGGATTAAGAGAGCCGTCGCAAAGTACTACCCCGACGGGCTCCCCGAGTGCACCAAGGGCATCGAGGGCATCGCCCAGCTTTTCTTATTTGACTTTATCAGGAGTGAGGAAGAGTGAAAACAGCGGGCATCATCGCCGAATACAATCCGTTCCACAACGGGCACTTGAGGCAAATCAAGGCGACCCGTGAGGCGGGCTATGATAGAATTATCGCCGTGATGAGCGGGAATGTCGTTCAGCGGGGCGACGTCGCCGTCTGCGATATGGGAAGTCGTGCAAGGGTAGCCATTCGGAGCGGCGTTGATTTGGTGCTCGAACTCCCGATGCCCTATTCTCTTTCGAGCGCCGAGGATTTCGCCCGGGCAGGAGTCAGTATACTTTCCCGGCTCGGCTGTGTGGATGCGCTTTCCTTCGGCTCGGAATGCGGGGATGTAGCCCGTCTCCAAGCCTGCGCCGACGCTATCGACAATATAAACCCCGCCGAGATTAAGAGCCTTATGTCGGACGGGCTCACATACCCGCAAGCGACCGCAAAGCTTTTAGGCGATGATATTCTCTCAGGCGCAAACAACGTATTGGCAATCGAATATATACGCAAGCTTAAAAATACCGGCATCATGCCGTTTACCGTTCAAAGAAACATCGCCCACGACAGCACAGAAATAGCCGACACCGTCTCAGCTATGAAGCTTCGGGAGATGCTACGGAACGGCGAGGACGTCTCGAAATTTATGCCCGAAGTCCCCACGGATTTAGCTTTCATAGAAAACGCAGAGCGGCTTATTCTCAGCCTTGCGGCTTTTCAGGATAGCGACAACGCAAGAATAAAAAAATACGCCATGCAGGCGTCGAGCTTGAACGAGCTTTACTCACTTGTGAAGACTAAAAATATCACCCATGCCAGAGTTCGCCGTGAAGTCCTGCAAGCGGCTTTAGGCATAAAAGCTGGCGAAACCGCTACCGAGCCGCCATATGCAAGAATCTTAGCCGCCAATCAAGCGGGAATCGAGCTCTTGGGCGAAATCAAAAAGTCGGGCACTATACCAGTCTCAACTTCGCTTGCAGAGCTGTCAAAGATTTCGCCGCTTGCGGCTCGGAATGCTGAGCTGACCGAAAGAGCTTCGAAGCTGTGGCATTTCGCCAAAGCGGAGCAGGGGAGTTATCGCTCGGAATTTTCGCGGGAATTTAGTGTCTCCCCTTGATTTTTCCCGCCTCATATTGTATAATTTTTATGGAAATAATACTTCAAACCGAAAGGAAGTTATTTATGAATTTAGTATTGGTAGTAAATGCGGGAAGCTCTTCTCTCAAGTATCAGCTTCTCAATATGGATGACGAGTCGGTGCTCGCCAAGGGCAACTGCGACAGAATCGGAATTGACGGTCACCTCTCTCACAAGGTTCCTTCAAAGGGTGTTGAAATCAGCGAGGACGTAGCTTTCCCGACCCACACCGAGGCTTTCGAGAAGCTTGTCGAGGTTCTCACCACAGGCGAGGGCAAGGTTATCGACTCGATGAGCGAGATTTCGGCTGTCGGACACAGAGTTGTCCATGGCGGCGAGCTCTATAAGGAGACTACTCTCGTCACCGACAAGGTCATCGAGGACATCGACGCACTTTCCGAGCTTGCACCTGTTCACAATCATCCCCATGCTCTTGCACTCAGAGCTTGCAAGAAGGTTCTTCCCGAGGGCACTCCTCAGATCGCAGTTTTCGACACCGCCTTCCACCAGACAATGCCCCCGAAGGCGTACATGTTCGGTCTTCCCTATGAGGACTATAAGGACTATCAGGTCAGAAAGTATGGCTTCCACGGTACTTCCCACAGATTTGTAACCGCAACTCTTGCCGAAGCAATGGGCAAGCCTTTATCAGAACTCAAGATAGTGTCCTGCCACCTTGGCAACGGCTCTTCAATCACCGCTGTTGATGGCGGCAAGTCGGTCGACACCACCATGGGCTTCACTCCCCTTGACGGTCTTCTTATGGGAACCAGATGCGGAAGCGTTGACCCGTCGGCTGTCACCTATGTAATGGAAAAGCACGGATTCTCTGCCCACGAGATGAGCGAATATATGAACAAGAAGTCCGGCTTCCTCGGCATGAGCGGAGTCGGCTCGGATAACCGCGAGGTCTGCGCCGCCGCGGCAGAAGGCAACGAGAGGGCTCAGATTACCATCGACATCCTCCAGTACCAGATCAAGAAGTACATCGGCGCTTATGCCGCCGCTATGAACGGTCTTGACGCTGTTCTCTTCACCGGCGGTATCGGCGAAAACTCGAGCGAAGTAAGAGAGGGCGTCTGCAAGGACATGAGCTACCTCGGCATCGAGATTGACGAAGAGCTCAACAAGCACACTCGCGGCAAGCTCGTAAAGATTTCTACCGAGAATTCTAAAGTCGAGGTTTGGGTTGTTCCCACCAATGAGGAGCTTCTTATCGCCCGCGATACACTTGCAGTAGTTGAGGGAAACAAGTAATATGATTTATGAGGGCTTTTTCGTTCTGATGTACCTAGGATATCTCTTACTTATGAGCCTTGTTGTCTTCGTCATGTACGGCATCGACAAACGGCGGGCGAAGAGGGGAGAGTGGCGCATCAGCGAAAAAGCTCTTCTCACACTCGGCTTCATCGGCGGAGCGGCAGGCGCACTCTTAGGCATGCACCTCTTCCGCCACAAGACGAAGCACTGGTATTTCTGGGCAATCAACATTGCGGCACTGTGCCTGCAGATAATTCTGCCGATTGGCTTGGTGTTTATGGGATGGTGGTATTTTTGAGCAAGAATACAAACCGCATGGACTGCGACACCTGCGCCCATTGCGTCTGGGACGATGACGAGGAGGACTATGTCTGCATCGTCAGCTTCGACGAGGACGAAGCCGCAAGCTTCTACTCTTCCCATAACTTCACTTGTCCGTACTATTCTCTGGATGATGAGTATGGGATAGTCAGAAAGCAAATGTAAATCAGTTGTCAGCAAGACAACTGTTAAGCAAAAGGGGTAATTCAAATGGCATACACTTTTAACGCAGAAAGGGCGGCGAACGCCTGCATTGATTGGATTCACGACTGGTTCGAGAAGAACGGCAAAGACTGCAACGCAGTCTTAGGAGTTTCCGGAGGAAAGGACAGCTCGGTCACGGCGGCGCTCCTCGTCAAGGCTCTTGGAAAAGAGCGGGTTATCGGGGTTCTCATGCCGCAGGGCGAGCAGTTCGACATCGGCTACTCAAGAGAGCTCTGCGAGATTCTTGACATCCGCAATATAGAAGTCAACATCGGCGAGACTGTCGAGGCGCTGAAGAAATCCATCGGCTTCGAACCGTCGGTCGCAACGCTCACGAACATCCCACCGAGAGTCAGAATGACGGTGCTCTATGCAATCGCTCAGTCGAACAACGGCAGAGTTGCCAACACCTGCAACCTGTCGGAGGATTGGGTCGGCTATGCGACGCTCTATGGCGACGGGGCGGGGGATTTCGGACCGATTTCGAACTTCACCGTTCAGGAGGTCAAGGCTATCGGCAGATACCTCGGGCTCCCCGAAAAGTTCATCGAAAAACCGCCGCTCGACGGTCTTTGCGGCAAGACGGACGAGGACAACCTCGGCTTCACCTATAAGACTCTTGACAATTACATCCGTGAAGGCATCGAGCCCGAGCCGGAAACCAAGGCGAAAATCGACCGCCTGAATCGCCTCAACCAATTTAAATTGAAGCGCTTCGACACCTTCCTTTACACAGAATAAAAAACACCGGCAGAGAATCCACTCTGCCGGTTTTGTTATGCCGAAATCAGTCTATAACGACTCCGTCCTCAATTTTTATAACGACGTCCGCCTTTGCCGCAATTTCCGGGTCGTGCGTTACCATAATCAGCGTCTGCCCGAACTGCTGGGCGCAATCCCGAAGAAGCTGAATCGTCGTTTCGCCGTTTTTCTTGTCGAGGTTTCCAGTCGGCTCGTCCGCAAAGATGAGCTGAGGCTTTGCAAGGACAGACCTCGCAATCGCAACCCTCTGCTGTTCGCCGCCCGAAAGCTCTGTCGGATACTTTTTCAGCTTGTCGTCGATGCCCAGAAGCTCCGTAACATTCTGCAAGAACTCCGGGTCGGGCTTCTTGTTGTCAAGCTTCATCGGCATGCAGATGTTTGTAAGCACCGTGTATTCGTCCAAGAGATTGAACTGCTGAAAAACGAATCCCATAT
>JAJQGT010000024.1 GCA_021201135.1 Oscillospiraceae bacterium
AAAAACCTCTGGTTACTCGACGTGCCTTCAAATCAACTGTGAATAGTAACAAAAATCCCGTAAAAATGATGAAAATGTACTTGACAAGTAGCGTTAGGGGTAGACGCTTTGTGTAGATATTTCGTATGCAAATGCCAGAGTAATACCAAACTACCGGCGGCAGGCATAAGATAAATCCATTCATGGGAGGGCGAGTAAACTATGACCCCAGAGGAACAAGCACGAGAGGTAATTGATAAAAAGCTGGTGCAGTCTGGTTGGACGATACAGGATAAGAACAGACTAAATTTAACTGCGTCTCTCGGTGTTGCTGTCCGAGAATTTCCCACCAGCACCGGGCCGGTGGATTACGCCTTTTTTTAGACGGGTGCCCTGTGGGTGTGGTAGAAGCCAAGAAAAGCGAAGCCGGGGAAAACATTACTGTGGTGGAAGCACAGTCTGCCCGCTATGCGAACAGCACATTTAAGTGGGTGCAGCAGGATTATGAAATTCGCTTCGCATATGAAGCCACGGATAAACTTGTCCGGTTTACGGATTACAGGGACATCAAATACCGTTCCCGTACTGTGTTTTCATTTCACAGGCCGGAGACGCTGAGTGCTATGATGGCGCAGCCAGATACGGTCAGGAACAACCTGAAAGATCTCCCACCTCTCGATACAACGGGTTTCCGTAAATGCCAGGTGAATGCCATCACAAACCTGGACAGATCCTTTGCAGATAATCGTGCCAGAGCTTTGGTACAGATGGCCACCGGTGCGGGGAAAACGTTTACAGCAATCACGGCGTCTTATCGCCTGCTCAAGTATGGGAAGATGAACCGCATACTTTTCCTTGTGGACACAAAGAGCCTTGGGGAACAGGCAGAACGGGAATTTCTCTCCTATACGCCGAACGATGACCCACGCAGCTTTTCCCAGCTCTACGGTGTTCGACGGCTGAAAAGCTCCTTCATCCCAAATGATATACAAATCTGTATCAGCACGATCCAACGGATGTACTCCATTCTGAAGGGCGAGGAATTGGACGAGAGCGCCGAGGAGACATCCTTTGCGGAGTTTGTCACAGCAGAAAGTAAGGCTCCGAAAGAGGTTGTCTATAACGAGAAATATCCGCCGGAGTTCTTTGACTGCATTATTGTGGACGAGTGCCATCGCTCTATCTACAATGTGTGGAGCCAGGTATTGACCTACTTTGACGCTTTTATCATTGGTCTGACAGCCACCCCGGACAAGCGCACGTTTGCTTTCTTCCAGGAAAATGTGGTCAGCGAATACACCAGAGAACAGGCTATCGTGGATGGCGTCAATGTGGGTGAGGATATTTTTCTGATCGAGACTGACATTACGAGAAATGGCGCCATGGTGATGAAGCAGATGATCGAATACCGTGATCGTCTTTCCAGAGCCAAGCGTTGGCAGCAGATGGACGAGGATGAGGATTATACGGGAACCCATAAGGGAAAGTTAGATCGAGATGTTGTAAATCCAAGCCAAATTCGCAAGGTGATTCATACTTTTAAAGAAAATTTGTTTACCACCCTGTTCCCTCGCCGGAAAGAAGTGCCGAAGACATTGATCTTTGCGAAAACGGACAGCCATGCTGATGACATTATTCAGATTGTCCGTGACGAATTTGGCGAAGGAAACGAATTTTGCAGGAAAGTCACCTATACGGCAGATAACCCAGAAGGTGTACTCAGTTCCTTCCGAAACGACTACTATCCCCGCATTGCCGTTACAGTGGACATGATTGCCACAGGAACGGACGTAAAGCCGATCGAGTGCCTGATCTTCATGCGGGATGTGCGCAGCAAAAATTATTTTGAGCAGATGAAGGGACGCGGCACCCGCACCCTGGATATGAACGACCTGCAAAAGGTCACACCCTCCGCCACCGGGAACAAGGACCATTTTGTCATCGTAGACGCTGTGAGCGTGACGAAATCTAAAAAGACCGAAACTCGCACTCTGGAGCGGAAACCATCTGTTTCCATGAAAGAGATGATGATGAATGTTGCTTTAGGGTCAAAGGACGAGGACACCCTGACCTCCCTTGCAAACCGGTTGGTTCGGCTGAACAGCCAGATGTCAGCCGGGGAGCGAAAACAGTTTGCGTCCAAAATCGGAACAGCGGCGGGGCAGCTTGCGGAAAATCTGCTGAACGCCTTTGATGAGGATGTTATTTCGGCACGGGCGCAGGCCGATACCGGAGAAAATGAGCCGACCGAGGAACAGCTTGCGCAGGCAAAGGACGCCCTGGTGAAAGAAGCTGTTGCCCCATTCCATGATCCGGATGTCCGTGAGTACATCGAAAATGTCCGGCGCAGCCATGACCAGATTATAGACAATGTCAATCTGGACACGCTGCTTTATGCCGGGTGGGACACCCAGCGAGAGGAAAACGCCGACCGAGTGATCACATCCTTCCGTGACTTTATCGAGGAAAACAAAGATGAGATTATCGCTTTGCGTATCATCTACGACCAGCGCTATGCTGACCGGCCAATGGCCATCGAGCAGTTGAAGGGCTTGTACGAAAAGCTGAAGGCCAAAGGCGTTACTGTAGAGCGGCTGTGGGACTGCTATGCCATCAAGCAGCCGGACAAGGTAAAGCGAGGCACCCTGGCACAGCTCACAGACCTGATCTCCCTCGTTCGCTTCGAGATGGGCTATACGGACAGCCTGGCTCCCTTTGCGGATCGGGTAAATTACAATTTCATGCAGTGGACGCTGCGGCGCAATGCGGGCGCAGTGCATTTTACGGAGGAACAGATGGAATGGCTGCGGCTCATCAAAGACCACATTGCAACATCCCTCAGTATCTTGCCGGATGATTTAGACTTAACGCCCTTTGATCGCAAGGGTGGTCTGTTGGGCTTCTACGATGCTTTTGGCGATGGATATGAGGAACTGTTGGCGGAGATGAATGTGGAATTGGTAGCGTAAGAGGTGATAACTATGGAATTGACTGAGCTTGAGTCTATCTTACACATGGAAAAGGGAAAAAAGCCGAAGGCACAAGTCAAAGTACCCACAGATGGGTATCTTCCCTATGTAGATATAAAAGCATTTGAACAGGGTGTTATAGATAACTATGCTACAATAGAAAACAGTCTATTGTGTGAGGATGGGGATTTGCTGATAGTATGCGATGGTTCCCGTTCGGGTTTAACGGGTATCGCAATGAAAGGCGTGGTTGGCTCAACGCTGTCAAAGATATATGCAGATGGGATGACCACAAAATATTTACGCTATTACATTCAAAGCAAATACACTTTGTTGAACACACGAAAAAAAGGAACTGGCACACCACATCTGAACGCTGAGATTTTGAAAAAATCGAAACTTATTGTGCCGTCAATTCCCGAACAAGAGCGCATTGTTGCCCGCATCGAGGAGCTGTTTTCTGAGCTGGACAAGGCCGTGGAGACGCTGCAAACGACTAAGAAGCAATTGGCTGTGTACCGGCAGGCGGTGCTAAAAACGATTTTTGAAGAACTGGCCGAGGTTGAGTATTGTCCCATTACTGAATTGTGTGAGAATATTGTTGATTGTCCACATTCGACACCCAAATGGGTAAAGAATGGCATCCTTTGCTTGAGAACTTCAAATTTCAAGCGTGGATATTTGGATTTGACAGAAAAAAACTACGTGTCCATTGACACATATCAACAACGAACCGCTCGTCTTGTACCGAAGCCGGGTGATGTGCTATTTAGCAGAGAAGGTGCTATTTTAGGTATAGCTTGCATTATTCCGGATAACTTGCAAATTTGCATGGGACAAAGGATGATGCTTTTACGCACTACCAAGGAATTAAGCAATAAATATTTGATGTATTATCTTAACTCTCCACAAGCAAGAAAGTTGGTAGTTAAGAACATTGGCGGATCAGCTTCTCCACATATAAATGTGGGCGACATTAAGAAGTTCGGAATACCAAAGCTACCACTTGACCGCCAAAAAAGTATCGTTTCCGAAATTGAATCCCGCCTGTCCGTCTGTGACAGCATCGAAAAAAATGTCGACACCGCTATCACTCAGGCCGAGGCCATGCGGCAGAGCATTTTGAAGGAAGCGTTTGAAGGGAGGCTCGTCTGATGAGCGAACAGACATCAACGATTGTATCTAAAGTTTGGGGGATGTGCAATCCTCTCCGGGACGACGGCGTCTCCTACGGCGACTATCTGGAGCAGCTGACCTATCTCATCTTTCTGAAAATGTCGGATGAGTACGCCAAGCCTCCCTACAAACGGGAGACAGGCATCCCCGCAGGTTACAACTGGTCTGATATGAATACCCTCAAGGGTGCGGAGTTGGAGGAGCAGTATAAAAAGACGCTGGAGACCCTAGGCAAACAGGGCGGCATCCTGGGGCAGATTTTCAAGGGCGCTGTCAACAAAATCAGCAGCGCCGCCATTCTGTACCGTGTGGTGCAGATGATCGATAAGGAAAAGTGGATCGCCATGTCCTCCGATGTGAAGGGCGAGATATATGAGGGCTTGCTCCAGAAAAACGCAGAGGACGTGAAAAGCGGAGCCGGGCAGTATTTTACGCCCCGTCCATTGATTCGGGCTATGGTGGCCTGCGTCCGACCGGAGCCAATGAAAACCATCGCAGATCCCTGTTGTGGCAGCGGCGGATTTTTCCTGGCCTGTCAGTCGTACCTTGCCGACCCTGACCATTATTCCCTCGACCGGCAACAGAAGGAGTTCCTGAAAAACGAGACGTTTTATGGAACGGAGATCGTGCCGACCACCTTCAAGACGGCGCTGATGAACCTTTATCTGCACAACATCGGAGATATCTATGGCAACGTGCCTATTTCACTAGGCGACGCTCTCCTGACCGACCCAGGGTATCGGGTGGACTATTGCCTGACCAATCCCCCGTTCGGGAAAAAGTCCTCCATCACTATCACCAACGAGGAGGGCGAACAGGAAGAGGAGGATTTGACTTACAATCGTCAGGACTTCTGGACGACCACCTCTAACAAGCAGCTCAACTTTGTGCAGCACATCAACACGATTTTGAAGGCAACCGGGCGTGCTGCTGTCGTTGTGCCGGACAATGTTTTGTTTGAGGGTGGCGCTGGAGAAATCGTGCGGAAAAAGCTGTTGGAAACAACAGACCTTCATACAATCCTGCGCTTACCTACGGGTATATTCTACAAGCCAGGCGTCAAGGCAAACGTTATCTTCTTCGACAAGCGTCCTGCCAGCCCGGACAGGCAGACGAAAGAGGTATGGATTTACGACCTGCGCACCAATGTTCATTTTACATTGAAGCAGCATCCCATGACCGATGCAGATTTGCAGGATTTCATTGCCTGCTACAATCCGCAGAACCGGCATGACCGCCATGAAACCTGGTCTGAGGAAAACCCGGATGGACGATGGCGCAGATTTTCCGCAGAGGAAATTCTGGAGCGAGATAAAACGAGCCTGGATATTTTCTGGATCAAGGACAAGTCCCTTGCAGACCTGGACAACCTGCCTTCTCCGGACGAATTGGCTGTGGATATTATCGAAAACCTCCAGAGTGCAGTTGAGAGCTTTCAGGAGTTGCAGGCGCAGATAGGAAGGCTGTGACATGTTATCATCTTTTATAAATAACTATTAGAGGTGTGGGTTTGAAAAATAAAAAGGCAATAATGGGTGTAATGATAATCACATCTCTTATTTGTTTCGTAATTATACCGTTGGTGGTTAATTACACTTTTCGCACAGAGGCTCCAGTAGACATATTAGCAGCCAGATGGAATGCATCCGATGCGTTAATTTATATTTCTGCAATTCTTGCATTTTTAGGCACATTGTTTTTAGGCTTGGTATCATGGAAGCAAAATACAGATTTGTAGACGATGGAAAGAAATAATTTTATAGCGAATAATTCATGCGAAGTTTTCCTGGATACAATAACTCTTAAGGATATGGGTATGATAGCTTGTAATCTCGATACGGAACACGCTGAATCCATTGTAGCCGAAAAAGGTATTCAAGGAAGCAATTATGGCAGCATAAAATTAGTTGTATCGCTGAAACGAACAAAGGGATGTGCCTCTCTTGTCAAAGTGAATGATTTACAAATTTTCATTGGCAACAAGAACGAAGGGTGCGTTCCGATATGGGCTTATGCGTATGGTGAGACATATAATCGCATGGCTATCTCAAAAGATCATAATGCTTTTGAGATTACAGTTTTACTTAAACCAGAAACAAAAAAGAAAATTCTGGAGAAGCTGAACAGTGACTGCACTATTTCTATGGATATTGCAATGGACTTGAGCACTCCAAGCTATGTTGTCACAAAAATTAAATGCAGAGGAAATTTCAAGAGAACTGAAAGCGCAGAACTTGTTGATTCCTTTGAAATAGCGGGAGTTGAACCGATGTGCTTCTGGAACGGGAATTACATCTCAACTGAACAGGACATCAAATTTAGAGTCCCTCACTTGTAAGGGCGCACTTCTATATCCTTGCGGATATTCTGTGCGATCTGCGATGC
>JAJQGT010000019.1:0-1255 GCA_021201135.1 Oscillospiraceae bacterium
GAATCAGCTCCGTGGAAAGTTCCTGCCCGTGCTGGGAAAGATAAGCCCTGTAAAAGAAGAAGTAGTTATCCCTGGTCATGAGGAGCGAGAGGAAAGGCTTGCGGCAGAAAATGTAGTTCCTGGATATCTGGACAAGAAAGAATTACAGAAAATCTTTGTGTTCGACTTTTGTTACGACAGTCGTTCGAACGGCTATGAGCAGCAGATGAAACGCAACCTTATGCGTTTATCAAACAATGCAGATAATAGGAATCTTGACCGAGCAGAGAAATACGCCGCCGGAACATTAAAGAAGAAAATTGCAGCTTTCAAGGAGTCCATCAAAAGGGAGATGGAGGAGACCCTACGCACCACTCAATCGGAGGACGTGCAGAGCGAAAAGGATATCCTTGAGCGGTATGAGCAGACATTTGCGCAGTGGGAGCAGCGTATCAACAAAATGCGTTCGGACGCTGAAGCTCAGAGAGAGCAGGAGTATCAAGAGGCTGTTGCGTTTTACGAAAAAAAGGAGTATGACAAGGCTTTAGCTTTATTTCAGACGATCCGTCTAATTGATTACCGTGAAACCAATGATTATATTGATAAAGCTCGTAAAGCACAGGAGGACGAAAGAAGCAAGAAAGCAGAAGAAGCTGCTCGACAGAAGGCCCAGAAAGAGGAAGAGGCTGTGCGGCAGAAAGCGTTGAAGAAGAAAAGGATAAAAAGGATTAGCATAATTGCGGTGAGTTCTGTTGCCGCAGTTACAGCAGCTGCAATGCTTATTTCACAGGTTATTATGCCTGCAGTTAAATATAACCAAGCAGAAACACTCTACAGTTATGGCGATTATGGTGAGGCTGCAATTTTGTTTGATAGCCTAGGGGATTACTCTGACGCAAAAAGTAGATCGCAGGATTTGTGGTTCGACATCATGCAACGGGACACTATCTCTTGCGGACTATGTTATACTGTAGGAATCAAAACAGATGGAACAGTTGTGGCAACTGGGCGTAATACTGATGGCCAATGCGATGTGTCGGATTGGGAAAGCATCGTGGCTATCAGCACAGGTTCTTTTCATACAGTTGGCCTCAAATCAGATGGAACGGTTATAGCAACTGGCGGCAATAGTTCGGGTCAGTGTGATATAGCAGACTGGAATGATATTGTAGCAGTTAGCACTGGATATCGACACACTGTCGGTCTCAAATCAGATGGAACGGTTGTGGCAGTTGGAAGTAATAGTGAAGGTCAGTGTGATGTATCAGACTGGGAA
>JAJQGT010000019.1:1355-6150 GCA_021201135.1 Oscillospiraceae bacterium
GGGAAGACATTGTGGCAGTTAGTGCTGGCAACACGTATACTGTAGGCCTCAAATCAAACGGAACAGTCGTAGCAGTTGGAAATAATGACGATGGTCAATGTGATGTGTCTAGTTGGACAGGTATCAAGGTGCCAGAGGAATAAAAATGAAGAATAAAAGATATAACGAGCTGTTTCATGATGCAGAAACTAAGGCAAAGGCATTTGACACAATTGCAGAGAAATTTTATGATAGCAATTTTGGCCAAATGTCGAAAAGCGATTTGGAAGTGTTGCTGTTTGGCCTGTACATTGATCGGATTCTGGAACAAGGAGAATATGATTTCAGAGCATACAGCGACTATAAGTTATCCAAAGAACTGGGAATACCGGAAAGCAGAATCCGTACATTAAAGGTGAAAAAACAGCTTCAATATCCTCGTGAGCTTTGTTGGGTGGAGTCGCTTGCAAATGTAAGTAAAAATGCGCAATATGAAAACGGCAAGATTAAAATCCAAATCCCTGATATCAACCATTTCAATGAGATAAAAAATGCTGTTGAGGAAATGGGCGGCTATATAGATATTTCGTTGACCCCGAAGCTTTTGCAGATTTCACCCGGATATTTTTTGGACTTGCTTGTAATGGCAGAAGCGGAGGAAAATCGAGACACGTTGCGGAAGGAACTGAGGGAAAAGATTCGCCTTGGAAATAAAGATCAGGAGTACCTCGAAACGGAAAGCTTTGGAAAGCTAGCTGGAAAATTTAGCCGAGATGTTGCAGTGAATACTATAAGTAATGTGTTATCTAGTTTGATTGAAGGAAAAAGTAATTCTTGGCATTTATATTCGCTTGTTTGCAACATATTGCAGGGACTCCAGAGTGCTGTTAGTAAGGAGGATAATGACAACTAACCTCATAATCGGATGTTCTAGCGGCGAAAATGTTACTCCATAACGCAGCGACACACCTTGCAGGAGACACAAGTCATGGATGAGAAGAAATTGATCATACAGGCGCATAAGTACAGCGGAGAGAACACCATCGTATCCGTCCGTCTGCCGAAGGATATGCTTGCGGACATCGACGCCGTGGCATCGAAGACAGGGCGAACCCGGAGTGAGATCATGCTGCTCAGCCTGGAATTTGCACTGAAACATATGGAGATACAGTAAAGGAGAACGTGAGATGGCAAAATTCGCAATCGAGTGTCCCAACTGCGGGAGATATGCAGAGGCGAGGACTGGCTTTTTCGCAAGCAGGAAAATAGACTGTTCCTGCGGATATACGATCCATGTGAAAACGGACAAGCTCGCCTCCAGAAAATGCGCCCACTGCGGCAACGTGGTCGTCTATGACCAGTCAAAGGGAGCAAAGGCCCTCTGTCCCGTATGTCACTCGGAGATCAACACCCTGGCCGACAATCAACAGGGGGTAGAGTTCTCCTGTATGCAGTGCGGCATCAAGCTGATGACAGTGAAAAGCGCCGTCAAGTACACCTGCCCGGTCTGCGACTATGAGAACGACGTGCAGGAGTGTTTGGCACGGGAGCAAATCAGGCACGACGGACTGGCCAGTATTATCAAGTTCGAGGGGAACAACGATGCCCTGGTGTGGAAACACCCCATCGAGGACTTTAATCTGGGCTCTCAGCTCATCGTACACGAGAGCCAGGAGGCCATCTTCTTCAAGGACGGACAGGCCCTCGATTTGTTTGGCCCCGGACGCTACACCCTGGAGACCCAGCAGCTCCCCCTGTTGGAAAAGGTATATCAACTCCCCACGGACACGGAGGGGACGTTCCACTCTGAGGTCTACTTTATCAATAAGTCAGTACAGATGGCAGTGAAATGGGGAACGCCTGAAAAAGTGCGTTTTATCGACCCACTGACCGGAGTACCGCTGGCGCTGGGAGCGTCCGGCGAGATGAACATCCAGGTCTCCAACGCCAGGAAGCTGGTGGTGAAGCTGGTCGGCACCATGAAGGGCATCTCCTGGGATGACGGAGAAGGGCTGTCAAAATCCCTGCAAAAATCATTCCGCCCGCTGATCGCCAATGCGGTCAAGACGAACCTGCCCGGGGTCATTAAAAGCGAGGCTATCGACATTCTGGAGGTAGACGAGCACCTGGACATCATCTCCCAGAGCCTCCAGGAGAAGATCTGCTCCGGCTTTGAGGAGTACGGCCTGACCATCCCTCAGTTCTATGTGACGAATGTTGTTCTCCCGGAGGAAGACCCGAACTTCAAGAGAATCCGTGACTTACATACCATCACCTTACAGACCCGCATCATCCAAGCCGAGACCACAGTCAAGACTGCCCAGGCCCAGAGCGAGACCCTCTATCGTACCGCCCAGGAGCAGAGCAAGGCAGCCATCGAGACGGCACGGAGAGAGGCAGAACTCCAGCGTCAGACCACAGAAACGGAAGTCGCAAAGCGGGAGGCGGAGCGAACCGTGATTGCGGCCCAGGCCGAGGCACAGGCGGCTAGAATGACCGGCCTGACAGAAGCGGAGGTCATGAAGGCCAAGGGCTACACCCAGAAGGACGTGTTGCAGGCAGAGGTTCAGAAAGCATATGCTGCCGGCCTCGGTGAAATGGGTTCCGGCGGCGGAGTCAGCATTGGCGGCAGCAACAGCGTGATGGGCGATGTCCTGGGCATGGGCTTGGGGCTTGCAGCGGCAGGGGCTGTGGCTCCCCAGATCGGCAACATGATGCAGGGACTTAACCCCAATGCACAGAACCAGGCTGACACTCAGACGCAGACCGGTACCCCACAGGCTGACACCTGGGACTGCTCCTGTGGGCAGAAGGGCAACATTGGCAAGTTCTGCAACAACTGCGGCGCAAAGCGTCCGGCTCCGGTATCCGAGGACACCTGGGATTGCAGTTGCGGAAATAAGAACATCAGAGGGAAGTTTTGCCCGGAGTGCGGCAACCCCAGACCGGTTTTGAAGACCTGGGATTGCTCCTGTGGGCAAAAGGGCAACACAGCAAAGTTCTGCCCGAACTGCGGTGCCAGAAGGCCGGACGACGTGCCGCTGACCTGGGATTGTAGCTGCGGGAAAACAGGAAATACCGGCAAGTTCTGCGATAACTGCGGGAAAAAGCGGGAGGGCTGATACAATGAAGAAAAACAGTTTGAGAGGATATCTCATCATTGCCGTTCTTTTGGTGGTGTTCAGTGCCATTGCCTTTTTGCCGCCCTTCTCCAGAACGGCAGTGTTTGCGGCGGCGTATTGCTTCGGCCTGCTTGCTATATTATCGCAGATATATTTTTTCCACGCCTCTTTTTCAGGAAATGAAAGCGCAAAGAGCAAGTTCTACGGAGTCCCAATCGCACAGATCGGGCTGGTGTATATTGTCGTACAGCTGATCATCAGTCTGTTGGAGATGGTGCTGGCCTCAGTCCTCCCCCTGTGGGTGGCGTTGGTGGTAAACATCATTGCTGCCGGTGTCGCTTTTGCAGGCTGTATTGCAGCAGACACCATGCGGGAGGAGATCATACGGCAGGATAATGCAATCAAAAAGGATGTGTCTGCCATGCGTGAGCTTCAGTCGCTGGCAAATGCCATCGTCAGCCAGTGCAGCAACGATGGCATGATGGGCGACCTGAAAAGGGTCTCCGAGGAGCTTAGGTTCAGCGACCCTGTCACATCCGAGGACTCTGCACCGCTGGAGAAGGAGCTGCAGGAGCAACTGAAGGAACTGCAAAAGGCAGTGGCCGATGACGATGTCGAAACGGTAAGTGCGTTGTGTAAGCGATTGCTGGCCGGGTTGACGGAGCGGAATCGGGTTTGTAAGTTGGGCAAATGATTTTATCAGAATGAGGGAATGTGAGAATGAACAGAGATGAGTATTATAATAAAATATTCAATATGTTAATACAAGAATATGGTGAAGAAAAGGTGAAGGTTAGATGCGGAGAATCCGAAGATATACAGTACACCATTTATCCTTCTGAATGCCGTAATTATCCACCTGGTGACAAAACTGATTTAGCGATCTACCTCAATAGAAAGTTTGAAATTGCGGTTGCTTGGGACATCGAGCATAGGCGAAAAAACAACACTTTCGTTAAAACTTGTTCGTTGTCAAGAAAATGGGATGAATTGATACCGGATGGAGATGGTTTTCACATTGTGTGCAAGAAAATGGGGACACGCAAGGAAAGCCCACTAGAGAAGGTGCTTGTCATGAGTATCGATTATCTAGAAGTAAATTACAGACAGGTGTGGGAGATTTTGAAAGTAGCCTCAGATAGCTCACGTTCTTTTGATGAATACAATACTCAGACGCTAGAAGTGTGGGAAGGGGATCGATGTAGCGAAATAATAATGCGAAAAAAGAGAGATTGGAAGTTCAGGAATAGTATACTCAAAGCTTATCAGAATCAGTGCGCAATATGCCGATGCAGTGCAGATGCAGTGCTCCAAGCAGCACATATTAAATCCGTTAAATCAGGAGGCTCAGATAACGTAAACAACGGAATATGCTTATGTGCAAATCATCATTTGATGTTTGACCACAGGCTAATAAGTTTCGATTGGGATAGCAGAACACTGAAAGATGTTGATGATAGTGTAAAAAATATGCCGTGGTATTGTGAATTTATTACAAAATATCAAGGACGAATTTTGAAACCAAAGAGTTGAAAGATTTGCAACAATGTGAACTCCTCGCCGTGCCCTATCATTTTCTTCAATCCCAGCCTTGACAATCAACGCAAATTGCGTTACAATTACAAGCAAGGAGATGATACCATGGAAAAGACAGCAACCCTAAATCTTCGTGTGAATCCCACAGTCAAGCAGCA
>JAJQGT010000026.1 GCA_021201135.1 Oscillospiraceae bacterium
ACATGAGGAACGGCGCCGGTCAGGGCAAGGCTGCAATGGTGGTGCTGCCGAAGGGGACGAGCGTGAAGAACTACGGCTACTACACGTCGGCAAGCGGTGTGAAATGGCTCTACGTTCAGGTCACCTACAACAATATCAAATACACCGGCTTCTGTTGCGGGACGTATCTCAAAAAGCAGTAAGCTGGACAGGAATGACGCCTGCTGGGGAGTGATTTCCCTGGCAGGCGTTATTTTTTTGCTCATTTTCAGCACCACCTACGCCCGTAACGATGGGGGTTGACTTTTCTGGCTTGTACTGAGGGATTGGAAAGTTCCCTCGGAAAGGAGCCGAAAAACCATGACAGATATCCAGAGGGCGCAGGTTATAAAATTACGTGCGGCAGGAAACAGCTACGGCAGCATTGCTCGGACTGTTGGTATTTCGCTGAACACGGTGAAGTCTTTCTGCCGCCGAAACAATATTACAGAAAACTCAGATGCTCCAGTCCCCGTAATCCTCACTGGAGAAATTACGCTCTGTGAGAACTGCGGACGTGAAATCCGGCAGATTGCGAAACAGAAGAAGAAACGCTTCTGCTGTGACAAGTGCCGCAATGAGTGGTGGAACAAGCATCTCGATAAAGTTCAGCGGAAAACAGTCTACGATTTCAAATGCCCACATTGCGGGAAGGCATTCTCTATCTATGGTGATAGCCGCAGGAAATATTGCAGCCATGAATGTTATATCGCTGACAGGTTTGGAGGTGGCGGCAATGAGTAAGGAAGAATTCAGGAACGAAAAGCTGTACCAGACCACCATGCACCTTGTCAGGAAGATGCTCTCGGAGGGCATAATTTCGGAGGATGAGTACCGTCAAATTGATACAATTTTTCTTGAGAAATACCAGCCTGTTTTCGGCACATTATTCTCGGACATCCGCTTGACTTCCGAGCCGTAAAGAGCGATGTATAGTAGCGGAAAGGAGTGATTTCATGGCTAAAGTCACGAGGGTCGAGCGCACAGTGCCGACCGTAAAAAAGAAGAAAAAAGTCGCAGCCTATGCCCGTATTTCAATGGAATCGGAACGCATGAACCATTCCCTCTCCGCACAGATCAGTTACTACAGTTCTTTGATTCAGAAAAATCCTGACTGGGAGTACGCAGGCGTGTTTGCGGACGATGGCATATCTGGCACCGGCATAGCCAAGAGGGATGAATTCAAACGCATGATTGCAGCGGCGGAAAACGGTGAGATAGACGTTATCCTCACCAAGTCGATACAGAGGTTCGCAAGGAACACAGTCGACCTGCTGGAAACCGTCCGTCACTTAAAAGACATCGGCGTGGAGGTACGGTTCGAAAAAGAACATATTAATTCTATGAGCGGCGATGGTGAACTGATGATGACCATCCTGGCGTCCTTTGCGCAGGAAGAGAGCCGCAGCATTTCCGATAACGTGAAATGGGGAATCCGAAAGCGGATGCAGAACGGCATCCCCAACGGACACTTCCGTGTGTATGGATACCGCTGGGAAGGCGATGAAATGGTTATCGTGCCGGAGGAAGCGGAGGTTGTGAGAAGAATTTACCAGAACTTCCTCGATGGAAAGTCACGGCTGGAGACAGAACGGGAATTTGCCGCCGAGGGCATCACCACGAGGGAAGGATGCTGCTGGGTGGATTCTAACATCAAATCGGTTCTCACGAACATCACCTACACAGGCAACCTGCTTCTGCAAAAGGAGTACATTTCAGACCCAATTGCGAAAAAGCGAAAAAAGAACCGTGGGGAATTGCCACAGTATTATGTGGAGGATTCCCATCCTGCCATTATCGACAAAGAGACATTCGATTATGTACAGTCTGAAATCGCACGGCGAAAGGAACTGGGACCGCTGGCGAACAAGAGCCTGAACATTTCCTGCTTTACGGGCAAAATCAAATGCCCGTACTGCGGACTCAGCTATATGCACAATACGAGAAAGCCGAGGACTGAATACGGGCAGGCATTGGAATTCTGGGTGTGCGGTTCCCGTAAGAAAAAAGGCGGTCGCTGCGCAGTTAAGGGCAGTATCAACCAGGGCAATATGGAGAAAGTCCTCGCGGATGTCCTTGGGCTTGATAAATTCGATGAGGATGTTTTCCTGAGGGAGGTTGAAGTCATTTATGTGCCGAAAGCCTACACGCTGGAGATTCATTTCACCGATGGCAGAGTCATAACCAAGGAGTGTCCGAATACAGGACACAAAGACTGCTGGACGGAAGAATACAAAGCGAGGACTTCCAGAAACCGCAGGAAGAATGGCACAAATCCAAAAGGCGCATCGGCGCTCACATCCAAAATCAAGTGCGTGTCCTGCGGGTGCAATTTCAGACGGTGTACCCAGCCGTCCGCCACATCGGAAGACGGCCACGCTTACTACTGGAGATGCGCCGAGCATGGCAGAGGCTGTGGAACGCTGGGAATGCGGGAGGATATCCTAAAGCCTATCCTCGCTGATGCGGTGTGCGGCGGCGATTGGGACGATACCATTTTTAAAGACAAAGTTGACCATATCAACGCTTACGAGGGTGGCGAGATGGAGATTGTCTTTAAGGACGGCACATCAACGAAAGCGATTTATGTGCAGCCGAAACGTGGTAAGCCCTGCTCCGAGGAGCAGAAGGAACATATGCGACAGGTCATGCGGGAACGGTGGACACCGGAGCTTAAGGAAGAAATGAGCGAACGCATGAAGCAATTACGGAAGGAGCGTGGTGACACATGGCGCAAAGAAAAGTAACGGCGATACCGGCTACAATCAGCCGATACACAGCTGCGCCGATTAACAGTACAAAGAAACGCAGGGTGGCGGGTTATGCCCGTGTCTCAACTGACCACGAAGACCAGACCACCAGCTATGAAGCGCAGGTCGATTATTACACGAATTACATCAAGAGCCGTGAGGACTGGGAATTCGTCTGCATCTATACGGATGAAGGAATCAGCGCAACGAACACACGAAAGCGTGAGGGCTTCAAATCCATGATAGCGGATGCGCTGGCGGGAAAAATCGACCTGATTGTGACTAAGAGCGTGAGCAGATTCGCAAGGAACACGGTGGACAGCCTTACAACGGTGCGGCAGCTGAAAGACGCAGGCATCGAGATTTATTTCGAGAAGGAGAACATCTGGACGCTGGACTCCAAGGGAGAACTGCTGATCACCATCATGTCTTCGCTGGCGCAGGAAGAAAGCCGATCCATTTCGGAGAACGTCACATGGGGACAGCGCAAACGCATGGCGGACGGAAAGGTCAGCTTTGCCTACAGCCGCTTCCTCGGACTGGACAAGGATAAGGAAACAGGCAAGATTGTGGTGAACCCTGAACAGGCAGAAACGGTACGCCTGATTTTTAATCTGTTCCTTGAGGGCATGACGCCGCATTCTATTGCAGTGGAGCTTACGAGCAGGGGCATAAAAACGCCCAGCGGCAAGGATGTCTGGAACCAGCAGACGGTGCGCAGGATGCTCTCGAACGAGAAATACAAAGGTGATGCCCTTTTGCAAAAAGAATTCACGGTGGATTTTTTACAGAAAAAGATGAAGAAAAACGAGGGCGAGGTTCCACAGTATTATGTGGAGGGAAACCACGAAGCTATCATCAGCCCACAGGTGTTCGATTTGGTACAGGCGGAGCTTGCCAGACGGACGAAAGGCGGTTCACGGTACAGCGGGGTGAGCATTTTCTCGAACAAGATAAAATGCGGGGACTGCGGCAGCTGGTACGGCTCCAAGGTCTGGCATTCCACTGACAGGTACCGCAAAGTCGTCTATCGCTGCAACCACAAATACGATAATGGCACAAAATGCGAGACTCCCCATGTGACCGAGGATGAGATTAAGGCGGCATTCGTATCAGCATACAACAAGCTGGTGACCGAGAAAAAAGAAATCATCGCCAATGCGGAAATCGTCCGCAGAACGCTTTGTGTGACTGACGCTCTTCTGGCAGAGAAAAAACAGTTGGAGGATGAGATGTCGATTGTTGTCGAAATGACGCAGAGCATCGTGGAGGAGAATGCCCGTGTTGCACAGGACCAGGAGGAATACCAGAAGCGCTATAATGCGCTGGTGGAGAGGTACGACAAATCAAAGGCGAGATACGATGAGGTGACTGCTACCATTTCCGCAAAGGAAGCACAGGGCGAGCGGCTTAAAAACTTCATCCAGACACTGAAAGAACAGGACGGTGCAATCCGGGAATTTGACAGTGCACTCTGGGGCAGCATGGTCGAGTACATCACGGTCGGCAAGAAGAAGGAAATCACGGTCACATTCCGCAATGGAACGGAGATACAAGCATAACAAAATACAAAGCGCAAACGGCATCCGGCTTTCAGTCGGATGTTTTTTGCTGTATGGGTAGAAATGTTCATAAAGATGTGGTACAATAAATTGCAGTAGAAGTGCAACTTTTGTAATGGCAATGAGGGATAAAAATGCTGAAGAATAACGTGGAAGTCGATGTGAAGGTTAAGTGCATAGAGGAGAACGTCACCCAGGCGAAGCTGGCCGAGGATATCGGAACCTCTGCGCCTTACGTTAGTCGGCTGATTCGGAATAACGAGAGAATCGTCAACAAGACATTCCTCCAGCTGATGGAGCAGCTGGGGTACGATGTGGAACTCACTTATATCAAACGGGAGTGATGCGCTATGGCTAACAGATACAGTTCCGGCGATACGGCTTTCCTTGTGGAGAGCAACCGTTTCATACGGGAAGTGAAAATAATGAAGTTTGGCGGTGGGCTTTATACTGTCCGATTCGCTGACAGCGGTGGTGGAATTAAGGTCAGAGAAAACCGTTTGTTCGCCACAAAGGAAGATGCAGAGGCAAGTCTGAAAAAAGAAACTAAGCCACTGGCAAATTGGTCGTAAGGAGAATGTTGAAATGAGTGATAATGTTAATTTTGGCAATGAAGTGATGAATGAGGCGAAAGCCGATATCACAGACAGGACAAAGAAACTGACGAGAATGTTTATAAACGGTGTCTTTGATTTCCTTGACGAGAAAGTTAAAGACCTTCCAGAGACCATAAAACAACTGCGAAATAATCCAGAAGCAGATGAAAGAATAGCAGCATTATGGTCTGAACACCTTTCTGCAGAAGGGATGCTTCCCAAAGGATATGAAGGCTTGCCTGATGAACTTCTGGTCGCCAATTTACATCAAGATGGATATTTAAGCGGCTTATCTACAGGTTATATTCTTGCTATGATGTCCTTAGTAGATAATGATGCACCAAAGGAATTAATACTCTCTGTAAGAGATGATATGCGTTCCAGCTTGATAGGCAATCATTATGATGACCGAGATGATTTTGCTGCCCAATATAAGGATGATAAATACAGTTGGGTTGAAAAAAACGGGAGTGACAGTTCTGCTTCTGAATAACAGTTGTGCGCAGCAGACTTAATCCGCACATATACCCCGTAACGATGAACACGGCATCGTTATGAGGGGTGTGCATTTTTGCACACGGGTGCGGGTGCATCGTTAAGGAGTAACAGATGGCTTCGTTATGTTGTATCAAATTAGACACGGCAACAGAGCCTGCAATGGGTATCGGAAACTTTTTCGGAGTAATGCCCGAAGCTATGAGGA
>JAJQGT010000005.1 GCA_021201135.1 Oscillospiraceae bacterium
AAAAAGAGGGGTAAGCAAAACAGTGTGAAAATTTGGAAATGTGTACCTTTGCAAACCCACACCACGCACTCAAATTTTTATCACTCTTGCCCAAATTTTGCCGAAAAGCGGGTTGCTTTATTCGCTGTTTTGTGATAATCTTAATTTGTATTCGACAAAACATCAAAATTTGCAAAGGTACACCTTTTCATATATTCAGTCGGGGGCACATCTGACAGATATCTAGGTGACTACAGGGAGGCGATTTTACTTGATGGAGCAGAAAGACCCCAATATGCAGAAATACGAAAATTACAGAGAGCAGACGGGGCGGCTGAAAAAGGCGTTACAGGCAGGATTTTATCTGGAGGCAATTTTTATTGAATACGCCATTCTGGAAGACCGAATAGAATCCGTGTTACGGCACAGCGGAAAGTTCAACCCAGACAGGCATACCACGCTGAACAAAAAGCTAAATCGCCTCAAGGAGATGCAACGGCAGAAGAATGGATTGGTAAGAAAATACTTTTCCGATGAATTATTGGGTGAAATATCCGCATGGAAGGAAGATCGAAATGTTTTGATTCATGCGCTCATGAAGCAGACGCTTCATACAGAGGACTTAAAAGGTCTAGCGGAGCGGGGGCATATTATAATCAAAACACTGAACAGTAAGTCTACTTTGTATAATCGCTATCTGGAAAGACATGGAATGAAAGAATAGGATGAATCAAAAATTGGCCTTTATTGGATATTATTGGGAGATGTTAGGAGGACAAGATTATGTTGGAAGATGACATCATTTACGCCAAAGGTAAGAAAGAGTTTGATGAGAGAGTAAGCAATTATTTTGTTAATATGACGGTTAATGCCAGGACGCTTCATAAAACGTACGCTTGCAAATGTTCAAAGTGGGCGTATAGATTTATCACTTTTGATACGCTTGAAGATGTAGCAGAGTATGAGAAATCACATCAAAATGCGACACCGTTTAAGCGGTGCGGCAATTGCTTTAAATCAAGCAAATAACCTTAAATTGAAAAGAAAAACGGATGCAATTGGAAGTGACTGATATCTGCTTGTTTAAGTGCTAAAAGCATGGAAAAGAGCAGGGCGTAAATATGTCCCCAAATTAGAGAGAAAGGAATATAGCATCACATGAAAATACCGATTGTATTGATATGCGACGACAACTATATTATCCCAACCAGCGTTGCGATCTCATCCATGATATCTTCAAAGGCGCCTGAGACGTACTATGAAATCTATATCGTGTGCGCCAGTCTGTCAGAGGAGAGCGAAGCGGCGTTTTCTGTCTTTGCATCTGACAGCGTGGCGATTCATATTCTTCGGGAGGATGCAGAGCGGTTTGCCAGCTTACACCAGTTTTCCAGTTCTGCCATATGCGTTGCCTCTCCGTCAGCCCTGTTGAAGTTCATTCTGCCGGAGCTGTTGCCCCAGTATGATAAGGTTCTTTATCTGGACGGAGATATTCTGGTACGGACAGATCTCTCCGAGCTTTATGCCACTGATCTGGAGAACAATATGGTAGCGGCTGTCATCGACAGCGGGTCGATTTATTATAAACACAAATTTACCCTGCTGGTGGAGCACTATTTCAACTCGGGCGTCATGGTGTTGAACCTGAAGCAGATGCGGCAGGAGAACATGACAGAGGCACTGATCCACACAAAGCAGGAATTGAACGACTCAAACCTGATGGACCAGAACGTGCTGAACGTAGTGTTCGACCATCGGGTGAAGTGTCTGCCCATCTGGTACAATTTCCTGGCAATCAATTTGCAGCGCTCCAGAAAAAAATGGGATTTGAGCGATATCAATGAGTTGTATGGGACTCAATTCCAGAGCAGTGAGGAGCTGTTCGGCTCCTGGAGGATTCTCCACTTTTCTTCCAAGGACAAGCCGTGGAAAAATCCATTTGTCCTATTCGCAGACAGATGGATGGAAACATATCGCTCCCTCCCGAACCAGTGTCGGCATATTGACTCCGGCGCAGAGCAACCTCAGGTATCTGTCATTGTAGTCATCCATGACGATGAGGGCTACCTGAGACAGAGCATGGAGAGCATTTTGCTCCAGACGCTGCACGAGACCGAAATTGTCTGTATAGCAAACGACACAAGCGAACATACAATTGACATCCTGAGGCAATATGAGCAGCAGGATACCAGACTTCGCATACTTTATAGCAATGAACAGAGTGTTGGACAGATTTGCAACAGTGCATTGGCGAATGTGGTGGGCAAATATGTTTTCTTTATGGATGACTCCATAGTTCTTCCCCTTGACTCATTGAAAAAGGCTTGGCTGGCAGCAGAGGAATGTCTGGCAGATGTGACTCTCATCAGCGGCAAATATTATGATGGCAAGAACAGAGTAGTACGGGAGAAATCGGAATTCTTACGGCGAGATTTGATGCCCCGGCAGCAGATTTTTAACGGGCAGGACGCTCCTAATACAATCTTCACCATTTCTTCCCCGGTACTATGGAATAAATTTTATTCACGTCAGTTTTTATTGGACACTGGATTGCAGTTATTGCCGCTCCGCGGATTCGGCAGTTTTTATTATGCCTCCAGCAGCATGGCGCTGGCAAAACGGATTACCGCAGCAGAATCAGATTTGATTTATTGTCGCACCAACTGTTCGAGAAATATCCAACGTGACAACCCTAAGGACCCTCTGAGTTTTCTGCACGAAATCAATGCTTTCTACCAGGAATTGACGAAACGTAATTTGTATGAAGCGTTTCAGACCGCTTTTCGGCATCTGTCGCTATCTACGATTTCTTCCCATCTGAGGAACGGTAGAGACAACGAAGGCAGGTTACTGCTACTGGAAGCACTGAGCAGAGAACCTTACAGCCAGATGCCCCTCCAGGAGATACCCGAAAAAGATGATGGTAATCACATGGTTCACTGGCATTCGCGACAAGTGACCGCCGCGCGCACTTGGTATGAACAGAGTGAAAGGATTCGATCTCTGGCAACGCAGAACCGTGATGAATGGGATGAAGAAACTCATTTACCTCAACAGGAGGGAGTTTCAGTCTCTGTTATTATACCTGTTTATAATGTAGCACCCTATCTTGACGAAACGCTGGTCTGTATTACTGGCCAGACTCTTTCTGCTATAGAGATTATCTGCATCAATGACGGCTCCACGGACAACTCCATGGAGATTCTGGATCGTTGGGCTGCAAAGGATGAACGCCTTGTCATCCTATCTCAGCCCAACTCCCGGCAGGGTTATGCCCGAAATGCAGGAATCCGGCGTGCAAGAGGCAAATACCTCTATTTTATGGACAGTGACGATCTCCTGGAGCGAAATGCTCTGGAAGAGCTGGTCGCCATCATGGAGGAAAAGCAGCTGGAATGTCTCTACTTTGATGGAACAACTTTTTTCGATGATACAGATCTGGCAGATGAATTCGCCAGATTTGAGAGCAACTATATCCGCAGTCGTTCCTACGACGACGTCTACGACGGCCCCACCCTGCTGCGGCTGTTCTGTGAGGAAAACAAATTCATTCCCAATCCAAGCCTTCAAATGCTGCGAACAGACTTTGTGAGAGAAAATCGGTTGATGTACCCTGTCGGCGTGATTTACGAGGACAATGCCTTTACCTTTGCGGCGCTGCTATATGCAAAGAGAGCCTCTCATGTCCAGCGGGCCTATTTTATGCGACGTATTCGTAAAGATTCGACCATGACATCGGAGCTTACATTCTACAATGTTTACAGCTATTACATTGTCTTTTTAAATATGGCTCAAACCTATTTTAAGATGGCAGGCTCACTTGCTGTGGAAAATCAAAATGCAGCCGTTAGCCGGATGATGGCTATCCTTCATAATGCACAAAATGACTATGCAATGTTACCACTGGAATATGAAGGTAGTGAGTTTGGTCTGCGAGAGAATTTGTTTGCTTTCCAAACATTGATCTGCGATGGCGGAAAACGCCAAATCAAAAAGCTGAATGCCCAGCTCGGAGAAACAAAGAAGAAGCTACAACAAACCTACGCCGAAAAGTCCGAAATCAACCGCAAGCTCCAAATCACCTACGGCGAGAAGTTTGACCGGGGCGTTCAGATCAAAGAATTGAATGCCCAGCTGAAGGCGGCTAAAAAGGCTCAGTCCGACCTGAAAAAGCAGCTGAACCAGACAAAGAAGCAGTTGAAGGCGTCCAAAAAGCAGAACGCCGCCATCAAGCGTTCCACCTCTTACCGCCTCGGCCGCATCCTCACCTGGCCGGTGCGCAGACTGAAGTGGCTGTGGAAGACCAGGAACAAGCCTGGATAATCCCTTGGTAACAAGGGCGCACTTCTATACGGGGCAAGCCCGTATCATGCGTCCTGCGGAGCTGACAGCCCGGACTAGTCGAAAGTCTGGGCTGTTTTGCGTCGCTGCGCTCCGTTCAAGGGGCTGCACCCCTTGCGCCGCTCTGCGGCTATCCCTGCCCACCTGCCGACGGAGAACGATTTTACAAATCATTCCCCGCCGACAGGTCAAATTTTCCCAAAAACAGTTCCGCTTGACCGCCCCGATTTCTCCTATTTATGAGGAGCAGTTGTCATGTTTTTTGTTTTTGCACTGTCCTGCGATTAGCCCGCTTTTTCAAAATTCCCACATAACAATAGTAGAGCCATATACATAGGCCGTCTGTTTCACGCAGGCGGCCTGAATCTATTTCAGGAGGTATTTCCTATGAAGCAGAAATCATCACAGGAGCTTTTGCAGGAGATGCAGATCGCCGGGCAGAAGCGAGATCAGGCGCAGCACAAGCTGGAACGCCTGGAAAACCGTGCCGCCTATCTTCAAAAGGGCGAACGGGCCAAACGCACCCACCATCTCTGCATCATCGGCGGAACGGTGGAGCACTTCATCCCGGCCACTAAGGGGATGGACAAGGCAGCGATCTATCTGCTGTTCGAGCAATTGACCGAGCTGCCAGAAGTACAGACATTTCTCGCACATTATGAAGGAGGCGATCCGCCATCGCACTCTACCACTTCCATGTGACCCAGATCAAGCGCAGCGCCGGTCAGTCCGCCGTCGCCTCCGCCGCCTATCGCTCCGGCGAACGGCTGTACAGCGAATACTACGGCGAGGTCAGCGATTACACCCGCAAGGGCGGCGTGGTCTGCGCCGAGATTCTGATGCCCGATCACGCCCCGCCGGAGTACGCAGACCGGCAAACCCTCTGGAACGCCGTTGAAAAAGCGGAGTCCGGCAAAAAAGCGCAGCTGGCATACAGCTTCGACATTGCCTTGCAGAACGAGTTCTCGCTGGAGGAGAACATCGCTCTTGTAAGGCAATTCTTGTTGGACGAGTTCGTCAGCCGTGGCATGATTGTGGACTACGCTGTCCACTTACCGGACAAAGAGGGCGGTATCAGCAATCCCCACTTCCATGTCCTGTGTCCCATCCGTCCCTTGAAGGAGAACGGCGAATGGGATGCCAAGCAGCACCGGGAATATCTGGTTGAGGGCGGCGCTCCCATCCTGGACGATGCCGGTCACAGGAGGTTCAATGCCGTTCCCACCACCGA
>JAJQGT010000006.1:0-223153 GCA_021201135.1 Oscillospiraceae bacterium
AGATTTTCAGGTAATCCCGGTAGTTTATCTTCCGGATGTTGATTCCGTTGAGGAGGATTTCGCCCTCTGTCGGTTCATACATTCTGGTCAGAAGTAACGTGAAAGTCGTCTTTCCTGCTCCGTTATAACCGACAACCGCTAACTTTTCCTTACTACTGAGCTTCAGATTGATATTCTTCAGAACATAAGAAGTGCTGTTTGGATAGCGGAACGACACATTCTTAAACTCGATTTCAATATCATCAAGGTCGAGGTCTTCGAGCGTCAGCCCACTATCATCGTCAAACTTGCTTTCATATGTAAGGAAGGATTTATACATATGGATATAGCTCAGGCTGTTATTGAAATTCAGCATATTCGTCGCCACATACGAAAATGCAGACATAAAGCTGATAAGCGACGCCACGCCCATCGTGAACTCACCGACCGAAATTGTGCCCTTCAGCGCATCTATTCCAATCAGCAGATAGGCAGAAATCTGGAATATCGTGGTGAGGAGGAAAGTAGCAAGATTTACTACACCGTCTTTTTTAATCCGGCGAAGGTTAAGGCTGAGTATGTTCTTCTGAAAATGCTCAATCTTGCTGAAAACATAGCCTCTGAGGTCGAACATATCAATGTCTTTCTTTGCGGGTATGTTTTTCGGAATCTGAGACACATATCCGAGCCTTCGCTGTTCTCTTGAGGAGTCATTCTGAAATTGGAGGTTGTATTTCTGCCTTACGATTTGCAAAACAGATTGCAACCCAATCAGAACCACTGCAATCAGAAACAGCCATTTGTTCAGCATCGTCATAATGGCAACTATACCTATAAGTGATATGATATTCGACAGTGTATCAAATACCGTTGTGATACTGGTAAAGTAATTATTGCCCTGAGCAATCTGATTCGTGAGCTGTATGCTGTCCTGAAAAGAAGTGTCGTTGAACTGCTCGTAATCCATGTTCAGGCACTTCCGGCTGATGTCATTGTTAAGCCTGTTGGTAAACTTCAAAAAGAGATATTCTTTGATTTTTCCTAAGCAGATGCTGATAGCTTCAAGGACAAATATCGACCCGAACATCAGAAGAACATAGAAGACAATCTGTGAATAAGCCTCTTTCTGAGAAATGCTGTCTATAATCAGTCCCGACAAAATGATATTCGGAAACGGTCTTAAAGCATTGATAAAGACTGTAACAAGCAGTATCAGAAACAGTCGCTTATCATACTTCCATATTTCCCGGAACGAGCTTAACATATCATCTAACTGTACTCGTCTTTTCTCTTTCATACCTCCACCTCGCTTATTCCATATTAAGAGATACAAACATATCATGAATCAACGAATCAACCGAAAGCTGGGAAGTATAGCATTTGTAAACTCCCAAGCCGGTAAGCTTGTCCATCATCTCACGCTCAGAACCGAAATTGGTGAACACGAGTGCCAGAATCACAATATCAGAGTCGAGCTCTTTTATTTTCTGTACCAGTTCAAAGATGTCATAAGCTTTGCTGTTAGAGATAAAAACAATCTGCGGATGGAACTCCGCCACTTTGCCCATAATATTCTCTTTCGCATTTACATGCTCAAACTCATATGTGTCCGGCACCTCGTTCTCAATCAGGTCGCTTATGGTTATCGCTTCCTTTTTGACCTTCTTCTCCTGAATAAATAATACTTTGATTTTGGGCATGTTTTTACTTCTCCTTTCATACGATTCGCTACACTATTATAGACACCAAAACCAGCGAAAAGGATTCAATTAATATTATACCCCACGAAAAGTTTTGTCAAGTTTTTTGTACGAATACCGGATATTTTGGCGCAAACGGAAAATCACTCAACGTCCAGATTACTAATCGTATTATCCTCAAGATTAATCTCACAGAACCCACCATTGTCATAGGTGTCAAACATCAAAGTCTCGTCATCAATACAGTTGATATAACCGACAGTAGGGGAGAGGTCGCCCAAATCAAGTCTTGATTCGTCGCCGGTTTCAAGGTCGACAATCCAGATGCCCGGGGTCAGGGACATTTCGCCGTCCTCGGCGTACTTATTCGACCAATAGGCAAGCTCGGTGCAGCTTTCGTTGACCGTCGGGACATCATACCACACGACCACGTCCCACTTGCCGGTGAGAGCTTCGTAGTATTCGTCATAGGTGAAGCCGTAGACTTCGTCCGGCACGAACAGCTCGGTAAACATTAAGACGATATTCTCAGGGGAAATATAGTAGACGTAATCCTCGAGCGTATTGACCGTTTCGCCTGTATTGGGAGCTATCATCATGCCGCCGTCCGAGGTTGGCATAATGGTGGATATAAACGTATTCTCATATGGCATGGGGAAGTCGACCGCAACGATTTCTCCGGTTGCGACCCTGATGACATACATCCTCATTTCGCCGGAAGAGAGCTGAGAATAGCCCTCCGCAAAGAAGATGAAGTGATCTGTGACAACATAGCCGACCGAAAGCCCGGAGCCTTTGGCAATCACCGAGATTTCAGTGTCGGTCGCCTCGCAGACATATGCCGTCTTGTCATTTCCTTCCCTGAAAGCGATATAGTTCCCGACACGCTCGACATCGTAAATCGTATCCGGGTCGACAATCTGATCGAGCCAGGAAACATCCGACAGGTCGACATCTTCTTCATAGTCCTTCTCCGTGAGGCTATCTTCCGCACGTTCCTCAAACCATAGCGAAATGTAAGCGTCCACAACTTTGACATCCTTCGGCAGTATCAACGACTGACTCTTGATGTTCTCGTAGTACCAATCAACGACTTCAAGCTCGTCCGAATCGTCCTCCGTAGGCGAGGTGGTCGCCCTCGTGACCTTTTCACTTGAAGAGCTCACAGTCGTGACACTGGAATTATCATCCACCCGTTCAGTTACCCCGCAAGACACTAAAAGCATAAGCGCCAAAGCCATCGCAATAATCTTTTTCATAATAATTTCTCCTTCCGGACTGTTTGGATAAAGTATACCATATTGAAACATTAAGAGCAATATCTCAAAGATTAAGATTTGATTAAGATTTAAGCCGACGCTCATCACGTCGGCTTTTCTTTAATCTTCATTCCTCATCAGATCCTGAATCGTAAACCCATCCAGATAATCCGAAATCATCTTGTCAAGCCCTTGCCACATGGGATATGACCGGCACTCGTAGCGGCGCTCGCACTGCTCGACGGACTTGTCAACGCAGGAGACCGGGGCAAGTTCGCCTTCGGTGAGCCTCAAGATTTCGCCGACGGTGCATTTGTCGGGGGAGCGGCTCAGCTTGTAGCCGCCGCCTTTGCCACGTTGACCTTCGAGAACTCCTCCCGAAACAAGGCTCTTGACGATGGCTTCGAGGTATTTCTCCGAGAGATGCTGACCGTCGGCAATCTCCTGAAGCGGGATATATTCTGAAGTCTGCCTCTCGGCTATATCAACAACAACTCTCAGGGCGTATCTGCCCTTTGATGAGATAAACATTGCATTCACTCCAATCTGACTTAAGTATACACCATTGCGGATTTAATTTCAAGACCCGACAAAAATCTTGATTTGAGAAGCCCGAAATGGGGCATATTCCCTTGACAAGAGGCTCTTAATGTGATACTATATCTTTAACCTACCTTTGCGGTTGGTTTTTAAATGTGTAAACTGCCGTTATGGCGATAAATAAAACTACGGAGAGTGAAATGCAAGTGTCTACACTTTTGGAAGTCAGCAATTTAAACGTCTCGATTGACGATAAACACATCCTGCATGATGTCGATATGCGAATTAATGAGGGCGAAGCCCATGTTTTGATGGGACCGAACGGCGCCGGCAAGTCGACCCTCGGCTATGCCCTGATGGGCAACCCCCAGTATACTGTAAACTCAGGCAAAATTGTCTTTGACGGAAACGATATAACTTCCGAATCGCCGGATAAGCGTGCAAAAGCGGGAATGTTCCTCTCGTTCCAGACGCCATTGGAGGTTCCGGGACTTACCGTCGAGAGCTTTTTAAGGAGTGCTCTCGAGCAGAGAACCGGCAAGAGAATCAAGCTCTTTGACTTCAAGAAGAAGCTTGCCGCCGCAATGGAGCTCTTGCAGTTAGATCCGTCCTATACCAAGAGAGACCTGAACGTCGGATTCTCGGGCGGCGAGAAAAAGAAGACTGAAATTTTGCAGCTTCTCATGTTCCGTCCGAAGCTCGCAATCCTTGATGAGACCGACTCCGGTCTCGACGTCGACGCCGTAAGGCTCGTCTCGCAGGGAATCAAGACCTACCTTGAAGAGGAGAACGGTGCGCTCCTCGTCATCACCCACTCGACAAGAATCCTTGATGCCTTCGATATCGACAAGACCCATGTAATAGTCGACGGTCACATCGTCGCAGACGGTGACGCTTCGATGGTCGATGAAATCAATCAGAACGGCTACGAGAAGTATATTGAGCTGGCGGGAAAGTGAGCGCATGATGAAAGAAAAAAGTCAGGTCGAAAGCATCGACCGCAACATGTATGATTTCCGGAATGAGGACACCGATAACTACAAGCTCAATGCCGGTCTTACCGAGGAAATCGTCGATAAGATATCAAAAGAGAAGAACGACCCTGCGTGGATGAACCTGTTCCGCCTCCAGTCGCTCCAGATATATAATTCTATGTCTGTCCCCGACTGGGGACCGCCGATTGACGGGCTCGACATGGACAATATTGTCACCTATGTAAGACCCAATACCAAGATGAGTGCCAAGTGGAGCGACGTCCCCGACGAAATCAAGGACACTTTCGAACGTCTCGGAATCCCGCAGGCGGAGAGGAAGTCCCTTGCCGGAGTGGGCGCACAATATGACTCCGAGCTCGTTTATCACAATGTCCGCGAGGAAGTCGCCGCAATGGGCGTGGTATACACAGACCTCGAAAGCGCAATGCACGGCGAATATGCCGACATGATAAGAAGTCACTTCATGAAGCTCGTCAAGCCCACTGACCATAAGTTTGCCGCTCTTCACGGCGCAGTCTGGTCGGGCGGTTCGTTCGTCTATGTCCCGCCGCACGTCAAGGTCGAGATTCCGCTACAGTCCTATTTCAGACTGAATGCCCCCGGCGCCGGACAGTTCGAGCACACTTTAATCATAGTCGACGAGGGCGCAGACCTCCACTTCATTGAGGGTTGCTCTGCACCGAAGTATAACGTCGCAAACCTCCATGCCGGATGTGTCGAGCTATTTGTAGGCAAGAACGCCCGCTTGAGATATTCTACCATTGAAAACTGGTCGAAGAACATGTATAACCTCAATACCAAGCGTGCAACCGTCGAAGAGGGCGGCACGATGGAGTGGGTTTCCGGCTCGTTCGGGTCGCATGTCTCTTACCTCTACCCGATGACAATCTTGAAAGGAAAGAATTCCCGTATGGAATTCACAGGAATCACCTTTGCCGGCAAGGGTCAGAACCTCGACACCGGTGCAAAGGTCGTCCACATTGGGGAGAATACGTCTTCATATATCAACACAAAATCCATCTCCAAAGACGGCGGAATCAGCACGTTCAGAAGCTCCGTAATCGTCGGAAAGAACGCCCACAAGAGCAAGGCGGCGGTTTCCTGCCAGTCTCTGATGCTCGACGACATTTCCCGCTCCGACACAATTCCTGCAATGGATATCCGTACCGGCGATGCAGACGTCGGACACGAGGCGAGAATCGGCAGAATCAGCGACGATGCGGTCTTCTATCTCATGTCAAGAGGCATTTCCGAGGAGGATGCAAGAGCGATGATTGTCGGAGGCTTCGCCGATAACGTCTCAAAGGAGCTCCCGCTCGAGTACGCCGTCGAGATGAATAACCTCATCCGTCTTGAGATGAAGGGCGCAATAGGCTAAGGAGGGGACAAGATGACAACCGAAAACATTATTTTAAATCCGCTCCCAGTCAGGACATGGAACAGCCTCAAGATGAACGAGGTAAAGTACACAGGAGATGTCCCAACTGATTCCTGCACCCCCGAGATAACCAAGCTCCCCGAGGCACTCAAGCTCATTCAGAATGAGACTTTAGATAACGTAAAATCCGTAGCAGGGGACAAGCTGGGTGACCTTCTCCAAGGCGAAAGCCTTCTGATCGAATCCGGAAGCGAAGCATCGCCGGCAGTTATTAACTACGATTTCACCGGCGGCAAGCAGGCAAGGCTCTTCCTCCATGCAAAGGAAAACGCCGTCCTCCCGGTGTCTGTCATGATGACAGGCGAGGGGACAGCAGTGCTCGAAATCAAGATTCAGGCTGACTCAGGTTCAACTGTCGATTTATCCGTAATTGAGTCTGTCGGAACCGATTCCGATGTCATAACCGATATCGGTTGCACCTGCGATGCAAATGCAAGCTTTAATCTTACAAAATTAGAGCTCGGCGGCAGGAACGAATATGTTGCGGTTTCCGTGGATTTAGCAGGCGAGCACAGTGCATTTTCGGCAAATTCGGGCTACAGAGTAAAGACGAATCAGAGCCTCGACATGAATTACGTTGTCCGCCACACCGGCAGGAAAACCGAATCGAATATCTTCGCTTCGGGAATACTCGAGAACGACTCGACCAAGATTTTCCGTGGCACAATTGACCTCATCAAGGGCTGTGCCGGAGCAAAGGGCACCGAAAACGAGGACATCCTTCTTCTTGGCGACAATCAGGTCAACCAGACAATTCCGCTCATTCTATGTGACGAAGAGGACGTTGAGGGCAACCACGGCGCATCTATCGGCAGGCTTGATGACAATATCATCTTCTATCTCGGCTCGCGTGGAATTTCTTCTGAGGCGGCTGAGGACATAATCGCCCATGCCAAGCTTGATGCGATAATTTCGCACATTCCCGACGAGGATATAAAGACCTTGGCTCACAGCCTCATATCTCCCGAGGCAGACGGAGGCGAAGATGCGTAACTATAAAGACGATTTTCCTCTTTTGAAGAGTACGGATATAGCCTATCTTGACAATGCCGCCACTGAGCAAAGACCGGCGGTTGTCCTTGAAGCTGTCAGAGACTTCTATGAGCACTCGAACGCCAATCCGCTGAGAGGCTTATATTCGCTTGCCTATGACGCCACCGAGCATTACGAGAATGCCCGTGAAAAAGTGGCGCAGTTCATAAAAGCTAAAAAATCCAGCGAGATAGTTTTCACCCGGAACACCACCGAGAGCATAAATCTTGTTGCCTACAGCTACGGCTTGAATTTCCTGCACGAAGGCGACGAGATATTAATTACAATCTCAGAGCACCATAGTAACATCCTTCCGTGGCAGATGGTCGCCAAGGAAACCGGAGCGACGCTAAAGTATCTCGAATGTGAGCCGGACGGTTCTTATCCGTTGGACAAGTTAAGGGAAGCTGTAACAGAGAAAACCAAGCTCGCCGCAATGGCGCAGGTTTCAAATGTCCTGGGAAGTGAGAATCCCGTCAGAGAACTGATTTCGCTCGTCCATAGTAACGGCGGCGTAGTGCTTATAGATGCAGCCCAGAGCGCACCGCACATGGCTATTGATGTAACAGAACTTGATTGCGATTTTCTCGCATTCTCCGGTCACAAAATGATGGCACCGATGGGAATCGGCGTTCTCTACGGCAAGGAAGAGCTCCTTGAGAAAATGCCGCCATTCTTATCGGGCGGCGAGATGATAGAATATGTCACGAGGGACAGTGCAACCTATGCCGAGCTCCCGCACAAGTTCGAGGCTGGAACCGTCAGCGCAGGCGATGCTGTTGGTCTTTCGGCGGCTATCGACTATATCGAGAGTATCGGCATGGACGCCATCCATTCAAGGGAGACTGAGCTTACAAAGCTTCTTTTTGAGGAGATGCAGAAGATTCCACACGTCAACATAATCGGTAGCTCCGATTACAGAAATCATTCGGGAATCGTCAGCTTCACCGTCGACGGCGTTCACCCTCACGATATTTCGGCAATTCTCGACGAGGACAAAGTGGCAATCCGTGCCGGTCATCACTGCGCCCAACCGCTTCACACATTCCTTGGAATCCGTTCTTCGGCTCGGGCGAGCCTGGCATTTTATAACGACGAAGCCGACATCGAACGATTCATACAGTCGCTGAAAACATTAAGGAGGCGAATGGGTCTTGGCGAATAACACTTTTTATAACGAAGTCCTTACCGATCATAATCTTTACCCACAGTACAAGGGAACACTCGAGGACGCAACCTGCGCTCTTGAGGGAGTGAACCCTTCCTGTGGTGACGACATCGTCCTGCAACTTAAAGTCGAGAACGGCGTAATCGTCGACGGTTCCTTCGAGGGCGACGGATGTGCCATCTCTCAGGCTTCTGTCGACATCATGCTCGACCTCGTAATCGGCAAGACAAAGGAAGAAGCCCAGCACCTATCGGACTTGTTCCTGAAGATGATCAAGGGTGAAGCCTCGGACGCCGAAATAGAAGAGCTCGAAGAAGCAGGAGCCCTTAAGGACGTTTCACATATGCCGTCGCGTGTCAAGTGTGCAGTCTTAGGCTGGCGAACGATGAGCGAAATGCTTGACAAAACCGAATAAGCATAAAAAAACAGGAGCCGCTAAAAGCTCCTGTTCTTATTTTAAGTTAAATCAGGTTCATCCAGACCCTCATCTGGTTCTCACCGCGGTTGCACCAGGCATAGTAGGGAATCGCTTTTGCAAAGCCTTCCTCATATGTCGGCTTGCTCATCGTGTAAAGCCCACTCGCTTCACAGCTTTTGACGGCAGGAACCTTGAGAGCTACTATTTCGTCGGGAAGACCGTCAGCTTTTTCCCGGGAAATATCACTGCTTCCCGTCAACGACAGCGAGAGAACGTTGCCGTCGCACCACTCGTTGTCCTTGCCCTCGAAGCAGTAGACAAGCGGACCTCTGCAAAGAGCTACAGAGCCTGTAAGCTCCGGAATCTTGTTCGACGGATAAACGTAGCAGGGAAGTGAATCTAGCTTCAAAACAATCTCGTCGCCTTTTTTGACGTCAAGATAAGCATAACCGTTCTTAATCTTGTAATCGGCTTTTTCACCGTTCACTGTCAAGCTATATTCCTTGCTCCACGCCGGAATCCTGACTGCAAGCTCGCTCTCGCCGTCGAGAACAGTGAAACTAACATCAAACCCATACGGATACTTCGTCTTGCATGACAGCTTGAGCCCATTATCAAAATCAACTTCGCCAGATGCAAACATGTGGCAAAAGGCGGTCTTTTCGTTTTCGCCGTAGGCATGCTTTCCGAACGAGCAGACGCATCTCGCCAGATTCGGGGGACAACAGGCGCAAGCGTACCACTTCGGTCTATAGGTCAGGTCGTGCCAATGGGTAGAAGCACAGCCGGAGATACCGGGCACACACTCGAGCGGATTTACATAGAAGAAGCTCTTGCCGTCAAGCTGAATTCCGGCGAGGACTGTGTTGTAAAAAGCCTGTTCCATAACATCGCCGTATTTTCCGTTTGCGTCGCTTTCAAGCATCCTCGACGCGAAGAACATCAGCCCTATTGAAGCGCAGGTCTCGCAATATGCCGTGTCGTTCGGCAGGTCGTAATCAACTGTGAAGGCTTCTCCATTGCAGGATGAGCCTATACCGCCGGTTATGTACATCCTCTTCCCGGTGATGCTCTCCCAGAGTCTGTTGCAAGCCTCCAGAAGCTCTTTATCGTCGGCTTCACTCGCCAAGTCAGCCATCGCAGTGTAGAGATAAACGGCTCTTACCGAGTGCCCGACGGCGTCCGACTGCTCCCTTACGGGTTTCGAGCACTGCATATAGTCGTGGTCTTTGCCGTCTCCGCCCCAGACAACCCAGTCGCGGGATTTTCGCTCTTTTTCAAAATATTCAGGGTCAACACCACGGATGTCGATGAAATGCTTTGCAAGCTCGAGGCACTTGTGGTTGCCGGTGAGGTGATACATCTTCATGAGAGCAAGCTCGACCTCCGGGTGCCCGGGATAGCCCTTGTGCCCGCCGGTGATAAAAACATCATAGATATGCTCGGCATTCTTCTCCATGACCCGAAGAAGCTTGTCTTTGCCGGTAGCCTCGTAATAGGCGCAAGCCGCCTCCATCATGTGACCGGCGCAGTAGAGCTCATGACCCTCCAAAAGATTCTGCCAACGGTGGTCTCTGTCCTTGATGGTGAACGCTGTGTCGAGGTATCCGTCTTCATCCTGAGCCGAAGCTATAATGTCGATTACTTCATCGGCGGTTGCTTCGAGCTGAGAGTCAGGGTGAATCGCCAATGAATATGCGACCGTCTCGAGCCACTTTGCGGCGTCGCTGTCCTGAAATACCATCCCATAAAATCCGTCGCCGACGTCCTCGCCACGGAGTGCCTTTGCGGCATTGATAAAGTTCGCAATAACATGACTCTTCTCAGTGTCAGGTGCCTCGTCCTTGAGAACCGAATACTGATAGGGAATAACCGTCTCGCGGATGAGCTTCTGCTTCCTGCCGATAAAACCGTCGTCCGGTTTATATGCTGTTTGCTTAATTTGATGCTGATTCTTCATAACGCATGTTCCTTTCACCTTTATATGAAAATCGTCTTTAATCCCTGGGGTTCAACTCTGTTTATTATACATGAATTTATGGGATAATGCAATACACTTTGCTGTTCTCTTATTGACTTTTGCGGTACTTTGATGTAGAATTATATCATCAAATGCGGGGTGAATAGTTATGCCGGAGGAGCAAAAATATTTATACGAAGTCAAGAAATCTCTTATTACCAATACGGAGAGGAAATATTTGAGAGCGATAAAAGATGCTTTGCCTGAAGGCTATATTGTCCTTCCGCAAGTTTCTTTAAGAAGCGTTTTGGTACGGACTGATAATGCCAAGTTCCAGAATGAGCTTTTTAGAATTGCGGACGGTTTGATTTGTCGAGTAGAGGATTATCATCCCGTAGCTGTTGTGGAAATCAATGATGCATCGCATCTGCAAAGCGACCGTAAGAATCGAGATACAAAAGTCAAGAATATTTGCGAAGAAGCGGGACTGCCTATAATCACGTTGTGGACATCATACGGCATAAACGAAGAGTACATAAAGAAAAGGGTTCAGAAGGCTATCGAAGAATCTATGAATCCGCGTCGAGTTAAACACAGTGAATCTGTTACAGATGCTTCTCAGCAGGCTGATTTCGAAAATGAACCCATGGATGTTTTTGGCAGTAACATTTCAAGCAACAGTAATAACGGTCGGAATAATCCCAAGGCGTATAGCAAAGCAAACACAGTTTTAAAGTATGTGCTTGTTGCGCTTATTATAATTTGCATAATTGCAATTGTAATGCGTTCGTGACTTTGTATTTATATATGAATAAATCCCCGAGAAATCCTCGGGGATTTTGTTCGTATTAAAACGATTACAATTACTGAATCGTGCAGTCATCGACATAAAGAACTCTCGGTCCGTTGTCAGCGGGCTTCGTGACAGCGACCTTCTTTTCTTTCTCCAGTCTCGATGCAAAGAACTTTGTCGCAACCTGCGGGAAGAGAGCGTAGCTCAAGACATCTTCTTCGGAGCCGTTGAAGCCGGGAACGTTCTTGACTTCTTCACGGTACTTGTCGAGCTCAGGTTCGATATTGTCTGCGGGACGGCAGGTGATAACCTCGTCGTCGCTGATGCCGGCTTTCTTTCTGACATCCGCATTGACTTCGCCCGGGAGACGTCCGTATTCGCCCCTCAGGAGTCCCTTCGATTCCTTTGTGAGCATCTTGTAACGCTCGCCGGAGAGGACGTTCATAACCGCCTGCGTGCCGACAATCTGGCTTGTAGGAGTTACGAGCGGGGGATAGCCGAAGTCTTCTCTGACTCTCGGAACCTCAGCGAGAACCTCGTAGTACTTATCCTCAGCGTTAGCCTGCTTGAGCTGTGAAATCAGGTTAGAGAGCATTCCGCCCGGAACCTGATACATAAGCGTCTTTGTGTCGACGTTCAAAACCTTCGGGTCAAGTGAGCCCTCAGCCTTCAGTCGGTTAGCAACATCTCTGAAATGAGTTGCCGCTTCATTGAGCTTCATCTGGTCGAGCCCCGTGTCTCTGTCGGTTCCCGCAAGGGTAGCAACCAAAGACTCGGTTGCCGGCTGTGAAGTGCCGTTTGCAAGAGGCGAAAGTGCAGTGTCGACGATATCAACGCCTGCCTGTGCTGCCATGAGGTTTACCATGTCGCCGGTACCGGTGGTGTTGTGTGTATGAAGGTGAATCGGAATATGAACATGAGCCTTCAGTTCCTTGACAAGCTCAGCCGCATCATAGGGAAGAAGCAGGTTTGCCATATCCTTGATGCAGATGGTGTCAGCACCCATTTCCTCGAGCTCCATAGCGAGCTTGACGAAGTATTCCTTGTTGTGAACGGGGCTTGTGGTGTAGCTGATAGCCGCTTCGCACATTCCGCCGTATTTCTTTGTGGCGGTGATAGCCGCCTTGAGGTTTCTTGTGTCGTTAAGTGCATCGAAAATTCTGATAACGTCGATGCCGTTCTCGATGGATTTCTTTACGAATGCATCAACGACATCGTCCGCATAGTGCTTGTACCCGAGGATATTCTGCCCACGGAAGAGCATCTGGAGCTTGGTGTTCGGCATAGCCTTTCTAAGAGCTCTTAATCTCTCCCAAGGGTCCTCGTTCAAAAATCTCATGCAGGTGTCGAACGTTGCACCGCCCCAGCACTCGAGTGACCAGTATCCGATGGAATCAAGAACCGGGCAAGCGGGGAGCATGTCGTCAAGTCTCATTCTTGTTGCCGCCTGAGACTGATGTGCATCTCTCAAAATCGTGTCGGTTATATAAAGTTTATTGGTAGCCATTGAAATCTCCTTTCGTATCAGCCCAAGAGCGAGATGAGAACACCCGCGGCAATAGCCGAGCCGATAACACCCGAAACGTTCGGACCCATGGCGTGCATGAGCAGGAAGTTCGAGGGATCTTCCTTTTGACCTTCTTTTTGAGCAACTCTCGCCGCCATAGGAACGGCGGAAACACCTGCCGCACCGATAAGCGGATTGATCTTGTTCTTTGAGAAGAGGTTCATGAACTTCGCAAGGAGTATGCCGCAAGCGGTTCCCAAGCTGAACGCAACGATACCGAGGACAAGAATTCCAAGAGTCTTGAGGTTCAGGAAGGTGTTTGCAGTAGCAGTAGCACCGACGGAAACACCGAGGAATACAACGCAGATATTCATAAGCTCGTTCTGAACGGTCTTTGAAAGTCTTTCGGTAACTCCGCATTCTCTCAGGAGGTTACCGAGCATCAGACATCCGATAAGCGGAGCCGCAGAGGGAACCAAGAGAGCTACAAATATTGTAACAACAATCGGGAAGAGGATTCTCTCGGTCTTGGAAACGGGGCGGAGCTCCTTCATAACGATTCTGCGCTCTTGCTTGGTGGTGAGAGCTCGCATAATCGGCGGCTGGATAACGGGCACAAGTGCCATGTACGAATAAGCCGCAATCGCAATCGGACCCAAGAGGTTTGAAGCCAGCATCTGCGTGGTGTAAATAGCCGTAGGACCGTCAGCACCGCCTATGATGGCAATAGCTCCCGCTTCCTGTGAAGTGAAGCCCATGAGAGTGGCACCGATGTATGCAATAAAGATACCAACCTGAGCGGCGGCACCGAGAAGCAACGTCTTCGGGTTAGCAATCAAGGGACCGAAGTCAGTCTGTGCACCGACACCGATGAAGATAAGGCAGGGGTAAATACCAAGCTTAACGCCAAGGTAGAGGACATCCAAGAGTCCTACAGAAATCGTTTCTCCGGCGGTAAGCGTACTCGCCACAACCGTGTTTTCAATACTGTCGATAAACTCCTGCGTTATCGCCGCGCCTCCGAACAAATCCCAATGAATATGTCCGTCTACGAAGAGAACCTCGTGGAACATTTCAGAGCCCGGAATGTTTGTGAGTAACATTCCGAAGGCAATCGGCAGTAAGAGTAGCGGTTCCATTTTTCTAACTATCGCAAGGTACATAAGTAAACATGAGATAGCAAGCATGATGATAACCTTCCAGTTATCCGCAATCATAGCGAAGCCGGTGGTTTTCAAAAAATCTAAAATCGCATCCATTTAAGCTTTTTGTCTCCTTTCCGTAAATACGGTTACAAACCGCTGTTATTCGATTGCGCAAAGAACGTCGCCGGTCTTGACCGATGCGCCCTTTGATACGTTTACGGAGACAATCTTGCCGGACTTCGGAGCCATGATTTCGTTTTCCATCTTCATAGCCTCGAGAATCATGAGCACGTCGCCCTTGTTGACAGACTGACCCTGAGAAGCCTTGACATCAAGAATAGTTCCGGGCATCGGGGCGGAAACAGTCTCTGCACCTGTGGGAACAGAAGCCGGAGCTGATGCTACGGCAGGAGCCGCAGTAGCCTGAGCAGAAGCCTGATGAGCCTTAGCTTCTTCAGCGGATATTTCCTCAATTTCGATTTCGTAATCGGTTCCGTTTACATTAACGTGATAGTGTTTCATAATGTGACCTTCCTCCATTGTCGTAAAAATGCTGTATAAGTGTTACAGCTTCTTGATAGATTTAATCCTGATTGCTTCTACGTCTTGCCCGAGCTCTTCCGCAATAACGGCGGAAACAGCCGCGATAAGCTCCTGCCTGTTGACGATAGGCTCAGCAGTGGGTGCGCTTACAGCGGGAGAAGTAGCAACAGAAGCAGGCTCTTTATCAGCCGTGCTCTTGTTTACTTTCTTCATGATGAAGCCGAGCAGATAGCAGATTGCGATAAGACAAATCAGTCCGAAGAAAACCGTGCCAACGCCGAGACCGACTACGGTTGCGGTTGACGGGGTTTGCGCTTCTAAAAGTATCATAGCAGTTCTCCTTTCAAATTGCCGAATCAAGATTATTGTAGCACAACACCGCTATTTTTTCAAGCCCTAATGAGTATGATTTCGGATATAATTTTCACAGATTCGACATTCGCTCAAAAATGTATAAAAAACAGTGGAAATTTTTCTTGCAAAGTGATATACTATATCATGACAGATTATGTGAACATTAAGGAGCATAGTATGACTATAGCTGTAAATGGCATAAAAATAAACTATAAAATGACAGGTACCGGCGATGTGGTCCTCTTCCTTCACGGTTGGGGAGCGAATATGGAACTTTTCGATAAGCTCATGGTCGCCGTTTCCGAAAAACATACTGCACTGGCACTTGACCTCCCCGGCTTTGGCGGGAGCGAAGAGCCGCCCGAACCGTGGAGCGTCGACGATTATGTGAAATTCGTAAATGCTTTTCTGGATGAGCTGGGCGTTAAGCCGGTCTGTCTCATTGGTCACAGCTTCGGCGGGAGAATCATGATAAAAGAGCTTTCGGGAAATCTTCTTCCGAGCGTCAACAAGGCAGTTTTTATAGATGCCGCCGGCATCAAGCCAAAGAAAACCCTCAAGCAAAACTTAAGTCTTGCCGCTTACAAAGCAGGTAAAGCCGTTCTTAGCTTCAAGCCAATCAAAGCGCTATTCCCGAATGCACTCGACAATCTTCGTAACAAGCGAGGTTCATCAGACTATAAGAATTCAACTCCCACAATGCGTGCAACTCTCGTGAAAGTCGTAAATGAGGATTTGACCGAGCTTTTGCCAAAAATCAATGTCCCGTCGTTATTAATCTGGGGAACAGCCGACACTGCAACGCCAATCTCGGATGGTGAGACTTTCGAAAAGCTTATCCCCGATGCGGGTTTAGTAAGGGTAAACGGTGCCGGGCACTATTCCTTTTTGCAAGCCCCTGAGCTTTGCGGACGTGCAATCCGTTCGTTCTTAGGAATTCCACTATAACAAACCGGAGGTTATAACCTATGATTTACCTATTCAAGGCACTGAGCATTTTAGTATACTTACTCGCCGCTTGCCTTTCAGCACGCCATTTTATCCACATGTTTCAGCTCAATTCCTATAAGCCACATGTTCAGGCAAAGTGGCTTCTCTCGCATGCGTCGACATATATGGTGGTACATCTTATAGTGCTTGTGATTGCAATCGCACTGAGCACAATTTGCACAAATGCTTTGATTCCGCTTATACTCTCCGCGATACTGATTTTATTGACAGCTCTCCCGGACATTCCAAAGGGCAAGGACAAAGTCCCGCTAAAATATACCGCCCGTGTCAAGAGACTGATAGTGACTTTAGCTATTCTCTATGTAATCCCGATAATTCTTTTATGGGCTATTCCCGTGAAAATCTCCGTGCCTCTTATGGCTCTATGGATATTCATTGTTCCGTGGATGGTTCTTCTTGCAAACCTCATCAACCGTCCGATGGAGCTCGCCATCAATCAGCACTATATAAACGATGCGAAAAGAATCTTAGCCGACTGCCCGAACCTGACAGTAATCGGCATCACCGGCAGCTTCGGCAAGACCAGTGTCAAATACTTCCTCGATTCACTTCTGAGTGTAAAGTATAACGTCCTGAAAACTCCCGGCAATTTTAACACGCCTCTGGGAGTGGTCAAGACCATCCGGGGCTCACTAAGAGCCACTCACGATATCTTCCTCTGCGAAATGGGTGCCAAAAACGTCGGCGATATCAAGGAAATCTGCGACATAGTCCATCCGACTCACGGAATTATAACCTCGGTAGGCGAGATGCACCTCGAAAGCTTCGGCTCGATTGAGAACGTCAAAAAGACCAAATTCGAGCTTGCCGACGCCGTCAAAGGCAAGGGTATGCTCTTCCTGAACATGGATAATGAGAATATCCAATCGGTTGCGCCGAATTATGACCACATTTCCTATGGTATTGATAATCGCTTCGGATACTATGTAACCGATCTCACTATCTCCGAAAAGGGCTCCCAGTTCACTGTTCACGCCCCAAGTGGCAAGAGCTGTGAATATCATACTCCGCTAATTGGCAGACATAATGTTGTGAATATCTGCGGAGCAATCGCTGTTGCAAATTCTCTCGGAATCACCCTCGAGGAGCTCAAAGCGCCTGTCCGTAAGCTCGAAAGTGTGCCCCACAGACTACAGCTCATCAACAAGGGCGACTATACCGTTATAGATGACGCTTATAACTCGAATCCCTCCGGTGCAAGGGCGGCTCTCGAAGCTCTTTCAATGACGGACGGCATGAAGATTCTTGTCACTCCCGGAATGATAGAGCTCGGCACCAAGCAATATGAGCTGAATAAAGAATTCGGCAACGAAGCCGCCGCAGTCTGTGATTTCGTCGCACTTGTCGGCTCAGCCCAGACGAAGCCTATCCACGACGGTTTGACAGAAGCCGACTACCCGGAAGATAAAATCTACGTTTCGGAATCGTTAAATGAGGCTATGCAGAAAGTTTACTCCTTGACAACCGACGGAAAACGTAAGATAATACTACTTGAAAACGACTTACCCGATAATTATTGATATAAGGAAGGAAGACCAATATATGAAAATAAAACTCGCACTACTCTTCGGAGGCAGAAGCACCGAGCATGAGATTTCGATAATCTCGGCTCTTCAGGCTTACTCCTACTTGGATAAAGATAAGTACGACATCATTCCCATCTACATATCCAAAACCGGCGAAATGTACACCGGCGAGCATGAAGCGGATATCGAAGCTTATAAGGACATAAAGAAGCTTCTCTCAGAGAGCTACCGTGTCACTTTCGCCAGAGTCGGCGACAGGGTAGAGCTCCACAGAGTGGAAACCAAGCTTTTCCAGAAGCCTTTTGTAGACTACGTCGACATCGCTTTCCCAATAGTTCACGGCACCAACGTCGAGGATGGAACCCTTGCCGGGTACCTCAATATGCTCGGTCTGCCGTATGTCGGCTGTGACGTTCTTTCATCCGCTCTTGGCATGGATAAATACGCCATGAAGTGTGTCTTCAAGGACAACGGAATCCCGGTTCTTGACTGCATGCTCTGCTATTCCGACGAATTCGACGAGAACCCGAACCTCGTCATGCTCGGCATCGAGAAGAAGTTCGACTATCCCGTCATTGTCAAGCCTGTCAATCTCGGCTCCAGTATCGGTATATCAAAGGCGGATTCAAGAGAAAAGCTTGAGACTGCTCTTTCGGACGCTTTCAGGTACTCAAAGAAGATTCTCGTCGAGCGGGCTATAACGAACCTTACCGAGGTCAACTGCTCGGTTTTAGGTGACGACAGGGAAGCCGAAGCCTCAGTCTGCGAAAGACCAGTCAGTGCCGATGAAATCTTAAGCTTCAACGACAAGTACATGAGCGGCTCAAAGTCCTCAAAGGGCATGGCGAGCACCAAGCGCATTATTCCTGCGGATATCTCTCAGAAGAACACCACCGCTATTCAGGAATACGCAGTAAAGGCTTTCAAGGCTCTCGGTTGCAACGGCGTCGCCCGAATCGACTTCATGATTGATAACGACTCAGGCGAGGTCTACCTCAACGAAATCAACACCATCCCCGGCTCGCTTTCCTTCTATCTCTGGGAGCCCAAGGGTGTTAAGTACGCAGTACTCCTCGAGAGAATGATCTCCCTATCCCTCAAGCGCTACCGCGAACAGCAAAGCATTACCTATACCTTCGACACGAACGTCTTAAGCGGCGTCCACCTTGGCGGCACCAAGGGTGTCAAGGGCGGGAAGGTATAATCAGCAAGGAGGAATCCGATTTGGATTGGAAAACCGTCAGGAAAATCGATGCTCATGTTCATCTTGCCCCCGAGGAAACCCTCAGTTGGATTGATGGGGTGTGGAAGCACGCTGAACGTGAAGAATACATCCGCCTCATGGACGAATACAACGTCGAAAAAACCGTCTTGGTTCCGATAAACGAAGGGGCAACCTACTATCCCGATTGCAGTAAGACAAACCGGTGGCTTGCGGACATGATGAATTCATCCGATGGCAGATTCATCTCGTTTGCGGATGTTCTCCCAGCGGGAGGATATTTCTACGACACGGCACCATATTTTTTGGAACAGGCTGTAAACGAATATGGCTTGAAGGGTCTGAAGCTTCACCCGTCAAACCTCGGAATCCCGGTTGATTCGCTTGAAATGGTTCCGGTGATAAGAACGGCGTGCGACCTGAAAATTCCGGTAATGATACATTCCTATCCTTTCGGCGGAACCGACTTCGACCTGTGCTCTCCTTCGAGAATCCACAACATCTCAAGAATTTTCCCGGACGGAACCTTCATAATCTCCCATATGGGCGGCTCCCGTTGGCAGGATGCCCTCGAAGGCAAGGAGTACGTCGACATTTCTACTTACCTGCCGGAGCTCGTCCGAATCTACGGAATTGAAACCTCCAACCGCATTCTCCGCGAATTCGGCGCAGACCGCCTGATTTTCGCCACCGATTATCCTCAGGTTTATCGAGTGGAGCCGGGAAATATCTATGAAACCTACTGCGAAATCCTCAATCAGATGGACTTCACCGACTCTGAAATCGAAAAGATAGCCTATGGCAACATCTCCGATATCTTAGGACTATAAGAAAAATCCCGTTACAAGCGAATTGTAACGACCCACCGCATTCATGCGGTGGGTCTTTTTATGCCCAATTATTAAGAACTATTAAGATTTGATTAAGATTTCTTAATATTTATTGACTTGCAGGAAATGCGAGGTGTAAACTTGACGTATCAAACCCGAAAGGAAACATGATTATGAAAAGAATTTTTGCAATTATTCTCTCGCTCGTCCTTACAATTTCCCTCGTCGGTTGCGGCTCGGAGGATATGATGTACTCAGAAAGCAATGCAAGCTCCGATAGTTCGTACTCTATCCCATATTATGTGGCAGAAACCGACAGCGCCATCTATGTCGACTGCAATGTGAATTCCGTAAACGTTGAAGAGGGGAAGATAACCTCCGTCTCGGAGCTCGGCAAAATCAACGACTGGTATTCAGCACTTTCTGATGACGGAACAATTGCCGATGGCTATGTTTTTGTAACTGTTGGGGTCACGCTCAATAGCCCCGAAACCATCGACTCCCTCAGCCTGTCCTGTTTCTGGCTCTGCTACGGAAAATCGAGCAAGAACTACGATTTCAAGGAGCCGAGCTACATCAGTGACTCAGCTGCTCCCGATGATGTGCACAACGCTATGACTGTAAACGTCACTGCAAACGAGGACAAAACCGTTACGATAGGCTATCTCATGGCGAAATCGGGGCTCGAAGACTCGAAATATATCGCTTTGGGTGCGGCATTCACCGACTTCGGCGATGATGGCAACTACACGAATCCGCTTATCAAGCTTGCCGACAGCCTGGAGGAGCTTTCATGAAAGCGGCACTGAAATTAGAGCTTCGTAGGCTATTTTCATCAAAAGAGCTGTACATAGCTCTCGCCATAGGGCTTGCATTGGTCGTCTGGCTGTTTGTGCATGAGGTTTTGGAATCGGTGCGCTTTGCGGAAGAATATGCCCTCTATGGCGACAAGATTTCCGGCTATCTCCATTACCCGAAAACGGTATTTAATTCCTCGATTGAGCTCGAATATGATGCCCTCCCGCCGATACTTCTTTATCTTCTATTCCCGATAATAGCGGCGTTTCCTTATGCGTCGACCTATTGCAAGGACAAGAAAAGCGGCTATCTCAAGAACCTTTTAGTCAGAATTGACCGCAAAGATTGCTTCATGGCGAAGTACATAGTGTCATTCTTAAGTGGATTCTTCGTGAGTGGAGTGATTTTGCTGGCAAGTTTAGGACTTACCATGCTCGTCTTCCCGATGCTCATTCCCGAAGCAGTCACGCAGAACTATTATGTCCGGTCCGGCAATATGTGGGGAGAGCTCTTCTACACAATGCCGATGCTATACACTCTTCTATATATCATGATTGACATGCTCTGGTGCGGGTGTATGGCGAGCTTCGCATTGCTTTTAAGCACCTTCACCCGCTCGGCATTCTTAGCCGTCACCGGAAGCTTCATCGTTTTCGAAGTCTTGGATTATGTCCTCTCGCTCTTCTCGCTATCGCAGTTCAGTCCTATCACTTTTTTAAGACCGATTCAGACCTGCGATGGCATAAATTTATGGATTATCCTGACCGAATTCGTAGTCATCATGGCGGCAAGCTTCATCGGATTTTACTTTTTGGAGCGCAAGAAAGATGTATTTTAAATATGACCTGAAAGTCGGCTTCCTCAGAGATTTACCGAAGCTACTTATACTCGTTGGCATAGTTTTGGTCGCAAATATCTCGCTGTTCAGATATGCCGAACTGTTTTCTCTTAATCTGGGAAGTCTCGATTATATCCTGTATCTCACAAAGTCCATAGCACCATTCCCGCAAAGCGGCGAGGAGTTCAGATTTCCCGTAGTTTGGTATCTCATACAGCTATATCCCATGTGGATGGTCGGCAGATACCCGTTTTCTTCCGTCTACGACAACCACGGTGCAGGCGTCCTGATATACGGCGGCTCGAGGTCAAGATGGTATCTCTCAAAAGTAGTGTGGATAGCATTGACGGTGCTTGCATATTATCTCACAATGATTATAACTTCGCTTGCATTCTGTTTGTTAGCAGGCGTCCCGATTTCGTGGGAGATTAATCTTCTTGAACTTACAGAAGAGTTTTCGAGCGTGGCGCTATTTCTCCCGATAGTAACATCATTCGTAACGGAAGTATTTCAGCTATTCCTGATGACACTTACCACACCCATAATCAGCTTCTTCTTGGTAGCCGCCATCTCCGCGGCATCAACCTATGTAACAAGCCCGATTCTCTTTACAAACTGTTCCCAGCTTTTAAAGCTTTCGGCATTTTCGGAGGACGGAATTGGAACCGGTGAAGGCTATTTAACCCTACTGATAGTATTTGCACTCAGCCTTGCGGCGGGACTTATAATTTTTAACCGGCGGGACATTTTGAAAAGCCAGAGAGATGAGGAATAAATATGATTTTAGAACTACAAAACGTAACGAAAACAATAAAAGGCGTGACGGTCTTAGATAACATCAGCCTCACCATGCAGGGCGGCAAAGTCTACGGCTTCCAGGGCAAGAACGGAAGCGGCAAAACGATGCTCATGCGCCTTATCTGCGGACTCATCAAACCTACGAGCGGGCAGGTCATCATAAATGGCGAAACCTTGGGCAAAGACATCTCATTCCCAAGAAGTGTCGGAGTGTTGATTGAGAATCCGTCGTTTCTCCCAGAATGCACAGCACTCAGAAATCTCAGGCTTTTAAGCGACCTGCGAGACCATCTTTCCGACAACGAGCTCAAAGCCGTTCTTTTCGACGTAGGTCTCGACCCGGAAGATAAGCGTAAATACCGCAGTTTTTCACTTGGCATGAAGCAAAAGCTCGGCATAGCCGCCGCAGTCATGGGAATCCCCGAGCTCGTCATCTTAGATGAACCAATCAACGCCGTCGATGATGCCGGGGTAGGGAATATCCGCAAAATTCTCATGAGGCTCAAAGAGAGCGGTTCCCTTATCATCGTCGCCTGCCACGACAGGGAAGAGTTAGAACTCATCTCCGACGAAATCCTCAAAATCGACGCAGGGAGGATTGTCCCATGAAGCGAATTATAGCCATAATTGCCACACTTGCCATAGCCTTCACCATAAGGGTCGTCTATGTAAACGCCTTTGAATACCGCTTCACCGAGAAAGTCGTTTACTCCACCGGCGAGACCTTCACTCTTCACGACTTGGAGCTCACCTGCACCAACGACGGCATCTATTCTTCCGAAGAGCTCGCAAGGATTTACGGCGAAGAAGTCCTAAACTACTCCGACGAATCCGACCTGATTCTGACCCTCGAAATCACCAACCTGACGGATGAGCCTCAGACCCTCGACCTCACCTCCTTCCGCATGCAGTATGCCTTCACCTCCGGCGGAGGCATTAACCCTTATCTCTTCGGCTATCTGAATGATGGCATCGGCGGCTCTAAATGCACGATAGAATCCGGCAAAACGGTCACCGTCCTCCTCCCATACCCCTACGACTGGGACACCCTCGGCTCCGAGAAGCCCTACGACCTCGTCCTGTCCCTCTATCCCGAGAATGTGAGGGTGAGGGTAGTAGAGAAGTGATCAGTATCAATAAAATCCCTCCCGCTCAGTATTATTTCCCCAATCCCGGCAAAAATAATGGAAGTATTGCTTGAGGAGATGGTTTTATGTGGGGAAGAAGTGCGGCGGTTTCAGTGGTCAAGCGGATGGTGATATTTGTTACCGGTGGACTCACTTATGGGTTACTAGAGATTATCTGGCGGGGATATACGCATATTTCGATGTTTCTGGTCGGCGGGCTGTGCCTTGTGATTATCGGGAGCATGGACGAGGGCGGGGAAGCTCCTTGTCTTCTGTTGCAGGCTTGCCTCGGGAGTATGACTATAACGGTGATGGAGTTCACTTCCGGGGTGATAGTGAATCTTGTAATGGGGCTTGAAGTCTGGGACTACTCGTCACTGCCGTTTAATATAATGGGGCAGATATGCCTGCCGTATTCTGTGCTGTGGCTTATGCTGTCGATTCCGGCTATATATTATGAAGATATTTTAAGGCATTTTCTTTTCGGAGAGAGCATCCCGCATCAGAGATGGCTTCCCGAATTGCTGATATCTGAAAATTCGCCGAAAAAGGCGAAATAACGGGCAAAATCATTGACTTTTCAGCCTCGTTGTGCTATTCTTTTTATTTGAGCGGATATGTTCCGCAATGTATAACGCCGAAAGGAAATGGTACTTACGAAAAAATCAACTATAAAAAAGTACGCCAAGCTCATAGTAAGAGTTGGCGCAAATGTCCAGAAGGGTCAGACCGTTCAGGTTTATGCCGATGTAGATCAGGCTGAGTTTGCGGCTCTCGTTGTCGACGAGGCCTACAAGGCAGGCGCAAAGAAGGTCAATGTCGAGTGGGGCTGTGATGCTGTAACCAAGCTCAACTACAGACACGCTTCCGTAAAGACCCTTTCAACTATTCTTCCTTGGCAGGAAGAGAAGATGAAGTGGCAGAGCGAGGAGCTTCCCGCAAGAATCATGATTGAGTCGAGCGACCCCGATGGTCTCAAGGGCATCAACATGGAGAAGATGCAGAAGGCTTCCCGTGCAAGATACAAGGTTTCAAAGCCCTATTCCGAGAAGATGGAGAACCGCCATCAGTGGACTATCGCCGCTGTTCCGGGTGAGGCTTGGGCAAAGAAGGTATTCCCTGGACTCCGCAAGAATCAGGCTGTCGAAAAGCTCTGGCAGGCAATTCTTGAGACCGTTTATGTCACCGACGATAACGACCCGATTGAAGTATGGAATCAGGTAAACGAGGACTTCAAGACCAAGTGCGCTAAGCTCAACGATTATCACTTCGAGAGGCTTGAATATAAGTCCTCAAACGGCACCGACTTCAAGGTCTGGCTGATGCCCAAGGGCAGATGGTGCGGTGGCGGAGAGACCGACCTTAACGGCAGATACTTCAACCCGAACATGCCCACTATCGAGGTATTCACCACCCCCGAAAAGGGCAAGGCGGAGGGAAAAGTTGTCTCCACAAAGCCCCTTTCCTATCAGGGTCAGCTCATCGAGAACTTCTGGTTTGAGTTCAAGGACGGCAAGGTTGTCGATTACGGTGCAGAGAAGGGCAAGGAGCTTCTTGAGAAGATGGTCACCATGGACGAAGGCGCTTCCATGATTGGCGAGGTCGCACTCGTCCCCTGTGAGTCTCCTATCAACAAGCAGAACATCCTCTATTATAACACCCTCTTTGATGAGAACGCAAGCTGTCATATCGCTCTCGGCAGAGGCTTCAACGACTGCGTTGAGGGCTTTGAGGACCTTAAGAAGGAAGACTTCGACGCCATGGGCGTAAACGACTCGATGATTCATGTCGACTTCATGGTCGGAGCACCCGATATGTCGATTGTCGGCTACACCCACGACGGTCAGGCTGTCCAGATTTTCGAAAACGGCAACTTCACCGCAGAATTCAACTGATTTTATTCGTAGTAATTCAAAAGCCCGCAGATTCAAAACCTGCGGGCTTTTATGCTATGATTTATCGCTTTCTTTTAAACTTCTTTAGGAAGAATATCCCCGAGATAACGCCGGGAATTCCAATCCACAATATTATAGTTACTGTTGCAATAACGGCAGGATAGTCTATCGTCAGATATGAGGCGATGAATAATATCGTAAGCGGTAATGATATTATCCCGATAACTTTGTGAGCCAAATTCCATGTGTCCTCATCTGCCATTGTCCACGGTAGCCTTAACCCAGTATGATTGGTGAATGGAAGACGATGGCTTATAATCCCTCCTACAAACATAACTGTAGCCATTAACAGCATCGCAAATATTTCTTCTATCTTCTCAGAATCAGAGATTACATCGGATTTTATAATAATTGCGAACATAAGACACAGTGCCAGTAGGCATATATCGAAGATAGTTGTAAATCGAACAGCATTCTTTTTAGAATAGTCTTCGGACTCGGTCAGCAAATCTATATTCTTGTAGAGTATTATGCAAGCCAAAAGTAAAAGCACTATTGACACGACCATTGAGACGATTTCATTGCCTATACTTAGCATCGTTATCAACGAAACGAAGGAAATGAATATTATCCAACCTCGAACTTTTGCTATATCCTGCATACGGGATTTTTTCATGTTCTCGGTTTTGAGTTCTTTCCTTAGCTCGGAAATTTCCAATGACAAGTCTTCATTATGAATGTCCGACACTCCGAGAAGTCGGTTGACAGGAACATCGAGAAGTTCCGCCATTCTGATAAGGATGTCGGCGTCCGGCACTGATAAATTATTTTCCCACTTAGATACGGTTTGTCTCACTACTCCAAGCTTTTCAGCCAGTTCTTCCTGACTCATCCCCGATTCAATCCGGCATAGTTTAATGTTTTCGCTTATCATATCCTCACCTCAACTGTAATTTTTACTATAATGATTATACACGGTAGTAACGTCAAAGGCAAGCAACTAAAATTAACATCTGCATTTAAAATCGATAGATGCCAAAAAGCGGCAGAACCAACTTTTTGATTCTGCCGCAATTTCATGTTATTTCTGGTTAATCAGAACCCCAGTGAAGCCTTAAACTCCTTCGCAATCTTCTGCCCAAGCTCAACCGCATCTTCCCTTACAGCCGCAATGGTGGTGTAGTAAGCCTTGATCTTCGGCTCGGTGCCGGAGGGACGGATGATGACGGTTGCCTTGTTCTCGAGGGTGAACTTGAGGACGTCAGACTTCGGGAGGTCGATGCCCTTTGATTCGCCTGTAACAAGGTCGGTGTCGGTCTTTTTGAGGTAATCGGCGAGTGCAACAACTTTGAAACCTGCGATTTCCTTCGGAGGATTCTCGTGGAGGTTGCCCATAATTTTCGCCATCTCAGCCATGCCGGCGGCGCCTTCGCAAACGAAGCTCTCAACGGTGTGGACATAGTTGCCGTACTTCTTATACATAGCCTCTCTTGCATCAAGGAGGGAAACGCCGATTGAACGGTAGTAAGCCGCCATCTCGCAAATCATCATCGAGCCGACGACAGCATCCTTGTCTCTTACATAGGAGCCGGCGAGGTAGCCATAGCTCTCTTCGAAGCCGAATATGTATCTGTCGGCTTCACCGGCGGCTTCGAGGTAACCAATCTGCTCGCCGATGAACTTGAATCCGGTCAAAACGTTTCTCATCTCAACGCCGTAGTCGGCGGCAATAGCATCCGCAATGGCGGTGGAAACAATGGACTTGACAGCAACAGGCTTCTCGGGCATAGTGCCGAGCTTAATTCTCTCCTTGCAGATGTACTCAAGGAGCATAGCTCCGACTTCGTTGCCGCTGAAGAGGACATAGTTTCCGTCCTTGTCGGGAACGGCGATTCCGACTCTGTCGCAGTCAGGGTCTGTGGCAAGGAGCAAATCGGGCTTTACGGTCTTGCAGAGTTCAAGACCCAAGTGCAAAGCTTCCTTGATTTCGGGATTCGGGAACGGGCAGGTGGGGAAGTGACCGTCCGGATTCTCCTGCTCGGGAACAACAGTGACGTCGTTGACGCCGATTCTCTTGAGGATAGCTCTTACAGGCTTGTTACCGGTACCGTTAAGGGGAGTGTAAACAACCTTCAAGCCGCTTGCGGCGCATATCTCCGGGTGAATCTGCTGTTTCTGAACCTCGTCGAGATAAGCGGTGATAACATCCTGAGAGATGTATTCAATCATTCCGCTTGCAAGACCCTCTTCGAATCCGACGAGCTTAGCTCCGCCGAACATCGGAGTAGCGTTAATCTTGCCTAAGACCGTGTCAGCAGCTTCGATTGTCATTTGGCAACCGTCCGAGCCGTAAGCCTTGTAGCCGTTGTACTTAGAAGGATTGTGTGAAGCGGTGCAGACGATGCCTGCCTTGCAGTGAAGTGTTCTTACAGCCCACGAAAGCATAGGAGTCGGCATAAGCTCGCTGTAGATGTAAGCCTTGATTCCGTTTCCTGCCAAAACTCTTGCCGCCTCTTTCGAGAAGAGGTCCGATTTGATTCTTGAGTCGTATGCGATAGCAACTGCATTGTCCTGTCCGGGATAAGCCTCATTTACATAATCGGCAAGTCCCTGAGTAGCTCTTCTGATGGTATAAATGTTGAGCCTGTAGGTTCCCGCACCGGTGACGCCACGAAGTCCTCCGGTTCCGAATTCGAGGTCACGATAGAAGCGGTCTTTAATCGCTTCATCGTCGCCTTCAACCGACTTGAGCTCTTCAATGAGGTCAGGGTCCTCGGTTGCATTCTCGAGCCAGAGCTTGTAAAGCTCAGCCTCACTAAGTCTTGTTTCGTTCATAATAATTAGCCCCTTTCAAAATATATTTGGATGCGGTATTAAGCTTCGTCGCTGTTGCGAATCTGGAGAAGCTTCTGCTTAAGGTCGTCTTCCATCTTGACCATTTCAGCCTCTGCGGCGAGTCTTGCGGCTCTGCCGTCCGACTGAATCTTCATGACGTCGTCAAGAGTCTGGATGAGCTGTTCGTTGGTCTGCTTTAAGGTCTCGATGTCAACAATGCCGCGTTCAGCTTCCTGTGCGGTCTCGACGGAAGCGGTATGGAGCTTCTCGGCGTTCTGCTTGAGAAGAGCATTGGTGATGTCGGTAACCTGTCTCTGAGCCTGAGCCGCTTCGGTGGAGTGCTCAATTCCGAGCGCCAAGACCATCTGATTTTTCCAAAGAGGAATGGTGCTCGTAAGAGTCGTCTGAATCTTCTCGACCATGACGTTGTCGTTGTTCTGAATCATACGAATCTGCGGAGCGGTCTGGATGGAGATAGCTCTTGTGAGTTCAAGGTCGTGAATCTTCTTTTCGAATCTGTCGCACTTGTCACTGAGATCCTTTGCGGCTTGGGCGTCTTCAGCAAGTCCCGATGCCTTTGCCTTTTCCTGAAGCTCAACGAGCTTGCCGTTTCTGGTCTCTTCAAGCTTCTGCTTGCCTGCCATGACATACATGGTCAGCTCCTTGAAGTAGGCAAGATTCTGGTCATACATCTTGTCAAGAACAGCGGAATCCTTGAGAAGTCTCACCTGATGCTCCTGAAGTGCATCGGCGATTTTCTCAACGTTGACCTCGGCTTTTGCGTACTTGGTCTTCATGGTTTCAAGCTTGTTCGATTGCTTGCGGAAGAAGCCACGGATGCCCTTTTCCTCTTCCTCATTGATGCCCTTGAGCTCGTTTACCATGCTTGAAATCAGGTCTCCGACTTCACCCAAATCCTGAGTTCTGACGTTAGCAAGAGCGGCATCCGAAAAGTCTGCCATCTTCTTCTGGGTGCTTGCGCCATACTGCAAAATCTGAGCGGTGTTCTCAATGTCAATCTTTGCGGCAAAGTCCGTAACCATCTTCTGCTCCTCGGGAGTGAGGGTTGTTGTCTCGGCAATCTGCGTGGGTTGCTGATTTCCTGCTTCGACAATTTCAGCCATGGTTTCGGTTTCAATGTCCGGCTCCAATGTCAGGTGGGGAACACTCGCAAATTCTTGCTCGTTTACATTGTCCATAGTAATACTCCTGTTCTTGATAATGATTTTTATGCTAATGTTATTTTGCTCTTATTTGAAGTCGCTTTCCTTGAGCCCTTCCTGTGCTAAAAGGGTGTTGAGGACGGAAATATCGCTCGAAACGTCCATAGCCGTGTCCGAGAAAAGCTCATCTAAAAGCTTCTCAAACGCCTGATTGAGAGTGTCAAGTGTCTCTTCAATCTCACGCTTCGAGGCTTGGATGTTTTCGCCCTGAACCGGCTGTTTGTCCATATCAGCATAAGCATTCAGAAGCTTCACCGTCATCGGCAGATAGTAATCCATAAGCTTCTTCAAATCCGGGACAACCTCGGGATTGGTTTCGGCACGCTCGAAAATTCTTTTTACTATAAGCTCCATCCGTGAGATTTTTCCGGAAATCTCTTCGCCGGGGATTGCATCGTTGCAGGCTCTTATCTGGGCGATAAATTTGTTGCCCCTGTCAAGAACCTCCTGAACCTTTGCGTCTTTCGCTTCTTTCTCGGACTGCCTTTCTTTCGCTAAGTCTTTGACCTTCTCTTCAGCTTGCTTTATGAGACTCTTCTGATATTCTTCATACGTCGCGTCGCTCGTGATAAGCACTGTCTGCTTATCGTCAATATGACCTTCGAGGAAAAGTCCGTCGTCAATCATCTTCTTCAGCTCTTTACGGACTTTTTTCGCGCTCATTCCGACATTTTTCGCAAGCTTCTCAATCGCACAGTATGTCTTCGAGCCCAAAGTCTGCCGGTAAATCTTGAATCTGTTGGCAAAGCCCAACTGTCTGCCGCCGCTTATAGCCAACGGTAGCCCGACAGCCACGCCAATTATAGTAGGAAGGACAGTAAACAGTCCGAAATCAAGCCAGAACATCCATCCTACCAAATCGATCAGCACTGAAAGGCAAAAACCGCCGCCTGTAAGCACGATTCCGCCGATTAACTTCATAATTCCACCCGACCTGATTTTGCTCGGATTGCCATAGAGTGCGGGCATATTTCTTGAGGAAGGAACCACCTTCGGAGTCGAATTCGTTCCGTTCTGATAACTGCCGGTATCCGAATCGTCATAGTAGGCGTTGGAACTTCCACCTGTCATTCTCTTAAGAGCATCACTGCCCATATTTATAACATTTCCGACAAGATTGCGGACCGACTGATTCAGTTCGCTGTAATCCTGCGAATAGATGGCTTTATCTATCACATCGCGGATGTCGTTGCCCAAATCATCCAAATTCGAATTATTGCTCGCCAAAAAATCATCTCATTTCTTTTGAACATTCTCATCCATCTAATTATACAGCTTTTTTTATCACTTTACAAGTGCCAATGAACGGTTTAAAGCAATTTTCGTGCGAATTTTTCGTGATTTTTTTTGAAGAAAGCGTTCTGTGGCTCTTGAATTACCGTCTCAAATAATGTAAAATAATAAAAGAACCAAAAATCGGCAGGGAAGGGATGACGTTATGTTTTCAGAAATAAAGAGTGTCGGGCTGTTTGGAATGAACGCCTTCGAGGTTAGCGTTGAAGTTGAAGTGAGCAAGGGAATTGATCGTTTCGACATAGTCGGGCTTGCCGATATCTCGGTCAAGGAATCCCGTGAAAGGATTCGTTCGGCGTTTCGCTCGTCAAAGCTCCGATTTCCCGCGGTTAGCGTTATAGTCAATCTGGCGCCGGCGGATGTCAAGAAAAGCGGTTCGGCACATGATTTGGCAATCGCCGTCGCTATTCTTGGGGCATCCGGCGCTTTTCCGGCGGAACGGACCGAAAACTGCTGTTTTATCGGCGAGCTTTCCTTGAGTGGTGACCTCCGCCCGATAAACGGCGTTCTTCCAATGACAATATTTGCCCAACGTATGGGCATCAAAAAAATATACGTCCCCAAGGACAACGCATATGAAGCTTCCGTTGTAGAGGGAATCGAGGTTTACGGCGTTGAGTCCCTGAGTGAACTGGCGCACTGCCTTAATGGTGATATAGTCATCGAGAAGGCTCCGCCTTATGTTCCCACAGAAAAGAATACGAACACGCTCCTTGACTTTGCCGACGTCAAAGGTCAGCAGTTCGCAAAGAAGGCTCTTGAAGTCGCCGCCTGTGGTGGTCATAATCTTCTGATGATAGGCTCGCCCGGATCCGGCAAGAGCATGCTTGCAAAGAGGCTTCCGTCAATTCTTCCGAAGATGACTTTTGAAGAGTCCATAGAAACCACGAATATCTATTCTATAGCCGGTCTTATAGACAAGAATGCGCCTCTCGTCACCGAGAGACCGTTCAGGGCTCCGCACCATACGGTTTCAACAGCCGGTCTCGCCGGCGGCGGAGGAATTCCTCGCCCGGGCGAAATCTCGCTTGCTCACAACGGACTTCTCTTCCTGGATGAGCTCGCCGAGTTCTCCCGTTCGACCCTTGAAATCCTGCGTCAGCCTATCGAGGACGGAAAAGTGACAATTTCAAGAGCATCCGGCACGGTTACATATCCTTCGAATATAATGCTCGTAGCGGCGATGAACCCCTGCCCCTGCGGCTACTACGGTCACCCGAAGAAAAAGTGCGTCTGCACAAAGAGGCAGGTTTCGCAGTATCTTTCGAAGATTTCCGGACCTCTCCTTGACAGATTTGACTTGCATATCGAGGTGGCACCGGTTGAGTATGAGAATATCTCGTCGACCAAGAAGGAAGAGTCAAGTGCCGCTATCCGTGAAAGAGTTCAGAAGGCAAGAGAAATTCAGAACGAGAGATACAAGGGCACGGGAATCACCTGCAACGCCAAACTTACATCCGAGCTTCTGCATGAGGTCTGCCCACTGACCGAAGATGCCAACACGCTTTTGGGCGAAGTCTTTGACCGTCTCGGTCTATCTGCCAGAGCCTATGACCGAATCCTGAAAGTTTCGAGAACAATGGCTGACATGGACGGCGAGGAGAGAATCGACCGTAAACACGTCGCTCAGGCAGTAAGATACCGTTGCCTTGACAGAAAGTATTGGGAGAACGGATGATGAATAAAGATATTTCAGAACTAATGCCTGCGTCAAAATCTGCCGAGCTGATTTTAGCCTGCGGTGGCAGAAGCACTCGTATGGGCGGTGAAAACAAGCTTCTTTCCCTGATTTCGGGAAAACCTTGCATTTATCGTGCATGTGAGCCGTTCTGCGATTTTCCTGAGATAAAGCGAATTATAATCTCGTCTCCCGCAGAGCTGTTCGATACATACAAAACAGCTCTCAGCGGCATAGAAAAGCCGATTTTGTTCGTCAGCTCCGGTGAAACACGTCAGCAGTCTGTCACAAACGCCGTAAAAGCCGCAACGGAAGACATCATCATGATTCACGATGGCGCAAGACCGCTTGTCTCACATTGTGAGATCAGAGCATCCCTTGATGATGCTTTTGAGTATGGGAGCTCGATTGTCTCAACCCCGATGGCCGAGACAATAAGATTCTCGGACGGTGAGAAATCATTTTCTCCCGACCGTTCGAAATATTATCTCATCAAAACCCCGCAGAGCTTTTCGCGGAGGCTTTATCTCTACGCTTTGGAGAACTCGACGGGCGACTATACCGACGATGCACAGCTCCTTGATTCTGTTGGCATAACGCCACACCTGACGATGGGTTCGAGGAATAATATAAAAATCACTGTTTCGGAGGATTTAAAGATGGCAGAAGGACTGCTTGGTTCCGGCAACATAAGAATCGGTCACGGTTACGATGTTCATAAACTCGTTCCCGACAGAAAGCTGATTTTGGGCGGAGTAGAAATACCGTATGATCTGGGATTATTGGGGCATTCCGATGCCGATGTGCTTACGCATGCTCTCATGGATTCGCTCTTGGGTGCGGCGGCACTCGGAGACATAGGAAAGCTCTTCCCTGATACAGACGACAGATACAAAGGTGCAAACAGTATAGAGCTTCTGAAGGAAGTCTGCCGTGTTCTGAAAGACAACGGGTATCAAATAGTCAACACTGACATCACCGTAATCGCCCAGAAGCCGAAGCTTGCACCCTATATTCTCACGATGCGGGAAGTTTTGGCAGACGCAATGGATATAGACATAAGCTGTGTCTCCGTAAAAGCCACAACCGAAGAAGGTTTGGGCTTCACCGGAACAGGTGAGGGGATTTCCGCACATGCCGTTTCCCTTATAAGAGGTTAAATAAAACAGACATCAAAGGCTCTGCTTCGGCAGAGCTTTTTTATTGTGTCAATACGCTGTATTTCCACATATATTATGATAGCCTCTTTTATTCAGAGGCAGTAATAAGTGCGAGGTGCACTTTGAAATGAAATATACTCTCTTAGCCGTTTCGTCGATAACCTACGCAATGAAGGCAAAGAAGCTCCTTAACGGTATGGGAATATTCTGCGAGGTGTCAAAAACTCCGAAGAACTTAGCTTCCGGTTGCGGCTACTCAGTTAGAATAAGAGATAATCCCGACTATGTTGCGGGGATTCTTGAGAAAAACGGCATTGCGGTTAAAGACCGAGGGACGGTTGAAATGTAAAATACGGTCTTTACGAAAGGATTTGTCAATGTGAAAATGGTCTATTTTGATAACGCTGCCACGACCTACCCAAAGCCTCCGTCAGTCGTTAAAGCCACGGCGGAAGCGCCCGTAAAGTACGGCGGAAACCCGGGTAGGTCGGGGCACGCTTATTCATATAATTCGGCGGCAATGGTTTATGATGCAAGATGCACAGCCGCCGGGATGTTTAAATCAAGCCCCGAAAACACAGTTTTCACAGGCAACTGTACCCATTCTCTTAATCTTGCCATCAAGGGAATTGTCAGACCTCATGACAGGCTTGTCATATCTTCGATGGAGCATAATTCCGTTGCACGCCCCGCCTATGCCCTATCAAAAGGCGGGGTAACAGTCGACGTGGCGGTAGTGGGGAAAACGGACGAGGAAACCCTCAAGAATTTTCACAGGCTCATAACTCCCGGTGTCCGATGTGTCGTCTGCACAGCCGCCAATAACGTCACCGGCAGGATAATGCCGATTCGTGAGATTGCGGACATGTGCAGATGTATGGGAGTTTGTTTCATCGTCGACGGTGCGCAGGCTTGCGGAATTATCCCCTTGAGTCTTGACGACGGAATGAATTTCATCTGCACAGCCGGTCATAAAGGGCTTTACGGTGTGACGGGAACCGGACTTCTCATCTCAGACGGCAAATATGTGCCAGAAACGATAATCGAAGGTGGAACGGGTGCCACATCTGCTGAGCTCGAGCAGACCGGCTTCATGCCTGAAAGGCTTGAGAGCGGAACCCTGAATACGGTCGGAATCGCTTCTCTGAAAGCCGGAATCGACTATGTCAATAGCTATGGCATGGACGATATATTTTACCACGAGCAGTCGCTTTGCGAGATTCTCCTGGACGGACTCAAAGGCATCGACAACGTGACAGTCTACAGAAATGGCAATCACTTTGTCCCGATAGTGTCGTTCAATATCGAGGGCATATCGTCGTCGGCGGTTTCAGGGGCATTATCCGAAAGAGGCTTTGCCCTTCGCGGCGGGCTTCACTGTGCACCGTTGGCTCATAAAACGCTCGGGACTCTGCCTGAAGGGACAGTCAGATTTTCGCCGTCGGTCTTCAATTCCGAGACAGACGTTAAAAAGCTTCTGACAGAAGTAAAAAAAATCTCAAAAGATGGACTTTGACTATTGAAATTTCCCTCGATTGCTGTTAAAATAATAAGAGCATCAATGCCGTATCTGGCGGAAAGGGAAATGGACTTGGAATTTATCAGTGATACTTGGGTAAAGTTCGTAAGTATAGTAAGTTCGATATCTATAAGAGACGTTATCGACATAATCATATTAGCGTATATCCTGTATAAGCTCATTAAAATCATCCGTGAAACGAGAGCTCGGCAGCTCCTTACGGGAATTTTAATCATACTCGGCGTGTATCTTATTGCCTCGTGGTGGCAGCTTAAAGTCATGTCCTATCTCTTGGAAACCTTCTTCCAGATAGGCATTCTGGCGGTTATTATCGTATTCCAGCCCGAACTCAGGCGAATACTTGAGAAGATGGGTCAGACGAACGTGAAAAGCTTCGGGATTTTCGGCGGCGGTGGCTATAAAGCCGATGATGAAACGAAAAACTGGGATGACACCATCGAGGTTATCGGCGAAGCCGTAAGTCAGCTTTCCGAAACGAGAACCGGTGCACTGATAGTAATCGAGCGCACCACCCGTCTGGGCGAACAGATTGACAACGGAACAGTCATGGACTGCATACCGAGCGTTGCGACTCTCGGCAGTATATTCTTCCCGAAGACGCCTCTGCATGACGGTGCAGTAATCATAAGAAACGCCCGAATCATTGCGGCAGGTTGCTTCCTTCCGACTCCTCAGAAGGAAGAGCGAATCAACAAACAGCTCGGCTCCCGTCACAGAGCGGCAATCGGCATGAGCGAGAACTCCGATGCCATAATCATTGTCGTTTCGGAAGAGACGGGCACCATCTCCATTGCCGAAAACGGCGAGCTCACAAGAGGATACACGAAGGACAGAATCATAAAGTATCTGAAATCCCAGATAATTGATGAAAAGCTTTCGTCTGATAAGAAACTGTTCAGCAGGCTGTTCACAAGAAAGGAGAAGACCGATGGCGGAGAAGAAAACGACCGAGAAAACACAGAAGAATAGATTCTTCAAGAGCGGCAACTTCTACCTGATGCTCTTTTCCGTAGTTCTGGCATTCGTTATTTGGATTATTATGTCGCTTACCGTCTTTCCCGAGACAACTGTCACTCTCAAGGATGTCCCGATAGATTTCTCTTTGGACGGTTCTTATGCGGACGTTGCCGGAATTTCGGTCATGAAAACGTCGGTTGATACCGTCAACGTCGTAATTTCCGGTGAGAGATATCTTATCGGCGATTACACAGCGGACGATATTCATGTCGGAATAAACGTGGATGCAGTAAGAACCACCGGTTCTTATGATATTTCGCTCGTCGTAACAAGTTCGAACGGTGATACCATTGAGGTTGAACAAATTGAGCCGGCGACCGTCAAGGTAGACTTCGACTATATGGTAACAAAGACCTTCTCGGTTGAGGATGGGACTCTCGTTGCGGATGTTTCGAACCTTTCCACTTCGGACGGCTATATTATTGACGAAGAAGAGATTACTATTTCTCCGTCAACCATTGAGCTCTACGGTCCGCAGGACTATATCAACCAGATAACGTCCGTCTCTGTTAAGATTGACAACGCCGCAATTATTCAGTCTTCAATGACATCAAACCTCAATTCCGTGGTCTTCTACAGCGGAAACGAGGTATTTGAGAATGAAGATATAACCGCTGATAATGAGAGCTTCGAGGTCACGGTTCCGGTATACCTTATAAAGACACTTCCTCTGTATGTTACGTTGACGTCATCCGTGGATTCGTTTGACACTTCGTCCGTAGCTTACAGTATAAGTCCCTCAAGCATCTCGGTTCGTTCTCAGAATGCAAGCCTCAGCAGTATGGATTCCATACTTATCGGCTACATTCCCATCAACGAGATAACCGTCGGAAGCGTGGTTACGAAAACGATTGAAAATAAGAGCTACTATGAGAATATTTCCGGAATAGATACCGCGACGGTAACCTTCGACCTCGAGGGCTATGCCGAGAAGGTTGTGACGATAAGCAACTCTCAGATTTATTTCCTGAACAGCACGGACGATAAAGTGGTAACCGTCGAGCAGGCTCAGATTCAGAACGTAATTCTGGTCGGACCCGAGGATGTTCTTGAGCAGATAAGCTCATCCGATGTTGTCGCCGAGATAGACATGCTCGACTATGCCAACACTAATTCGAGCTATACTATCATGGATCTTACAATCTATGTTCCGGGATACGATAACGTCTGGAGCTACGGAACCTATCGAGTATATGTAAGTATCGAAACGGTTGAGACGACGGAAGAGGAAACGGAATCCGAAGAGTAATTCAAAAAAGATTATCGGGGCGAAAGCTGATTTTGCCCCGATTTTTTGAGCATAAAATTAGGGAAGGTGAACGCTATGCCGATTATAGTTATGAATATAAAGACACCCATTGACGTAGGCGAAGCGGAAATAATTGCGTCTTCACTGAAGGAAATCGGCGTAGGTAAGCGCCATGTACTCTCGGCATCGATATACAAAACGTCGCTCGATGCAAGAAAGCGTGAAAGAACCCGCGACGGAATCCGCCTTGTCAGTTCTGTGCTTCTGACTCTTGATTCCGAAAAGCTCGAGCGTGAGCTGTCAAAGAGACAGAACGTAAAGTATTTTGAAGAGCTCGAACTGTCTCCGACGATTTCGAACAGAAAAAGCGACGGTCGTGTAGTGATTGCCGGCTTCGGACCCGCCGGAATGTTTGCCGGGCTGATTCTTTCGGAATACGGCTATAAGCCGATAGTTCTCGAGCGAGGCGGTTCGGTCGATGAGCGAGTTGAGAAAATCACCGAATACTGGTCGGGCGGAGAGCTTGACGAGAGCACCAATGTCCAGTTCGGCGAAGGCGGAGCCGGAACCTTTTCAGACGGCAAGCTCACAACCCGAATCAACGACCCGCTTTGCCGATATGTCCTGCAAAAATTCGTCGATTTCGGTGCACCTGAAAGTATACTCAGAATCGCCAAGCCTCACCTCGGAACCGATAATCTTCGGGACATAGTAAAGAATATACGCAGGAGAATAATCGAAAACGGCGGCGAAGTCCGGCTTCACAGCGAGCTTACAGGAATTGAATTTGACGGTGAGCGGATAGCCAAGGTTTTGACGCCATCGGGTGATATAGAAACAAGTGCATTGATTCTGGCAATAGGTCATTCCGCAAGAGATACTTTTGAGATGCTTTTGCAGAACGGCATCAAGCTCGAACCGAAGCCTTTTTCCGTTGGCGCAAGAATCGAACATACGCAGAAAAGCGTAGATAAAAGCCTTTATGGCGACTATGCCGGAAGCCCTCTTCTTCCAAAGGGCGAATATCAGCTCTCTCACAGAAGACCTGACGGCAGAGCTTGTTATACCTTCTGTATGTGCCCGGGCGGTATGGTCGTTGCCTCAGCGAGTGAAAAGGGGACCATAGTCACCAACGGCATGAGCATGTACAGCCGTGATGGGGAAAATGCTAACGCCGCCGTTGTGGTCTCTGTAACTCCTGACGATTTTGGGCATGGTGCGCTTGATGGTCTGAAATTTGCTTCCGATATTGAGAAGAAAGCGTATCTTCTGAGCGGCGACAGCCGTGCCCCTGCAATGACAGTTGGGGATTTCTTGGGCATTCCCACAAGTCGTTCCGTAGTGCCGAGCTATAAGCCGGGCGTAGCGGACAGAGATTTAAACAAGCTTTTCCCGACGTTTATAACCGAGATGATGAAAGAAGGGCTTTCTAAGTTCGCTACCGAAATGGACTGCTTCGGCGATGTGGGAGCCATCCTCGCTGCTCCCGAGACGAGGACATCATCGCCGATCCGTATCCCGAGAGGTGGGAATATGCGCGCCTTGGGAACAGAAAACCTGATTCCCTGCGGCGAGGGGCCCGGTTACGCCGGAGGAATCATGTCCGCCGCAGTGGATGGAATCAAGGCGGCGCTCGAAGTGATGAAGAGCTTTGCACCGTAATACAAAACCGCTTTCCTACAGGGCAGGGAAGCGGTTTTATTGTTTATTCGCGGTTTGTAATTAACCTAAGTAGTCCCGAGGCAATCGGCACAGCTGCCGCAAATATGAGCGACCAAGCCATTTCCGGCAGTATCAAAGGTGTCGTCTCCATCGCAACTGACAAAAACGGTACATATATGCACAGAGCCGTAACACCGGCGGAGGCAAGCACGGATAAAATCAGAGCCGGATTCTCAAACGGATTCATCCGGAATACAGATTTTTTCTCGCTTCTGCACTCAAAAACATGTATAAGCTGGCTTGCAATCAGTGTCACCAGAGCACAGGTTCTTGCGGTTTCCAGTGTACATCCAGAATAAAGCGAATACGCAAAGCATCCGAGAGTGCAAAGCCCGATGAGAATGCCCCTGACTGAAATCTTTCCTAAGAGTCCTCCGCTGAAAAAGCTTCCCGAAAATTCGGGCGGCTTCATCCGAAGGATTTCTTTTTCGCTCTTCTCAAGGCTCAGTGCCATCGCCGGAAGCCCGTCGGTCACGAGATTTACAAGAAGTATCTGCGTCGGAAGCAGAACCACCGGTAGCCTCAGAACTATTGACAGAAACATAACCATAACCTCACCGATGTTGCAGGAAATCAGATATCTCACAAACTTTCGGATGTTCATATAGACAGTTCTGCCTTGTCTGACTGCTTCGCAGATGGTCGAGAGGTTGTCGTCAAGGAGAATCATGTCAGCTGCCTGTTTGCAAGCCTCCGAGCCGTTCTGCCCGATTGCGATTCCGATGTCGGCTTCCTTGACGGCGGGAGCATCGTTCACTCCGTCGCCCGTCATAGCAACGATGTTGCCTTTTCTTTTGAGCGATTGCACGATTCGAAGTTTATCACTCGGGTCGACTCTTGCAAATACGGCGGCTTTAGAGATTATCCTGTCGAGCTCCTTGTCTGTCATTCCGTCAAGCTCGTCTTTTGATATAACCAAATCCCCACGCCTGAGTATTCCGACCTCTTTCGCAACCGCTTCGGCAGTCAGCTTGTGATCGCCTGTAATCATAACCGTTCGGATTCCGGCTTTTCTGAGTTCGCTTACAGACGCTTTAGCCTCCGTTCTCGGAGCGTCGAGCATACCGGTGAGCCCCAAGAACACCTCATAGCCGGTTTTCTTATCTGTAAATGCGAACGCCATGACACGAAGTGCACTTGCGGCGTAATCGTCAACTGTCTGATATAATTCTCTTCTTTTTTCGCTTGTCAGCGACTCAACACCCGATCCGGTATAAATCATCCGACAGGATTTGAGTATCACATCCGGTGCACCTTTTGTGTATGTTCTCATGTCGTGATTATCCGAGACAGTGACGCTCATTTTCTTTGATTCGCTGTCAAAGGGTATCTCGGAAAGCCTTGTGAAACCGTCTTTGTTTACGCCAAGCTTCTTGGCGGCGACAAGAAGAGCTATCTCCGTGGGGTCACCGATACCGTCATTTTCGCTCAGGACGGCATTGTTGCAGAGAACGGCACACTTGAGGAGCTCACTCAAAGCTTTATCTGGCTTTAAATCACCTGTAATTGCATATTCCTTGTCAGCGGTTCTTATTTTCGTGACGCTCATTTTATTTTCGGTGATGGTTCCCGTTTTATCCGTGCATATGACATTTGCGCAACTCAGAGTTTCGACCGAGTGTAGCCTTCTCACAAGAGCATTTCTCTTCATCATCCGACGGACGGATAGGGCAAGCGCAATAGTAACCGTTGCCGGAAGCCCCTCGGGAATAGCGGCGATTGCTATTGTGATGCCTGTCATAAGCATGTCGAAAATAGGCTCGCCCCGCCATATTCCCGCTACAACCACAAGCACGCAAACTGCGGCGCACATAATGCAAAGTGTCTTTCCGAGGGAACTGAGCTTTCTTTGGAGCGGTGTTTCCTGATTTCCCGCTTCGTCTATTAGCGAAGAAACCTGTCCCATTTTTGTGTTCATGCCTGTACTTTCGCAGACGATAGCGGCGTTGCCTCTTGTAACCGAGCTTCCCATGAAGACTTGGCTTTCTGAATCGTTTTTCCTTACTGCCTCCGATTCGCCGGTGAGTATTGATTCATTGCACCAGAGCCCGTTTGAGCTGAGTATTTTCGCGTCGCATGGCACTTGGTCTCCGGCTTCTATAAGAATAACGTCATTTGGGACTATCAGCGAAGCGTCTATGACTTTTTCTTTTCCATCCCGAATCACTCTCGCAGTCGGAGCAGTCAGCTTCTCGAGAGCCTCCATTGTTTTCTCTGTCCTGTATTCCTGAATGAATCCAAGTATCGCATTCATCAGAACAATAAGAATTATCGTCACCGCATCGTATATTTCGCCCATGGCGACAGATATAACCGTCGCACCCAGAAGCACCATAACCATGATGTCCTTGAATTGCGACAAGAATATTCCGATGGGGTTCTTTTTACTCTTAGACTTAAGGCGGTTGTAGCCGAATTCTTTCAATCTCTTTTCGGCGTCCTGTTCACTCAGACCGCCAAAATTATTTTCCTGCATGATAAAACTCCCTTCCGAAACTCGTCCTAAGATGAGTTTATGAAAGGGAGTCTTGTTTTAGAATGAGTTTCAGTCCGCCTTGTAAGCCTTGACTATCTCGCCGATGTACATTGTGTGAAGGTCATTCTCGGGATAGTTCCGCTCAAACACTGTCTTATCGACAAACGAATCCTCTGTTAGCTTCTGTGCATAGAGCTTTCTGCAAACGAGGACAAGGTTTGCCTCCTCAAAAGTGACCGTTCCGTCTGTAAACAGGGGAGTGAGACCCGCTTCCTTCGGCTTGTCGTGGTCTCTTCCCGAAACTCTTCCGCAGAGCCCGAGAGCCTTCTTGTAGCCGTCGGGGAAGAAGGTGAGGGTGAAGCAGTCGCTGCCGTCGACAAACTGCTTTGTGTATCTCTGAGGTCTTATATAGCAGGTCGCAACCTCTTTGCCCCAGAGAATACCGACTCCGCCCCATGAGGCTGTCATAGCGTTGAAGCTGTCTTCAGTTCCCGCCGAGATGAGGCACCAGTCGTTGCCGATTCTCTCAAACGGGTTGAAAGTGAGCTCGCCTATATTGAATTCTTTAAGCATTGGGGGTCATCCTTTCTCAAATATATCCAAGATACTTTATGCCGGATTATTTTGCTCTATGCTCCTTGATAAGTGTCTGAATCTTCTCATGCGGGTCGATAATCGAGCTTACCGACATGTCGTGGTTAAGAGCTGTAATGAAGTAGGAAACATACTTCGAGCAGTCGACGACATGATACCATTCTCTCTCAAGCAGTTCCTTGGGAGCATATGTCAGGTTCGTTCCGAATACGCCGTCGATAATACCGTCCTCATAAGCCTTGTCCATTTCGTCGTAGCCCTTTGTGAAGATGCAGTAAGTGGCATAGGTGAAGATTCTCTTTGCATGTCTCTTCTTGAGATCATAGGCGACTTCAATCATCGAATTTCCGGAGGAGATAATGTCGTCCGCAATGAAGATATCCATTCCGGTAACATCGTTTCCGAGATATTCGTGAGCCTCAATCTTGTTGACGCCGTCGATAACCTGACTTACGTCTCTTCTCTTATAGAACATTCCGAGTGTTACCTGAAGCTCTGACGAATAGTGCATATTCCGATTCATTCCGCCTTCGTCGGGTGATACAATCATGAAATGCTCTTTATCTATAATCAGGTCGGGGAACGCCTTGAAGAGGGCTTTTAAAGCCTGATAAGAAGGTACTATGTTATCGAATCCCATAAGCGGGACAGCGTTCATAACTCTCGGGTCGTGAGCATCGAATGTGAGAACATTCTCAACTCCGATGTTCTGGAGCTCCTGAAGCATGACTGCAGCATCAAGAGATTCTCTGCCGTTACGTCTGTGCTGTCTGCCACCGTAGAGAAGGGGCATGATTACATTGACTCTGTGCGCCTTTCCTCCTGCGGCTTGAATCAATCTTTTTAAATCCTGAAAATGGTCGTCGGGAGATTTGCGATTTTCATAGCCGAAGTACGGGTATGTACAGGAGTAGTTTCCTACATCGCATACGAAGAAAAGGTCATAGCCTCTGACTGTCTCGTAGATGAAACCTTTGGCATCTCCCGATTGGAATCTCGGGCAACTAGCGGGGATGAGGAAGGTATCAACATCCCTTCCTGCTTGTCTTGCCCACGTCACGAGATAGTCGTTAATCTTCTCACCGAGCTCTTTGGCGTTGTCCATCGCTATGATGCCGAGTGGAGCTACACTCAGCTCGGGGTTGAAGATTTGCGAGGTCTTTTTTAACATTGTCATTGAATCATGCCTCCATATTGTATTTTGAATAATAGTGTGCCGAATATGCTATATTCTAAATCTATAAAAGATAGATTCCTACAGGTGATCGGAGTGCTTTTTTCTTGCCCGCCGGACGTTCACGAATACCGTAGCCGCCAGCATGGCAATAAGGAAAATGGGAACGAGCCAAGGATTGGTTCCGTCAATCTTGAGCTGATTCCAAAGGGTCTGCATAAGTTCGTTTGTCTCGTCAGAGAGATTGACAAAGACTTCCGTATGCTCTGTGAGATATTCATCCGATGGATATTGCAGAGGATTATTCTTTACCTCATCGTCAAGAAGCTCATACGCCGCCTGATTCGGGGTTGAATAGCCGGTATATTCGCAGTTTGCAAGGGCAACCTCAGCTTCGCAGAGGAAGTTTATATACATCTCCGCCGCTTCTTTGTTCTGAGCGGTGGTCGGGATACAGATGGCGTCAAAAAACTGGTTTGTCCCTTCAACAGGAATACAGTATGTGAGGTCCTCATTCTCAGCTATCATAGTGACGGCATCGCCGGCATAATAGGGAGCAATTGCTGCGGAACCGCCTTCCATCTTGTCAAAAATCTCGTCCATTACATACGCCTGAACTATCGACTTCTGTTCTTTCAGAAGAAGTGCCGCTTCCTCGAGCTCAAACTCGTCCTCGGTATTCTGGGAGTAGCCTAAGTATGTCAATGCAATACCAAAGGCATCACGAGGGTTATTGAACATCAGGATATTTCCCGCGTATTTCTCATCCCAGAGCGAAGCCCACGAGGTTATCTCCTCATCGACCATAGTCGTATTGTAGATGATAACAACCATTCCCCAAAGATAGGGAACCGAGTACTCGTTCGTCGGGTCGTATTCGGGATATAAGTACATGTCCATGATGTTAGCAATATTCGGGATATTGTCGAAGTCAAGCTTCTGGATAAGTCCCTCGTCTATCATCTTCGAAATCATGTAGTCGCTCGGAATGATGATGTCATACTCTGCACTGCCGGACTGAATCTTCGAGTAAAGCGTTTCGTTGCTTGCAAACGTCGTATAGTTCACTTCGATTCCAGTGAGAGCTTCGAAAGCTTCGTTTACGTCGAGCATGTCCGATTCGTTAAGGCACATATACTCGCCCCAGTTTGCGACATTGAGTATAATGTCCTGTCCCATGAAACGGGTATAGTCGTAGTCGGAAAGAAGCTCCTCGTCAAGCTCGGAATATGCACCGTAGGCGTTCCCTGAAGAGCATCCGCAAAGGGAAAACACAAGGATGAGAAACGACATAAGGACAGCAATAAGTTTTCTCATATCATGCTCTCCTTCCTCTGAGCGGCGCGGAATTGCTCCTGCTCACGCCTCAGTTTGCGGTTGTCGAGTATGTTTTTGGTTATGAGAATGACACAGATTACGAGGAAGATAATCGCCGACAGAGCGTTAATCTCGGGTGAGACCTTAAGCCTTGTCATCGACTCAATCGTGATAGAAAGCGTCTGCACGTTCGTGCCCGAAGTAAAGTAGCTTACGACGAAGTCATCAATCGAATAAGTGACACTCATCAGGAATCCGGTGAAGATGCCGGGCATAATCTCGGGGATTACTACCTTGAAGAACGCTTGCCTCTGATTGCATCCAAGGTCCTGAGCGGCTTCAACAAGGCTCGGGTTCATTCCTCTGAGTTTCGGGAGCACGCTGTATATGACATACGGAACGTCAAAAGAAATATGCGCTAAGATAAGCGAAGCAAATCCGAATTGGAAACCGAACGAGGTTCTGAAAATCTGGAAAAGAAGCATCAGAGACACGCCCATGATTATCTCAGGACTGACAACGGGTATATATGTCAGGTTCATGAAAACGGTCTTGGAGCGCTTTTTCATGCTGTTGATTCCGAGAGCGGCGGTAGTGCCCAGGATTGTGGCAAATATTGATGCCGCAAGAGCAACTATAACGGTGTTTCTCAGTGAAGTCATTATAGTCTCGTTGTGGAAGAGCTTGATGTACCAGTCAAGGGTAAAGCCTGTCCAGTTGGAGCGGGATTTAGACGCATTGAACGAGAATACAATCAGAACGAGAATAGGGAGATACAGAAACAGATACAGAGCGTACATGTAGAGCTTGGAGGATAGCTTTCTCATGGCATAACCTCCTCTTCCGTGCCGAACTGATTGAACAGGCTCATCAGGAATATTACGACTATCATAAGAACCAGTGCCATAGCCGAACCGAGGTGAGGATTATATGATGTTCCCAGGAACTGCGATTCGATTATGTCGCCGATAAGGTCGCTTGTTCCGCCACCGAGCATTCTTGAAATGACGAAGGTCGAAACGCTCGGAATGAAAACTGCTATAATGCCTGAATTTATACCGGGCATCGACAGGGGAAGAATGACTCTTCTTACGAGATTGAAGTTATTGGCTCCCAAGTCCTTTGCGGCTTCGATAACGCTTGGATCAATCTTGACCATTACCGAATAGAGCGGCAGAATCATGAACGGCAGATAATTATATACCATACCGAGAATAACGGCGCCACCGTTATTGATAAGGTTCAGAGGACCGATTCCAAACAGCCCCAGAAATTTGTTTATAAGACCGTTTGACTCAAGAAGCGTCATCCATGCGTAGGTTCTCAGGATGAAGTTTGTCCACATAGGGACCATTATTAGAACTATTAGCGAGGATTGGTTGAATGACTTTGCACGCGAGATGATATATGCCGCGGGAAAAGCCAATATAAGACAGATAACCGTTGCGATGATGGCAAACAGTATTGAGCGGAAGAGCACCGCCATATAGTCCGACATATCGAACAGGTTTTGAAGCGTAAAGCTTCCGTCAGAATCGGTAAGAGCGAATCCGATTACAAGTCCTAAAGGAATTATCGTGAAAATCAGAACCCATACAGCGTATGGTACAGCGAAAACCTTAGATACCTTCATCGGTTTAAACCTCCGACTTGTGCATGATATGTATGTCCATCGGAGTAACATTCATGCCGATAATCGCTCCTGCCTCCTCGCTCTGAGTGGAGTGTATTTTCCATTTGTAGCCGAGAGCATCGACGCCGATTTCGTAGTGAACGCCTTTGAATATACAGCTTTCCACTACTCCGACAATAGCTCCCTGATACTGCGGAACAACCTTGATGTCTTCCGGTCTTATGACAACGTCAACAAGCTCGTCCGGGGCGAATCCCTGATCAACGCAGGAGAATTCTTTGCCGGCAAACTCGACCAGAAAGTCGCGTCTCATTATTCCGTCTATGATGTTTGACTCGCCGATAAAGTCGGCAACAAAGGCATTAGCAGGCTCGTTATAAATGTCCTGCGGAGTGCCTATCTGCTGAATGGAGCCGTCTCTCATTACGACTACCGTGTCGGACATGGTCAGGGCTTCCTCCTGGTCATGTGTGACATAGATAAACGTAATCTCAAGATCACGCTGCATTCTCTTAAGCTCTATCTGCATTTCCTTTCGGAGCTTAAGATCCAATGCGCCCAGCGGTTCATCAAGCAGTAAAACCTTCGGGCGATTGACGAGAGCTCTGGCAATGGCAATTCTTTGCTGTTGTCCGCCGGAAAGAGAATTAACCGAGCGTTTCTCAAAGCCTTGCATGTTTACAAGCTCAAGCATCTCTCCGACACGGGTTGCAATTTCTTTCTCGGGAAGCTTCTGAATCCTGAGACCGAAAGCAATGTTGTCGTAGATATTCAAATGGGGGAAAAGCGCGTACTTCTGGAAGACAGTGTTGACCTCACGCTTGTGGGGTGGGAGGTTGTTAATCTTCACGCCGTTAAAAAATAGCTCACCGCTTGCCATTTCGGCAAAGCCACCGATGATCCGAAGCGTAGTGGTCTTTCCACATCCCGACGGACCCAAGAGTGTTACGAACTGCTTGTCCACTATGTCGAGGTTGATGCTTTTGAGCACCTGAATCCCGTCATACTCGACAACAGCATTTCGTATGCTGATGATAGTATTTTTCAATTACAATCTTTGTCTCCTTGTTTTAAACAATTTTTTCGGCAGCATGATACCCCATAATGCCACTTTTTATTATATAGCAAATTCAGCCCTTTTACAATAATAAAATTATAAATATTCGCGATATTTTGATAGGATTTTTTTATCCTTTTGTCGCAGTGAACTTTGATTGCCTCCCGAAATTCAAAAAAAATCTTCCCACTCTCGCAAAATTAGGCATTGAATTGCGTAGGGAAATGTTATATAATGTTATAGGCTGAAAATGTATAGTGACATACTGTGTGTTCAGCCTTAGCAAACGAAAAATCGAAAGGCGTGAATATATGAACAAGACACAGAGATTTTTTGATTCTCTTAAAGATATGAAGGTTGCCTTTATCGGCACAGGCGTGAGCCACACCGAGCTCATAAGGCTGTTCCTGTCCAAAGGCATTGACGTAACCGTTCTGGACAGGAAGACAAAAGAACAATACGACCCCGAGCTCTACAGCGAGTTCTCAGAAAAGGGTGTAAAATTTGTCCTGGGCGAGAGCTATCTCGACAGCCTCACCGACTATGATGTAGTATACCGCACCCCGGGAATGTACTATAACAATCCGAAGCTCGTTGAAGCCCGTCAAGCAGGAGTCATAATCACAAGTGAGATGGAATCCTTCTTTGAGCTTTGCCCCTGCAAGATATATGCTGTCACCGGCTCTGATGGCAAAACCACCACAACGACGCTTATATCCGAATTTTTGAAAGCCGAAGGCTATAAGGTCTGGCTTGGAGGAAATATCGGAAAGGCACTCCTACCAAGAATCGAGAGCATATCCGAGACTGATTTTGCGGTTGTTGAGCTTTCAAGCTTCCAGCTCATCTCGATGCGCGAGTCTCCCGATGTCGCAGTCATAACGAATATATCTCCGAACCATCTCGACGTTCACGGCACGATGGAGGAGTATATCTCTGCCAAGTGCAATATTCTTGACCACCAGAGCGCATTCTCAAAGGCTGTTCTGAATCAGGACAATGCCGAGACCGTCAAGCTCGGTGAGCGAGTAAGAGGAAATTTGGTCGGCTTTTCAAGGCTTTCTCCTGTTAAGGTCGGAGCGTATTTGAATTCCGACAGAGTTCTCTGCTACTGCGACGGCAGAAAAACCGTCAAGATTATTCCTGCAGAGAGAATCAAGCTTCCGGGCGAGCACAATATCGAGAACTATCTGGCGGCAATCAGCGCCGTCTGGGGAGATGTTTCGATAGATTCCATCTGCCGTGTTGCACGCCATTTCGGCGGAGTCGAGCACAGAATCGAATTTGTCCGAGAGCTCGACGGCGTTAAATATTATAACGACTCGATTGCTTCCAGTCCGACGAGAGTCATAGCAGGTCTCAAGGCGTTCGGAACAAAGATAATAGTAATCGCCGGCGGTTACGACAAGAAGATTCCTTTCGAACCTCTTGCCGAACCGGTCAACAAGTATGTCAAGACCCTGATTCTCATGGGTCAGACCGCACCGAAGATTGAAAAAGCCGTAACCGACACACCGTTCTATAATCCCGATGAGCTGACGATTCTTCATGCTTCGGGGATGGAAGAAGCGGTTGAGCTTGCGAGAAAGAGCGCCGAGCCGGGCGATATTGTAACGCTTTCTCCGGCATGTGCTTCGTTCGACATGTATCCGAACTTCGAGGTCAGGGGCAGGCACTACAAGTCGATAGTGAGCGGACTCAAGTAATGATTAGACGAATAGACAGCTTTGACAACGCAAAGCTACTTCTTCGGGATTCTCACTATTCAAGAATTATTCTCTCACATATTCTCGCCTACGGCACCGAGTTCGATTTCTGCGAGTTCTATGAGCTTTTGAAGGGCAACAAGCGTGTCGGAATCTTCGCCTCTATGAACAGCTCCTTGACAGTTGATTTACTCGATGATGCCCATAGCTCTTCCGGCTGTATAAGGGAAACCGCTGAGTTCATCCGCTTCAAGTATCCGATGTTCGTTGAAATGCCGGAAGTCCTGATTCCGAAGCGTGGATTGAGCGAATATCGCAAGGAAAAGAGATATTTCTTCTCCGTGCCAGCTTCTGAAGAAGCATTGGAAGATAAAGAGCTTTTGCGTGAACTTCCCTATGAGTCTGTTTTCGAAACGGCTTTTTCGGGACAGGACGCAAACTACGGTTTGTGGCTCACAGACACGGTAAGACGTGTGAATCGGGGAATAGTCCGCATCTATGGCTATAAATTGTCAGTTCTCACAGTCAAGTGCCAGAGCTACGGCAGGGCATATCTGGCTGATATCGCCACTCCCGAGAAAGACAGGGGAAAGGGCTATGCCTCAACCCTTATAAAGCTTGTCTCACAGGAGCTGAAAAAAGAGGGAACAGACTGCTACCTTGCGTCGGACGAATCCATGAAAGATTTTTACCTTCGCCTTGGCTGCACAGAGCTCGGCGAGGATTATATACTGAAACTAAAGGAAAGAAAAGATTATGAAGAACTTATTTAACATTGACGAAAGAATTCTGAAGCTTGCTGATGAAGCTGAGGCTCAGTGTTCGGAGGCGTTCAAACGCATCGACGAAATCGCCGAATACAACGGTATGAAAGTGCTTTCGGCATTTATTAAAAATAACGTCAGCGAGACCTGTCTCCACGGCACAACCGGCTACGGCTACGACGATGTCGGAAGAGACACTCTCGATAAAGTCTATGCAACAGCTTTTGGCTGTGAGGACGCGCTCGTCCGTCATACTATTGTGAACGGCACTCATGCTCTTTCAACCGCACTTTTCGGAGTCTTAAGACCCGGAGACAAGCTTCTTATGCTCTGTGGAGCCCCTTATGACACGCTCGAAGAGGTCATCGGCAAGCGTGGTGAAAAGGGTAACGGCTCCCTTATGGACTATGGAATTCAGTACGAGGAAATCGAGCTCCTTGAGAACGGCATGCCGGACTTAGATGCAATTACCGAAAGAGTCAAGACCACCACAGTCGCCTATATCCAGCGCTCAAGAGGCTATTCGACAAGACCCTCTTATACAATCGCCGATATCGAAAAGATGATTCAGGCTGTCAAAAAAGGCAATCCGAACGCCATAATCATGGTCGATAACTGCTATGGCGAGTTTGTAGACACAAAGGAACCGACCGAGGTCGGAGCCGACCTCATAATGGGATCTCTTATCAAAAATCCCGGCGGAGGAATCGCTTCAACCGGCGGATATATTGCGGGAAGAAAAGACCTGGTCGAAAAGTGTGCCTACCGTCTGACGGTTGTCGGCATGGGCAAAGAGGTCGGAGCAAGCCTCCACCAGAACAGAGAAATGTATCAGGGCTTCTTCCTGGCGCCAGAGGTAACTGCGGCGGCAGTCAAGACTTCCGAGTTTGCCTGTGCACTTCTGGGACTTTTAGGCTATGAGTCCCTTCCGAAACAAGGCGAGCCGAGAGCGGATATAATCGCATCAATACTGCTTAAAAACGAGAAAACACTTACATCATTCATAAAAGGCATACAGAAGGGCGCACCGGTAGACAGCTATCTCATCCCTGAGGCTATTGACACCCCTGGCTATGAAAGTCCGGTAATAATGGCGGCGGGAGCCTTCACAATGGGTGCGTCAATCGAGTTTTCGGCAGATGCCCCAATAAGAGAACCTTACGCCGCATGGCTTCAAGGCGCATTAACATATCCAACAGGTAAGGCAGGAATACTTATTGCCGTTCAGAACATGCTTGAGGACGGCGAGATAAAATTAGACTGACGTTCACATGGAAAGGAGTACTCAATGGCAGAAAAGTATACAGTTTCACTCGCACAGTTTGCGAAGGAAGTAAACTTAAAAACGGTCTACACACCGAAGGATTTATCCAAAATTCTCATCTCAAACAACGACATCAACCGCCCGGGATTACAGCTCACCGGCTTCTATGCCTATTTCAACAACGAGAAGATTCAGATTTGCGGAAACACCGAGTTCGCATACCTTCAGGGACTTTCTTCCGACGAAAGAAAAAAAGTCCTTATGACGCTGTTTTCGTACAAATTCCCGGCACTCATAATTTCAAGAGGGCATGAACCCTTCCCCGAAATGATGGATGCCGCAACCGAATATGGCGTTCCGGTTCTTTCATCCGAGCTTGACACTTCGGAAGTAATTTCCCGAGGAATAGCATATCTGAATACCCAGCTCGGTCAGAGAATCACCCGCCACGGAGTTCTGATTGAAATCTACGGCGAAGGTGTTCTTATCGTCGGTGAGAGTGGCGTCGGTAAATCCGAAACCGCAATCGAGCTTGTCAAGAGAGGACACAGACTCGTCGCTGACGACGCTGTTGAAATCAAGAAGGTTTCGGCAATCTCTTTGGTCGGCTCCTCTCCCGATAATATCCGCCACTTCATCGAGCTCAGAGGCATCGGAATAGTCAACGCAAGAAGACTTTTCGGTATGGGTGCCGTCAAGATGACCGAGAAGATAGATTTGGTCGTCAAGCTCGAAATCTGGGACCCCGACAAGGTTTATGACAGAATGGGCGTCGATTCCGAGAGCATGGACATCTTGGGGGTTAATATCCCATGTATCACAATTCCGGTCAAGCCCGGACGTAACCTCGCAGTAATACTCGAGGTTGCCGCAATGAACAACCGTCAGAAGAAGATGGGCTATAACGCCGCTCAGGAGCTCCTCAATAACCTCGGTCTTGAGATGGAAGGAACAGAGACTGTTTCCAAGTGGGAGGATTTCTGATGCTTATCCAAGCTGACCTTCACACGCACACAATAGCTTCCGACCATGCTTATTCAACCATCACCGAAAACTGCCGTGCGGCGGCTGACATCGGTTTAAAAGCCGTTGCCATGACCGACCACTATGGTGTGATGCCCGACACCGCTCACGAATGGCACTTCACCAATATGAGAGTTCTCCCGAGAACCGTTTTCGGCGTCACCGTTCTTAAAGGTGCAGAGGTAAACATATATAACTATAACGGTGATGTCGACATGCACGAGGACCTTCTTCAAAAGATGGAGTGGGTGGTCGCGTCATATCATAAGTACACTTTTGAAGAGCTTTCGGATGACCCTAAAGTCGTTTCCGACGGCTACATCAAGCTCTGTCAGAACCCGTATATTGACGTTATCGGGCACCCGACAACCGACTTCTTCCCGTTCGAGCACGAGAGGGTCCTGAAAGTCTTCAAGGAGTATGAAAAGCTCGTTGAGATAAACGAAAGCTCTCTCATGCGTAAGAAGGGCTCACTCAAGAACTCGGTTCCGATACTCCAGCTCTGCAAGAAGTACGAAATCCCGATAGTAGTCGATACAGACGCCCATTTCTGGGATGCGGTCGGAAAGACTTCGACAGTTGAGAAAGTTCTTGAGGAAGTCGATTTCCCCGAAAAGCTCATCTTAAACAGCGACTGGGAAAAGGTAAAAGAGTGGATTCTTAAGAAGCACCCACAGCTTGAACTATAGTAATAACATTGAAACGGTGACAAAGTAATGCCAGAAAGCATAGAAGCAAGAGTTGAAACTCTGCAAGAAATATCTCTGAAATACGGCTGTAAGTTCCTGATTAACGAGCCCTTAAAAGAGCACACATCTTTCAAAATCGGCGGACCTTGCGATATAATGATTTTCCCGAACAGCATAGATTCTCTTAAAGAACTTATTTCGGTAGCGGACAGATATATGATTCTCGGAAACGGCTCAAACGTATTATTTTCCGATAACGGCTACCGGGGAGCGATATTTGTCCTTGGTCCTGATATATCTGAGGTAACCGTAGATGGCGAATATATCACTGCTTACGCCGGAGCTTCGCTCGCGAGAGTCTGCAAGACAGCACTCGATTCTTCGCTTACGGGACTTGAATTTGCTTACGGAATTCCCGGAACGGTCGGCGGAGCGGTCTTCATGAACGCCGGAGCCTATGGCGGAGAGATGAAGGATGTCGTGGCGGAGGTTACATGTATAAATCAGTCAGGAGAAATTGTAACCTACAGTAGCGATAATCTTGATTTTGGTTACAGAAGCTCTCGTTTCACTCTTTCTAATGAAATAATCGTTTCCGCAAAATTCAGGCTTTCAACCGGCGATAAAGACGTAATCAAAGCACGGATGGATGAACTGATTGCAAGGCGCAAATCCCGCCAACCTCTAGAATACCCGAGTGCAGGTTCTACCTTCAAGCGTCCCGAGGGCACATATGCCGGACTTGTAATCGAAGAGAGCGGATTAAAAGGCTACTCTGTCGGCGGCGCAAAGGTCTCCGACAAGCATGCAAACTTCGTCATAAACACAGGCGACGCAACAGCCGCAGATGTGATGAAACTGATTTCGCGCATTAAGAAAACGGTTTCGCAGAAAACCGGATATAAACTCGAATGCGAAGTCAAGCTTATAGAAGAATAGGCTTTAATCTGGGAGGAAGAATATGAAAATCATTATCGTGACGGGGATGTCGGGAGCAGGAAAGTCGAGTGCTATCAACTATCTTGAAGACATCGGCTATTACTGCATCGACAATATGCCTCCCGAAATGCTTCTAAGCTTCGCAAGATTTATAATCGGCTCGGATAAACTGATAACCAAGGTCGCAATCTCTGTTGATATCCGCTCGGGAGAGCTTTTCTCGAAGTTCGAGGACTGTGTCAACGCCTTGAGAGCTCCCGACGTCGAGCTTTCGGTTTTGTATCTTGACTCCGATGATGATACTTTAGTAAAGAGATACAAGGAAACCCGTCGTAAGCATCCTCTTGATGATGAAGCTTTCGGAAATCTGTATAAGGCGATTTCCCTTGAGCGTGAAGAGACTGAGAGAGCCAAGGAGATGTCCGATTTTTATATCGACACGACAGATTTCAAAATGGCGGATTTCCGTGCCAAAATGGCGGAGTTCTTCACCGACAAAGGTGCAAGAATGGCGATAAGCGTCATCTCCTTCGGCTTCAAGTACGGAATACCAAAGGACGCAGACCTCGTGTTCGATGTAAGATGCCTTCCGAACCCGTTCTATGTTCCCGAGCTTAAAAACAAGTGTGGACTGGACGATGAAGTATATAACTATGTTATGAGTTTTTCGGAATCAAATGAGGTCTTCAAGAAAATATACGACCTTGTAAGCTTTATGATTCCCATGTATGAAAAAGAGGGAAGGTCCCGACTCGTTATAGCGTTTGGCTGTACGGGCGGCAGACACCGTTCGGTCAGCTTCGCAAGAAGAATGTCAGACGCTCTGTCAGCGGACAAGCTGAGCGTCAGGGTGGAGCATCGGAGCTTAGAGCAAAAGACATGAAAATAAAATCAACAGAGTCATTTGTATATAAAGTGAAATCCGAAGCGGCTGAGTCGGTATCTGGAAGAAAAAAGTCGGATGCCTGTCTCTTGGGAATGCTTCTTATGAGTGAAAATTCCGACACAGGAATTGTCTACGGAACCGACAACGAAGTATGCAAAGATTTATTTATCAGGCTCATCCGGCATGTAATCCCCGATAACAATAGTATCGGCGAAGAGATTGTACGTCACCGCGGCAGGCTTCCTGAATATAAAATCTCGGTTTCTGAGAAAGAAAGCACAAATGCGATTCTCACAAGACTTGATATCGCGAGTCTTGATTGCACAGAGCTTCTGTCCCGGGCGGACAAGCTTGCGGATTCAATTTTCGGTGCATTTATGACCGGAGTTTTTCTGAGCGGAGGGAGAGTGACAGACCCTCAGAGGGAATATCACCTTGAGATAGCTGTCCCGAAAAGTGCGGACGACAGGCTCTATAACGGCATAAGCGAGCTTTTGGAGAAGCATATAGGGCTTGTCGCAAAACGCCTCACCCGTGGCGAGCATAAAATCCTGTATTTCAAGGACAGCGAAAACATTGAGGACATGCTTACCCTCATAGGAGCCACCGGCGCAAGCCTCGAAGTGATGAATACGAAGGTTTACAAAGATATCCGAAATCGTGCCAACAGAGCAACAAACTGCGACACTGCCAATCTCGAGCGTCAGAACATTTCAGCACAGAAACAGCTCGAAGCCATAAAAGTAATCGAAAACTCTCCCAAGGGATTGTCTCAGCTTTCGGACGAGCTCAGGGAAGCGGCAAATCTGAGGCTCAAGTATCCCGAATATGCTCTGAGTGACCTTGCGGCGGAATTTAATCCTCCGCTGTCTCGCTCGGGAGTGAATCACAGATTCAAAAGACTTATAGAAATTGCGGATAACATAAACAAATCAAAAGAAGGGTAACTATGGCGAATTTTGTCCATCTTCATGTTCATAGTGAATATTCGCTTCTTGACGGTGCATGCAGGCTGAAAAGCCTTGTAAACCGTGTCAAGGAGCTTGGGATGGACTCTGTCGCTGTGACCGATCACGGGAACGTTTTTGCGACCGTTGAATTTTATAAAATAGCCAAAGCCGCAGGAATAAAGCCTATTATAGGCTGTGAAATGTACGTCGCCCCGAGGACGAGATTCGACAAGGCTGGTAAGATAGACAACCCATATCACCTGATAATACTTTGCAAGAATGAAACCGGCTACAAAAATCTCTGTAAGCTCACGTCGCTTTCCTATACCGAAGGCTTTTATCGCAAGCCGAGAATCGACTTTGAGCTTCTTGAAAGATACCATGAAGGTCTTGTTTGCTTGTCCGGTTGTATAGCGGGCGAAGTTCCGAGGCTTCTGAGCGCCGGAGATTACGAGAACGCCAGGAAAACGGTTCTCAAATATCGTGCACTTTTCGGCGACGATTATTATATTGAAGTTCAGAATCACGACTTTTCCGATGAGACGGATATTTTGCCGTATCTTTTCAAGCTCAGTGACGAAACCGGCGTCCGACTTGCCGCCACGAACGATGCCCACTATATCAACCGCTCAGACGCACCCGCACAGAAGGTGCTGATGAGAATTGCAACAAATACTGCGCTTGACGACCCTGACGGCATGAGCTTTCCGAATGATGAGTTTTATATCAAATCAGAGGAAGAAATGCTTGCGGCATTTCCCGGTCATCCGGAAGCCGTTTATAACACTATTGAAATCGCAGATAAATGCAACGTTGAGTTTGAATTCGGAGTAACAAAGCTCCCTGCATTCTCAATAGAGGGTGTCACCGACAACGAGGCATATCTTCGGCAGATGAGCCTTGATGGGCTTAAAAAACGCTATGGCGACAATATCACCGATGAGATAAAAGAACGCCTTGAATATGAGCTCGGAATAATATCCGGCATGGGCTATGTCAACTATTATCTCATAGTGTGGGATTTTATCAATTACGCCAAAACACACGGAATCCCTGTAGGACCGGGCAGAGGCTCGGGTGCCGGAAGCTTGGTCGCCTATTGCATTGGAATTACCGGCATCGACCCGATAAAGTATAATCTTCTTTTCGAAAGATTTCTGAATCCCGAGCGGGTCTCAATGCCCGACTTCGATATCGACTTCTGCATTGAGGGCAGACAGGACGTTATCGACTATGTGAAACGCCGTTATGGCGAGGACCATGTGGCGCAGATAGTCACATTCGGAACAATGGCGGCAAAGAACGCCGTCCGTGATTGCGGCAGGGTCATGGGAATTTCCTACAGCGTTGTTGACAAAGTCGCAAAAGCGATTCAGTTCGGAGAGACTTTAAGCGATGTAAAGGAGAACTCTCCCGAGGTCAAGGAGCTTTATAACACCTCGCCACAGGTGAAAGAGCTCATAGACATGGCGGAACAGATTGAGGGAATGCCGCGACACTGTTCAACCCATGCGGCGGGAGTAGTAATCACTGCCGGACCTGTTTCCGACTACGTTCCCCTTATGACCAACGATGGTCAGCTTGTAACGCAGTATACGATGGGAGTCCTTGAAAGCCTCGGAATCCTGAAAATTGACTTTTTGGGACTCCGGAACTTAACTGTTATCCGCGATGCGGTAAGAGAAATAAGGAAGAAAGAGCCCGATTTTGATATAGAGAAGATACCTCTCGATGACAAAGAGGTTTACAAAATGCTCGCAGACGGCGATACCGTCGGAGTGTTCCAATTCGAATCTCAGGGGATGACAAGCACCATTATGCGGCTTGTCCCGGAGGACATAGAAGATCTGATAGCGGTTATCTCCCTTTATCGCCCCGGACCTATGGATTCTATTCCGACATATATCCGAAACCGCCATAATAAAGACTTGGTTACCTATAAAACTCCTCTTCTGAAGCCGATTCTGGACGTTACCTACGGCTGTATCGTCTATCAGGAGCAGGTAATGCAGATTTTCCGCAGTCTTGCCGGTTATTCCTACGGCAGAGCAGACATAGTCCGCAGGGCTATGGCGAAGAAAAAGCATGACGTACTTGAAAACGAAAGAAAAGCCTTTATCTATGGTGAAAAGAACCCCGATGGTTCTGTGAACTGTTGCGGCTGCATAGCAAACGGTATCTCCGAAAAAGTGGCAAACGAGCTTTTCGATGAGATGACCAGCTTCGCTTCCTATGCTTTCAACAAGTCTCATGCTGCCGCTTATGCTACGGTTGCCTACGAAACGGCATATCTCAAACGTCACTATTTCAAAGAGTATATGTCGGCACTCCTGACGAGCGTCCTCGACAACGTTGCAAAGATAACCGAGTATTCGGCTGAATGCGAGTCGAAGGGCGTCAGGATTCTTCCTCCTGATATAAACCAGAGTAAGGATGATTTCGTCCCAGTTGATGAAGGCATCCGCTACGGGCTTTTGGCGGTAAAAAGTCTCGGCAAAAGCGCGATAAACGCGATTTTGCAGGAACGTGAGAAAAACGGCAAGTATCAGTCACTTGTGGATTTTATCCAGAGAACTCATTCAAACGAGGTTACCGTCCGCTCAATAGAAAGCCTCATAAAATGTGGGGCGTTTGACTGCTTCAGGACAAATCGCCGGCAGATGCTTTCGAGCTATGACAAGATTCTCGGTGCTGTTTCAAGTGAGTCAAGAGCCGGTATAGACGGTCAGATTGATCTGTTTGGCAGTGCGGAGAAAGCTCCTGTGGAAATGTCGCTTCCGCATGTAGAAGAGTATTCGCTTGCGGAGCTTCTGGAAATGGAGAAGGAGACGACGGGAATATATATTTCCGGTCATCCGCTCTCGGCATATACTGGTTGGATGACAGCCTCGGGAATGACGACCGCAAAGAAGATTATTGACGGAGCTTCGGATAATCCTCCGACATACAAGGACAAGCAGGAAGTCAGCATAATGGCGATTTTCCGCTCGAAGAGGGTTCACAACACCAAGAACGGAGCGATGATGGCGTTCTGCGTGGTTGAGGATGCAACCTCTGAAATCGAGGCTGTGGTATTCCCGAATATTTACGAATCGGCAAGAAATCTTTTGATGAACGGTTCACGACTTGCGATAACCGGCAGGCTTTCCATCAAGGATGAGGAAACGCCGAAGATTCTTGCAGACAGCATCCAGAGTGTGGATGATTATGTAGGAGAGCTTAAGAAAAGACCCCTTTGCCTGAAGCTTGAATCGACCGAAAAAGACAAAATTTTGGCTCTTCGTAAGCTCTGCGAAGCAAATAGCGGAGACGACAGGCTTATAGGCTATCTCTCCGATATGAAAAAGTCTACCGACATAAAAGGCGCAAACAAAATAAACATCAGCAACGAAACCATCTCAGAGCTGATAAAAATATTCGGCGTTGATAACGTCAAGTTTACCGTCAAGAAAGGACAATGACAATGAAAAAATTACTTCAAGGCTTAGTCTGTATGCTCGCCATTGCGGCGATACTGTGCACAACCGCTTGCGGCACAGCCGTTATGGAAAATGCAACCTTCGGCGATGTAAGAAGCGAGTATAATACCTCACTTGACTTAACCGAGAACACCTATACCGAGAACAATGCTCCGAGCGATTATTATCAGCTTCTTGAATTTGAGGATGGAACCTTGGGCGGGAGCTGTAAGGTAACTTCAAACGAGCTGTTTTCCGGCGGAGCAGGCGTTACCGGTCTCAATTCCGACAGCGATTCGATGGTAATTTCTTTTGAGATCGAAAATTCAGGCTTCTACAATCTGACCGTTTCGGCATATACAGCGAATGCCGGCAGAACCAATTATGCCAATCTTGACGGAAGCTATATCGGCTCGGTTGAGTGCGAGGTCGGTGGGGAAGTCTGTGATGTCACACTCGAGTATATCTATCTCAGTGCAGGCACTCACGAGTTTTCGATGACCGTAAGCTGGGGCTGGGTCGACTATGATTGCCTGACAATAACCACTTCCGATATAAATATAGAAGATGTCTATAACGTTACATGCTCACTCAGTAATGAAAATGCCGATGACAACACAGTAAGGCTTTATAATTTCCTGTGTGATATTTACGGCAAATACACCTTGACGGGTCAGTTCGCCGACTCAAGCAGAGATTCCGAAGAGTACGAGTGGATTACTTCCATCACCGGTGAAGAGTTTGCTGTTTTAGGTCTCGACATGATGAACTATACTCCAGTCGCTCAGGCTAATAATGCTTCAACCGAGACCGTCGAGAGAGCATATGACTGGTATGTCAACTGCGGAGGAATTGTCCAGATTTGCTGGCATTGGCAGTCGCCCGAGGGCTATGTATCCGATGACGGTGCATGGTACAGCTCATTCTACACCGAATATTCGACAATAGATCTCGATAAGGCTATGAACGGCGAGGACGAAGAGCTCTACAACCTTTTGGTTGAAGATATGCACGAGATAGCTTCAAAGCTTCAGATTCTCAGAGACTATGGCGTTCCCATCCTTTGGAGACCTCTCCACGAGGCTTCCGGTGAATGGTTCTGGTGGGGAGATTGCTCCGCCGAGAGCTACATCAAGCTCTACAGACTTATGTACGAGATATTCACCGAGGAATACGAGCTCACAAATCTCATCTGGGTCTGGAACGGTCAGGATGCCGATTGGTATCCGGGAGACGACGTTGTTGACATAATCGCTTGGGATATTTATCCCGGTGAAAACGAGTATTCGTCTCAGGCGGCAACCTTTATTGAAGCTTATAAGTGCTCCGACGAGACCAAGCTCGTAGCACTTTCCGAGAACGGTTGCATCCCAGACCCTGATAATCTTCAGCAGGACAACATCCATTGGCTCTACTGGGGCGTATGGAGCGGAGACTTCGTCTACACATGGAAAGGCTATAACGAGTCCTACACCGAAGAAAGTATGCTCATCAAGGCGTACCAGAGTGATTATACGCTTACGCTTGCGGAGCTCCCCGACCTGACAAAGTACAGGCTTGACTGACACTAATCCAACACTAAAATATATTTGGAGGAATTATAATGATTAAACTACTATTCCAAGGCGACAGCATAACCGACATGGGCAGAGACCGTGAAAACATTCACGACCTCGGTTGGGGATATCCCCGCTATGCCGCACCCGCACTTAAGGAGCTTTGCCCGGATGTCGAGTTCGAGTTTGTTGACCTTGCAATCGGCGGAGACCAGACAAGTAATCTTGTTGAACGTCTCGAGAGCGACTTTGTTGAGGTTCAGCCGGACATCTGCTCGATTCTCATCGGCATCAACGATGTATGGAGCCATGCAGGTGAAAGAGACTGGATGAGCGACGAGCAATTCGAGAAGAACTACAGAACAATTCTTGACGCAATGAAGGAAAGGACCCATGCAAGAATCATGCTTATGGAACCGTTCCTGATTCCCGTTCCCGACAAGCTCTACTTCAGGGAGGACCTTTACAAGAAAACCGAGGTCATAAGAAAGCTTGCCCGTGAGTATGCGGATGTCTATGTCCCACTTGACGGACTTCTCAATTCCGCATTCATAGGCGACGACCCGGTTACGTTCGCCGAGGACGGCGTTCATCCCACCGAAAAGGGCGCAAGGCTCATCGGACAGATTTACGCCGAGTACATGAAGAAGATTGTGGACAAGATAAAGTAATTTGAAGTTAATGCGCTTCTCTTGGAAGAGGGAAGCGTATTTTCTTAAGAAAAATAGGGCTTTATAGTGCATGGGGTTCTTGAAATATGTCGCTTGAAGTGGTATAATATCACCATTCGCAAATAAATCCCGGATGAAAGAAGGTTCAGGCATGAAAAAGTGGGAGGTCAGAGCAATTAATACAAATGCTGTCGATGAGACCGTTAAAAATACCGACCTTTCCCGTCTCACAGCCGAGATTATGTCCGCAAGGGGATATAATAACCTTGATGATATAAAAGCCTTCTTTAACGGAACCGAACTAAGTGACCCTTATCTTCTTCCCGATATGGATAAGGCGGTTGCTACCATAAATCAGGCAATCGAGAACGGTGAAACTATCTGCGTATATGGCGACTATGATTGTGACGGTGTCACTTCAACCGCAATTTTATATGACTACTTCATGAATATGGGTGTTGAGACGCTTTGCTATATTCCCGAACGCAACGAGGGTTATGGTCTCAATATGCGTGCGGTTGACGAAATCCGCCAGAACGGCGCAACTCTGATAGTAACAGTTGATAACGGCATAACCGCTGTCAGGGAAGCGGATTATATCTATGAGCTTGGCATGAAGCTTGTCATAACCGACCACCATCAGCCTGCGGAAGCCCTTCCGAGAGCCGAGGCGCTTGTCGACCCTTATCTTGAAAACTGCCAGTCAGAATTCAGGGATTTCGCGGGCGTCGGAGTCGCTTTGAAGCTTCTTTGTGCTCTTGAAGATGGCGGAGACGATTTTATTATCGAGCAGTACGCCGACATATGTGCAATAGGCACTATAGCTGACATAGTACCTCTTGTTTCGGAAAATAGAACCATAGTAAATATGGGCTTGAAACAGCTTAAATATACCGAGCGTGAAGGTCTCGTAAGTCTTATTGAGCAGAGTGGCATCAATCGCGATAATATGAATTCGTCATCGGTTGCATACTTTCTGGCTCCCAGAATCAATGCCGCAGGGCGTTTTGGTTCGGCACTGACTGCTCTTGATATGCTCGTAACGGAAGGCGATGAAGCTGTTGGAAATGCCCGTAAATTGACAACCCTTAACGAACAAAGAAAGCAGTGCGAAGCAGAAATTGTTGCGGAAATAGGAAAGTATATTGCCGATAACCCGGATATAGTCCACGACAGAGTTATCGTTCTCAGCGGCAATGGCTGGCACCACGGCGTAATCGGAATAGTGGCGGCGCGGTTGCTTGAGAGATACGAAAAACCTGTTGTAATTCTTTCTGCAGATGATGACGGCTTTGCCGTAGGTTCGGCAAGAAGCATCCAAGGCTTCAATATTTTCAAGTGCTTCGATGCCTGCAAAGAAATATTAGTCAAGTACGGCGGTCACGAATGTGCCGGAGGCTTGACGGTCAAAGAATCCGATATCCCGAAGCTCAAAGAGATGATTCTTGAGTATGCAAAAGAGAATTTCCCCGTGATGCCGAGGTTCACTCTCACGGCTGACAAGCTTCTCAGAGGTGTGGATATAACAGAGCAGAATATCACTGACCTTGGGAGAATCGAGCCTTACGGTGCCGGAAATCCCGAGCCGCTGTTTGCGCTTTCCGGCGCGGCGGTTCTCAGGGTGGTTCCTCTCAAGAACGGCGAGCATACCAAGCTTGAAGTGTCTTATGACGGTGTTCATCTCAGTTGCCTTATGTTCAGGAGGAAGACAGCTTCCGTCGGCATTAAAGCCGGCGATAAAGTAGACCTGATGGGCACGCTTTCTATAAATGAATATAATGGCAAAAAGAGCTTTACGCTTACGGTGACGGATTACCGCCTCCACGGAATCAGACAAGAGAGCTATTTTGCGGCATACGATGCCTATGAGAGCTTCCGTCGGGGTGAGGAATTGCCTCCAGAAATCCTGAAAAAGGGCAGACCCGCCCGTGAAGAGCTTGTAGCGATATACAAATATGCTTTCAACCTTGCGGCACCGTTCACGGTTACGAACCTGTCTGCCCGCCTCGGAATAAACTGCTTTAAGCTATCAGTGGCTGTCGATGCCTTCTGCGACACGGGGCTTTGCAGAGCCGCTGAAAACGGCTACATAGAAATGACTTCACCCAAAACAAGGGTTGACATAGAAAGCTCCGGGACGCTTCATCGTCTTGACAGCTTGATTAAAGAATATGAAATTGCACAAGAATAAGTGAGGAGGGAACATTGTGACAGAAGCAGATAAAGAAAGAATCGTAAATGAAGCCTATAATGATTTTGTCGAGTCGATGGTTGCTCTCGACAAGAACTACAACATCGAAAAGATTGAACAGGCTTATCAGCTTGCCCGTGAAAAGCATGAAGGGCAATTACGCGAATCGGGCGAGCCATACATCATCCACCCGATAGCAGTTGCCAAGATTCTGGTTGAGCTCGGCATGGACGCCGACACCATCTGTGCGGCTCTTCTTCATGATGTTATCGAGGATACCGGAACATCCTATAACGAGCTTAAAAAGCTTTTCGGCGAGGATGTTGCAAATCTTGTTGACGGCGTTACCAAGTTGAATCAGGTTGCACTCTACTCCAAAGAAGAACAACAGGCTGAGAATATCCGCAAAATGCTTCTTTCGATGTCGAAGGACATAAGAGTTATAATTATCAAGCTCGCCGACAGGCTTCACAACATGAGGACTCTCGGTTATCGTAGTGAGGAAAAGAGAAGAAGCGTATCGCTAGAAACCATGAACATATTCGTTCCTCTTGCTAACCGCTTGGGAATCAGACAGATGAAGGAAGAGCTCGAGGACCTGGCGTTTTCATATCTTGACCCGTTCGCTTATAACGAGATAGAACAGCTTCTGGAAAAATCCAAGCCGGAGCGTGAAGCCTTTATCGAGCAGATAAAGAAGCGCCTCGCAAAGCGACTCGAGCAGGATTTCAACCCTCTTCCGACCATCGAAGGTCGTGTAAAGAGTGCCTACGGAATTTACAAGAAGGTCTATGAACAAGGAAAGCTCTTTGATGAGATTTATGACAAGTATGCAGTTCGTGTAATCGTCAATACCGTAACGGAATGTTATTACGTCCTTGGCGTGGTTCACGATATGTTCTCGCCGATTCCGAACAGGTTCAAGGATTATATTTCCACTCCGAAGGCAAATATGTATCAGAGCCTTCATACAACTGTTATGGGCAGGGAAGGCATACCCTTTGAGGTTCAAATAAGAACCTATGAAATGCACCATACCGCCGAGTACGGAATCGCCGCCCACTGGAAGTATAAGGAGGGCGTGAAGGGCAAATACAAGTATGATGGTCGCCTTAATTGGGTTCGTCAGATCCTTGACAGTCAGCAGGAATCGAACGATGTTGAGGATATAGTAAGAGCTATCAAGGACGATCTGGCTCCCGAAGATGTATTTGCCATGACTCCGAAGGGCGATGTTATCTCTCTTCCTCTCGGTGCCACTGTTATCGACTTCGCCTATGCGATTCATACACAGGTCGGACACAGGATGACCGGTGCAAAGGTTGACAAAAAGCTCGTTCCGCTCGACTATCAGATAAAAACCGGCGAGATTATCGAAATCATCACCACAAAAGACCCGAATCACGGTCCCAACAGAGCATGGCTTAATATCTGCCAGACAAACGAAGCCAAGTCCAAGATTCGCTCTTGGTTCAAAAAAGAGCGCAGGGACGAGAATATAGCCGAGGGCAAGCAGGAGCTCGAGCGCGAGTTCAAGCGTAATCTTATCAGGGTTCCCGAAGACGAGCTTGAAGATTTTCTGTCTCTCGATATGAAACGCCACAACTGCGAAACCCTTGACGACTTCTATGCCGCAATCGGCTATGGCGGTGTTACGCTCTCTAAGATAATTCCAAGGCTCAAGGACGAATACACAAAGAAGTATATTCAGACCGCAAATCAAACTGAAAGTCAGTTTGCAACCGAGCAGTTTTCTACGAGAAAGAAGCCGAGTTCCGGAATTATTGTCGACGGAATGGATAACTGTGTCGTCAAGCTCTCACAGTGTTGCTCGCCTCTCCCGGGAGATGATATCATCGGATTCGTTACCCGTGGTCATGGCGTTTCCGTTCATAAATGCGACTGCATAAACTATCTTTCTCAGAAGGATAACGAGCCCGAGCGTTGGATTCCTGTCCACTGGGCGGGCAAGGACGAGACCACAAGCAATTACTATAAGGTTGTTCTTGATGTAATCGGCTATGACAGAATCGGTATCCTTGCGGATATAATGTCGTGCTTACAGGAAACCAGAACTATGACCTATGAATCAACCGCAAGAGTCCTCAAAAACGGCAATGCAAGCATCATGCTCACCATAAGCGTTGCGGGAACGGCGGAGCTTCAGAACGTCATAACAAGGCTCAAGAAGGTCGAGGGCGTATTCTCTGTCGAAAGAAGCTCAAAGTAGGTGTATTATGCAGATTACAACCATTCCCAATATGGGAGATTTCGCAACCAATGCGTATATCGTCAGCTCCGGCAATACTGCCGTCCTGATTGATGCGCCTTGTGATGCCGAAAGAATTATAGATAAGCTGGGAGATTTGAATCTTGAAGCCGTACTTCTGACGCATGGTCACGTCGACCATATTTCTGCGGCAGGTGAGCTCAAAGAGAAAACCGGTTGCAAGGTAATGATTTCTCATGAGGATGAGCCGATGCTCCGAAGCTCTAAGCTTTGCCGTGCAGACTATTTCTCCGTTCCGTTCTATCCCTGCGAGGGTGCAGAGTGCTTCTCCGATGGCGATGAGCTCAAATTCGGCGATATGACTTTCAAGGTCGTATCTACCAAAGGTCACACCGCCGGCTCGGTTTCTTTCATAATCGACGATATAATCTTCTCCGGAGATACGCTATTTGCCGGAAGCATTGGCAGAGTTGACATCGGCGGAAGCACCTTCGGAGATATAATATCTTCGATTGATAAGCTCTACAAGCTTGCGGACGGTAAAAATATGCTGGTTCTTTCTGGACACGGACCGGAAACGGATTTATATTCCGAGCTTCTGGAAAATCCGTACTTGGGTGCGCTCAGAGGTTGATTTTTGATGTTTACACTTGTATTTTCGGGAAACGATTTTAAGTATGAGCTCGAGGCTGTCTCGAAGCTCTTTTTCCCTGCGCAAAGCTTCGGCTTTATATTTTTGGATACGGAAGAGAATGCCGAACCCCCGAACGATAACTTTGCGTTGATAGAAAGAATCGGCGAACTTCTCAAAGTCGCCGTTACGCTAGATGGAAAAGTGGCTTCCGAAAGCCAGACACTTTCTTCTGACATCGAGAATTATGACGATGAGTGCGAGTTTCAGCTCGGGAAGCTTCTCTTTTTATGCTTGAGAGCGCTTACCGGTATATCGCCGGAGTGGGGAATACTGACCGGCGTCCGTCCCGTCAAGCTTATAAATAAGCTCCGTGCAAAAGGCTTCGACTTTGATGAAGCCTCTGCATATCTTGCCGACAGGTATCTCATGATTGATGAGAAGATAAATATCGGTTGGAAGACAGCCGAAAATCAGGATACAGTAATTTCTGCCATGCCAAAGCGTTCGTTCAGTCTTTATGTCGACATTCCGTTCTGCCCGACAAGGTGTACATATTGTTCATTCATCTCTCAGACAGTCGGAAGCTTCAGAAAGCTGATGCCGGAATACGTCGAAAAGCTCTGCAAAGAGATAGCGTATACAGGAGAGCTTGTAAAGAATAAAGGCTTGATACTTGATACGGTCTATTTCGGTGGCGGGACACCCACTTCCATAGAAGCAAAAGATTTAGACAGGATAATGAAGCGAATTGCTTTATCGTTTGATCTGTCACATGTTCGTGAATATACTGTTGAAGCAGGCAGACCCGATACGATAACATCCGAAAAGCTTGACGTAATCAAGCTTAACGGTGGTGACAGAGTCAGCATCAATCCGCAGACCTTCAATGAAGAAGTCCTGAAATCCATCGGCAGAAGCCACACCGTCAGTGAGTTTCTTTCAAGCTATGAGCTTGCAAAATCGAAAGGCTTCAAGGCAATTAACGTTGACTTGATTGCGGGGCTTCCCAATGACAAGCTTGAAAGCTTTACAAAATCAGTTGACGGAGTGATGGCACTTGATCCCGAAAATATAACCGTTCACGCCCTTTCAATCAAGCGTGCATCGGAGCTTATGGCAAGACGAAGCCTCGGCGACGGTGAGCTTTGTGAGAAGATGATAAAGTATTCCACCGATAAACTCATGAGTGCCGGCTACAGCCCTTATTATCTCTATCGCCAGAAGAATCAGCTCGGTAATCAGGAAAATATCGGCTGGACTCTTGACGGTTATGCCGGAATCTATAACATCAACATCATGGAAGAAGTGCAGACAATTCTGTCCGTCGGTGCAGGAGGAACAACGAAGCTTGTTTTGTCACAGGGTGACGGCGATCGTCTCAACCGTTTCTTCAATCCGAAATATCCGCTTGAATACATCAAGCACTTCGACACGGTTCTTTCAAGAAAAGAAGAAGCCGGCAAGCTTTTTGATTTAATCTGAGGTGGAATATGCCAATACTTTGTTCTACAGGCGCTCTGATAGGGCGACCCAATAACAGGGATTACACACTTCTTGAAGAGCTCGCACCGAAGCTGAATTGCGACGGCTTCGAGCTTATGATATATCCCGACTGGTATCCGATTACTGACAAGCTGATTGACTTTACAAATGATATCGGCATTAATATTCCCGTAATCCATTGTGAGAAGCATATTGGCGAGTTGTTGAGCAGTGGTACTGATGAAGATCTGAAATCGGCAATGCACGACTTCAAACTGAATTGCGAAATCGCAAAAGGGGTGGGAGCGAAAAAGCTCGTCCTGCATTTATGGAACGGCTTGGTTTCGGATAGCCGTATTGAAAACAATATCGCCGGTTACAAATACCTGCGTGAAATTTCCGATAAATATGGGCTTTTGCTTCTTGTCGAGAATGTCGTCTGCAATGTCAGCGACCCGATGAGCAATCTGCATGAACTCTACAGGAAATATCCTGATGCAGGTTTTGTCTTCGATACCAAGATGGCAGCTTTTCACTGTCAGGAAGAGCTTTTGTATGATGATGGTAACTCATGGCTTCAGGATAATATCAGGCACTATCATGTCAATGACTACGGCGGAGGATATAAGGACTGGAACAATCTCAAAGTGCTTCCAATCGGCGAAGGTCGTGTGGATTTCGATAAGTTCTTCGATTATATCAGAAGTAAAAAACAGCAGGACTTCACATTCACCGTCGAATCGACAGCTTTTGATAAAACCGGTGTTGTACATATCGATATTCTGAACAAGCGCTTTGACAGAATCGGAAATTATCTCTCAGAAGGAAGCAGTTGCGATGCTTGATAAGAACGATATAATAGAACTGAATATCGACGCTCTCAGCTCAGACGGTTCCGGAATCGGAAGACATGACGGCATGGCAATTTTCGTCCCCGATACTGCAATAGGCGACAAGCTTTTAGTAGGAGTTCTGAAAGTCAACAAGACCTATGCCTATGCTAAAATAGAGAAGCTTCTGGAGGCTTCCAAAGACAGAGTGGGTTCCGATTGCAATGTCCGTACCTGTGGCGGTTGCGTATACCGCCATATTTCATATGAAGCCGAACTTTGTGCAAAAGAGCAGTCTGTAAGGGATGCCTTCAAACGCATCGGAGGCTTCGATCTTGAGCCCGAGACGATAGTAGGAAGCCCCGAGGTCAACAGATATCGCAATAAGGTTCAGCTTCCGGTGTCAATGGCGGATGGGAAAGCGTTTTGTGGATTCTTTTCGCCGAGGTCTCATCGGGTTGTGCCGGTTTCCGATTGCCTTTTACAACCGGAAATCTTCACCGAAATCTGTAGTGCGATTATAGATTATGTCAACCAAAGTAATATTTCTGTCTATGATGAAAAAACGGGTAGGGGACTTCTGCGTCACATTTATCTCCGCAGAGGGTTCCATACCGGCGAAATAATGCTGAGTCTTGTATGTACGAAAGAGACCAAGCTTTTTGACAGGCTTGTTGAAGTGCTGTCTGAGCGCTTTCCCGAAATCAAAACCGTTCTTCTCAATATCAACTCTGCAAATACAAACGTGATTCTCGGCAATAGGGACATATGCCTTTACGGCTCCGGAACAATTCGGGACACAATGTGTGGCGTGACGGTCGAGATTTCACCTCATTCATTCTATCAGGTCAACACCGAAGCCGCAGAAAAAGTCTATAATACGGCAAAAGAGTTTTTGAATCTTGATGGGAGCGAGACGCTTCTTGATTTATATTGCGGAATTGGCACAGTTGGGCTTTCGATGGCACAAAACATCAGAAGGCTTATAGGCGTAGAGATCGTCCCTGCGGCAATCAAAAATGCCGAGCGAAATGCCGAGATGAATGGTATTACAAACGCCGAGTTCTTCACCGGAGATGCCGGAACAGTCGCCGAAAAGCTGAGCAGTGAAGGCATAAAGCCGGATGTCGTCATTGTTGACCCGCCAAGAAGAGGCTGTGACACAGAAACGCTTAGCGCCATCGCTGAAATGCCCCCGAAGAAGCTCGTTTATATTTCCTGCAACCCCGCCACCTGCGCCCGGGATTTGAATATCTTAGCCAAATCGGGTTATGAATTAGTGAGATACAAGCCGTTCGACATGTTTCCGAGGACGGCTCACGTCGAGTGTGTATCATTGATGTCAAGGGTAAATGAATAAAAAGAAATCGGTCCGAGAACTTAATCTCGGACCGGTTTATTTTTTACTTTATGCTGATTCTGAATTCAAGGTGAATGTCCGGAAGGGGAATCCGGTATTTTGGGTCGAGATCGGGTCCACAGCTGTGCGTCCCGACTCCAGCCATGCCGCTGTCTATGCAAAGGACACTGCTTCCGCACTTCTCAAGCTCATAGTTGTGACGCCTCCAGGCGAGCTCTTCCTGAGTATAAACGGAAGCGTTGAAGGAGAACGGCTCGGGAGCCTCGAATCTTACGGTATTCTCGCCGTCTGAGATTTCCGAGAACAGACAGCCATAGTGGGATGAGTTCTCCTGCGGGCGGATATAGTCTTCGTGCATGTCGGCAATATTTGCACTGAATTCGCCCATATACGAAGCTTGATGCTTGTCGATGTAGCTTTCAAAAGGACCGTATCCGTAGTACTTGATTTCGTCGAAGCTCTTGTCGAGGAACAGCCTCAGTCCGAATCTCGGCAGGAGCTCGACCTTGTTGCTCGTCTTGCCGTCGGTCTTGATGGTGATGTCGCCGTTTCCGTCAATCGTGATTTCCGAATTTGCTGTGCAGAACGGCTGATTGATGCTCCATCCGAACGAATGGGAAAGCTTTATAACGACCGCATTCCCGACAATCTCAGCCGAGGTTTCATAAATCTTCGGAATATAGTCATTGAGATGTGCCTGATACCAGTCGCCCCTCATAGTGTCGTTATCGGTCGGCGCCCTGAAGAAATTCCACTCCACGGGCTTATCAAGAAGATTCTTTCCGCCGATTTCGATAGCCGAGATAGCTCCGTGTCTGCGGTCGAATCTAATGGTTTTCCCGCCGGCATTAACTGTAAACTCAAGCGCAGTTTCGAAGAGCTCAGGCGCATTTTTGCTAACAATCGGCTTCAAAGTGTAATTCTCGGCAAGCTTAATCTGATCGAAGCAGATCTCTTCGCCCGATTTTGATGTGAATATAAATCTGATATAAATGCTTTCACCGGTAGTATTTTCAGCCTCGGGGATATTTACAATCGTTTTGCTGTCCGCCGGAAGATTATATTCTACTTTATCCTCGGCGATGACCTTGCCCATATCGGTGATCTCATACCTGCAATCCATCAGCTTATCCGCATCGGCAAAGAGAAGCTTGTTTGTGAAGACAAAGTCGCCCGGGTTTTCGCCCTTAGTTACCCTGACCGGTCGGAAGACCTGCTTCGCTTCGAGGAGACCGGTGTGCGGCGTCCTGTCGGGATAGGTGAGTCCGTCGACGCAGAAGTTTCCGTCGTTATGCTTTTCCCCGAAATCTCCGCCATAGCCATATTTGACCTTGCCGTTATCCGCAACGCCTTGAATCAGCGCATGGTCGCACCACTCCCAGATAAGACCGCCCATAAGTCGGTCACTCGAGTCGTAAAGCACGCGGTAATCCTCAAGGTCGCCGTTTCCGTTGCCCATAGCGTGGCTGTATTCACACTGAATAAACGGACGCTTTTCGTTCTCATCCCTGAGGAACCACTTGATTCCGTCGGGTGAATAATACATCTGCGAAACAACATCAAGAATATCCGCTGGCGAGCCGTCGAGGCAGTGCAAGCTCTGATAGTGCAAGAGGCGTGTTGAATCATTAGCTTTGATTAGCTTTGCACCGTCAAGGAAGTTTTTACCCCAGCCGCTTTCGTTTCCCAAAGACCACATGATGATTGACGAATGGTTATAGTGCTGATAAACAAGCTTCTGCTCTCTGTCAACAAATGCTTTGTTATAGCTTTCCATCACCGCCAAGAGCGAAATTCCAAGGTAAGTGTCCTCTGCGCTCCACCTGAGGTCATTATAAACCATAACGCATCCATGTGTCTCAACATCAGCCTCGGCAATAACATAAAAGCCGTATTCGTCACAAAGACGATAGAATAGGGGAGCATTCGGATAGTGTGAGGTTCTTATGGCGTTGACATTGTGCTTCTTCATCAGCTCCAGGTCCTTGCGCATGCTTTCTTCCGAAGCGTAATAGCCTGTGTCGGGATAGCTGTCGTGGCGGTTCACACCATGAATCTTGATAACCTTTCCGTTAAACTTCGCCGCACCGTTCTCGATATAAATGCTCCTGAATCCGACCTTTTCGCCGATAACCTCGTCATCGGCTTCTATTACCAGATTATATAGATTCGGGAGCTCGGCAGACCAGAGCTTCACGTCAGGAACTTTATATTCGAATTTTTCGCCGTCTGAGATTCCGGCGGTAAATACTTCTTTTCCGTCAGAATCCGAAAGAGTGATTATCGCATTCACTCCCTTGACAGTGATTGCGAAGTTGCCATCCATATCGGCTGTAATACGATAATCTTCAAGCCTCTTTTCCGGGCGGGAAACAATATAAACATCTCTGAAAATTCCTGAAAGTCTGAACTTATCCTGGTCTTCGAGGTATGTACCGTCGCACCATTTCAGAACGGCGCAGACGATAGCGTTTTCGCCGTCTCTCAAGTAATCGGTGACATCAAACTCCGCAAAAGCATGCGAGACCTGAGTATAACCAACGAATACGCCATTTACATAGAGATAAAGACAGCTGTCAACACCTTCAAAAGTGAGAATCCTTCTCATGCCGTCAGGCTTATATTCGTAAGTTCTGCGGTAAACTCCCGCAGGGTCATCATCCGGCACATACGGCGGGTCGTAGGTAATGGGGTAGTTGACGTTTGTATACTGCGCCTTGTCGTACCCGTGGAGTTGCCAGTTCGACGGAACGGGAATCTTAGCGCTGAATTCAGTTTCAGTGAAGTTGTCTTCAAGGTCGATAATGCTGTCATAATACTTGAAGTCCCATTCGCCGTTGAGCATTTCAACCCTGCTCGACTTATCTTTCGTCTTAAACGGATTCTCGCCTTTACTGAATGGTGCAAACCAGGCATGATCGGGCAATGTCCCGATATGCAACGCCTCAGGATTCTCATGATAAATCATCTTCTCCCTAGCAGAACCTGCTACGGCTATCTTTTTCATATCCATTGTAATTTTTCCTTTCTGTTTAAGTTATTACGGATGCTCTCTTATGCTGACGACTTCCCATACTCCGTCTTCGTTCTTTTCCACCTTCCAGAGAGCTTCGCACCTTGAACTGGCACAAACGGTGTCTCCATTCGAGTCAATCGCTTCTTCGGAATAGTAGACCCATATATAGCCTTCGGTGTCCCCTAAGTGAGCGCTCCAAAGCTGAAGCGAATAGTTCACATATGACGCTGAGCGTTCGCTTGGTGTAGCATATCTTGAGAGAACTCCATATAGTTCGTCACACTCAGCGTCTGTATGCTTACAGTCCTGGAATGCCGCATCAGCCTGTCTGAGAACCGACTGAGCCTCTATTCTGTCAGAAAGACTTCCTATAGAAACGAGCATTGCGACTTCGTCGCTGTTATAGTAGGATAATGTACCGGCGACCATCAAAAGCCTGTAAACCGGGAACTGATAAATCAGTATGCAGACGATGAGAATACAGGCGACAATGACAGTTACGGCTGTCCACTTTTTCTTGCGAATCTTCTTTTTCATGCCCGTTATCACTTCGGCATCGTCGGTTCTTTCGGTAAGAGAGGTTTCATCAATTTTCTTCTCAGCTTTCAATTTCTCAAGTTCAGAAGAACAATCGGGGCAATTCTTAAGATGCTCTTCGACAAACTCAGCCGTCTCTTTATTTACCATATTCTCATAGTAAAGCGGCAGAAGGTCCCTTACTATACTGCACTCGTTATTCATCACTTTGTTCCTCCATTCGAAGCTGTATTATTTTTCTCGCACGGTAGTAGGTGACACAAGCCCAGTTGTCGGTTTTGCCGTAGAGTTCGCCTATTTCCTTAAAGGAAAGCTCTCCGAACACTCTCCACATGAAAACTTCCTTGTATGGCTCTGCCATGTCGTGCAGGGCTTTTCTTACTCTCAGGAAATCTTCCTTGCGGCTTGCCAGCTCCTCGGGTGAAGCATCTGGGTCGACTATTTCGGGGAAATCTATATCATCAATGCTCTCAGTCTTTCTTGACTTTTTCAGATACGAATAATAAGAATTCTTCGCAATCTGACAGAGCCAGACTCGGATGTCGCATTCGCCACGGAACTTTCCGATAGATTTCATCGCTTTGAAGAAGGTATCGCTTGTGATTTCCTCGGCAATATGCTCGTTTCCCGAAAGCCTCCGAATGTAGTTGTAAACCGATTTGAAATAGGTCTTGTAAATCTCCTCAAACTCCATTTGCTCGCCACCACCTTACTTATAAGACTTCATGGAGGAAGAAATCTTACAAGTATTCTGCGAAAAAAATTTGAGGGAATCTGTTTATTCACTGTCAGCTATAATATTCGGAAAATCAGTGACATCATCACTCAGAACCACCATCGCCGCGCAGTAGGGCGGGAGAGTGATTTCGAAGATGTTTGTTTCAGAACTTTCAACTACGTTGATAAGCTGAATTTCATAGGTCTCGCCGTATACTGCATAAACAGCGGCGGCTGTGTAGACAGTCTCGGAAGAGGTCAGGTCTATGATAGCGTTTTCATTAAGACCTGTGTCTTTGTTTGTAATCATGAGTGTTATCAAACCGTCGTCGTCAGTAGCCGCATATGCGCTCGAGAGGGAGACATCATCGGTGGTCGTACTGATAAGAGTATCGCCGAAGGAAGAACCGTCGCCGTCATAGTTGGTATAAAGCCTGATTCCCGCAAGCTGGCAGTCGTTTCCGCCCCAGATGGTCGCAAGATATACTCCCATATCGGCATAGCACCCGAGAGCTTCAGCTTCTGCGATGGTTCCGCTTATATTTTCGCCGCCGAAGTTGTATTCGGAAATAGCGAGCTTGGTGCCGGGATAATACTCGTCGATAGAAGCCTGAATAGTAGGAAGAATCGGAACGTTGTTCATGCACCACTGTCCGATCCAGCTGTTCTCGGAGAAGCCTTCTTCGTAAAGAGTGCGGACCGATTGAACTCTGTCCTCATCGCTGACTCTTGCGGACTCGGAATAGTAGTGGATGTCGAGAACATCAAGAAGTCGTACACCCGCTTCCTCAGATGCCTGACACATATAGTCGAGGTAGCAGTCGAGGAACCAGTTGTAGCCGTTTTCTTCCTTCAGCTCCTCCCATTCGGTGCTGTCATCATCGTCAGCAAGGTGGTCATAGGCGGTATAACCATAGAGGGCAGGACCGAAAATCTCAGCGTTCGGGTCGAGTTCTTTTACAATCGCGGCAAGTTCAGCCGATTTGGAGCAAAGCTCTTCAATGGTGACAGGGTCGGGATGAACTCTTGAGTGTGTTCCCGCCCAGAGTGCCGGCTCGTTATCAAGGCTGTAGCCTTGTATGCCGGTTTTGCTTGTCGAATCTCCGAGCATGTTTATAATGTAATTGACATACTCGTCCATGTAGACGACGCCGTCGGTGAGGTCGGGAGTGTCAGGAAACTCGCCATCCGAACGGAATATAACCTCGTTGAATCTCTCTGACGGTGCAGTATTCTCTTCGGAAACCTGTCCGCTCTTGTCTGCCGCAACATAGCCTGCCATCTGTAAAGTGGTCAGCTTGTACGTTATCCCGTTTTCTTTTGCTTCTTCTGAAAGCGTTCTTACGCAATCGGCAGGTTCATCCGAATCCGAAAGATTGCTATCGGATGAGTGGTACCAGTCGGCACCGGCATTTGAGGCGTTGGTTTCCCAGTTGTAAGCCGTCATGCGGTTGCCGCCCTGACGGATGGCAGTGAAGTTCGCCTCGTCGAGATTCTCTTCGTTGCCGTATTGATTTACACCGTAGATATAAGGACTGATTTCCTTGGTCTCTTCGGTAAAATCAATGACGATGTTCATGTCATAGCTTTTGCTTGCGTAGATGTCCGTTGGAACCATGACGGTTTCACGCCCAAGTCCCGAGCACGACGTCATAACAGCCAACATAGCTATTACCAAAACGAGTGATAAGATTTTGCTTGCTTTTTTCATATTAATCCTCCTTTCGGACTTTGAGTCCGTATGAAAAGTATACCATAGCGTGAGGTTGTTTGCAAGCGAAATTCTTGACACTGTGGCGGATATATGATACAATACCAACAATCTGTAGCAAAGATGAGGGAAGCATATATGTCAAAAGAGCGGAATTCCGAAAAGAAAAAGAAGCCCGGTGTTCACACCGGTCATCGCAAGCGTCTTAAACAGCAATTTCTCGAGCATGGATTGGACAGGTTTTATGACCATCAGGCTCTCGAAATGCTGCTTTTTTATTCTGTTCCGCAGGGAGATACCAATCCGACCGCACATGCGCTTCTGGAACGCTTCGGGAGCATTTCGGGCATTCTCAATGCTCCTTATGAAGACCTGCTTGAGGTGAACGGTGTGGGCGAAAACACCGCATGCTTCCTGAAATTTCTGCCGGAATTCTTTGCTCGCTATCTGCTTTCAGGCTTGCAAGGCGAAAAGCTTGACAGCACATATAAGCTTTGCAAGTACTTTCTCTATAAGTTCCTGCCGACACAAAACGAACAGCTATGGCTCACATGTCTCGACGATAAGCTCGGCGTGGTTTCATCGGTAAATATTTCAGAGGGTGATGGCTCATCCGTGACATTTGATGAGCGCAAAATTCTTCAGGAAGCTCTCAAGAGCAAGTGCTCTACTTGCGTTCTTGCTCATAATCATCCGTTCGGTGACAGTTATCCTTCCAAGGATGACGTCCGTCTCACTGAAAATATTAAAGTCGCATTGGAACGAGTAAATATAGATCTCATCGACCATATAGTGGTTTCCAGAACCGAAGCTCGTTCTATGTTTCATCATGAAGTCATCATTCTTGAAGATGAAATAAAACAGTGATCCAATCGAAGGTCCGGGAGCAATTCCCGGACTTTTTGTCTTGACATTTTTTGTCTTGGACTTTTTTGTCTTGACATTCACGAAATATATGCTAAAATGTACTTTAATGCAATTTGAAAAGGAGGCTCAAAAATGGCTGACAGAGCTATTATAACCGCACTCGGTGAGAACGACGAAATCATTGATTGTGACGTTCTTTTCACTTTCAAGAACACCGCCACCAACCGTTGCTATATCGTTTATACCGAGAACACATACGACGAAAACGGAGATATCGAGGTCTTCGCGTCTATATTTGATCCGGATGATAAGACACTGACTTTCCATCCGATTGAAACAGAGGAAGAATGGGCACTGCTGGAATCAAAGCTCAGAGAGTATGAAAGAAGCAAAGAGCAATCTGAGTCCTGATTGCACATCTGAAAGGAACATTACATGAAGAACTACCGCAATATTCTTTCGGAAGTTGGAATCTCCGAGGAAGAAATTGACAAGAGAATCAATGATACGTTCGAGACCATGTTTTTCGCCCCTCACGACGTGAGTATCTATCGTGAAGCGCCAGGAGACATGGGCTATATGGAAGACACCGGTAACGTCGACGCCAGAACCGAAGGCATGTCCTACGGCATGATGATGGCAGTTCAGATGGACAGAAAAGACGTCTTCGACCGTATCTGGAAGTGGTCGATGACAAACATGTATCTTTACGAAGGCAGATGCGCCGGATATTTTGCTTGGTCGTGTGCTCCCGATGGCACCAAGAACGCTTATGGTCCCGCACCCGACGGCGAAGAATATTTTGCAATGGCTCTGATATTTGCTTCCCATCGCTGGGGAGACGGAGAGGGGATATACAACTATTCCGAATGGGCTAAACAGATTCTTCGTGACTGCATTCACCGTAATGGCGAAGGAGATAAGCCCGGTCAGACCATGTGGGACTTGGAAAACCACCTTATCAAGTTTATTGTTGAGGTTGATTTTACAGACCCGTCCTATCATCTGCCGCATTTCTATGAGCTTTTCGCAGAGAACTGCGACGAGCGCGACCGTGATTTCTGGAAGAAGGCGGCTGATGCTTCAAGAGAGTATCTTCACTATGCCTGCCATCCTGTAACCGGTCTTTGCGCCGACTATTCTTCATATTCAGGAGAGCCGGTAATTTTTCCTGAGGACAAACCCTTCTGGAATCCGCAAGCGTTCTATCGTTACTATTCCGATTCTTACAGAACCGTGATGAATATGGCACTTGACACATCGTGGAACGCTGTCGACCCGTGGCAGTGCGAGAACGCCGCCAAGGTGCAGGCTTATTTTGAAAGCTTGGGCGATAACTGGGACAAAGTTCCGCTCAGGGACGGCACACTACTTGATGAGACGGCTATGCACCCTGTCGCAATCATTGCCTCTAACGCCGCCGCATCCCTTGCTTCATGGCAGGAAGGAGCTTCTGAAGAGGTTATAGAACGTGCAAAGAGATGTGTCCTGAAATTCTGGAACACGCCGCTTCGTATAGGCAAACGCCGCTACTACGATAACTGCCTCTACTTCTTCGCACTTCTCATGCTCAGCGGGCGCTACCGCCAGTGGTAAAATAAATCGGTGGGAATTTGAATTTCCCACCGAATTTTTATGCTTTTTTCAGCGAAATACTGTTGATTATGCGGCAAAAAGAGTGTATAATTATCTTATGTGATGGGGCAGGATGCGCCTCATCGAAAAAGATTTTAAGGAGTGTTTACAATTATGGCAGATCGTATTGTACTGAATTCCGTTTCCTATCACGGACACGGAGCAATCGAAAACATTTTGGGTGAGCTCAAGTCTCACGGTTGCACCAAGGCTTTGGTTTGCACCGACCCCGACCTTATCAAGTTCGGCGTTACCGGCAAGGTAACAGCTCTTCTTGACGCCGACGGCTTCCCTTATGAAGTCTACAGCGACATCAAGGCTAACCCGACCATCGAGAACGTTCAGCACGGCGTCAGCGTCTTCAACGCTTCCGGCGCAGACAGCATTATCGCTATCGGTGGTGGCTCAGCAATGGACACCTCCAAGGCTATCGGCATAATTGCCAAGAACCCTGAGTTTGCGGATGTAAGAAGCCTCGAAGGCGTTGCTCCCACCAAGAATCACGCTGTATTCACCATCGCTGTACCGACAACTGCCGGAACCGCCGCAGAGGTAACCATCAACTATGTTATCACCGATGTTGAGAAGAAGCGCAAGTTCGTCTGCGTTGACACCAACGACATCCCGGAGGTTGCCGTTGTCGATCCTGATATGATGTCCACTATGCCCAAGAGCCTCACTGCCGCTACCGGTATGGATGCCCTCACTCACGCTATCGAAGGCTACATTACCAAGGGTCATTGCACCATCAGTGACATGTTCCACCTTGAAGCTATCAGACTCATCTCCGCTAACTTAAGAGGCGCCGTCGAGAACACTCCCGAGGGCAGGGAAGGCATGGCTCTCGGTCAGTACATCGCTGGCATGGGCTTCTCAAACGTAGGCTTGGGAGTTGTCCACAGCATGGCTCACGGTCTTTCCGCTCTTTATGACACTCCGCACGGCGTTGCCTGCGCTATCATCCTTCCGACCGGTCTTGAATACAATCTTCCCGTTGCCGGAAAGAGATATCGTGCAATCGGCAAGGCAATGTGTGTTGCTGGAATTGACGCCATGGACGACGACGAAGCCGCTCTTGCAACCATCGCAGAGGTCAAGAAGCTCTCTCACGATGTCGGAATCCCCGAGAACCTCAAGGGCATCCTCAAGGAAGAGGACATCCAGTTCCTCGCAGAATCCGCTTATGCAGACGCTTGCCGTCCCGGCAACCCGAGAGAAACCAGTGTCGAGGAAATCACCGAGCTCTACAAGAGCCTCATGTAATCCATTCGAGAATAACAAAACCGGCGAAGATTGCTTCGCCGGTTATTTTTATGTGCTTAGCTTTCGGTATTCAGCATGTCCATAATGTGGAGCTTGTTGAGCCCGAGCTTTGATATGATGCAAATCAGGAATATCACCAGGAACAGCGCAAGCAGGACAAGCGCAATCACCGGAGCAGTCAGTCCGTAAACCGCAAGTGTATCAAACAGCGTTCCGATAACCGTTATAGGGCTCGTGCCATCGGCTAACAAAGAAGCATTAATTATCAGGTAGTACACTATGTAGCAAACCACCGACGCCGCAACCGACACAATCCCTCTCACAGCCGATTTCCGCATAATCTCCAGGTTTCTCTGCCTCTTCGACATTCCCAACGCCTGCAAGATTCCATAATGCCGTCTCTCACTCTCGGCTTCAAGCCTAAGAGTAGTCAGCAGTATCAACAGCACTACTGCCGCAATGCAGATTCCGCTCACAAGTAGCGTTATGACCGACTGGAGATAAACCTGCGTGTTCGATGAAATATATTCCCGACGATTGACCAATGAGAGGTCTTCATCGTCTTTCACGATGTTGGTAATAGCCGCATCGGTTGCGTAGAAATTGGCATTTGCATCTGCAAATACATATGCAAATGTGTATTCTACATCTGAGTCATTTTCCAATTCAACATTTGCTTGCACTCTTGATAGCTCCCAACTTGTGTCATCCGGAAGCTCGTCTACAAACCTTTGAAGGAATGCCTTTGAGCATAAAACAAGCGGACTGTCATAGTCGATAAACGAGTAATCATTGCCATTGTAGGAGAATACGGAATAACCTTCCTCTGTGGTTGAGTATGTATAATTTCTCGATGCGAGTACATCAGGAAGCTTATATATCTTCTGTCCCGGTTCAATCTCTTCAATATTACCGATTACTGCACTGATATTTATCGCACTTTCGCTTTCCGGGTCAACGCTGTCTGAAACGACATAGATACTGTCTCGATAATTAATGGAAACAGTTACAGTTTCACCCGTTTCAAAGCGTTCATCTGCATTATAACCTTTGAGCGAGATTTCCGGAAATTCAATACCGGAGTAATAATTTGCCTGGTAATACCACATTGCTTTTTCGTCATCCATATACTGAATGATGATTATTTCGCCGTTGTCGTATGACTCGGTATCTATTTTTGAAAGGTCGGCATAATCGGCGAGCTCGTCCGAATCAATGACAAATACAGACATGTACTCCGACTCTCCGCTGTCTGATGTTATCTGCGCATAGAAGTTTGCTAATCCATCTACATCGTTGATGCCTTCAACCGAAGCTACTGTTGACATCAGCTCATCGGTTATCTGTCCATCTGAAGAAAGCCAGCCATTGCTCCAGATGTAGTACGACCACTTGGAAGCCCAGTCGTTGTAGTTATAAAGCGGCTTGGCAAGGCTGAACGTTGTGAACACTACCGAAACGCAGAGTACTATCGACATGAGCATTACAAGAGCGTGTCTGAATTTCATATAGAATTTCGACTTGCGCCTCTGCATGACCATCCTTCCTGTGAGGGGAGTGGCAAGAGCTATCTGGAAGGTTATCATTCTTATTATGAGAACGCCTGCAATCCACAGGATTGCCGAAATAAGAAGATAGTTCCATGGGATATTTATAATTATCGAAGTCGAGCCGGTATAGGTGCTGATTCTAAGGAGTCCCCACAACCCAAGGCTTCCGAGTGCGGCTCCCAGAATCATTGCAGGTATGCACAAAATCATCGTTTCAACGAATATAAGCAGCCTCAGTTGTCTTTTTGAGTCTCCAAGGCTTCGCATCCTGACAATCCGTTTGACATCAGTCTGCATCTGCAGAACATAGATGATGACAACCGCGAGAAGAGTCACAGCTAATATGAGCCAGACATAGAATGTGTTGACCTCGGTGTTTTCTTCATCAAGTTCAACTTTTGTGTTGACTGAAAGCTTGCGGGTCCGCGTCGATGAGTGGTTGGACACGAGATAGGAGCTTACCTTGCTCTGGACGTTCTTCTCCATGCCTTCTTTGACGGAGAAGAACAGAGTAACGTCCGTCGTATATTCGAGAGTATCCCGGTATCCTTCGTATACGCTTGAAACTGCATCTTCCCAGAGCTCCGCAATGCAGTCTTCGGTAACAATAGCGTTGTTGAGAGTACCGCTCACGTTCCAGATGCTTGTATAAGAGCTGATAACTCCGACAAGAGTGAACTCCTTGACAGCTTCAAACTCACGCTCATCAGCGGTAAATGTGACTATAAGCTGTACCTTCTGACCGAGGCTTGAGCCCAATCCAAGGGTTGAAAGCATAGAGGATTCAACCGCAATTTCGCCACTTTTATTCGGCATACGTCCGCTTTGCATCTGAATGCCCATATCGACAAGTGAATCGTCAACAGTTCCGATACTCAGAGAATCACCCGTAGCACCGTAATTCACGTACAATTCGTTATATTCCGACACCTTGCCATAGTTGACGTTCACGCCGATGTCGTCAAGCCAGTCGTTCGACTCAAGATACTCCCTGTCTGCGGCTTCATCTTCTGAAATAAACGAAGCATACCATGTTCCGAAGGTGTCGGAATAGAGCTGTGAGTTGGTCGAAGAAATACTGCTCGAATAGCTCAGAAGCATAATAGCAAACGCGAATGAGATCAGCAGAACGAAGAAAATCAACAGAGACTGTCTTTTTCTTCGTCGCATTCCTTGAATTGCAAGTGAAAAGATGTTTTTAATCATAATTTTTACCTCGCCGTTATTTTTCTTTTCAATTATCATAATACCACATTTTGCAAGTAATTGCAAGGACTATTTCAATATATCGAGAAATTTTTTACTGTCAATAGACAAAAATCTCCCCGAGAATCGTGCCTCGGGGAGTCTTTATCAGGTTTAGTCCACATTCAGGAACGTGAGATAATTCTTACTTGTCGGAATGTTGATGGTCGAGGTTTTCCATTCGGCGTTTTCTCCGAATCGGTAGCGGAGCTTATAGGAAGCGGCTGTCATTTCGCCGGATTCGTCATAGTCTTCGTTCACAACCCATTCGATATCGGGCGTGACGCCTCGGGTGGAGTATTTCGCAATTCTTATGGAATAGCCTTCCTCAACAAGAGTGAAGAAGCGGTAATTGATGTCCATGTCGTTCGGCTCAACGACGATGATAACCTTGCCTCGGTCGTTGTCCTGAACGTCGATGATGTAGTAGCGGTATTTGCCGTCGGGGGAGACGCTGTTTGCGTTGAGCTCGGCGATTTTGTCCATGTCGTATTCTTCGGTGACAGCAGTGTCGGTGACGCTCGAGTCGAGAATCGTCTCAACTGCAGAGCCGCCGAACAAGGCGCTGATGATATAGAATACGATAATGCCGACTATAAACAGAATCAGATAGAACGAGCCCCAGATGATTTTTGGTGTATCTCCCGCACCGCAGATGAAGAACATCAGCACTCCGACAACAAACGGCGGGATAAACAGTGCCGGCGCGGAGCTGAACAGAACCAATACAAAGACAGGAATCAGCAGTAGCAGGGAAACAATCCTCGTGAAGAACTGATTTCTCGTCATCATCATCAGTATAAAGAAGATGACGTTCAAGGCGATATAGACGACGTAGAAGGTTGTTTCGTTCTTTAGCTCTATTGTGTAGAGAAACGTCCACATTGCCAATACACTTATGAGAAAAAGATACAAAAGGTTAAAGCAGGAAATGCCGAACCGAACGTATTTATTTGAGATGGTGAGTTTGTCCAAGCTGTCATCGCTCCTTTCAGAACATATACAGATTATAGCGGGAAACGGCTAAAAATGCAAGCCGCCGATGCAATTTGTATTTGAATTGTAATCTGTTGAGATTAATCGGAATCAAGCTTAAGAACGCTCATGAACGCCTCCTGTGGAATTTCAACGGAGCCAACCTGTCTCATCCGCTTCTTGCCTTCCTTCTGCTTCTCAAGGAGCTTCTTTTTACGGGTAATATCGCCACCGTAGCATTTCGCCAGAACGTCCTTGCGATAAGCCTTGACGGTTTCACGGGCGATAATCTTTCCGCCGATAGCTGCCTGAATCGGAATCTCAAAGAGCTGGCGGGGAATATTGTCCCGAAGCTTCTCGCAAAGTCTTCTTGCTCTCGGGTAAGCTCTGTCCTGATGGACAATAAACGAGAGGGCATCGACAATCTCGCCGTTCAGAAGCAAATCGAGCTTAACAAGCTTGCTCTCCTGATATCCAATCGGCTCATAGTCATAAGAAGCATAGCCTCTGGTTCTCGATTTAAGCGTGTCGAAGAAGTCGTATATTACTTCGTTCAGCGGCAACACATAGTGAATATCGACTCTTGTGTCGTCGATATACTTCATATCCTTGAAGGTGCCCCTGCGCTCCTGACAAAGCTCCATGATGTTTCCTACATAATCGCTCGGCGAGAATATATGAGCACTGATAATCGGCTCCTCGGCAAGCTTGATTAAAGACGGGTCAGGATAGTCTGTAGGATTGGCAATATATCTGACTTCTCCGTTCGTCATGGTGACTCTATAGATAACCGATGGAGCGGTCGTGATGAGGTCGAGATTATATTCTCTTTCAAGCCTCTCCTGAATTATGTCCATGTGAAGAAGCCCAAGGAATCCGCATCTGAAGCCGAATCCTAAAGCTACCGATGTCTCCGGCTCAAACGTAAGCGAAGCATCATTAAGCTGGAGCTTTTCAAGAGCGTCTCTCAGATCTCCGTATTTTGAACCGTCTGCGGGATATATTCCGGAAAATACCATCGACTGAACATTCCTGTATCCGGGAAGGGGCTTGTCGCATGGATTGGCGGCGTTGGTGACAGTATCGCCGACCTTTGTATCTCTGATACTCTTTATAGATGCCGCAATATAGCCGACTTCCCCGGCTTTAAGGCATCCGGAAGGAATCAGCTCAGTAGCACCCATGTATCCGATTTCAACCGTCTGGAATTCGGAATCTGTTGCCATCAGGTGAATCGTATCACCGACATTGATGGTGCCTTGCTTGACTCTTACATATATTATAACGCCCTTGTACGAGTCATAATAGCTGTCAAATATAAGACATTGAAGCGGGGCGTCAGGGTCGCCCTTCGGGGCAGGGAAGTCGGTGATGGCTCTTTCGAGAACCTCACGGATATTGATGCCTAATTTTGCGGAAATCCTCGGTGCATCCTCTGCAGGAAGCCCTATCACGTTTTCTATCTCAGCAATAGCTCCCTCGGGGCTTGCACTCGGCAGATCAATCTTGTTTATGACCGGCAGGATTTCGAGGTCGTGCTCAAGTGCCAGATAGGTATTCGCAAGCGTCTGCGCCTCAATTCCCTGAGAAGCGTCCACAACCAGAATTGCGCCCTCACAAGCCGCAAGCGAGCGTGAAACCTCATAGTTGAAGTCAACGTGACCGGGTGTATCTATAAGATTGAATACATAAGTCTTGCCGTTGTCAGCTTTATAGTTCAGCCGGACCGCCCGAGCCTTTATTGTGATGCCTCTTTCACGCTCTATATCCATATTGTCAAGAAGCTGATCTGACATATCTCTTAATGCGACAGTTTCCGTTAATTCAAGAATTCTGTCGGCGAGTGTAGACTTACCGTGGTCTATGTGTGCGATAATGCAAAAATTTCTTATGTTTTCCTGTTCAATGCTGTCCATTGCCGCCCACACCTTTCTTTCTGTAATCATTATTCATAGACATCTATTATAGCATATTTTGCCCTTCATGTAAACCTTGGAATCGCTAAATTTTTCACAGTAGCTGGAATTGATGAAAGCCTGAACACAAATGCCGGTTTCATTTTGCATATTCGGTGAAATCGAAATGAAAGTTTATCAATTCGTTTGCATTCTCAAAAAAACGTGTTATACTTAAATTAGTACGAATGTAGAAAGGAGAGAGCCAATGCCAATTTATGTAGGTCAGCCCTGCTCGTCATGCGGCAGGATATTAACCAAAACCGATGATATCGTCGTATGTCCGGAATGCGGTTCTCCGTATCATAGAGATTGCTATATAAGTGAAGGAAAGTGCACCAACCAAAAGCTCCACGAAACAGGTGAGAGCTGGCAACCGACAATAAAGCAGGAAGAAAAGAAGCCCGAAAAGCTCATCTGTCCCAACTGCGGTGCCGAGAACTCGCCGGATGCGGCTTTTTGCTGTAACTGTGGCTCTCCTGTAAACATGGAGAAGGCTTCGGGCGGCTATCAGAGAACTAATACCGGATACAATCAGAATCCATATGGTAACAGCGGCTACCGGAACGGAAATTACCAGAATCAGAACGGCAACTATCAGAATCAGAACCAGAATCAAAACGGCTACGGTCGTCCATACGAAAACCCGTATATGGGTGGCATGGGCAGGGAATTTTCATTCTTTGGAAACGGTGCATACAGCGCCGATTATCTCATAGGAGACCACACTGTTGCTGAGTATTCCGACTATGTCGGCTCCAACAGTCCTTACTTCATTCCGAAGTTTGTAAGATTCGAAAGCGGCAGAAAATGGTCGTTCAACTTCTCAGCGTTCTTCTTCCCGCATATCTATCTGTTCTATCGTAAGATGATTCGCGAGGGAATAGTTGTCCTTCTTCTGACAGCTTTGCTTTCAATCCCGACTCTTATCTACTACCTTTATGCTTATGGAATTATTGGAGAAGAGATTGTAAGTACATCATCATTTGCAGTGATTTATAACGCTTGTTCGATACTGTCTTATGTTCTAAGTCTCGGCGTCGGACTTTTCGCTAACTATATTTACTACAGAAAAGCAAAGAACGACCTTGACACAATCAAGAATGACATCGTTGAGTATAACTCTCAGCGTCAGGCTCTCCTGACAAAAGGCGGAACTTCTATGGCTTATGCGATAGGCTCGGTAGTTGCACTTACGGTTATATTCTTGGCTGTTATGATGATAGTAATGGGAATGGGCACAGGAACATCTTCATAGCGTGAAAAAATACTTCGGATTTGCTCAAAGTTTTGCTTGACAAATCCGATTTATTTTGATATACTATCTTAGTTATCCTTGTCCGTCGTGAGTGGCGGGCGGAATCCAGAAGGAGGTGCAATTATGGCAAAATTATCTGAGAACTACGAAGCTATGGTGGTTTTCTCAACCAAAGCGGGCGACGAGGCAGTAGCTGAGCTTGTCGCTAAATTCAAGGACATGATTGAAGCAAACGGAACTCTTGCCGAAGTTGACGAATGGGGAAAGCGCAAGCTTGCCTATGCCATCAACTACGAGACTGAGGGCTACTACGTTGTCTACACTTTCGAGTCCAAGCCTGACTTCCCGGCTGAGTTTGACCGTGTCCTCAACATTACCGACGGCGTACTTCGTTCCTTAGTCATTGCTAAGAACAGCTGATTGGAGGAATAGTAATGCTTAACAGAGTAATATTGATGGGCAGAATAACGAATGACCTTGAAATCAGACAGTCTCAAAACGGTACATCGGTTTTGAGGTTTGGAGTGGCTGTCGACAGAAGTTATGCGAAGCAAGGCGAAGAACGTCAAACTGATTTTATCAACTGTGTTGCTTTTAATCAGCGTGCCGAATTTATCAGCAAATACTTCAGAAAAGGCAGTATGATTGCTATTGAGGGATCTATTCGTACTGGTTCGTATCAGGATCAGAACGGTAACAAGAGAACAACATTCGATGTGAATATTGATAACGTCTCATTTACCGGCGAAAGAGCATCTGACCGTGATTCATCAAGTCAGTCCCAGTATAAGTCAAACTATCGCCAGCCTACACAGCAACAACCCGCTTATAATGAGCCGTCTTCGAATCCTATCGCTATCGGAAATATGGACGATTTCGAAGAGATTCTGAGCGACGACGGCGTCCCGTTCTGATTCAGTCAGAACGCGATAATCTTTGAAAGGAGAATTTCACCATGGAAAGAAATACTGCCGGTGCAAGACCGACAAAGAGACCCAGAAAAAAGGTTTGCATGTTCTGTGCTGACAGAGCAGAGACCATTGATTACAAAGACACTGCAAAGCTTCGCAAGTGCCTTACCGAGCGTTCCAAGATATTGCCCAGACGTGTAACCGGAACCTGTGCATATCATCAGCGCGAACTCACCAAGGCTGTCAAGAGAGCAAGATACGTTGCACTCCTGCCTTATTCTTCCGACTGATAGAACAGTTCAAGTAATATCAAAAGCCGAAGGTCTGATCCTTCGGCTTTTTTATGTTTATCGGTTTTCAGACATTCAGATAGCCCTTTAATACCTTCAGGGTGTTCATGATTCCGTCAACGTGGCTTCTTTCATAGCCATGGCTTGCATAAACGCCCGCTCCGATAAGCCCGTGACGGATGTCATATCCCGCTCTCAGTGTAGCCTCAACATCGGAACCGTAGTGTGGATAGACATCGACGGCATAGTCCGCACCTTCCTTTTTAGCGGCGGCAATGAGCTTTGAAACCACCTGATAGTTATATGGTCCGCCGGAGTCCTTGGCACAGATAGAAACCTGTCTTTCGGTGCAGGTAAGTCCGTTTCCGACGCATCCCATATCGACGCTGATTGCTTCGGTAACGCCTTCGGGAACAGAGCCGGAACCACCGTGACCGACTTCCTCATAAACCGTAACGTGTACATAAGTCTTTCTCGGGAGCTTGATGTTGTTGTCGGCGATATAGTTCGCAAAGCCTAAGAGTATTCCGACGGAAAGCTTGTCGTCAAGGAACCTCGATTTGATATATCCAGACTGGGTAAGTCTGGTCCTCGGTTCGAAGCAGACTATGTCTCCGACTGCAATTCCGAGCTTCCTGACATCATCGGCAGACTTTACATTCTCGTCAATCACGACTTCCATTGTGTCGAAGCTTCTCTTTGTGGAATGATATTCTCCGTTGACGTGGACGCTTGCGTTGCAGAGCTGTAGGGTTCCTTCATAAACAAATTGCTCACGGGTATAAATTCTCACGTTTTCTGCTTCGGCGTTGTTTGCTTCCATTCCGCCCAAATTAGTGATTTTAAGCCTTCCTGAGCCGGTAATTTCGCAGACCATACCGCCCAATGTGTCGGTGTGTGCTTCAAGAAGTAGGGCATCATCCTTGGCAACTCCGCCTAAATCGACGATAACTCCGCCCTTCTCGGTGATGGTAGCCTTAAAGCCAAGACTTTCAAACTCATCCTTCACCCAAGCCGCTGCTCTTTCGGTGTAACCCGATGGGCTGTCAATAGCTAAAAGTTCACAGGCTTTCTTTCTTGCAAAATCGCGGTATTTTATGTCCATCTCAGGCATATCAAACATCTCCTTATTAATTTTCGACTTCGGCAGTTACTTCTGCAACCAGCTTTTCGGCGAGGTTGCATATATCCGTCGCCGCATTTGGATTTATTAATTCGTGCTGTTTCTTTATCATGTCAAGGCAATTTTGCCTGTCGGAAAGATAGTCCATAGCACGATTGATACTCTTTTTTGAAGTGCTAACTTTGACACTCATCTTATTTGATACATAGTAGTTCACGTTTCTCGTTTCACAGCCGGGAATAGGTGGCATATGGACGAGAGGTGTGCCGCTTACTGCGGCTTCCGTTGTGGTCAGTCCTCCCGGCTTTGTGAAGCACATTTCGCATAGCTTGAAGAGCTCGGGCATCTTATCAGTGAAGCGATACAGGATAATCTCGTCGCCATGCTCGGCGTAAAGCTTTTCAAAAAGCTTGCTGTTGCTTCCGCATACGACGATGAGCTTTGTGTGACCTTCGTTGTGGCACCGTTCCTCGATAATCCTGACTACTTTCCTGAGCTTTCCCGCACCCATGCTTCCGCCACAGATAAGTATATACTTGCAGGCGGGGTCGAGTCCAAGCTCTTTCTTCAAGTCCTCTTTTGAAGCTTTTGTCCCGAATGCACTCTTTGTCGGGATTCCGCATCCATAGCATCTGCTCAAGGCAATTCCGCATCGGGCGAACTCTTCAATATAGTCGTTTGAGGGCACAATGCAGGCGTCGGTTTCGACTTCGCCTTCAAAAGGAACGCAGGTATAGTCCGTGGCGATAAATATTGTTTTCGGCAGGTCGAATTTTTCGTCCCTGAGGTATGTCAGCATTTCTCCCGAGAACAGGTGAGTTGTGATGATGGCATCATAGTGGTTTTCTTTCAGATATTTTCCGAGTGCCTTTGCCGGCTTGCGGTTTATCATATATATGATGGAACGTCGAACCGGAAGCTTCGAAACTGCATCGCCTATCTTATAAACGAGTCCGAATAACCTCGGGACATATCTGACCGTTGCAATATAAGCCGAGTCAACAAACTTTGCCATCTTACCGCTTTTGAGTGTATATGGATTCATGAGAACGGCGGTGTGTCCGCGCCTTTCAAGCTCTTCCTTGACAGCCTGAGCCGCGGCGTTGTGACCGCCACCGGTGCCCATAGAAAGTATCAATGCTTCCATGCTAAATTAACCTCAATTTCTTCCCTTTCTTCGGGACTCCTGTGGAGTCTGTACATCACCGCCACAGTGATGAAAATAAACCCAATCGGCAGGGCTACCATATTTGTTTTCAGACCGAAAATACATAATGCAATCAGCGTGGTTAAATATGATATCGCCGTTCTGTATAAATGGGGTGATATTTTCAGAATAAGAGAGAAGAAGATGAACGAAATTGCCATGAAGAGCAGAGGCTGATAAATCGGAACCAGCCCGATAAGACAGCCAAACGTCGTGGCAATTCCTTTTCCACCGTTGAAGCTGTTGAAGATTGAAAATGCGTGTCCAACAACAGGAGCCGCAAGAACGAATGCGAATGCAATATCAGTGCAGGGTGTTGCATCAGAATATGTACCAAAGGTGAGGAACAATCTTATCGGAATTATGCCCTTGAGAATATCGCATATAAGCGTGAGCATCCCGCACCAGAAGCCTCCGTATGTAAAAGCATTCGATGCTCCGGGATTGTGGTCTTTTGCTTTTTCGATTATGTCTCCCTTATGAAAAACCTTTGCCCAGATTGGTGCAAACAAAACACTGCCCGAAAGATATCCCAAAATAACGAATGGCAGTATCGTCAATGGAAACATTAAATCACGTCCTTGCTAAGTTTATATTTTACCCTTACATTAAGTATAACCGATATTTCATCCGTTTTCAAGCCTTTTGTCCCAAAAAGGAGAATGTGGGCGAACAATTATTAAGAAATCAGGCGAAATCTTAATATCTTTTTGTATGGCATCTTAATCTCTTTTGTGGTACAATATCTATGTCATCTTAAGATGGGAAAGAAAAGAGGAAGAAATTCATGGGAAATTATAACGTACTTATCTGCGACGACGAGCCGGATATTGTGAATGCCCTGAAGATTTATCTTAAAAATGAGGGATATGATTTCTTTACCGCTTATAACGGTCGTGATGCTTTGAGAATCCTTCATGACGAGAAAATAGATGTATGTGTTATGGACATCATGATGCCGGAGATGGATGGAATCGCAACTTTGAGTGAGCTGAGAAGCTTTTCAAATGTTCCGGTTATATTCCTGACCGCAAAATCTGAGGACACCGACAAAGTTCTGGGACTGAACCTCGGTGCTGACGACTATGTCACGAAGCCTTTCAATGCAGTTGAACTCACTGCGAGAATCCGCTCGCAAATCAGAAGATACACTATGTTGGGAAGTGCTCCCGCAAGTCCCGACACGCTTAAAATCGGCGGAATCCAGATAAGATACGAGGACAAGCAGGTGACCGTTGACGGTGAGGTCGTCTCGCTCACTCCGAAAGAATACAGTATCTTAAAATTTCTTATGGAGCACCCGGGCGAATGCTTTTCACCTCCGGAAATATATCGTGCCGTTTGGGGAGACGTTCCGATAGGTGTCAACAACGCCGTTGCTGTACATATGCGTCACTTAAGAGAGAAGATAGAGATTGACTCTGCGGCTCCGAGATACTTGAAAGTAGTATGGGGAAAGGGCTATAAATTTGAAAAACCTAAGAACTGATTGTAGGGGCGGATATTATCCGCCCGCACCGGAGAACAGGAGGCTTGAGGTATGATAAGTGGCACAAGAAAGCGGGGAAGACTCTGGGTAAAAGTGACAGCGTTTGTCTGTCTTGTTTTGGCTGTGATGATATTTGCAGGCAGTGCACTCGCCACAATTATTCTTTACTATAACGACGCCTATTATCTCGATAACTACGCCATTATGGATGATTATATTTCCAACGAAACCGAGCTCAAGAAGACTCTCACGGAGGTATATCTTTCGTGGTACGAGCCGTTTGGATACTCCGCTGAAGCCTTGGATGATGCGGTTTTCTACGATTCGTATGACTATGAGACATCAACCTATGATGCTACCACTGAGTATAGCTATCTCTTTGATGATGAATTTATCGAGTACTATGCCATCAACTACGACGATTACGAAGATATTTCTCCGCTGTTCGGCTTCTACTATTACGAGGACGAGACGCCCATAGAGTGGCTGAGAGAAATTTTCAACGTTTCCTATTCAGAAACCGAGACTTTGGTTACCGAAGAAGACCTCAATAGCTTCGGTAATTATATCGAGATCTACTATCCAGAGAGCAGAAGCAATTTCAGGATTGATGTGAGTAACTCAGCCAATGAGACACTTTATTCTAATTATGCTTTTGCAGATGGCGAGGATACTGACCTGACATCTTCATCGGAAGATTATACCGTCATCGTCATGGGTGAGCCGATGGTTGTCGAGGTTATCACCTACAGTTATGAAGAAGCTGTAAGCTGTCTCAGCATGTTTTCAGAGCTCGACGACTTGGTTGAAGTTTTGGGCTTTGAGATTTCGATTGATCAGGAGGACGGCGAGGTAATTTATTGCACCCACATTGTGCTTTCACAAATTTTGTCTGAGACATTGACAGTTACCGCAAGTTTGCCGTCATTGCTTGAAAACTTCACAGTTCATGATGATGTCTATATCAAGCTTACGAGAATCAACACGCTTCTAAGCAATAAAAATAACTTCATAGCTATGATGATAGTGACTGTAGTAGTTGCACTGGCTTGCTTTATAGTCTTGATGACGACTGCCGGGCATTTCCCAGAATACGAGGACATTCACCTCACTTTTGCCGATAAGATTCCGCTCGAACTATACCTGATTCCTGTTGACGTGGTGCTTTTCGGCTCTTTGTACATCGTCTCTGAAATTATCTATATCGACCTTGAAGCAAGATTGCTTCAATATCTGATTTTTGCACTTTGTGCGGGATTATCGGCAGGCGTGGTGATGCTTGTCCTGATGACCTGCTCTGCAAGAGTAAAGGCAAGGCGGTTCTTTAAGAACACAATCATCTTCGGCTCACTGATATGGCTGTTTAACTTCTTCAGGAAGCTCATCAAAAACCGCAAATATGCAACAAAGCTTAAATTTATCTTTATAGGCGGTCTGGTATATGATTTTCTGTGCTTTTTGTTACTTCTCGTGGATGCCTTCATGGGGCTTCTCATGTTCACTGTAGGAAACCTCGCAGTCCTGATTGCGGCTCTCGTCTATGCCATGGGCGTCAGAAAGCTTGAAGAAGCCGCTCAGGCCATATCCGAAGGAAAGACTGAAACGGTTGTCGATAATGAAGGGCTTTATTTCGGCCTCGGGAAATTTGCCGGACACCTGAACAATATTAACGACGGTATTCAGGCGGCTGTCGATGAAAGCCTTCGCTCAGAACGGTTGAAAACAGAGCTCATAACCAACGTCTCTCACGATTTGAAAACGCCTTTGACTTCCATAGTCAATTATGTAGATATCCTCTCAAAAGAGAACATCCAGCCCGATTCCGCAAAAGAGTATGTTGACGTGCTTGTCCGCCAATCCCAAAGAATGAAGAAGCTTATCGATGACCTGGTCGAAGCTTCAAAGGCTCAGGCTGGTGCGATTCCTGTAGCTTTGGAAAAGACAGATATGTCGATTCTCTTAACGCAGGCAACAGCGGAATATGAGGACAGGCTTGAAGCAAACGGGCTTAAGCTCGTCGTGACAACTCCCGAAAAGCCTATGATGGCTCTTGTCGACGGAAGGCTGATGTGGCGGGTGTTCGATAATCTTATGGGGAATATCCTTAAGTATGCTCAGTCGAACACTCGGGTCTATGTCTCTGCGGAAGAGCTTGACGGTAAAATACAGATTATCTTCAAGAACATCTCGAAATACGAGCTCAATATTTCAAGCGATGAGCTTATGGAGAGATTCGTCATGGGAGATTCCTCCCGTTCAACCGAAGGTAGCGGCTTGGGGCTTTCGATTGCAAAGAGCCTCTGTGCTCTCAATAACGTCGATTTTAATATCATAATTGATGGAGACCTATACAAGGCTGAGCTCACAATGGATGAGCTTCCACCCGAGCCGGAGCCGTCGAATGAAGAAACTCTCCCGGCAGTTGTAGTCGAGGAATAACAAAATCCCGTTTCTCAGAAAGAAGAGAAACGGGATTGTTTTGTACTAAGTTATAGCTTCGATTAAGCGAGCTCTGCGAAGTACTTGATGGTTCTGACCATCTGGCTGGTGTAGGAGTTCTCGTTATCATACCAAGAAACTACCTGTACCTGATAGAGATCATCGGTGAGCTTAGCAACCATAGTCTGAGTTGCATCGAAGAGAGAACCGTATCTCATGCCGACAACGTCAGAAGAAACGATGGGATCTTCGTTGTAGCCGAAGGACTCGGAAGAAGCAGCCTTCATAGCGGCATTGATGCCTTCCTTGGTGATGTTCTCGCCCTTGACAACAGCGGTGAGGATGGTGGTGGAACCGGTGGTAACGGGAACTCTCTGAGCGGAGCCGATGAGCTTGCCGTTGAGTTCAGGGATTACCAATCCGATAGCCTTAGCGGCACCGGTGGAGTTAGGAACGATGTTAGCAGCACCAGCTCTTGCACGACGAAGGTCGCCCTTGCGGTGAGGACCGTCGAGGATCATCTGGTCGCCGGTGTAAGCATGGATGGTGGACATGATACCGCTCTGGATAGGAGCGTAATCATTGAGCGCCTTAGCCATAGGAGCCAAGCAGTTGGTGGTGCAGGAAGCTGCAGAGATGATGGTGTCCTCAGCGGTGAGGGTCTTCTCGTTGACGCTGTAAACGATAGTGGGAAGATCATTGCCTGCGGGAGCAGAGATAACAACCTTCTTTGCGCCGGCGTCGATGTGAGCCTGGCTCTTTGCCTTTGAGCAGTAGAAGCCGGTGCACTCGAGAACTACGTCAACTCCAAGCTCGCCCCAAGGAAGCTCGGAAGCGTTGGGCTTTGCATAAATGGTGATTTCCTTACCGTCAACGATGATAGCACCGGGAACTGTAACGGTCTTGCCGTCCTCAGCATAAACAGCGGGCTTAACATCAACGGTGTGAGCGTTCTCGCCGATTCTTCCGCAGTAGCCGCCCTGAGCGGTATCATACTTGAGAAGGTGAGCGAGCATCTCAGGCTTTGTGAGATCGTTGATTGCTACGATTTCGTATCCTTCAGCACCGAACATCTGGCGGAAAGCAAGACGTCCGATTCTGCCGAATCCGTTAATCGCTACTTTTACAGACTTAGACATAATATAAAAACCTCCAATAGTGTTTTTTATGCTCTTATATTCTACACCATTTTGTCGCAGTTTGCAAGACCTTTGTCCGAAAAATGCGCATGTTTGCAGGAAAATTTTTCGTTAAGGGCTTCATAAGACAAGATAAATGTCCGTTTATGTCGAACTGCTTATTAAAGATTCGCCGTTTGGCAGACTCGATACTTCTATTTTTGTCAGGCTCGTAATATAAATTAGTAAAAAGCATTAGGAGTGAGAGCGAGCTTATGACGGAAATACCGATGGACAGAGAACACCCGATAATTTTAGGCGAATACATAGTTGAAAACAGGGCGACCGTCCGACAGGCGGCAAAAGAGTTCGGAATCAGCAAATCCACGGTTCACCAGGACGTCAGCAAAAGACTGCAAAAAGTAGAACCGTCGCTCTACGAAGAGGTCAAGGTTATTCTTGACATCAACAAGAAGGAAAGGCATATCCGTGGCGGAGAAGCCACCAAGAGGAAATACGAGATGGCGGCTATGCACAACCGCTGAAGTAAATATCAAGCCGCACCAAATTTTAATGGTGCGGCTTTTATTTTGTGTGGATAAGTCAAGATAGACAAGAAAAACTGATACTTATACAAAAATTATTGTAAAAAGTGCTTGACAAGCGTGTCGAAACGTGGTATCATGAACGTACTTCACAAAAATCAGATACTATCTGAGCAAACAAAATCAAAAAATCATATATAGGAGGGCAATTACACATGGACAAAGAATACGAAAAACACGAAATGGAAATCATAAACTATGAAGAAAACGAGTGGATTGTAACTTCAGCTAATGAAAATTCTCTGAAGATGATTGACCTCTACGGTGAGTATGAGTAAAATTAGCGCACAGTCTTAAAGCCCCTCCGTAAAATGCGAAGAGGCTTTATTTTTTGCGCTGTTGTCTTCTGAATATCAGAGCGTTACGTTATTCCTTACCATTTCCGAGATTCTCGCGATAAACTCGGAATTGGTAGCTTTCCCGGTCTTTGCTGAAATACTACTGCCGAAAATATCGTTCAGTTGTTCTAAATCTCCTCTGTCCCAAAGGACAGTGATTGCGTGACGAATAGCGCGTTCAACGCACGCAGCGCTTGTATCAGACAGATTTGCAATCTCGGGGTAAAGACGCGATGTAACATGTCGATGAAGATGTGTAGGGGAGCCCAAAGTAAGTTTTATTGCGGCTTTGAGATATTCATAACCGCGGAGACTTGCGGGCATGCCCAACTTTGCCAGTAAGTCAGACAGATACGGTTCGAATTCAGGTGAGGCATTGTGGATTTCCGCCGGCGCGTTTTCTTTTGCAACGAATTTCATGATTTCCGATATATCGCCGGTACAGCAAACTCTTGCCCCGGCATCCTCAGTAATCTTAGTGAGACTATACATTGCGTTTTCCATGTTAAACCCTCTCTATAGTTATTTGTTATCGGCTTTATTCGCCTTCTTCCTATATTATACCACATATTTCGAAAACATCAACTCGAATTTTGTCGAATTTCAAAATTATTTTGAAAAAAGCCCCCTTTTGATGTATGGGTGACTGTCAACAGACAAGACCCTATAACCTGTAGCACCTATGGCATCGGAAAGTTCATCAATCGGTAAAGTGGATTCTGAGATTATTATAGTTTCGCCTTTCTTGTGAGAAGAAGTAACCTTTTTTATTTTGAATTTGCTTCTCACTACGTCATTGACATGTGATTCACACATCGAGCACATCATACCGTCTATCTTAAGAACAGTTTCAGTCATTCTGCATTTTCCTCCTCTATTAATTCAGGCGGGAAAACCTGTCGATTCTCCCGCCTGATAAGTGTGTACTGTTACAGTAGCAGGGAAGAGTTTATCTCTTCTTTTTGCCTGCCGCACAGGATGCCGCATGAGCACATGCTCCACAACTGCCGCAGTTTCCGCCACAGCTGAGCTTTCCGCTTTTCTTGTCCTTACGCATAGCCAGAACTATTCCTGCGACAATCGCAACAAGAACTATCAGCACTATTATTGTTCCGATATTTTCGGCGAGCCATGTGACCATTACAAATACCTCATTAGTTTATTATTTTGCACTGACAGTGAGCTTTTCAGCCGGCTTGTAGGGCTTGGCAAGCATGTAGACCATAAGTACAATAAGAGCGACCGCAACAATGAGCGAAACGACATTTACAACACTCATTACTGCACTTTCTACGATAAGAGCACCGGTGAAGAGATTTCCGAGCTGATTTACGATTAGGGCGATAGCATAGGCAAATCCGCACTCATATCCGATTGCAAACCAGAACCACTTTGTGTTGTTCATCTCGCGCTTGATGGCACCCATAGCCGCAAAGCAGGGAGCGCAGAGAAGGTTGAAGATGAGGAACGAAAGTCCGGAAACGGTTGTGAACGCCGCCGCTATAGAAGCGTAAGCGGAGCTTTCTCCTGCATAGAGAATACCCATGGTAGCGACGATATTTTCTTTTGCAACGAGACCTGTGACAGCCGCAACAGCCGCCTGCCAGTTGCCCCAGCCGAGAGGAGCGAATATCCAGGCAACGAGAGAACCTATCTTAGCTAAGATGCTGTATTCCATTTCTTCTTCAGCGAGCATTCTGAATCCGTCGGGTGCCCATCCGAAGAAGGATGTGAACCAGATAACGATGGTCGAGAGGAGGATGATTGTGCCTGCCTTCTTGATGAAGGACCAGCCACGCTCCCACATGGATCTCAGGACATTTCCGAGTGTCGGCATATGGTAAGCGGGGAGCTCCATAACGAACGGAGCAGGGTCTCCTGCAAACATCTTTGTCTTCTTGAGCATAATACCTGAAACGATTATTGCCGCCATACCAAGGAAGTATGCACCGACTGCGATTACCGGAGAGCCTCCGAAGATAGCACCCGCCATCATCGAGATGAACGGCATTTTGGCACTGCAGGGGATGAAGGTTGTGGTCATGATAGTCATACGTCTGTCGCGCTCGTTTTCAATCGTTCGAGAAGCCATGATTCCCGGGATTCCGCAACCTGTACCGATAAGAATCGGGATGAACGACTTACCGGAAAGACCGAATCTGCGGAAGATTCTGTCGAGGACGAATGCAATTCTTGCCATGTATCCGCAAGCCTCAAGGAAAGCAAGCAAGAGGAACAGAACAAGCATCTGAGGAACGAATCCGAGGACTGCTCCGACACCGGCGACGATACCGTCAAGGATAAGTCCCTTTAGCCAGTCAGCGCAGTTGATAGCGTCGAGTCCGCTTTCAATCAGAACCGGAATACCCGGAACCCAGACGCCATAATCAGCAGGGTCAGGTTCTGCATATTCATACTTTTCAAGTATCTCAGCCGCCGCAACCAAATCTTCATATGTGGCGACTTCGGTTTCAACCGCAAGTGTCTCTTCGTCTTCCACTTCGTACTCTGCGGTAGCGGAAGAGTCAACAGATGCAACGAGTGCATTTACTTCAGCTTTTGCTACAGCGGCATTGAAGTCTTCGCTCTCAGTATCGAGAATATCTTCGAGACCGCTGTCTTCGTCTGCAAATGCAAGAACGATGTCGGGCGAATTTCCGTATTCTTCGGCATCTTCATTGTATGCTGAGCTTCCGATTCCGAAGAGATGCCAGCCGTCACCAAAGAGCCCGTCGTTAGCCCAGTCGGTAGCCGCCGCACCGACGGTGACCATAGAAATGTAGTAAACCAGGAACATGATAACCGCAAATATCGGAAGACCAAGCCAGCGGTTGGTGACAACCTTGTCAATCTTATCCGAAACGGTAAGGCTTCCTGCATTCTTTTTGACATGGCAGGACTTGATTATGGAGCCGATATAGACGTATCTTTCATTTGTGATAATGGATTCAGCGTCATCGTCAAGCTCTTTCTCGGCGGCAACGATGTCCGCTTCGATATGTGAGAGAACTCCAGAATCAAGCTTCAACTGCTCAAGAACCTTTTCGTCTCTTTCGAAAATCTTGATTGCATACCAACGCTGTTGCTCTTCGGGAAGATTATGTACAGCCGCTTCCTCGATGTGAGCGATAGCATGCTCAACAGGACCTGAGAATGTGTGCATCGGAACGGTCTTCGCATTCTTTGCGGCATCCAGAGCCGCTTCAGCGGCTTCCATAACACCGTCGCCCTTGAGAGCTGACATTTCGAGAACTTTGCATCCCAACTGCTTGGAAAGCTCGTTAAGATTAATCTTGTCGCCGTTCTTTCTTACGATATCCATCATGTTGACGGCAACGACAACAGGGATTCCAAGCTCGGTGAGCTGAGTTGTCAGGTAAAGGTTTCTTTCAAGGTTTGTTCCGTCAACCAGATTCAGAATGGCATCGGGACGCTCATTGATGAGATAATTTCTCGCTACAACCTCTTCGAGGGTATAGGGGGAAAGCGAATAGATACCCGGAAGGTCAGTGACGATAACGCCGTCATGCTTCTTGAGCTTGCCTTCCTTCTTTTCAACAGTTACGCCGGGCCAGTTTCCGACAAATTGGTTGGAACCGGTCAGGGCATTGAACAGCGTAGTTTTACCGCAGTTCGGATTACCCGCAAGGGCAATTCTTATTTCCTTATCCATGTGATAATTCCTCTCCTTTGATCAGCCTTATCTGAGAGTTAGCTCAGGCTTATTAGCATAGGCTAATCGAATGATTTAAATAATGGGGAATTACTCCCCAAATGTTTACTGAACTTCAATGGTTTCAGCGTCGGCTTTTCTTATGGAAAGCTCGTAACCTCTGACGGTTATCTCGACCGGATCACCGAGAGGGGCAACCTTGCGAACGTAAACTTCAACACCTTTTGTAATGCCCATGTCCATGATGCGACGTTTTACGGCACCCTCGCCATGAAGCTTTACAACTGTGCAGGTTTCGCCGATTTTTACATCTCTGAGCGTTTTCACCTGACATACCTCCTTGTAATATTTGAATTATAATTTCAAACCATGATTTTTCTTGCCAGCTCTTCGCTTACTGCGATTCTGGAATCCTTGACGTTGACTATTACGTTGCCGCCCATGACGGTTACGATTGTTATTACCGCTCCCGGAACAAATCCCAGATCCTCAAGATGGGATTTTACATCCGGCACACCGTTTACTTTTTTTATTACACATTCTTCCCCGACATCTGCCATCGGCAAAGGAATCATATATGTCACCTCTTGTTGTAATATCCACATAAAACGATATTTCGAGGTTAGCTCAAACTAACCATCCTTATATAGGATAGCTCATTTTCGAGTTTTTGTCAATATCTTTTTCCCAATTTTTTCACATTCGGCAGGATTTACAAGAGGTTAGCCTAAGCTAATAACAAAATTGTGCATAATTTTTAAGGCTCAAAAATTCATCTTCCCCCTTGCATTTTTTGCTCTGTGATGTTATTATAGATGTGTAAAAAGCAAAATAGTACGATTCATAAGAAGGAGGAGTCAGAATGCACCTTGCAGAGTCAGGTGAAATGTATCTTGAGACTATATATATACTCTCGCATCAGAAAGGATATGTCCGTTCTTTGGATGTAGCTGAATATATGGGTTTCTCAAAGCCGAGTGTAAGCCGGGCTGTCGGGCTTCTCAAAAACGGAATGTATATCACTGTGGATAAAGACGGCTATCTTTCTCTTACCGATGCCGGGCTTGAGGTTGCTGAGAAAATCTACGAGCGCCATATCGTACTTACAAAAATTCTTGTCAGGCTCGGAGTTGATGAGGAAACCGCACAGAACGATGCCTGCAAAATGGAGCACGATATCAGCGACACTTCTTTTGCGGCAATCAAGGAATTCGCCGCCGGATACGGCATTACCGGAATTGAGTGGTAAAGCTACAACTCAAAATCTATAAAAAACTGTCCCGCTTCAAAAACGGGACATAACTTTGCAAAAAACAGGGAGATTTTTATGAAACTCAGCTATAAGAGCACAATTCGTTGTTCGTACGTCGGATACATAACCCAAGTGGTGGTAAACCTGTTTGCTCCGCTTCTTTTTGTGACCTTCAGCAGTGAATTCGGAATATCGGTAAGCCAGATAACACTTATCACAACGCTTAACTTTCTCACACAGCTGATAGTCGATTTACTCAGCACCAAGATTATTGACAAGCTTGGTTATAGGACTTGCATCGTTGCCGCACATGTCTTCTCGGCGGTGGGGATTCTGATGCTTGCTTTTCTCCCGACGGTTCTTCCAAACGCCTACATAGGACTTCTTATTTCAGTCATAATTTACGCCGTCGGTGGGGGACTCATAGAAGTTCTGATAAGCCCGATTGTTGAAGCCTGCCCGACCGATGATAAGGCATCCGCAATGAGCCTTCTTCACTCGTTCTACTGTTGGGGAGCTGTTCTGGTCATCCTTGTCTCAACGATATTTTTCAGCGTTTTCGGAATCGAAAACTGGAGGATAATGTGCTGTATCTGGGCGGTTCTTCCCGCTGTGAACGCTTTCCTGTTCACTCAGGTTCCGATTGAAACTCTTACCGAAGACGGTAGCTCGATGAAAATCCGTGACCTGTTATCATCGAGAATATTCATACTGTTCATAGTGATGATTCTATGTGCCGGAGCGAGTGAGCTTGCGATGAGCCAGTGGTCGTCTGCGTTTGCCGAAAGCGGTCTCGGCGTTTCAAAGGCGATGGGAGATTTAGTCGGACCGTGCCTCTTCGCGGTTCTTATGGGAATAGCAAGAGTTGCAAATTCTAAGATTTCTCACAAAGTCGATATACTTCCGGTTATGATAGGAAGCGCAATTCTCTGTGTGATTTCTTATCTTCTGACGGTGCTTTCGCCATTGCCGCTTCTGTCACTTTTGGGCTGTGCGCTTTGTGGGCTTTCCGTCGGAGTGATGTGGCCCGGAGTTTACAGTTTGGCTTCCGCTGAATTTCCGAAGGGCGGGACTGCGCTTTTTGCACTTCTGGCATTTGCCGGAGATGTCGGATGCACAAGCGGTCCGACTCTTGTTGGATTTGTATCCGGATTCAATGGCGACAGTCTGAAATCGGGGCTTTCCGCCGCAATGGTCTTCCCGATAGTGCTTATAGTTTGCAGTCTTGCGCTTATGAAGCTTCGGAAGAAGCCGGATAAGTCTGACAGTTGACGGCTATTTCTTCTGACAGAAAATTCATGCCCTCGTCCATCAGATACTGCATCGCTTCTCCGCTCGGCATATGTCCCGAATTCGGAATGACTTTGAATCTGATATGCTCATTCGGACATTCGCTGAGATAATTTTTTATAGTATTTGTCGACGTAACAAGGTCTGAGCTTCCCTGCACAATGAGGTAGGGGAGCTTTATTTTTGAGAGTGTCTCCCTCATATCAACGTTCATAAGCTGACGGATTATAATCGGATTGAGGTGGGTGCCATTGTCGAAGACGGCTTTGAAATCCTTGAGATGGTAGTCCGGGCTTGTGAGCATTCCGACTACAAACTTCCCGACGGGAGTTTTTCCGCCGTTCGGGTTGTGATAGCCGTCGGTGCACTTCTTGATCAGATTTCCCATGTCGGCAATGTCGGAATCGGTTCTCGGAACGGTGCTCTTTTTCACTCTTTCGTATGCTTCGAGCTCATTTTTGCTCATGTTTGACACATTTTTCTCAAGTGCCGAGAAAACCTTATCGTTGAAGAAAAGCTCCTTGGTTATCTGACCGTATACCATCACTTTATCCAGAAGTTCAGGAACTTCGATAGCGCATCTCGCTGCCAGAACCGAACCCCACGAAACACCGAAAAGACAAATCTTGTTGTCGGGATAGTCTTTATGCAAAGCTTTTATCAAGTCTGATGCCATATTGACATAGCTTTCTATGCAAATGGAATCGTCAAGCTCCGTATCGTTAATGCCGCAACCGAGCTGATCCCAATAGACCATCGTGCATTTTTCTTCGAGGTCGGGGAAGAGACCGCTACAGCCTTCGCCGAACGGAATCGGGTTGCCGGGACCGCCGTGGAGATATATAACGAGCGGATTGTCCGCTTTCTTTCCTTCTATCAGAACCTTTTGCTCATATCCGCCGAGCATATAGATCTTGTGCTCAAGCATCTCACAGCTTTCGATAAACTTCTTCCTGTTACTCATTTTAAAATACTCCATTCATTTTGTTCCGGGAAATTTGTCTTATCATCAAATTTAACATACATCGACCTCAAAGTCAAGTCTCACAGTGTGCTATCTGACAATTCAAAAGAAAATGATAATCACCCCTTGAAATGTCAGAGAGCCTGTGATATAATAATTTTGCAGAAGCCCGAAGGGGATATAAATTCTGAAATCAGACCGAAAGGACAGAGCAAAAAATGGACAAGGTAAAGATTATAAACGGCGAAAATCTCCCCAATATTCCTTGGCAGGATAAGCCGGAAAATTACAATCTCCCCGTATGGAGATACACAGAAAACCCAATCATCGGCAGAAACCCGATTGAGGGAATTGCAAGAATATTCAACAGCTCCGTAGTTACCTACGGCGGACGTTTTGTCGGCGTATTCAGAGCTGAATCAATCAACGGTGTACCGTTCCTTTATCTCGGCTATAGCGATGATGCTATTCACTGGGAATTTGAGAATGACAGAATCAATTTCGTAGACGAGGAAGGCAAGCCCTTCATGCCCGCCTATATGTATGACCCGAGACTCCTTAAGATTGAAGACACCTTCTACATGATCTGGTGCCAGGACGGCTACGGCGCAACCCTCGGTATCGCCAAGACCCCCGACTTCAAGACCTTCACAAGAATCGAAAATCCCTTCCTTCCGTTCAACAGAAACGGCGTTCTCTTCCCGAGAAAGATCAACGGCAAGTATATGCTACTTTCCCGTCCGAGCGACTCCGGTCATACTCCCTTCGGCGATATCTTCCTCTCCGAGAGCTATGATATGGAATACTGGGGACATCACCGCCATGTAATGGGCATCTCCTACAACAACTGGTGGGAAGGAACCAAGATTGGTGCCGGTGCTGTTCCGATTGAGACCTCCGAGGGCTGGCTCCTCATTTATCACGGTGTCGCCAACACCTGCAACGGCTTTATTTATTCCATCGGCGGAGCGATCCTCGATATTGATGAGCCTTCCAAGGTTATTCACCGTTGCTCCACTTATCTTCTCACTCCCGAGGAGTGGTACGAGGAGAGAGGCTTCGTTCCGAATGTTGCCTTCCCGTGTGCTACACTTCAGGATGCCGAAACTGGCAGGATGGCAATCTACTATGGTTGTGCAGACAGCTATGTTGGTCTTGCTTTCACTCAGGTTGACGACCTCGTCAAGTATATCATCGACCATGACAATGCGGGTCCTGCTGAGCTCGAAATCGGGAGAAGATAATATCTATCCGAATAAGTTAAAAATGCCGTTCTCACATTGGGGACGGCATTTTCTATAAGTACGAATATATTCTTGAAAACATAGAATAATAAAAGTGGTGACGGACAGTGGAGACTGAGATGCCGGATACTGTCGAAAAAAGTCGGATTGCAACTTTACTTTTCTCCAAGAATGTGATATGATATCTTCAAATAGGGTTGATATCAAAAAATTATGATTTTCGGGAGGTGTCACAGTGGAAGAATTGCTGGAGCTCAATAAGCATGAATGTACTGTCATAAGAAGTAATCTTATGGAGATAGTCTCCTGCGCCGAGCGTCTGGAGCTCTCTCTCGAAGATGCCGATGTGTACGAAGAAATAGGCACTGTCTCGAGAATTGTGTCCTCTTGCTACAAGGTCCTTTCCGCTGTCATCAACACCGAAGAAATGGCTAAGCTTGACGAGTACAAGCCGGTTTCTTTCTGCCTGTCCGATCTGGTTGATGATATGATTAACGTTTGCCGCTCAAGGCTAAGGCGTTCTTCTGTTGAGTTTATCGCCGAAATCGAGGATGGCATCTATGTCGAAGCTGACCCCGACAGGCTTACTTCCTGCCTGATGAATCTTATAGTAAACGCTATCAGGAATGTAGATAACGACAACGGCAAAATCAGAATTAAAATATCGAAGCTAAAAGGGAGTGCTTCCGTTATTGTTTCGGATAACGGCTATGGCGCGAACCTTGAGGAAATTGAAAAACGTCTCTGCGACAAGGATAGTAACACCGGCTTGGCGGTCGTCGGCAAGTTTTGTCGCGAAGCCCACACCAACATCATCGTTGACGATAATGCTGACGGGGGTCTTGTTTTCTCCTTCCGTCTTCCACTCGCGTCGAGTGGTGAAATAACTCTGAAATCCCGAAAGTCCTACATTCCGGATAATTATTTTTCGCCCATTTTGGTATACATGGCTAAGATTGAAGATAATCCAAGCAGTTTCGAAACAACCTGATAATTTGGATTCTGTTTTTTATTATACGACGATAGAGGCTCCCAAAGCATGGGAGCTTTTCTTTTGTATGTAAAAATATTCAATTCGTATGGTACAGTCAACACGAGCAGAAATAGCGCAAAGTTTAATCGAAATTTGTTGAAAATCATCAAAATAGTTCTTGACATTGAAGTTAAGGTGTGATAGAATGAAGTCACGACTCTCTTCAATGAGTTGTGCTTTAAAACTATATAAGCCGATTCAAAATCGGCATGAAAGGTATGTGAGGGCTTATGCTAAGAAGGTTTGTATGTATTTTAACAGCTATTGCGATGATTTTCTGCCTGTCGCTCAGCAATTTTGCAGGGCTGACCGTTTTTGCAGATGATGAAGAGGCGTATTCGGAAATTACTTCTTCAAGCAATGTTCTTACGTCCGGAACATATAAGTTGACTTCCGATGTGACACTAAGTAAATATTTGCAAATTGAATCCGGTGTTGAAGTTACTTTAGACTTGAATGGGCATAAAGTAAGTGGCTCCGACAAGTATGTAATTCGTATTTATGGCACTTTAAATTTGATTGATAGTAGTGCAGATGGCTCTGGCAGTGTCGTAAATTCGTCAACTTCTAGTGGTACATACGGTATCTATATTTATGGTGGCACTTTGAATATGCATGGTGGAACCGTAAGTGGTGTTTATGGCATATACCCATACAGTGGCGAATGCACAATAAGTATTACTGGCGGAACAGTTGAGGGAACAAGGAATAGCGCGATTTACTACAAGAGTAGTTCAGGCTCTCTCATTATAAGTGGAACGGACAGAGTGGAAATAGTATCGAAAGGCACAAGCACTGGCATGTACGGTATCTATTGTGTTACATTATCAATCACTAACCCTAATGCGTATGTAAGTGCAAACTCGTCTAATGGATCTGTAAAAGCGACGTCGTCAAAATCTACTATCACCGCCGGTCATTACAGTACTACGGTCAAGAATTATGTCCCTGACGGTTACACTTGTAGTGAGACGGATGATGCTGATTATCCTTATGTTGTCACTGCGGATGTTGAGTTGCCTGCGCTTTATGGGGAAACCTTGACGCTTGACGGCTCTGTCGGAGTTACATATTATTTCAATATGACCGACCAGACCGATCCTGACGCTTATACTCTTGTTGCAAGCATAGATGGTACAGATGAAATACAGACGGTTTCGGCTTCCGGCTCAATGACCGTCGACAATGCGGTTTACTATCGTTATACCGTGTATGTGAATCCCACGCAATTCAGCTCGACAATTTCGGCCTACCTGACGGACGGCACGAACAGCACCGCAACTTATGATTATTCTGTGGCAACCTATTGCAAAAAGGCGATTGAACGTGGCTGGGATGAGAGTGAACTCTGTAAAGCTCTTCTCAATTACGGAGATTATGCGACCGCATACTATTCCGGAATCAGCACTTGCAGTCTTGATGGTGTTGACGGGTGGACAGATCCCGTAGCCGGGGAATGGACTGCCGATTTGAGCAAATATTCCGGGACAGAAACTGAGGGTACTGCAAAAGCGCTTCTTCTCGGAGATTCTGTTGTCATCAGGGTTTATATGACATCCGATGTTGCAAGCGAAAGCGATGTGTTCACTGTCGGCGGAACGGTTCTTGAGAAACACGCCTTGGAAAACGAAAGCTATGCCTATTACGTCGAATTCAAGGTTTCCGCAAAGAATATGAGCAAAACCTTTACCGTTATGAAAAACGGAGAGGAGTTCACGTCATACAGTGTATTGTCGTATGTAAACAATGTTATCAGTGCCGATTCGTCAGATCCAGCGCTCTCAAATCTCTGTAAAGCTATTTACTATTACAGCGTTGCGGCTGACGACTACACCGGTTGGCAATAATGAAAGAAGGGGAGACAGTATGAAGCATAAAAAGTGTATGTTTGTCGGTACAGTGGTACTTGCGACTTTTGTTATGCTCACAGGCTGTGTAAGTATATCTGTTTCTGAAACAGCTTCTGAATCTAAGTCTGTCACGATTATTACCTATGTACAACAGACAACTCCTGCTACAACCACTGCACCTATGGAAGAAACAGTGCCGGCAACAGTCACAACATCGCCTGAGACGTCATCATCTTCGTCGTCTCCGTCGGTTTCCGAATCTGAGCCTGCTGTAACAACAGCTCCGGAAACATCGGCGTCAGTACCAACAACCACTGTAAGTGCTACGGAAAAGTCTGCTTCAACAATAAAGCCTGATTCGACTTCCGGTGACAGTTATGATGAGATTATTCTTGACGAGTCGGATGATTCTGTCATTCTTGATGAATGGGACGAAGTTGTGGATATAGGTGATGATGCTGACCAAGAGACATCCCATTACTTCTACTATCCGAGTTATTCGCCTATAGTTACTGCTACCATAGATTTTGACACTGATGCTTTTGTAACATCCGTGACCGAAAGCTCTGCATCTGAGACTGCAACAACGACTACCACTGCAACCGAAGCGTCCGTTACTGAGGCTCCGACATCAACGACAACGGTTACTACAACTGTTACGGAGGCTTCCTCAACCGAATCGACAACGACGGTAACAACAGTGACGGAGGCTACCACCACAAAAGCTACAATAACGGAGCCAATTGTCACCACAAAGCCTTACATAAGTGTTTCTGATGATGAGGGACGTATTCCGCTTCCGATTGACCCGTTTGGATAGAATCCAAAGCCCGAGGTTGTTTCTCGGGCTTTAATTTTGCGCGAATCTTCCTGTGGCTCGCAAATTTCAAATAATCGCTTCTGAACTCTTGCTTTTTTAAGAAAAACTTGCTACAATAGAGATACTTATTTTTGGGAGACATGATGATGGAAGATACAAAGAAAAAAAGTAGTGGTATAGACAGTGCGCTTGACTGGCTCAAGTCGCTTTGCATAACATTTGCCGTTGTTGTTCTGCTTTTCACGTTTGTTGTGAGAACAGCTGTTGTCAACGGCAGTTCTATGACTAATACTCTTCAGGATGGCGATTTTCTGATTCTCTGGAGCCTGTTTTACACTCCTCAGCAGGGAGATATAATTTCTGCAAACTGTCCTGGGCTCGATGAAGTTATCGTCAAGAGAATCATTGCTGTTGAGGGGCAAACGGTTAATATCGACTTTGAGACCGGAAGTGTTTATGTCGACGGCGAGCTTCTGGACGAGCCTTATGTCAGGAATCTTACGCTCAACGACGAGGGCGGATTCACCTATCCGGTTACAGTCGGTGAAGGACAATACTTTGTAATGGGAGATAACCGTCAGGGTTCCCGCGACTCAAGAGATGCTTCTGTGGGCTTGGTTGACCGCGAAGATATTTTGGGGAAAGTAGTTTTGAGACTTTATCCGTTTTCCGAAATAACGGTTTTCTCATAACGGAGGTTTAAGTGGCAGAAAAAGATATAACGATACAGTGGTTTCCGGGACATATGGCGAAAACCCGTCGGTTGATGACCGACAGTCTGAAGCTGGTTGATGCCGTTGTCGAGGTTACCGATGCAAGAATTCCTATGTCAAGCAGAAATCCCGAGATGGATGAGCTTGTCGGAAGAAAGCCGAGAATTGTTTTACTCAATAAGTGCGACACCGCCGATGAAACCATAACGAGCCAATGGATTCAGAAGTATAAGGAATCGGGAATACCTGCTCTTGCGACCGATTGCAAGAGCGGCAAGAATGTCTCGAAGGTTCTTCCTCTTGTCCGTGAAACGCTAAAGGATACGATAGAACGTTGGAATGCTAAAGGTATGACCGGCAGGGCGGTAAGACTCATGATAGTCGGAATCCCGAATGTCGGAAAGTCCTCGCTCATAAATAGCCTTTCGGGGACAAAGAGCACCAAGGTTGAAGACAGACCGGGTGTTACAAAGGGAAAGCAGTGGGTGACGCTCTCGAAGGATTTCGAGCTTCTTGATATGCCCGGAGTTCTCTGGCCTAAGTTTGAAGACCAGAATGTCGGGCTTGCGCTTGCGTTTACAGGCGCTGTAAAAGACGATATAATGGATATGGAATCACTTGCCGTGCATTTTATAGGGACTCTCAGAGCCGTCAGTATGGCACCTATTGAAACGAGATATAAGGTTACTGTTTCGGAGGAACTTACAGATTACGAGATTTTAGAGCTTATCGGCAAAAAACGTGGATTTTTAGTTTCCGGTGGCGAAATTGACACCGAGAGAGCGGCGATTATGCTTCTTGATGAATTCCGCTCAGGAAAGCTCGGAAGAATCTCTCTTGAGGAGCCATAAATGACACTATTCGAATTTGACCGACAGTATGATACCGAAGCGCCTGTTATCGTCGGAATTGACGAAGCCGGCAGGGGACCGCTTGCAGGAGATGTTTACGCCGCCGCAGTGGTTTTCGATAAAAACACTGTTATAGAAGGCATCAACGACTCTAAGAAGCTTTCAGCTAAAAAGCGGGAAGCGCTGTTTGATGTGATTACCGAGAAAGCGCTGAAATATTCGATCGCTGTTGCAACCGTGGAAGAGATAGAAGAGATTAATATTCTGGAAGCGGCAATGCTTGCAATGAGAAGGGCATATGAAGGTCTTGGGATAGATTCCGGTAATGTGCTTGCCCTGATTGACGGCAACCGTTCTCCGGATTTGCCTTGCAGATGCACAACAGTGATTCACGGAGATGCTCTTTCACAGTCAGTAGCTGCGGCATCTATTTTGGCAAAAGTGCAAAGAGACAGATACATGGTTGAGCTTGCCGAAAAGTATCCCGAGTACCGGTTTGAGAAGCACAAGGGCTATGGCACCAAGCTTCATTACGAAATGATAAAAAAGTACGGCATAAGTCCGGTTCACAGAAAGAGCTTTTTGAAGAATCTGAGTGAGAAGTAATGACCACAAGAGAAATCGGAAACATTGGCGAGGATTACACCGCAAAATTCCTTGAGAAAAACGGTTGTGTAATTCTCTCAAGAAACTTCACAATCAGAGGCGGCGAGATTGACATTGTCGCAAAGAAAGGCGATGTTGTCCATTTTGTTGAGGTAAAAACCCGAAAGCCCAACCCCGTTCAGCGGGGCGAGGAAGCTATCGGTTCCGACAAAATCGCTCATATATTGAAAACCGCAAAGTTTTACATCCGTCGTTACAGAATTGACTGCTCGTGCGTGTTTGATGTTGCCGTCGTTGAATTGACGGGAACCAAGGTCACGGGCTTCAAATACATTCAACGTGCCTTCACAGCTTAAGAAGACACGAAAGGAGAAAATATGTTCTACCAAAGTACAAGAAACAAGAATCTTCACCTCAGCTCTGCCGAGGCTATATCGCAGGGCATTTCGTCCGACGGAGGACTTTTCATTCCGTCAGAGGTTCCGACTCTGACGGAATCCGATCTGATTGCTCTTCAGGGTATGAGTTATCCCGAGAAGGCTTCCTTCGTTCTGTCAAAGTATCTTACTGACTTTACGGAGGCTGAGCTCAGATATTGCACAGAAGGTGCCTATAACACCAAGAACTTTGACAGCGAGAGCATCATGGAGCTTGCTCATCTCTTCGACGGCAGATATATGCTCGAGCTCTGGCACGGTCCCACATGTGCATTCAAGGACATGGCGCTTCAGATTCTGCCGTACCTTCTGACTGTCTCTGTCAAGAAGCTCGGAATCGACAAGAAGGTTGTAATTCTCGTTGCAACCTCCGGCGATACCGGAAAGGCGGCACTTGAAGGCTTCAAGGATGTAGAAGGTACAAGCATAATGGTCTTCTATCCGGCTCATGGTGTCAGCGCAATGCAGAAGCTCCAGATGACCACTCAGGAGGGAAGCAATGTTTCAGTTTGCGCTATCGACGGTAACTTCGACGACGCTCAGACAGGGGTCAAGAAGATATTCACCGACAGCGAGGTTCTCAAGAAACTCGATGACGGTGGAATGATGTTCTCAAGCGCAAACTCTATAAACTGGGGCAGACTTGTCCCTCAGATTGTTTACTATGTATCTTCGTATGTAGAGCTTGTCAAGGACGGAGAAATCAGGATGGGCGACAAGCTTAACTTCTGTGTTCCTACCGGTAACTTCGGCAATATCCTGGCGGCATATTATGCCAAGATGATGGGAATCCCGGTTGGCAAGCTCATCTGTGCTTCCAACTCGAATAACGTTCTCACCGATTTTATCCGTACCGGTGTTTATGACAGAAACAGAAAGTTCTATACGACTATTTCTCCTTCGATGGATATTCTTATCTCTTCGAACATCGAAAGACTTCTCTTCCTTCTTTCAGGTGGAGATGATGAGTATATCAGAAGCCTCTATAAAGATTTGTCCGAAACCGGAAGATTTGAGGTATCGGACGAAATCAAGCAGAAGCTCAGTGAGATATTCTATGCCGATTATTGCACCGATGAGGAAACCAAAGCACAGATAAACAGCGTCTTTGAGAAGTATTCCTATACTATGGATACTCATACAGCTGTAGCTTCGAAGGTTTACGAGAGCTACGCCAAGGCGACAGGTGACACCACAAAGACTGTCATTGCTTCTACCGCAAGTCTTTATAAGTTTTCTGCATCCGTGCTTGGTGCGCTCGGTTGTGATGCCGACGGTGCCGATGAGTTTGAGATGGTAAAGCTTCTTGAGAAAAAGTGCGGAGTTCCTGCACCTGAGTCATTAGCATCCATTAAGAATAAGACCATGAGATTCACAAATACCGTTACACCTGACAAGATGAGCGATGCTGTTCTTGAATTCCTGTTCTGAAATAAAAAATCAGCATCAGACTGATTTAGGCTGATGCTGAATAGCCTTAAAAGCTTCTCGGTTTGAAGGTTTTGCACTCTGTCTGAGCGGAGCAGTTGGGATGCGAGCATCCGCAGGAGCAAACGTCAATCTTTCCTGCAACGCACTCCTTGGCTTCTCTGTTGTAGACGCATTCGGACACGTCGCACTTGATACCGTAAATTTTATCGTTTTCCATCTGTATTATTTCCTTTCGGACAGTATTAATCCATACAAAGACGGACTAAGTGTATTATTCCTCTTTGTCTGGATTATATTCTGCCTGAATGTTTGCTATTTTTTAAGGATTGGTCGCCAAGATGTCTTTGTTTGTTATCGCGGATTTGCATCTTTCTTTGTCATCGGATAAGCCGATGGATATATTCAGCGGTTGGAACAATTATGTCGACAGGCTCCAAAGGAACTGGCAGAATGTCGTGAAATCGGAGGATACGGTTGTCATACCGGGGGATATCTCGTGGGCAATGGGTCTGGAAAGTGCGCTCGAAGACTTCAAGTTTATAAGCAATCTGAACGGTCAGAAAATAATTCTCAAGGGCAATCACGATTACTGGTGGTCGACCAAAACCAAGGCTGATAAATTCTTGGCAGAGAATGGGATCGACAATATAAGCTTTCTTCATAACAATCATTATCGCTACGAGAATTTCGGAATCTGCGGTTCGAGGGGCTGGATTAATGACGGTAGCGAGCCCGCCGATGCCAAGGTAATCGCAAGAGAAGCACAGAGGCTTTCTTTGTCCATCCAAGGAGCTGTTGATGAGGGTCTGACACCGATAGTGTTCCTGCACTATCCGCCTGTGTATGGCGAAGCCGAAAATCCGGATATACTTGAGGTCTTAAAGAAGTATGATATCAAGCTTTGTTTCTATGGACACCTTCACGGAAGGTCGCACGGATTGGCAATAAACGGTGAGAAATATGGTATTAATTTCAGATTGATATCAAGTGATTATTTACAATTTATGCCTCTTAATATCACGGAAATTGTGCATAATTGCAAAAAATAATTTTGCCGTTTTATTATATGGTGCAAAGGGAATCAATATGTGCTATAATAAAAAGACGTATGAAAAACGCAGGAATCAAAGTATATTGCGCCTGCAGTTTTACATAAACAATAAAAAATCGGAGGTTCAGTATGTTAAAGACAAAGAATCAAGTTGAGACAAACAAGTATGAATTGGAGATAGAGATTTCGCCTGAGGCGTTCGAAGACGCACTCCAGAGGGCTTATCTGAAGAATAAATCGAAAATCACCGTTGCCGGCTTCCGCCCGGGCAAAGCTCCCAGAAAGGTTATCGAGAAGGAGTACGGCGAGGCTTGCTTCTTCGAGGATGCCGCAAACGAGCTTTACGGTCCTGCAGTTGAAGAAGCTGTAAAGGAAGCAGAGCTTGATCTGGTTGCTACACCCGACGTCGAGATTACCGAAATCTCCAAGGAAGTCGGTATCAAGATGAAGGCTACCTGCACCGTCAGACCTACCATTGAGATTAAGGACTATCTCGGCATAAAGGCTACAAAGACCCTTCATCCCGTTACCGAGCACGAGGTTGAGCATGAGATAGGTCATCTGCTCGAGAAGAACGAGAGAACCATCAGCATCGACTCAAGACCCTGCGAAATGGGCGACGATGTAGTTATCGACTACGAAGGCTTCAAGGACGGTGTTCCGTTCGAGGGCGGCAAGGATGAAAACTTTACACTTTCTCTTGGAAGCGGTCAGTTTATTCCCGGCTTCGAAGAGCAGGTTGTCGGTCACAGTGTTGACGAAGAATTCGATATCAACGTCAAGTTCCCCGAGGAATATCATTCCGCCGAGCTTGCAGGAGCAGATGCTGTCTTCAAGATTAAGCTTCATGAGATTCAGAAGAAGGAGCTTCCCGAGTTTGACGACGATTTTGCAAAGGACACTTCTGACTTCGATACTGCTGAAGAGCTTCGTGCAGATGTCAAGAAGCAGATTGAGGAGCACATGGAAGAGCATGCTCAGGCAGAAGCTGAGGATGCCGTTATGGACGCTCTTATCGAGAAGGTTGAGGGCGAGATCCCCGAAGTTATGTATGAGAACAAGATCAACGACATGGTTGATCAGCTCTCCGCAAGACTTCAGCAGCAGGGTATTCCGCTCGATGTCTATCTCCAGTACACCGGTATGACCAACGAGTCTTTGAGAGAAACCTACAAGGAGCCGGCTGAGAAGCAGGTAAAGCTCAGACTCGCTCTTGAGAAGATTGTCGAGCTCGAGAATATCGAAGTCACCGACGAGGACATTGAGAAGGAGTATGCAGACATTGCTTCTTACTACGAGATGCCTGTTGACACTGTCAAGCAGTATATCCCTGTTGCCGACATCAAGGCTGACGCAAGCGTAGGCAAGGCTGCAGAGCTTGTCAAGGACAATGCGGTTATTGAAACCGTAACTGCCGAGCCTGACGAGGACGACGAGCATATCCATAATCATCTTTCTCATTGAGAGATTCTCACTGGGAGATTCTCGTTGAGAAATTCTCATTGAGAACAGCAAATTGTATTGAACCATTGAATAAGTAAGGAGGTTATATAATGGCTCTTGTACCAAACGTAATTGAACAGACAAGTCACGGCGAAAGATTTTACGATATCTTTTCACGTCTTTTGAACGACAGAATCATAGTACTTTCCGACCAGGTCGATGATGCTACCGCAAGCATAGTAGTAGCACAGCTTTTGTTCCTTGAAGGACAGGATGCTGAGAAGGATATCTATCTCTACATCAACAGTCCCGGAGGCTCCATCACCGCAGGAATGGCTATTTACGACACAATGCAGTATGTCAAATGTGATGTTTCCACCATCTGTGTCGGTATGGCGGCTTCCATGGGAGCAGTGCTTCTTGCAGGTGGCGCGAAGGGAAAGAGAATTGCACTTCCAAACAGCGAGATTCTTATCCACCAGCCTCTTATCGGTGGCGGCGGACTTTCCGGTCAGTGTACAGATATAAAAATTCAATCTGACCATATGGTCAAGACTCGTGAGAAGCTCAACCGTATTCTCGCTGAGTGCACCGGCAAGCCGATTGAAGACATAACCAGAGACACTGAAAGGGACAACTATATGACTCCCGAGGAAGCTTTGGAGTATGGTCTTATCGACAAGATAATGGTAAGACAGTAAAAGATGTCAGACTGCCGAACCGTTCGGTGTTACAAAGATAACTGTTGAGCGGCTCGGCAGGATACTTTTGAGAAGGAGGAATCCTGGATGCCGGGATCCGATGGCGGCGGCATGAAGAGATGCAATTTCTGCGGAAAGCCGGAAAGTCAGGTCAAGAGCCTGTTTTCTGCCGGTGATGTTCATATCTGTGATGATTGCGTCATGTTCTGCTACGACATACTTGAAGAAAGAAATTTAGTCGACACGAATGCGCGTAATTCTTCGGAAATTACGTTGACAAAGCCGGTTGATATAAAGAAAGAGCTTGATAAATATGTTATCGGTCAGGATGAGGCAAAGCTTGCTCTCTCTGTTGCAGTGTACAACCACTATAAGAGAGTAATTTCGAGCGATAACGCCGATGATGTCGAAATTCAGAAGTCGAACGTCCTGCTTTTGGGACCGACCGGTGTCGGAAAGACCCTTCTGGCACAGACACTCGCAAAAACTCTCAATGTTCCGTTTGCAATAGCGGATGCCACAACGCTTACTGAGGCAGGATATGTCGGAGACGACGTTGAAAATGTTCTTCTGAGGCTTCTTCAGGCGGCCGACTATGATGTAAGTGCCGCTGAGCACGGAATTATCTATATTGATGAAATAGACAAGATAGCGAGAAAGTCTGAGAACACTTCAATAACAAGAGACGTAAGCGGCGAAGGCGTTCAGCAGGCGCTTCTCAAGATTGTTGAAGGTACTGTTTCCAATGTTCCTCCACAGGGAGGAAGGAAGCATCCGACGCAGGAATTTATTCAGGTCGATACCAAGAATATCCTATTCATCTGCGGCGGCGCATTCGATGGGCTTGAGAATATCATTCGCAGAAGAACAGATACATCCAAGCTTGGCTTCGGCGGAACGATTAACGAAAGTCAGAAGCTCGAGTCAAAGGAGGTTCTGAAGAAGGTAATCCCCCAGGACCTTGTAAGATTCGGTATGATTCCCGAGCTGGTCGGAAGACTTCCGGTTGTGACCGTTCTTTCACCCTTGGATGAGGAAGCACTTGTGACAATTCTTTCCGAGCCGAAGAATTCTCTTGAGAAGCAGTATAAAAAGCTCTTTGACTATGATAACATAGACCTTGAGATTACCGATGAAGCGAAGGTTGAAATCGCAAAGAAGGCTCTCGAGCAAAAAACCGGTGCAAGAGGACTTCGCTCCATAGTTGAGGGGATTCTCATGAAGTCAATGTTTGAGGCTCCGTCAGACCCAAGCATTGTGAGCATCGTAATTAACCCCGAGTGCGTAACCGAAGGGGCAGAGCCTGAAATAGTGAGAAAGTCTACGTCAGACAAAAAGAAGTAAATTATAAAGGGCGCACTTTCACGGCTTTCGGAGAAAATGTGCCCTTGTTTTATAAATTCCAAAGAGAGGGGATATGAGATGGCATCACCTTTAGCAGACAAAATAAGACCCAAGACTCTTGATGATGTGGTCGGACAGTCACATTTGCTCGGTAAGAACAAACCGCTGAGACGCATTATCGAAAGTGGACATATCCCCAACATGATTTTCTACGGTCCTTCCGGAATCGGAAAGACGACTGTTGCAAGAATCATTGCTGACAATACGAATATGCGGATGTACAAGCTTAACGGCACATCCGCTTCGGTACAGGACATCAAGGATATAATCACTGACGCCGATTCGCTTTTCGGCTATAATGGGATACTTTTGTATCTTGATGAGATTCAGTATCTGAATAAGAAACAGCAACAATCTCTTCTTGAGTACATAGAAAACGGAAAGATAACTCTCATATCCTCGACAACCGAGAATCCGTATTTCTCGGTCTATAATGCCATTATAAGCCGTTCGACTGTGTTTGAGTTTCTGCCTGTTCCTCCGGACGAGATAGCTCCTGCAATCAAGCGAGCATTTCAGATATCAGCGGATGAAATGGGGAAGAAGCTCAGGCTTGAAGGCGGAGTTATCGAGCATATTGCCCATGGTTGCGGCGGAGATGTCAGGAAGTCGATAAATACAGTCGAACTGTGTGTTTTGTCGGCTGATTCAAGCGACGATTGCATCACCGTAACGCTCGAAAACGCCAAGCTTCTCACACAGAGGAGCAATATGCGCTATGATCGTGACGGCGACGAGCACTATAACATTCTGTCAGCATTGCAGAAATCTATCAGGGGCTCCGATGAAAATGCCGCTCTTCACTATGCCGCACGGCTTATGGAAGCAGGGGATATAATCTCGCTTTCAAGAAGACTTCTTGTCATCGCTTGTGAGGATGTCGGTCTTGCTTATCCTCAGGCTATTTCAATTGTAAAGGCTTGTGTTGACAGTGCAATGCAGTTGGGGCTTCCCGAGGCGAGACTTCCGCTTGCCGAGGCTGTTATACTTCTTGCAACCGCTCCCAAATCAAACAGCGGAATCTGTGCCATAGATGAGGCTATCGCCGATATAAGAGCCGGCGATGCAGGTGATATCCCCGCTTATCTACAGGACGGTCACTATGCGGGCTCAAAAGAGCTCGGAAAAGCTCAAGGCTATAAGTACCCTCATTCCTATCCTAATTCATGGGTTGAACAGCAGTATCTGCCGGATAATCTTAAAGACAGGAAATACTATAACTACGGCGATAACAAAACCGAGCAAGCCGCTAAAGAGTATTGGGATAAGATTAAGGGCAAAAAATAAAAGCCTTACTGAAATACCGTTTCTATGAGTCTTTGCGAACTGTCGGGCGAATATTGCCAGCGGTCTATTATACCGTCGGTAATAAAGTAGCGGTTTTCAAACCGAATCTGAGCATCCGAAACATCAACGATTATGAGCTTTATCTTCATCTTTTCCGGATTTATGGACTTAATGTAGACGCTTGCAGTCTGACCGACTTCGACTCCGTCTTTGGGTTCCGCGAGCCCTGCAAGGTTCGGCGCAAGCTCAACAAAAATCCCATAGCTTTCAACACTTCTCACAATTCCACGGACTGTCTCGCCGGCGGAGAACATCCCGGCATTCTCTTCCCAACTGCCTAAGAGCTCTTTGTGGGATATGTAGAACTTGTCGCCGTCTGTACCCTTATATACTACTTTTATTCTTTCTCCGATTGTAAATCTGTCAGCAGGGGAGGATATCCTCGAGACTGAAATCTCATCTATGGGTATCATCGACGGAATACCACAGCCTATGTCGACAAAACAGCCGAACTGTTCAATATGCGTGACTCTTGCGTCTATAATTTCACCGCTCGAAAGCTGTGAAAGATACTCGGATATGCACTTTTCCTGAGCTTTTCTTCTTGATAGAACAGCGGATGTCGTTCCTTGGTTTTCCGTTAATCCGATTACGTTGAACATAACCGGTCTTCCGACTCTTGATATTATTGCGATGTCCTTTGTTTTTCCTTCGCTGATGCCTATTGCGCATTCTTCTCTCGGCATATAAGCGTTCATACATGGGAGATTAATGAGCAAATCATGCGAAGCGGTGCACATGTCTGCTTTTGCTTCGAGGATTATCTCGTTTTCCATTGCTTTCTTTAAACTCTCGGGTGAACCGATGTATCCTGAATTTTCTGATTTTTTTATCAGATAGCCCTCCGGCGGAAATTTTATCATTAGTGAGCCTTCCTTTCCCTATCGGTGTTTCGACTGTTAAAATAATATGTTGCCTGAGATTTTTATAGACCTAAGAGAGAAAGTCAATGTTGCGAAGTCGGGAATACTGTGCTATAATAACATGTTGATTGAAATTAAGTGAGTGGGAGTGGGGATGAAACATGGATATCAGAAAAGGTGACGTTCTTATAATGAAGAAACCGCATCCATGCGGCTCCAACAGAATGAGGGTATTGCGTTCCGGAATGGACTTTAAGCTCAAGTGTGAGGGCTGTGGGCACGAGTTCATGATATTAAGATCCAAAGCTGAAAAGAACGTCAAGAGCATTAACACAGATGAAAGGGAAGAACCCGAAAAACAATAAAGGATGGATATGAATGCTTGAAAAATTAGCCGCTTTGCTTGACAGATACAATGAAATAAACGAGCGATTGATGCAACCCGAAACAGCGGGAAGCGGCGAGCTTTACAGAAGCCTGATGAAGGAATACAATCAGCTTACCCCGATAATAGACATGTACAAGGCATATCTTCGGGCGGAAGATGCAAAATCCGAGGCTGAGGAACTTATAAAAAACGAAACAGACCCGGACTTTAAGCTCATGGCAGAAGAGCAGTTAAGGGAAGCAAAAGAAGAAATTGCGAGCACCACGGAACGGCTAAAGCTTCTTCTTTTGCCGAAAGATCCCAACGACTCAAGAAATGTTATAATAGAAATCCGTGCCGGTGCGGGAGGGGAGGAAGCCGCACTCTTTGCGGGCTCGCTTTTCAGAATGTACACCATGTATTCCGATACAAAGAAATGGAAGACAGAGGTCTTGGGAGCAAACAGGACGGAGCTCGGAGGCTTCAAGGAAGTTTCTTTCTCTGTCGAAGGTGCGGGAGCATATTCGAGATTCAAGTACGAAAGCGGAGTTCACAGAGTCCAGAGGGTTCCGGAAACCGAGTCGCAGGGCAGAATCCAGACTTCTACGGCTACGGTTGCTGTTCTTCCGGAAGCTGAGAATGTCGAGCTTAATATTGACGATAAAGATTTGAAGATAGACGTGTTCAGAGCTTCAGGCGCAGGCGGTCAGCATATAAATAAGACCGAATCAGCGGTCAGAATCACACATCTTCCGACCGGTATGGTCGTTGAATGTCAGGATGAGCGCAGTCAGCAAAAAAATAAAGATAGGGCTATGAAGGTTCTATGTTCAAGACTCCTTGAGATGAAGCAGGAGGAACAGGACAAGGCAATCGCCGGCGAGCGCCGTTCGCAGATAGGAACTGGTGACCGCTCCGAGAGAATCAGGACCTATAACTTCCCCGAGGGCAGAGTTAGCGACCACAGAATCGGCTTGACACTGTATAAGCTTGATTCTATATTGAATGGTGATTTGGACGAGGTGATTGACTCGCTTGCAACCGCCGATCAGGCGGCGAAGCTTGCCAAGCAAGCGGGTGAAATATGATGGAAACGCTTTTATTGGGAACTTCCGACAGTGATATATCAAAAGCGGCGGAGCTTATAAAGAACGGCGATGTCGTTGCTATTCCGACCGAGACTGTTTATGGTCTTGCAGCGAATGCTTTTGACGAAAATGCAGTCAAAAAAATCTTTGCGGCTAAGAATCGTCCTTGCGACAACCCACTTATCGTCCATATAAGTAAATTCGATATGGTCTATGACATTGCCGAGAGTGTACCGGAGCTTGCCTATAGATGCGCAGAGCTTTTCTGGCCAGGACCGCTCACAATGATTATGCCGAAGAAGGATACAATCCCTCTTGTGACGAGCGGAGGGCTTGACACTGTCGGCATCAGGTTCCCATCAAATCCGATAGCTCAGAAGATAATAGAGAAGTGCGGTCTTCCGCTTGCGGCACCTTCCGCAAATCTTTCGGGAAGCCCGAGTCCTACGAATGCGATGAGAGTTATGGAAGACATGTCCGGCAGGATTTCGGCTGTTGTTGACGACGGGGAATCGGATGTCGGTGTTGAATCCACCGTAATTACTTTTGAGGGTGATGGCATCAGAATACTTCGTCCGGGTGGAATATCCCGTGAGGATTTGCTTAGAGTTTGTGATAATGTAATAATAGACGAGGGAGTGTCGGCAAAGCTTCCGAGCGGAACTGTTGCACGCTCGCCTGGAATGAAATATAAGCACTATTCGCCGAAAGCCGACGTTATACTTATCGACAGCGATATTGACAGCTTCAGGAAGTATGTAGTTGAGAACAAGACCGAAAATACTTATTGTCTTTTGTTTGATGAAAATGAGGCTGTTGAAGGAGTGCCATATCTTACATATGGTGACGATTCTGTTGAACAGGCACACAACCTCTTTGAGAGACTACGGCAGTTCGATGAAATGGGTGCCGAGCGTGTTTATGCAAGGTGTCCCGAACGAACCGGTGTCGGGCTTGCCGTATACAACAGGATTCTTCGTTCGGCAGGGTTTAATCTGATTAAGCTTTAAGGATGTGAAAAGACCGATGGGACTTCTTGAATCTGACAATATAAGAGTTATAGGACTCACCGGGCAGAGCGGTGCGGGGAAGTCTACCGTCAGCGGCATATTTGCAAGCTATGGCTTCCCGACGATAAACGCCGACGAGATTTCGCATGATGTTGCTTCTGATCCCACTTTTTTGGAAGAAGTGAGTGAGCTGTTTCTGGATTGCGTGACAGACACGGGACTTGACAGAAGAAAGCTTGCAGGAATAGTATTCTGCGACAACGAGAAGCTTAAGATTTATACCGATATCATTTTCCCATACATAACAAGGGAGATTTTCAGGCGTATTGAAGCTTGCAAAGCAAGAGACGAGAGACTTGTACTTCTTGATGCTCCCACGCTTTTTGAAAGCGGACTTGACGATATCTGTTCTTCGGTTGTCAGCGTGATTGCTCCGATGGAGCTCAAAATACAGAGAGTTCTTGAGAGAGACGGAATACCTGTTGAAATGGTGAAATCCCGACTCGGCTCCCAGAAGTCGGACGACATGTTCATTAGCAAATCACAGTTCACAATAGTGAATAATTCGGATATTGACAGTCTCAAAGAAAAAACTTTCTCGGTTATAGAAGAATTAAGGCGGTTATATACAGATGAATGTAATTAAGAGAATAGGCGCTTTTATTCTGCTGATACTTTTTGTCTGTGGTCTGGGTGCTTTTCTGTTCGGTTATATGCCGTATTGGTTCGGAAGCGAGAGCTACCGGACTGATTATCGGGAAATAGTTGAGAAATACAGCGAAGAGTTCGGAATCGACGAAGCTTTTGTCTTTGCCGTTATCAAAACCGAATCGAACTTTGACCCAAGCGCTGTTTCGGACGCCAGAGCCATCGGGCTTATGCAGATTATCGAGGATTCATTCGATTGGGTAAGTTCAAAGCTCGGTGAAAGTGATTTGACCTATGAGGATATGTTCACACCCGAATATAGTATCATGTACGGTTCATATATGCTCGCTTTTCTGTATGACAGATACGGAAGCTATGAGCTTGCCGCGGCGGCATACCACTCGGGAATAGGCAAAGTAGACGGTTGGATTGAAGACGGAATAGTGTCTCGGGAAAATCCCGATGTAGCTGACTTTGAAGGAAGCAACACCAGACACTATGTCAGAAAGATAATGAAAGCATACACAAGATATTCTGAGATTTTATAGAAAGGATGATTTTATCATGTCAGACGTAAAAAACGAAAAAGAAAAATCTGCCGGTAAGGCGCTTCAGGAGAAGCTCTTTACCCAGAAGAAGAACGGGTTGCTTAAAATAAGCGATCAGGAAAAGGAAGCTGTTGACTGCTTCTGTGAAGGCTACAAGAGCTTTCTTGACAGCTCCAAGACCGAACGTGAGGCTGTTGATACCGCTATCCAGCTTGCAACAGAAAAGGGCTTCAAGGAGTATGACCCCAAGAAAGCATATTCCGCCGGCGAGAAGGTCTACTGGAACAACCACGGCAAGAGTATTGTTCTCTGTGCATTCGGAACCGAGTCTCTTGAGAACGGCGTAAAGATTGCCGCCGCTCACATTGACTCCCCGAGACTCGACCTCAAACAGCATCCCGTTTATGAGTCGAACGAGCTTTGCCTGCTTAAGACCCATTACTATGGCGGAATAAGAAAGTATCAGTGGCCCACAATTCCGCTTGCACTTCACGGCGTTATCTGCAAAGCAAACGGCGAAAAGGTAACCGTAACAATCGGTGAGGACGAGACTGATCCTATTTTCATAATTACCGACCTTCTTCCGCATCTTGCTCAGGAGCAGTCCAAGAGAACCCTCGGCGACGGAATCAGAGGCGAAGAGCTCAATGTCTTAATCGGCTCTCGTCCCTTCAACGATGATGAGGTTTCTGAGAAAGTCAAGCTCAATGTTCTTTCGATTCTCTTCGAAAAGTACGGAATAGTAGAGGATGACTTCATTTCCGCTGAGCTCGAAATCGTTCCCACATTTAAGGCGAGGGATGTCGGTCTCGACAGAGGACTTATCGCCGCATACGGACAGGACGACAGATCCTGCGCCTATACAGCTCTCGAGGCAATCCTTGATTGCGAGAATCCGAAGACAACCTGCGTCACTGTCCTTACCGATAAGGAAGAAATCGGAAGTATGGGCAACACAGGACTTCAGAGTCATTATCTTGAAGACTTCATCTTCCACATTGCAAAGAATGCCGGCACTGATGCCCCTACAGTTTTATCTCATTCCTCCTGCCTCTCTGCGGATGTTTCCGCGGCGTTTGACCCGACATTCCCTGAGGTAAACGAGCCGAGAAACGCTTCCTATTGCAATTATGGCGTTGCAATGTGCAAGTTCACCGGATCCCGTGGAAAGAGCGGATGCAATGATGCGCATGCTGAATTTGTTTCTTACGTCAGAAATATCTTCGATTCAAACGATGTTATCTGGCAGACCTGTGAGCTCGGAAGAGTTGACCTCGGCGGTGGCGGAACCGTTGCGGCATACGTTGCAAACCTCGGCATAGATGTTGTCGATGTCGGAGTTCCTGTTCTTTCGATGCACTCTCCTTATGAAGTCACCGCAAAGCTTGATGTTTACATGGCTTACAAGGGATTCGCAGTATTCTTCAAGAACTGATTACTTAAACCTTATAAAGGCTTCGCTTGACCGGCGAAGCCTTTATTTTTGTGTCTGCTTGTACCGTATTTGACAAATTACGCTATCAGGCTGAGATAGAATAAAAACGGTGACAGACATGAGCATTTATCTTGACACTCTTGTAATAGTAAACGCATACATAACATGGCTTACTTTAAGTCTCACATCAAAGCTTTCGCATCAATATTCCAAGCCTGTGAGAATGGCGGCAGGAGCCTTTATCGGCGGCTTTTCGGCTCTTATAATCATAATCCCTGAGAGTATAGGCGTCATATTTCTGAAAATACTTTCTTTTGCGATAATAATAGCTGTGACTTTTCTGCAAAGGGGTATGGGCAAGCAGAGATCCCTGATTCTTTGTGCCGAGTTTTTCGGAGTGAATATAATCTTCGGCGGAACTGTTTATCTTCTTCAATCTTTGATTGGGACGGATATTATCTACATAAACAACGCTTCTTTCTATTTCGATATATCGCTCGGAACGCTCATATTCTTCACGGCTATGATTTACGTCCTGACAGTGATTATCTCCGGCTTTCTTTCAAGAAAAGCCGACAAGAATCATGCTTATCGGGTGATGTTTGACTATGGTGGAAGCAGTTACAGCTTTGACGGCGTTGCTGATACCGGAAACACCGTTACCGATTTATTCAGCGGAAAACCGGTTATAATTTGTACAGGTTCTGGTGATAAACCGAATTTGGAACGCTTCTCGGCTGTGCCGTACTCAACAATAGATGGCGAAGGGCTTCTTTATGCCTTTTCTCCCGATGAATTATACATAGAAGATGAAACAGGAAAAAAGAAAAACGTAAATGCTCTTCTTGCGTTTACGGAAAGCGGAGAACGAAGAGCGGTATTTAATCCCGCAATTTTACATGAATGAAAGGACTTTAGCAATGGAAAAGCCGAAACTTTTGAGAGAAATCAGGATAAGAATTCTTAAGCTTTTAGGAATAGCTTCGCCAGTCGACTATATCAATGGCTCTGACACTCTTCCGCCACCATTAAAAGGTGAGGAAGAAAAGCGAGTTTTTGAAATGCTCACAACTAATCCCAAAAAGGCAAGAGAGATTCTGATTACTCATAATCTTCGGCTTGTCGTCTACATATCGAAAAAGTTTGAGTCCACAGGAATAGGGGTTGAAGACTTAATCTCAATCGGTACGATAGGACTTATAAAAGCAGTCAATACTTTCAATCCGGAAAAGAACATCAAGCTTGCAACCTACGCCTCAAGGTGCATCGAAAACGAGATACTGATGTACCTGAGGAAAACCAACCAACAGAAGAATGAAGTTTCTATAGATGAACCCCTCAATATCGACTGGGACGGAAACGAGCTTCTTCTTTCGGATGTAATCGGTACCGAGCCCGACGAGGTTTACCAGAAGCTTGAAGGCGAGACAGAAGTACAGCTTCTCATAAAAGCCGTTGATTCTCTTAACGGCAGGGAAAAGCTCATAATGCAGATGCGCTTTGGATTGAACGGCGGCAGAGAGATGACCCAGAAGGAAGTTGCGGATGTTGTGGGAATATCTCAGTCATATATTTCGAGACTCGAAAAGAGAATTTTAAAAGAACTGAAAAAAGAGTTGGAGGCTATATGCTGAGCATGATTTCCAGATAATGCCGAAGACTTTTCTTGAATAGTAAATATACACTCCGGCAATAATGATATAAGATTTTCCGTTTGGAAAGAATCAATCATTATCCGGAGTGTATACTTATATGCAATACTGTAAGGTTGAGATAAGCGGCGTCAACACAAGAGACTTGAAAGTCCTGAGTGAGGACAAAAAGATGGAGCTATTGGTAAAAGTAAAACAGGGTGACAAAAAGGCGAGGGACGAGCTGATTCAAGGAAACCTTCGCCTTGTTTTAAGCGTGATTCAGAAGTTTATGTCGAGAGGAACGCCTCCTGACGATTTATTTCAGGTCGGCGTTGTAGGTCTTATCAAGGCGATAGACAACTTCAACATAAATCTCGATGTGAAGTTTTCAACATACGCCGTACCGATGATAACAGGCGAGCTGAGAAGATATCTTCGAGACGACAATGCGATAAGAGTGTCACGTTCAACGAGGGATTTGGCATATCGGGCAATGCAGGCTAAAGAAAGGCTGACTGCATCAAGCGATACCGAGCCAACTGCAAGAGATATAGCAAAAGAACTGGATGTGAAAGAATCGGAGGTCGTCTTTGCTCTCGAATCAATCAGCGACCCGGTTTCGATATATGAGCCGGTATATTCGAGTACAGGTGATACTCTTTATGTCCTCGATCAACTCGGCGACAGTTCCAGCGATGAGGGTTGGATAGATGAGCTATTGCTCCGTGAAGCGATAAAAATGCTCTCGGACAGAGAGAAAAATATACTGTACCTTAGATTTTATCAGGGCAAGACACAGGTCGAGGTAGCAAACGAAATCGGCATTTCTCAGGCGCAGGTATCAAGAGTCGAAAAAAGTGCGTTGTCAAGGATAAAATCCAAAGTATAGCCCTTGACAAATTTAATTTCCCGTGTTAAAATGGTTTATCTACCACAAAGAGATGAAACGAGGAAATTTAAATGCAGATTTACGAAGAACTCAAGGCAAGAGGGCTTATAGCTCAGGTCACCGATGAAGAAGAGATCAGAGATCTTATCAACAACGGCAAGGCAACGTTCTATATCGGATTTGATCCGACAGCAGATTCCTTGCATGTAGGACACTTTATGGCTCTTTGCCTTATGAAGAGACTCCAGATGGCAGGAAATCGCCCTGTCGTACTTATCGGCGGAGGTACCGGTTATATCGGCGACCCTTCCGGCAGAACCGATATGCGCTCGATGATGACTGCTGAAACTATTCAGCACAACTGCGATTGCTTTAAGAAGCAGATGGAGCGTTTCATCGAGTTCGGCGACGACAAGGCCATAATGGTCAATAATGCCGACTGGCTTTTGAATCTTAATTATATCGAGCTTTTAAGAGAGGTCGGACCTTGCTTTTCTGTAAACAATATGCTTCGTGCTGAGTGCTACAAGCAGAGAATGGAAAAAGGGCTTTCCTTCCTTGAATTCAACTACATGATTATGCAGTCTTATGACTTCTACTATCTGTATCAGCATTACAGTTGCAATATGCAGTTCGGCGGAGACGACCAGTGGTCGAATATGCTCGGCGGTACAGAGCTTATAAGAAAGAAGCTTGGCAAGGATGCCTATGCCATGACCATAACTCTTCTTCTTAACTCTGAAGGCAAGAAGATGGGCAAGACCCAGAGCGGTGCAGTATGGCTCGACCCGAACAAGACCTCTCCTTATGACTTCTTCCAGTATTGGAGAAATGTCGGCGATGCCGATGTTATGAAGTGCATAAGGATGCTTACGTTCCTGCCTCTTGAGCAAATCGACGTAATGGATTCGTGGGAGGGAAGCGAGCTTAACAAAGCAAAAGAGATTCTCGCATATGAGCTCACAAAGCTTGTTCACGGTGAGGAAGAAGCCGACAAGGCTCTTGCCGCGGCGAGAGCGGTGTTTGGTGGCTCTGGCTCCAATGAGAACATGCCCACTTTTGAGTTTGAAACTGATTTTATTGGTATTCTCGATGCCATGGTGGCGACAAAGCTTGCGCCGAGTAAAGGAGAGGCAAGAAGGCTCATCCAGCAAGGCGGAGTTACTCTCAATGACGAGAAGGTCACTGATGTTTCACTTGACGTTGACCTTTTTTCTGAAGTAATTCTCAAGAGAGGCAAAAAGCAGGTTGTAAGGCTTGTTAAGAAATAATCAGGCACAATAATAGCCGTCTCCGTAAATCGGAGGCGGCTTTTTAGTGTAGTGTCATTCACAGCGTTCCCAGAACGACTTTATTTCTGCTTCATAGCCGGTCTTATTCATGAAGTAGTTCATGCAGTGTCCTGCACCATTGACAGCATATAGTTTTTTCAGAGCGGAGCAGGAGTTGTAGTTCTCGTAAGCCATTTCGATTGGAACTATATCATCCTCAGTTCCATGTATCAGAAGAACCGGAATATTACAGCTCTCAAGAGCTTCCGAAACTGTGTAGGAGGTATCGGTGTGGAGCTTCTTGTCGGCTGTGGTGTTGAAGACGGTTTCAACTCTGGTGTACGGAATACGGGAATTCTTTTCAAAGACGTGTTGCCAGATTTCTCTTGCGGATGAATATGCACTGTCGGCGATGACGCCTTTTACGTTTTCGGGAGGATTCAATCCGGTTGCCATAAGTACGGTCGATGCTCCCATTGAAAGACCATAGAGGTAGATGAGAAGTTTATTTCCGCATCTTTCATTTACCCATGAAATCCAGTCAAGGCAATCATACCTTTCCAAGAGCCCGAAGCCGGTGTATTTTCCTTCACTGTTTCCGTGTGCTCTTTGCTCTACGAAAAGGATATTGCAGTCATTGTCGTGCAAAAAGTCTGCCGAAAGACCGAAATCCAAATCCCATGTGACGTGCCAACCGTGGAAACAGATAACGGTTCTTTTTGCATTTTCACACTGCCACCAATGTCCGATGAGCTTCAAATCATCCTGGCTTGTTATGCTGACTTCTTCGAGATTTTGCGCGTTCAGCTTTTCGGCGGCAAGCTTCTTTTCTTCCTCGAATTTGTCGAAAACCGATTGTTCCAAATTCTCGTCTTTCTGACGTTTAGTGATTTTGTGTAACTTCGGCTTTTCTCTTTTCAGAGCCGTATCCGCAACCATCTGAAGCATAAGATATGCTGAAGCCGCTGTCAATGTACACGCCGCGGCAACAGATGCGCCAACTATTATTTTCTTTTTCGTATTCTTGTTCATGATATCATCTCCGTTATGTGAATACGTTTGTCCTTGAATTTGTTGTTTATATTATAGCACCTTGATGTCAAAAAAGCATTAGACAAACCGGAAAGCTTGTCTAATGCTTGGTGAACACTTCAGGAAAAGTGTGGGAATATATCAGCTGAAGATGCCTTCACGCCTCTTGATCTGACGAATATCCTCGCCGATAAATCGGAGCGTGTGGTAATTTCCTATGAGACGAGATATGATTCTGTCGTCATATCTTTCGGAAAGCTCGTTGATGGATAAGTTAGACGACACAATAGTCGGCTTGCCCATATTGCATCTTGAATTGATGAGATTATAGATAGTGGCAGAATTGAAGGATGACTTGAATTCGCATCCCAAATCGTCCAAGATCAAAAGCTCGGCATTCAGAAGAAGCTCCAGAGTGTCGCCTTCGGCACGTCCGAAATGTTCGTTTTCAATATATCTGAGATAATTCTGGATAGAGTCGAAAGCAACGCTTATGCCCTTTCGTACAAGCTCGTTTGCGATGCAGGAGGACAAGAAAGTTTTTCCGAGTCCGGTTTTACCGAGCATGAAAAGGCTTTGCGATTGCTCTGAGAATCCGTTTGCATAGCCAATGCAGAAATTGAGTATTTCAGCCATTCTGTTTCTGCAATCGTAAGCAGTTCCGTTATACTGATATGTTTCGGGATAGAAGCTAAGACCGAACTCCGAAAAGTTGTGAAGCTTGATTTTGCACTGCTCATTGAGCTTTGAAATTGTGAAAGATGTCATGAGTTCTTCGGCACACTTGCACCTGTTTCCGAGATGAATGCCAGTATCTCCGCAGATGGGGCAGGTATAGTTTACAGTCAGATAATCCTCTGGATAGCCAAAAGCAGTGAGAGCGTTTTTTAGTTTTTCCTGATCCTCTAAGTTTTCGTTTTTGATTTTTTCGACTGCTTCGGAAACGTTGACGGCAGGCTTGCCGTTCTGATCTTTCGAAAAAATAACCTTGGCGAGCTTTGACGAAGTCTTGGAAATATTAAGAAATATCTCATATATCTCGGGATGATTCTTTTTTATGCTCTGAACATGAGCATCATATGTATTCAAGGCATCCTGGCGTCTTGCTTCGATGACCGAATAGGCGGCGTTTACCGCTTCCTGAGTGTATTTCATTATGGTAACCTCCGCTATTTGTTTGAATGTGATTGAGAAAGCGTGAAGCTGTCGAATTCGTTTAAGTCGAATGAGCTGTTGCTGGATTTTCTTTCAATCTGCGTTGCTGCCGGCTTTGTCCTGCTGGCTTCATCTGCTTCAAGCATTTCACGGGTAAAGATCCTTTTTTTAGCCCAAGACTGCAATATTTTATTTATGTACGGGAAGGAAAGCTTGTTGGTCTGATTTACGCATCTTTCGCGTGCTTCGCTTATCATCTCGATGCCGAATCCCATCTCACGCCACGATGAAATATACTGCGATTGCTTTGCCGTTGGCTTAGTTTCGATAAACAGTGCGCGTCTGACTTCGTTTTCGAAGGAGTTGTATTCCGTTCTTCGCTTGATTTCGGCGTCAATCTCAAAGAATCCGGTAATGCCGTTCTGGAACAGTTCTGTCGCGAAGCTTTCAATACTTTTGGCGGAAGTCTTTCCGCAGTCACGGCAATACTCGAGCATCAATATAATCGACTGGGTGTCGAATCCGTAGTAATCCCGAAGATTGATCAAGAGCTCCTGTTCTGTGTGCTTCAAGAGTCGTCCGACGGTTTTCTCGGCTTCTGAGAATAGCTCTCTTAAGGGCTCGTCAGTATCAATCATATCTGAAATGCTCTTAGGTGAGTAATTCAAACGAACCTTTGCGTTTGAAACAGGAGCAGGGGAGGCTACCGTGGGGGCTTTTGTTATGACCGGAGTAACAGTTACACTCCCAGATTCAATAACGCCCATCTCTTTCCAGAAGATAACCGCATCGTCAAACGCACTCTCTTTAATACCTAATTTCTTGCAAACTTCCGACTTATCAATCTCGTCCGACTCGTCGCACATAAGATACAAAATAAGCTTTATTGCCGATTCGTCTGCAAGCCTTATGTAGTCGTCGACGAGTGCGCATGGCACGGAAAAGAACCTTTTCCACTTGGAATTATTGAGTTTCAGTGATACCTTTTCCGCCATAATTACGCCTCATTCGACTTAAGATTGATAGTGATATTATATCACTCTTTCGACTCGAAATCAACTACGACAAGAGTATATTTTCTTGAGCGTTGGTTTTTATCATTCTATAGTCAAAAATATAGTACTGTTACCGCGACAATTTACTTTCACGAAAGTATATGTTAAAATAAACATAAGTCGCTTGAAAGGACGAACACATATTATGAAATTTTACAATCGCCTTGCGGCTTTGATCACCGCTTTCGTTATGACTGTTACAATGTTTGCCGGATGCGCAAGTACGGCGAGTGAGGATTCAGTTCCGAAACCATCAATCGTTACTTCAGATATCCCGACAACAGAAGAAATTACAGTTTCAACCACTACCGAAGAAGTTACAACCTCAGAGGTTATGACTTCCGAAGTAACAACAACTGTGACTACAACCACGGAGGCTACGACAACTACCGAGGCTACAACCACTGTAGTAACAACGACAACTGAAACGACTACTACGCCTACTACTACAACTGTTGCCACGACCACCACAGTAACTACTACAGCAGCAACCACGACATCAGCAACAACCGCTGCAACTACTGCCGCCACAACTGCGGCAACTACGGCTTCGACATCCGACGATGATATACGCAACGACGAGCTTTACACACCGAATTACAGCGGCACTACATCATCCAAAACCGTTACAATATCTGCGGGCACCGAATACCAGGCTATTATCGGCTTTGGCGGAATGAACTATCCCGCATGGAATGCCGCCGGTGACCTTACCGCATCGGAAAGAGAAACCGTTTTCGGAAACGATGAAGACGATTTGGGCTTTACGATTTTGAGAATACACATAGATCCTGTCAAGAGCAACTGGTCAAAAGAGGTTGCAACCGCAAAGGCGGCTTATGAAAGCGGGGCGCTTGTCATTGCTTCCGTGTGGAGTGCGCCTTCAAGTATGCTTGAGAATTTCACAAAGTCAGGTGATTCCGATGCTTTGAGAGTCAAGCATTCATGCTATGCCGAGTATGCCGAGTATATTAACGATTTTGTCGAGTATATGTCGGGCAAGGGCGTGGAAATATATGCCGTTTCGTTCCAAAATGAGCCTGATTATGCTTATGATTGGGTATGGTGGACAACTGACGAGATTATCGACTTTATAGTCAATTATTCCGATGCTATAGACTGTAAGCTGATGACTCCGGAATCGTTCCAGTATAAAAAAGAATTTTACAACGCCATTCTTAACAATTCCACAGCCCTGAACAAAATTGACATCTTTGCAACGCATTTGTACGGAACTTCACTTTCCGATTACAGCTATTCGCTCTTCGAGAGCAAGGGCACCGGCAAGGAGCTGTGGATGACAGAAATTATTGACCCCTCAGGTACCAACGGTGATCAATATGATGCAAATGATTGGGATTATGCCATAGGTGTTGCCCAAAGCGTGCATAATTCTCTTGTGAAGGGGAATTTTCAGGCGTATCTGTGGTGGTACATAAAAAGGTTCTATGGACCGCTTGGCGAAGATGGCGAGATTACCAAACGAGGCTACTGCATGGCACAGTACTCCAAATTTGTTCGCCCCGGATATGTAAGAGTATCGGCAACCGAAACGCCTGCTACCGGAGTGAGCGTGTCAGCCTACAAGAGTGACGGGAAGCTGGTTATTGTAGCTATTAACGATTCGGGCAAGAAGTACGCTCAGACGTTTGATATAAACAGTCTGGACTTTGATATAGGCTATATCGAGGCGTATACTACCGATGAAAATGTAAGCCTTGAGAGGACAGGAAACATTGCATACGATGATGACAGCTTTGGATATGTTCTCGGTGCTTACAGTGTTACAACATTCGTGATTTCGGAATACTGATTTATCTTGGAGGATATTATGAAGCAAATACTTAAAAAGGCTTTGTCTTTGATTCTTGCAGTACTGATGCTTTTGCCGCTTGTTGCCTGCGCGAGCACAGAGGTTGAAGAAGAGACGAAGATTCGTGACGACGAACTTTTCACACCGGATTACACCGATACGGCTGAATCGGAAGTTATTGAGGTTTCTGCGGGTACAGAATACCAGACGATAATCGGCTTCGGCGGAACGAGCTTCCCTGTCTGGATAGGGGATCTGACCGAGGAAGAGAGACAGCTTGCTTTTGGCAACGGAGGGGATGAGCTCGGATTCACAATTCTGAGACTTCACATTGACCCTGACAGCGACAGATGGGCGGAAGATCTCGACACCGCCAAGGCGGCGCAGGATAACGGTGCCATCATCATTGCTTCTCCGTGGACCGCGCCCGACGACATGATGGAAAGCTATGAAAAAGCCGGAGAGGACAATCCTATCCGCATCAAGCATGACAAGTATGCGGAGTATGCCGAGCATCTTAATAACTATGTCACCTATATGAAGGAAAACGGCATAGAGATTTATGCGATATCATTCCAGAACGAGCCGGACTTATCAAATTCAGGTTGGGTTTCCTGGACTACGGAAGAGATTAAGGACTTCATTCTTAATTACTCAGACATAATTGATTGCAAGCTGATGACTCCGGAATCGTATAACTATGACAAAGAGTATTATGATGCGATTTTGAATGACGAAGAAGCTCTTGAGAAGATAGATATCTTTGCAACACATCTTTATGGCACGAAGGTATCGGATTTTGAATATCCGTTGTTTGAAGAGCTGGGCGAAGGCAAGGAGCTTTGGATAACCGAGATGATATACCCGAATTCAACGTCAATCGCCGATATGTGGCCCGAAGCATTGGAAACCGCGGAGCATATCTCCGATGTCCTGACAGTCGGCAATATGCAGGCTTATGTCTGGTGGTATATCCGAAGATTCTACGGGCCTATTGACGAATACGGAGATATCACCAAGCGTGGCTATTGCATGGCGCAGTATTCGAAATTTGTTCGCCCGGGATATGTAAGAATCGACGCAACGGAAGAGCCCGCCGATGGCATAAGTGTCTCTGCTTTTAAATCCGATGATGAGATCGTTATAGTTGTAATCAATAATTCCGAGAACGACTATGAGCAGCATTTCAATCTAAGCAATCTGGGCTTTGATATCGGCTATATTGAAGCCTATACGACAAGCAAAACCCAGAGTCTCGCGAGAACAGGCAACATTTCCTACAGCGAAAATACCTTCGGATATGTTCTCGATTCCTACAGTATCACGACATTTGTAATCTCGGAAAGTTAAAAATTTCGTGATTTATGATTGACCTTCGGCTCGGAATGTGCTATTATAGCAGTAGTGCAAAAACACAATTACGAGTATGGAGGTCAATTTTCTATGTCGATTTTGGTTTCTGGTGGAGCCGGATATATAGGCTCGCACACCGTTCTGACCCTTTTGGAGAAGGGTTATGACGTTGTTGTATTTGATAATCTCGCAAATTCGAGCGAGGAATCCCTGAAAAGAGTAGAAAAGATAACCGGTAAGTCAGTAAAATTCTATAAGGCGGATATGCTTGATCGTACAGCGATGGATAAAATCCTGGATGAGAATCCCGATATCACGGCTCTTATTCACTTTGCCGGACTCAAGGCGGTAGGAGAGTCTGTTGAAAAGCCGCTTGAATACTATAAGAACAATATCGGCGGAACCCTTACACTTCTTGAGGCGATGAAGGCTCACGGTGTCAAAAATATAATTTTCAGCTCTTCCGCAACGGTTTACGGCGTTCCCGAAAGAGTTCCGATAACTGAGGATTGCCCGAAGGGAACCTGCACGAATCCATACGGTTGGACAAAGAGCATGATCGAGCAGATTCTTACCGATGTTCATACGGCCGACAGCGAGTGGAATGTGGTTTTGCTCAGATATTTCAATCCCATAGGAGCGCATCCTTCGGGACTGATAGGTGAGGACCCGCAGGGAATTCCTAATAATCTTGTTCCATATATTGCACAGGTTGCTGTCGGAAGAAGAGAACACCTCAATGTTTGGGGCAACGACTATAAGACTCATGACGGAACCGGCGTTCGCGATTATATCCATGTTTGCGACTTGGCAGACGGTCACGTCAGAGCTCTTGAAAAGATAGATGAGTCCAAGAACGGCGGAGTTTACATATACAATCTCGGAACAGGAATCGGATATTCTGTTCTTGACGTCGTCAAGGCTTATGAGAAGGCATGCGGCAAGGAAATTCCTTATGTCATCGGTCCGAGACGCGCCGGAGACCTTGACGAAAATTACTCAGACCCGACACTTGCCGAGAAGGAGCTTCACTGGAAGGCAGTTTACGGAATCGACGACATGTGCAGAGATTCCTGGAACTGGCAGAAGAATAACCCATACGGTTATAATGCCGGTTGATGGGGCATAATAGACATTCGTGAGATATTCGGTGATTTTATTGTGAATATATTCATGAAATCGTTACATTTGGTATGCAATATTTTTGCGATTTTTGCATAACGCCGATTTTGGGGCTTTTTGAGAAAAAAAGATTGTATAAATTGGCAATAGTAAATCCCGCGAAAATAATGTATAATATAACTACTAAGCGGTTTGCTTAACAAAAAGGAGGTTTTTCATTATGAAAAAAATTGTTGCACTTCTTCTCTCCCTCGTCATGGTTCTTTCCATGTTGACTGTTGCTGCTTTCGCAGAGGACACCAACTCTGAGACCGAGCCGGACGAGACCATCGATGTCAATGATGCCGATGAGACCGAAGAGCCCACCGATTCCAACCCCACCACAGGTATTGCACTTGCTGTACTTCCTATGGTAGTTGCTGCTGCCGGTGTTGTTGCTTCCAAGAAGCACTAATCTTCATCCAAGAAGTATGTAACGAAAACGCCCCGAATTTCGGGGCGTTTTCTTGTCTTCATATAGTTTTACGAAAAATTTTTTGTAAGCATACATACCGCAAATTGAGTCTGATGACTTGTATTTTACAAGGGGTTGTGGTATAATACTAAGGTGCAATCTATGGGTTGCATAGCGTTGCATGCTTCTGAATTTTAATCTGTAAAAATGATATATAAGGAGAATTTAAAATGGATGTTATTCAACTGACAAGAGAACTCGGCAAGGCAATTCAGGCTGACGAGAGATATTCAACCTATATAAGAGCCCGTGTTGCCAACGACAACGACACCGAGCTTCAGAAAATGATAGAGGAGTTCAATCGCGGGAGAACCGTCCTCAATAACGAGGTTTCCAAGACTACAGGACGGGATGAAAATAAGGTTGAGGAGCTTAAAACAAGCGTCGGCGAGCTCTACTCAAAGATTATGAAGAACGAGAATATGTCTGCCTATAACGACGCAAAGAATGCTATGGATGAGCTTCTTCGCCAGATAACGACCATTATCAGCATGTCCGCAAACGGCGAGGACCCCGAAACCTGCGACATGAACTATGGTTGCACCGGCAACTGTGCCTCCTGCGGCGGTTGCCACTGATTGAACTTTAAGTAAAACAAGTATGAGAAAGGATGAAGAAATATGCCGCTTTTACTCAAGGACATTGATATAAATTCTCTGTCGAAGGGAATGAGGCAATATGTTGAGATAAAGCTCGAGCATATGGACAGCATCCTTTTCTTCAGGCTTGGAGATTTTTATGAAATGTTCTTTGATGATGCTATTGTCGCATCAAAGGAGCTTGAGCTTGCATTGACCTCAAAAGACTGTGGGCTTTCGGAGCGCGCTCCGATGTGCGGAGTTCCGCATCATGCCTGCGACAGCTATATCAAGAGGCTGATAGACAAGGGCTACAGTGTCGTCATCTGCGAGCAGATGGAGGACCCTGCAACCGCAAAGGGCATAGTCAAGCGTGACGTCATAAGAATAGTCACTCCCGGAACGCTTACCGACAGCAGTATGCTTGACGAGGGCAACAATAACTGGCTTTCATCTATTTATCTCGAAGCCGGTACTGTCGCGGTTTGCTTCGCCGATATGTCGACAGGTGAGGCGCATCTCTACAAATCCTCCGAAGGGGATTTACAGGCGTTTCTTATCAACAAGCTTTCAAGATATTCGCCGGTCGAGATTCTTTGTCAGGCAAAATTCCCAACAGACAGCGACGTTGCGAAATTTATCTCGGACAAGCTTAAGGCGGGAATTAAGACGCTTGATGAGAGCTCATTTGATTTTTCCAGGAATCGTCAGGTGGTTTTGGACCAGTTTTCAAACGATTCGTTCCAGAAGCTCGAGCTCACAGAAAAAGATGCTGAGGCTAAAGCTGTTTCCGCACTGTTTTGCTATATAGCCGATACCCAGCGAGGAAGCGTTGCGAGATTCTCATCAATCGAGAGACATTCCGACGAGCAGATTATGGCGCTCGGCTACACCGCAAGAACGAATCTGGAGCTTACCAAGACTCTTCGTAGCGGCGAGAAAAAGGGCTCGCTTCTATGGGTTCTCGATATGACAAGGACCTCGATGGGAAAGAGAATGCTGAAATCATGGATTGAGCAGCCTCTCTGTAATCCGACGCGTATCATTAAAAGGCTTGATGCAGTTGAAGCACTTTATCGCAATTCCGCGCTTCTTTCGAGTCTGGAGGACGAGCTCAGCGGCGTTTATGACCTCGAAAGGCTCATGACGAAGGTTATCTATAAAACCGCCACGCCAAGGGATTTAAAGGCTCTTGCAAGCACTTCGTCAAGGCTCCCGGAAATCAAGAGAATTTTGGGTGAGCTTAACTCGGATCTGGTTAAAACTCTGAATGACGATATTTCTACACTCGAGGATATTGCAACTCTTATTGACAATGCAATTCCCGACGATCTTCCTGCGACGTTCAAAAACGGCGGAATGATAAAAGAGGGCTTCAATGATGAGCTCGATAATCTAAGAAAGATTGCGTCTGACGGCAAGGGTGTTATTGAGGAAATAGTCGCCAAAGAGCGTGAAAAGACAGGAATCAAGAATCTCAAATCCGGCTATAATCACGTTTACGGCTACTATATGGAAGTCACACGTTCGTTTATAGAACAGGTTCCCGATTACTTCATCAGAAAGCAAACTCTCGTCAATGCTGAGCGTTACATAACCGAAGAGCTCAAGAACACCGAGGATATGATTTCCGGTGCATCCGAGCACATTCTTGCACTTGAAAATGAGATATTCGGCGAAGTAAGGGATTATGTTGCAAATAAGCTTTCCGATGTTCAGAAAACTGCAGTTGCGGTTGCCACAATAGATGTACTGGCTTCGTTTGCCTCGGTTGCTATCAAGAACAATTACACCAAGCCTGAAATCGCCATTGACGGAATTATAGACATAAGAAACGGCAGACATCCTGTTGTCGAGCTTATGCTTAAAGACGAGCTATTTGTCCCGAACGACACTTATCTTGATTTAACCGATAATCGGATGTCGATAATCACCGGTCCGAATATGTCCGGCAAGTCTACATATATGAGACAGGTTGCGCTTATTACTCTTATGGCTCAGATAGGCTCATTTGTGCCTGCCGATTATGCAAAGATTTCAATCTGTGACCAGATATTCACCCGTGTCGGAGCATCCGACGACCTGACGGCAGGTCAGTCAACTTTCATGGTTGAGATGAGCGAAGTTGCGGATATCGTCAAGAACGCAACCCGTGACAGCCTTGTTATACTTGATGAGGTCGGCAGAGGTACTTCAACCTATGACGGTTTGAGCATCGCCAAAAGCGTCGCGGAGTACATATCCAACCCGAGAAAGGTCGGTTGCAAAACGCTCTTTGCAACGCATTATCACGAGCTTATTTCTCTCGAAAACGAAAAGCCCGGAATCAAGAACTATAGCGTAGCCGTGAAGAAGGGCTCCGACGGTATCAGGTTCTTAAGAAAGATTGTCCGTGGCGGTGTTGATGAATCCTACGGAATAGAAGTTGCGAAGCTTGCGGGTCTTCCCGAATCTATCTTAAGACGTTCGAGAGAAATCCTTAAAGAGCTTGAGGTCAAGCCGGCTGTGCAGGCTGAACCGGAGAGCGACCAGATGTCATTTGAGGGTATTAACGAAAAAGCAGTCATAAACATGCTCAGAAAGACTAATATCGACGAACTGTCGGATAAGGAGCTCAGAGAGCTCATCTCGGATATTGTGCGTTATATTTAAAACCATCTAAGGAGGCGGCAAAGTGAACAGAATTCATCTTTTGGATAAATCGGTATATGAGCTTATAGCCGCCGGAGAAGTGGTTGACAGACCTGCTTCAACAGTGAAGGAGCTCGTCGAAAATTCGATAGATGCGGATGCCGACAATATAGTTGTCGAGATTAAAAACGGCGGAAAGACCTATTTGCGAGTTACCGACAACGGTTGCGGTATGTCTGGGGAGGATGTGCCTCTGGCGTTTGTAAGACATGCTACAAGCAAGATTTCCGCCAAAGAAGATCTCGATTCAATAGGAACCCTCGGATTCAGAGGTGAAGCTCTTGCGTCCGTTTGCGCAGTCTCGAAAGTTCAGCTTCTGACCAAAAGGCGTGAAGACGAACTCGGACTCAAGTACGAAATAGAAGGCGGCATCGAGATTTCATCCGAGCCTGCCGGGTGTCCCGACGGTACAACCATAATCGTAAGAGACTTGTTTTATAATGTTCCCGCAAGGCAGAAGTTCCTGAAAAAGGATACTCCCGAGGGCAATTCGGTTGCCACAATAGTCCAGAAGATAGCTCTTTCTCACCCGGAAATATCAATCAAGTTCATAAGAGACAATAAGGTTGAATTTGTCACTTCAGGTGACGGTAAGCCTTTGTCTGCTATCTATACAATACTCGGTAAAGAGTTTTACGACGGCTGTATACCGGTTGATTACAAATATATGTATGTGACTGTCAAAGGCTATGTTACAAAGCCTCTTGCGGCAAGGACTACGAGAGCATTTCAGAATTTCTTTGTCAATTCAAGATATATCAAGAGTACAACAATAGCGTTGGCACTCGAAGAAGCCTATACCGACAAGATGATGGTCGGCAAGCACCCCGGGTGTGTTCTCAATATTTCAATGCCGGCTGATACAGTCGACGTAAACGCTCATCCTACCAAGCTTGAAGTGAGATTTCAGGATAACAACACCGTTTACAGTGCGGTTTACTACGCTGTAAAGGATGCACTTCTGAAATCCGATTCTCCCGAGGAGATTAATGCGGACGGCTCGAGGACATCGGCTAATAGCTCCATAACTCACAGACAGTTGTATACGGGAGCTACTACAGTTGTCGATAGCGGTGAGCAAATGTCATTTGGTTCGACGCAAACCGCATGGCGAAAGACAACAGTGCCGGCAAGTGACTTCATAAATACATTCATGAAAGACTATAAGGCGCCATACAAGATCGATGAGAGTGTAGATAAAACTCCCACATTTGTCGCCGAGTCAAGAGCTGATGAGCCTTCAGGTACGGATAAAACCGAAAGTACATACACATACATAAACGAGCAGTCACTGTCAAAAGCGGTTCCCACTGAACCTGTTACAGAAAGTGTACCGCTTGAAATCAGAGTAATAGGTGAGGCGTTCAAGACCTATATTGTGGCTCAATGCGGTGACGATATTCTTCTTGTCGACAAGCATGCCGCTCATGAAAGACTGATTTATGAAGGGCTCAAGCGCAATGTGACCGAGCTCGATTCGCAGATGCTTCTGAATCCTGTTCGTGTTACTTTCACCTATGAACAGTTCGATGCACTTCATGAAAATCAGGATGTTTGTCGCAGGCTTGGAATCGGTGTTGAGTTTAAAGATGCTCCCGAGATAGTCATTACAGGTTCTCCGATGATAGCACAGGATATGGACCCGATTGATGTTGTTATGCAGGTTGCCGACAGCATAGTTGAAGGCAAGAAGAGTAAGGGCACAGATATTTTCGATGATTTGTATCATACGTTTGCCTGCAAGGCGGCAATCAAAGCTAACAGCGATACTAACGTTATTGAGCTTGAAAGGCTTATGGAGCTTATAACCGAGGAGGATATCAGGTATTGTCCTCACGGAAGACCTATTCTTGTGAAGCTCTCAAAGAAGGAAATCGAGAAGATGTTCCGAAGGATAGTATAGCCGATGAAGCAGAAGTTGATTGTTATATGCGGTCCTACGGCTTCCGGAAAAACGGAGCTTTCGGTGTCGCTCGCCGAGCGTTTTGATGGAGAGATTGTCTCTGCCGATTCCATGCAGATTTACAAGGATATAAGCGTTGCAACCGCAAAGCCAACGCCGGAAGAGATGCGTGGAATCAGGCATCATATGATTGATTTCCTCAGCCTTTCGGAAGAGTTTTCCGTTGCCGATTATGTGAGGCTTGCCGGTGAGCGTATTAAAGGCATAGCAGACAGGGGAAAGGTGCCTATAGTGTGCGGCGGTACCGGACTTTATATATCTTCTCTGATAAACGGCATAAGCTTTGACGAAACCTGCTCATCAACAGAGCTGAGAGAAGAGCTTTCCAGGCTTGCAGAAGAAAAGGGTGGGGAATATCTTTTGGATATTCTGAGAGAATTTGACCCTGAGTCTGCAAACAGGCTTCATCCGAATAACCTCATGAGAATAATAAGAGCCATTGAAGTTTACAAAATCTCCGGTGTTACGATGACTGAGGCAAATAAACTTTCCCAAAAAGAAAGCCCGTATGACCCTATTATGATAGGACTCAATTATTCGGACAGAGAGTTATTGTACGAAAGAGTCAATCTCAGAGTCGACAGGATGCTTGAAATGGGGCTCTTGGACGAGGCAAAAATGGTTTTGTCTATGGAGAATGTAGCAACAGCCGGACAGGCTATCGGATATAAAGAGTTCAAACCGTATTTTGCTGGTGAGAAATCGCTTGAAGAATGCGTGGAAAGTGTCAAGCAGGATTCGAGAAGATACGCCAAAAGACAACTCACATGGTTCCGGCGTGACGAGAGAATAAACTGGATTTACAGAGATTTGCTTTCGGATGATGAGAGTGAATTTGAAATTGCATCGGAAATAATCAGAAGAAACGGTAACGTCGAGAAATACTGAAAGGCGGATAACAAGTGAGATTCAGAAGACTTAGAGACTTCTTGATATATGTTGTAATCTTCGGTTGTATATTTGCGATAGTTTTGTCGCAGATATATCTCACCATGTCCGCAGATTCCGACACTGAGGATGCAACGCTCTTCACAACCAGTAAAACACTCAGCTTCACAGGCGTCATAGTACGCGATGAATCCTTGGTATACACGAGCTATCTCGGAGATGGCGTGCTTACATACGATATCGGTGACGGAAGCCGTGTCTCAAACGGCTCTTCTATAGCCAAGATATATAATTCTTATACGCAGATATACAACAGGCATGAGATTGAAAAGCTTGAAGAAGAGATAGAAGCGCTTGAAAAAGCGCAGGATAACGGCACGACCGATTATGTCCAGCCGGAGTTTATTTCAACACAGATTTCCGAGCAGTACAAGGAAATAATCGCCGATATAAAAACTCAGAATTTCGAAGGCCTGAATTCCGAAAGGGTCGATCTTTTAAAATTGATGTGCATTCTTAATGTCTCATCCAATGTTGAAGAAGACTATACCGACAGAATAAGCGTTCTGACAGAAAGGCTGAATTCTTTGGAGGTTTCGCTTGTGAACGCAGTAGCGACCGTTACCGCCTCATCCTCCGGATATTTCACGTCGGTTGTGGATGGTTACGAGTCGGATCTGACAACCGACGGAATATCTGACCTGACTGTTGATGATATCAAAAGTATAATTGCTTCTCCTCAGAAAGATACGACAATAAGCTCAAACGTTATCGGAAAGCTTTTCTCTGATTATAAATGGAGCATGGTCGGAGTGATTTATACCGACGACAGATATTTTGTGAACGAGAGTTTTGAGCTTACATTTACTTCTGTCGGAAAAACTTACGACGTAACGGTTGAGTCGATAACCGCTACGGGAAACGGCAATGAGGCAATAATTGTTCTGTCCTGCGACCAGATGGACGAGACCGTTGCCGCTTCAAGGGTGGTAGATGTTGAAATACTCTTCGGCACATATTCGGGCATCAAGGTTTCGAGAAGTGCTATCAGATTTCAGAATGGTCAGAAGGGTGTGTATGTCGTAAGCGGCGGGCAGACGGAGTTCAGACTCATAGATGTAATCTATGAGGGCGACGATTACGTTTTGTCTGCGGTCACTACAGAGGATGGTTACCTGACCCTATATGACAGCGTTCTACTGGACCCTGTTTCGACGACAGAAGGGCAGAGTACATCCGAATCATCCGAGGAGGATTCAGAAGAGGAAGTATCTGAAAGCGAGGATTCGGAGTCGGAAGATACTGCATAGGAGACTGAAGGTAGCTATTGACAGTCCGAACGTATCATTTTTTCATATTTTGTCTTGACATTTGCGCCGAAATATATGATAATAGAAGGGTATAGATATATTTGTTTTTTATCGCTATATAAATAAATGCGGAGGTACATTATGAGTGTGTTAGATTCTATCAAGAACTTCTTAATCGGGGAAGAGGAAGGCGAGGATTACGAGCCTCTTGTCGATGAAGAAAACGAAGTTGAAACAGTCGATGTCGCTCAGGAAAGAAGAAACAGAGAGGTTAAGATTAATACAACTGCAACCGTGCAGATTGTTCTCTCTCGTCCTACCGATTTTTCTGAGGTTAAGTCCATCGGCGACGACCTGAACCATCAGAAGACGGTTCTTCTTAACCTTGAGCAGGTCAAGGCGGAGGATGCAAAGCGCATTATGGACTTTCTTTCGGGAGTCGCATATGCAAATGGCGCTTCTATCAAAATGACCGCTTCAAAGACATTTGTCATCATGCCGAAGAATGTCGGTTTCAGCGGCGTTGACTTGATGAGCGAGCTTGAGAATAACGGTTACAGCTTCTGATAATGGAGAATGACTGCCACAGGCAAAGACTTTTGTCGTCGGTAAATGACGATGAGAGGGTTCTGATACGGCATATTATCGATCTCGGTCGTGCGAGCTTTGCGTCGGGACTTTCAAGGTCATGTTGCTTTTTGGACGAAAGGCAGCTTGCTCTTTGTAACCTGTCGCTCGGACAATATGCCCACGATAGCGGAGATTTGCCTGACTATGAGTTCCTTGGTGGGTATGATGCGGCAGAAAGACGAGTGATTATCTTTTCAGGATATGGGCGTACTGTGCCTTTTTCTCCTGTTGTTTTCAGCGGAAGAGATATCGGCTCGCTTACTCATCGCGATTTTCTCGGGACACTTATGTCTTTGAATATCAAGCGCGAGATGCTCGGCGATATTCTGGTGGGCGAAAAGCGCACCGTGGTGTTCGTCATGAACTCTGTTCTTCCGATTGTTGAAGAAGTTTCCAAGGTCGGCGGAGTCGGTGTGACGATAAGTCATGATTTTTCCGAAGCGGATATTCCGGAAAAAATATTCGAAGCCATAAATGCGACAGTCAAGTCTCTGAGAATTGATGCCGTTCTGTCAGATGCGATCGGACTTTCGCGTGAGAAAACGCAGGCACTTATTCGCTCCGAAGGAGTGCTGCTGAATCACCTTATGATTTTCGACCCTAGTGAAAAGGTCAACGAGGGTGATGTGTTCTCACTGCGCGGGAAGGGGAAGTTTGTCCTGAATCGTGTCGGCGGTATGTCTAAGAAAGACAGAATTTTCATTACAATATATAAGTTCAAATAAGGAGGACAATATGAACGCCAAAGACATTGCCACAAAGAAGTTCGAAAAAGCAACCTTCGGCTATAAGCCAGAAGAAGTCGACGAGTATCTTAAGGATGTTGCCATAGCTCTTTCAAACGCGACTAAGGAAAAGGAAGAGAGCGAGGCAAAGATTATCAAGCTCGTCGAGCGAATTAACGAATACAGAAATGATGAGGATGCCATCAGAGATGCTATCTTGGTTTCTCAGAAGCAGGGAAATAAGATTATAGCTGATGCCCGTGCAGAAGCCGATAAGATAATAGCCGATGCTCAGGCACAGAGAGATGCTCTTCTTGCTGATATTTCCAATGACTGCGAAGCCTTAAAGCGCTCGGAGGTTGAAAAGATTGCTGTTGCAATCAAGGAAGAAAACGACAAGATGAATGCTGTCGTGGCCGCTTCGAAGACCCAGACCGAGATGCAGACCGAAAAGTTGAACAATCTTAAAGTCGAAATCTCCGATTTCAAGAAAAAGATTTTGCTCGTCCTTAATGAGCAGATTAGGGTTGTTTCTAACCTTCCTGAGCTTTCCGATGAGGAAATATCGAAGATTGTGTCCGGTCAGGTAAAGCCTGCCGCTCAAGCTCCTGCACAGTCCGCTGAGAAGCCCACTGAAACTGCATCTGCCGCTCCCGAAGCTGCGACCAAAGCCACGGCTAACGTTACGGAGAGGCCCGCTCAACAGACCAAGCCGGCAACTGATAAGCGTAGGGCATTCGGATTCGACGAATCCATGTACAAAAAGCAGGAGTTTTCGTCCGAAGAATTGAAATTCGGTCATAATTCGCCTAACAAGAAATAATATCATTACTAAGGGGTAAAAAGGATATGGACTATAACAAGACCTTGAATCTCCCGGAGACCGACTATCCCATGAGGGGTAATCTGGCGACAAAAGAGCCGCCGATGGTCGAAAATTGGGACAAAGAAGGCTTATACAAGAAGATACTCAAAAAGAATGAGGGGCGTCCCTCGTATATTCTTCACGATGGACCGCCATATGCAAATGGTGATATCCATCTGGGAACCGCTCTTAACAAGGTTCTCAAGGATATAATCGTCAAGCAGAAGAATATGAGCGGCTATTGCGCCAATTATGTTCCCGGTTGGGACACCCACGGTCTCCCGATTGAGCTTAAGGCGATGAAGAAGATTGGCGTTGAAAACGGTGCAATCCCTCCGCTTGAGCTCAGAAAGCATTGCCGCGAGTTTGCGATGACCTATGTCGATACCCAGAGAACTCAGTTCAAGAGACTCGGCGTTCTCGGCGATTTTGACGACCCGTATCTCACTTTGAAGCCCGAATTCGAGGCAAGACAGGTCGAGGTCTTCGGCGAGATGGCTAAGAAGGGCTATATCTACAAGGGCTTAAAGCCGGTTTATTGGTGTCCCGAGTGCCAGACTGCACTTGCAGAGGCTGAAATCGAGTATCAGGATGACCCGTGTCTTTCCATCTATGTCAAGTTCAAGGTTGTCGATGACAAGGGGCTCTTCACGTCTCTTGGTCTGAGCCTTGATAACACCTATTTCGTAATCTGGACTACCACTACTTGGACTCTTCCGGGTAACCTGGCAATATGTTTGGGTCCCGAGTATGAGTACACTATCGTTCAGGCAAACGGCGAGAATTATGTAATGGCTCGTGAGCTTATTGAGCCTACTCTTGCCGCCGCAGGAATTACCGAATACACGACAATCGGCTCGTTCACCGGTAAGGAGCTCGAATATTGCACCGCTCAGCATCCGTTCATGGACAGGTTATCACTTGTTATTGTCGGCGACCATGTAACACTTGACAGTGGTACAGGTTGCGTTCACACCGCTCCCGGCTATGGTGTTGACGACTTTGAGATTGCGAAGAAGTATGATGAGGTCGGAATAATCGTTGCTGTTGACGGCAAGGGTGTTCTCACTGAGGAAGCAGGACAGTTCGCAGGGCTCACTACAGACGAAGCTAACAAGGCAATTTCCAAACACCTTATCGAAACCGGTGCAATGTTTGCATCGAGCAAGATTGTGCACCAGTATCCTCACTGCTGGAGATGCAAATCTCCTATCTTGTTCAGAGCTACCGAGCAGTGGTTCTGCTCAGTCGAGGATTATAAGAAAGAGACTGTAAAGGCTATAGAGGATGTTCAGTGGATTCCCGCATGGGGCGAGGACAGAATCAAAGGGATGGTAATGGACCGTTCTGACTGGTGCATTTCCCGTCAGCGCACATGGGGCGTTCCAATTCCTATTGTATACTGCAAGGATTGCGGTAAGCCGATTATAAACGACGAAACCATAAAGGCTATTTCCGATCTGTTCAGACGTGAAGGCTCTGACGGTTGGTATAAGCACGAAGCAAGCGAATTTATTCCCGCAAGCGTCAAGTGCGAGTGCGGATGTGGCGAGTTCACCAAGGAAACCGACATCATGGATGTCTGGTTCGACTCGGGTGTAACTCATACGGCGGTTCTCGACCAGAGAGAAGGACTTTCTTCTCCCGCAGACCTCTATCTCGAGGGCGCAGACCAGTACAGAGGATGGTTCCAGTCTTCGCTTCTTACCTCTGTTGTAGTAAACGGCAAGGCTCCTTATAAGGCTGTCTGCACGCACGGCTGGGTTGTTGATGGCGAAGGCAAGGCGATGCACAAGTCTCTCGGCAACGGTATTGAGCCTCACGAGATTTATGACAAGAACGGTGCCGATATCCTGAGACTTTGGGCGGCTTCGAGCGATTATCATGCGGATATAAGAATCTCAAAGGAAATTCTCGGTCAGCTTTCCGATTCTTATAAGAAGATAAGAAATACCGCACGATTCATCTTGGGCAATATATCCAATCAGGGTGGCTTTGACTTTGATACTCAGGCAGTAGCGCTCGAAGACCTTGAAGAGATTGATAAGTGGGCTATTATGAAGCTCGACAATCTTATCCCCAAGGTTGACGAAGCATACAATGCGTTTGATTTCCACATTGTAGTTCACTCAATCCACAACTTCTGCGTTGTCGACATGAGTAACTTCTACCTCGATATCATTAAGGACAGGCTTTATTGCGAAGCTGTGGATTCAAAGGCGAGACGTTCGGCTCAGACTGCAATGTATATGATTCTCTCCGCTCTGGCACGTCTCCTTGCTCCGATTCTTTCGTTCACCGCCGATGAAATCTGGTCCTACATGAAGCACTCTTCATCCGAAAATCCTGAGAGCGTATTCCTCAACGATATGCCCAAGGTTTCGGGACTCACCTTCGACAGCGATTTTACCGACAAGTGGGATTATATCTATAATCTCAGAGTTGACGCAAAGAAGGCGCTCGAGCTTAAGAGAGCAGAGAAGGTAATCGGTTCTTCACTTGAGGCGAGCGTTACTATCACAGCAGGTGACAGCTACGATAAACTCGAGGCTGTCAAGGATTTGCTTCCGACTGTTCTTATCGTTTCTAGGGTTGATATTGAGCGTGATGGCACTCCCGAATTCACCGGCGAGACAACCGGACTTGGCTTTACTGTCAGGAAGGCGGAAGGTGAGAAGTGCGAACGTTGCTGGATTTACTCCGATGAAGTCGGATGCTCGCATGAACATCCCACACTCTGCAAGCGTTGCGCTGAGACGGTATCCAATATGTCCGCAGAAGTGTAAAGTGAAATAACTTGTTCGGCTGCTGCCGTTATAGCGGCAGCCGGTCATTGTAGTTAAGGATGTGTTTATTTGCTGATTCTCTCGTTAATCCTCGCAGGATTGCTCGTTGTGCTTGACCAGCTTCTGAAGCTTTATGTATCCACGAATTTTGAACTGTGCACATCTGTTATCCACAGATATTGGACTTTCTCAATAGGAAACTTCGATATGTTCAGCATTACCCACATTCGCAATGACGGCGCCGGCTGGAGCATTCTCGGTGGTCAGACAATCTTCCTGATTGCATTTACTTCGATTGTGTTGATAGGCATACTTATATATATGGTTATCAAGCGCAAGAAAATAGGAACTTTTGAGTATCTTGCACTTTCGCTGGTTATCGGTGGCGGTGTCGGAAACCTGATAGACAGATTCAGAATGCTTATAGATTCCGAATTTTCAGGCGTTATCGACTATATTGCCTTGGATTTTATTGATTTCCCGGTGTTCAACTTCGCGGATATGTGTGTTGTTGTCGGGGGAATCGGTCTCTGCCTGATTTACATCTGGCAGGAATCAAAGGAATCCAAAGCGACGAAGCTTGCAAAGGCTGACGAGGTTGCAGAGATCAACGAAAACGAAGAATTATCTCAGGGTGAAGATAAGTGACCCGATACGATTTAGTCGTTGACAGCAGCTGTGAAGGCAAACGGCTTGACACATGGCTCGCTTCACAGGATGATGTTGATATAACACGTTCCTTTGCGGCAAAGCTGATTGAGGACGGCAGTGTACTTGTGAACGGCAAGGTTGCTTCAAAGAGCACTAGGCTGAATGCAGGGGATGAGGTTACGCTGACTGTTCCCGAACCGGTCGGTCTATCGGTTGAGCCGGAGGACATCCCGCTTGACATAGTTTACGAGGATGCTGACTTGCTGGTTGTCAATAAGCCGAAGGGCATGGTTGTACACCCTGCCGCGGGGAACTATCAGGGGACACTAGTAAATGCACTTCTCTGGCACTGCAAAGGCGAGCTATCGGGCATTAACGGAGTTATCCGTCCGGGAATCGTTCACAGAATAGATAAGAACACGAGCGGTCTTCTAATCGTCGCCAAGACTGACAAAGCACATCTTGGGCTTGCGGATCAGATTAAAGAACACAGTTTTACGAGAGAGTATGAAGCTATCTGCATCGGTGGAAGATTTAAGGAGCCAACGGGTACGATTAATGCTCCTATCGGTCGCGATAAAAACAACCGCAAGCGTATGTGCGTGACTGAATCGAATTCAAGACCTGCAATAACTCACTACACCGTTTTAGAGGAACTGCATGAGCATACGCTTGGAATATGTTCTTATGTGAATTTCCGATTGGAAACCGGCAGAACCCATCAGATAAGAGTACATTCCGCTTATATCGGGCATCCGATTCTGGGCGATGATGTTTACGGAAAACCGTATAAAGGCTGTGAAGGACAATGCCTTCACGCAAGAAAGATAGGATTTATTCATCCTGTCACAGGGGAATATCTTGAATTTACAAGTAAGCTTCCGGAATACTTTTCGAAGTTCCTTGAGAAAATGAGAGACAGTATATGATAGAACTTGACAAGACTATTTTTGTAACGGATATGGACGGGACTCTTCTGGCGCCTGATAAAACAGTGTCGGAAGGGAACTTAAGAGCTATTTCCGATTACAGAAATGCCGGCGGTCTCTTTGGAGTCGCAACCGGCAGACCCATCCACACAATGAGAAAGTATCTGAGCATTCTGGATATTGACCTTCCGTTGATACTTTACAATGGTTGTATTGTTTATGATTATCATCAAGATAAGATTCTTTCTTCTACATATCTGCCTGATTGTGCAAGAGATATTCTCAAGGATATCTTTTCGACATTTCCTGGCATCGCTCCTGAGATATTCACTTTTGAAGGACAGTACTATCTTAATCTCAATGATGCTGAAAAGTGGCATCACGAGATTCTTCAGGTCAGTTATATAAAGAAGGCATCGGGCGACGAAGTTACCGAGCCCTGGTGTAAGCTACTTTTTGCCGACAGTGTTGAGGTCATTGACAAACTCATGAAGTACGTTAAGAAGTTTGATGGCATGGGAGTAAGATTTGTAAGAAGCTGTCCCTACTTTCTGGAACTATTGCCTGAGAATGTGTCAAAGGGAAGTGCTCTTAAGAAAATGTGTCAAGTAATATCGCTTGACAATAAATCAATTATCTCCGCAGGAGATTATGACAATGATATTGAGATGCTCAAAGCATCTGATATAAGCTTTTGCCCATCAGATTCACAGCCTGCTGTGAAGGAAGCGGCGGATTACGTCTTGAAATCCACCTGCTCCGAGGATACTATGGCAGAAGCGCTCGCTATATTGGCAACATTATAATTTGGAGGTTTTTCTATGGACGAATTACTAAAGAAACAGCTCAGTATAACTGCTTGCAAAGTTAGAATGGGCATAATCGAGGGTGTTTACAATGCCAAGAGCGGTCACCCGGGGGGCTCTTTATCTATTGCTGACCTTCTTACTTATCTTTACTTTGCAAAGATGAATGTGTATCCCGACAAGCCGGACCTTCCTGACAGAGACCGTTTTGTCCTTTCCAAGGGACACACTGCTCCCGCTCTTTACTCAACCTTGGCTAACAGAGGATATTTTGATGTTGAGGAGCTCAAGGGCTTAAGACACATCGGTTCAATGCTTCAGGGTCATCCCGACATGAAGCATATCCCGGGTGTTGATATGTCCTCCGGCTCTCTTGGTCAGGGAATATCCGCTGCTTGCGGAATGGCTCTTTCCGCAAAGCTCACAAACGATACTTATCATGTATACTGTGTTTTAGGCGATGGTGAAATCGAAGAGGGTCAGGTCTGGGAAGCCGCTATGTTCGCGGCTCAGCAGAAGCTTGACAATCTTGTTGCTATCGTTGATAACAACGGTCTGCAGATTGACGGCAAGATTTCTGATGTTTGCTCTCCTTATCCGATTACTGATAAGTTCTCCGCATTTGGCTGGCATGTAATCGCTATGGATGCTCACGACTTCGACAGCATGGATGCCGCATTCAAGGAAGCCGAAACGGTTGTCAATCAGCCTGTGATGATAGTTATGTCCAGTGTCAAGGGTAAGGGCGTTTCGTTCATGGAGAATCAGGTTTCATGGCACGGAACAGCACCGAACAAGGAACAGTATGAACAGGCTATGAGTGAACTCAAGGCTCAGCTTGCTGAATTGGAAACGGAGGAATAAGAAATGGCAGAACTTATAAAAAAGGCCACCCGAGAGAGCTATGGCGAAACCTTGGCTGAACTCGGCGATAAGTACGAAAATCTCTACGTTTTGGATGCCGACCTCGCCGCCGCAACCAAGACAGGTATATTCAAGAGGAAGTTCCCTGACAGGCACATTGATTGCGGAATTCAGGAAGCAAACATGATGGGCGTTGCCGCGGGTCTTGCCGCAACAGGAAAGATTCCTTTCGCCTCATCGTTCGCAATGTTCGCCGCCGGAAGAGCTTATGAGATTGTAAGAAACTCTATCGGTTACCCGCATCTTAATGTCAAGATTGGTGCCACTCATGCCGGCATTTCTGTAGGTGAAGACGGTGCTACACATCAGTGCAACGAGGACATAGCTCTTATGCGCACAATCCCCGGTATGACCGTTATCAATCCCGCTGATGATGTAGAGGCAAGAGCGGCTATCGAGGCGGCTATCCAGTATGTCGGACCGGTTTATATGCGCTTCGGCAGACTTGCGACTCCCGTTTTCAATGATAAGGAAACCTATAAATTCGAGCTTGGCAAGGGCGTTCAGCTCACAGAAGGAAACGATGTAACTATCGTTGCAACCGGACTTCTTGTGTATGAGGCACTTGTCGCCGCAGAACAGCTCAAGAACGACGGCATCAGCGCAAGAGTAATCAACATCCACACCATAAAGCCCTTGGATGAGGAAATCATCGTCAAGGCGGCTCGTGAGACAGGACTCGTTGTCACTGCCGAAGAGCACAGCGTTATCGGCGGTCTCGGCTCTGCTGTATGCGATACACTTTCCGCTAACTGCCCGACCAAAGTCGTAAAGATTGGCGTAAACGATGTATTCGGCTATTCAGGTCCCGCAGTTCAGCTTCTCAAGGAATTCGGACTCTGCTCCGAGAATATTGTGGCTACCGTAAAGGAAGCCATGAGAAGCAAATAATTTTCAAGAAATATTCAGTTTCCCGTTCCGAAAGCATAGTATGTCTTATCGGGACGGGAGGCGATATTTTGCAGAGACGTAGGCACAGAATTAAGAAAGATAACGGCAATACGGGAATGGCAGTAATGCTGATTCTGATTGCTGTTGTTGTCCTGTTGTTTATAAACGCCGCACTGAAGCCTGTTATCATGAACATGGCGGAATCGTATGGAAAGATGTCGGTTGCAAAGGCGGTTGACGAAGCGGTCATTGAGCTTTTTGAAAACGAAGACATCGGCTATTCCGATATAGTCAAGCTTACTTTCAGCGATTCCGGATTTGTGACGGCTGTCGAATATAATTCAGCGGAGATAAACAGAATCAAGCTCTCATTGAGCAATAGCTTGGTTTCGGGTCTTGAGAAGCTCAGAGCCTCAAAGATTAAAGTTCCTATAGGTAGCTTAACCGGAAATGCTTATTTAAGTGGAAGGGGACTGAGCCTAAGGCTTCGGATAATGCAGTCATCGGTGCCGGTTATCGAAGTGATTTCATCCTTCGAGAGCGAAGGTATAAATACCGTTTTGCATCGCATTATAATAAGAATCACTGTTGAGACTGAGGCGTATCTTCCTCCGAGAAGAGCAAGCTTTACTCTCACACAGGATTTTGTAATAGCACAGACAATAATTGTCGGTGATATTCCGTCGGGATACGCCGATATTGGATAAATAGAAAGGGCAGTAAAGATGAATAAATCTGATGCTGAAAAGCGTATAGAGGAGCTAAGTCGCCTGCTCGATTATTACAGTAAGAAATATTACGTTGACGATGACCCGGAAATCGAGGATTATGAGTTCGATGCCTTGATGGAAGAGCTCATTGCTCTTGAAAAGGAGTTCCCGGAGTTTGTAAAGCCTACGTCACCGACGCAAAGAGTTGGAGGTGCGCCTGTCTCGGGCTTTGAGAAGGTCCCTCACGCCGTCCAGATGGGAAGCCTTCAGGATGTATTCTCTTATTCTCAGGTCAAGGATTTCATAGACAGGATAAAGACGGAGATTCCCGAACCGAGCTTCACCGTAGAGCCGAAGATAGACGGCTTGTCGGTTTCGCTTGAATATCGGGACGGCGAGTTCATTAGAGGTTCCACAAGAGGCGACGGGTTTGTCGGCGAGGATGTCACTGCGAATCTTAAGACCATTCGTTCAATACCATTGAAGCTTACAAGAAATATTCCTTTTTTGGAGGTCAGAGGCGAGGTTTATATGCCTCACTCTTCTTTTGAAAAGCTTTCGATGGAGATGGAGCTTTCCGGTGAACAGCCGTTCAAAAACCCTCGAAACGCCGCCGCAGGGTCGCTCAGGCAGAAAGACCCTCAGATTGCGGCAAAAAGAAAGCTCGATATATTCGTATTCAATGTCCAGCAGTGCGAAGGAATCGAGTTCACTTCTCATAAACAGTCGCTCGATACTCTTGGCGAACTTGGCTTCAAGACAATTCCCGAGTATAAGCTACTGAGTGATTATTCTGATATTGAGGAAGCTATAGCTTCATTAGGCGATAGACGATTCAGCCTCTCCTATGACATTGACGGTGTTGTCATAAAGCTTGATAATCTCGCAGACAGGGAAGCGGTTGGATATACTTCAAAGGTCCCCAAGTGGGCGGTTGCATACAAGTTCCCACCGGAAGAAAAAAAGACTAAGCTTCTTGATATCGAAGTAAATGTCGGGCGAACAGGCGCTATCACACCGGTTGCGGTGTTTGAACCTGTCACATTAGCAGGGACAAGCGTCTCGAGAGCTACACTTCATAATCAGGATTTTATTGATGAACGGGGCATTTCTATAGGCGACGAGATAGTCGTAAGAAAAGCAGGGGATATAATCCCCGAGGTTCTTAGCGTTTCGGAGAAGCACGGTAGCGGAAGCTTCAGGCTTCCCGAGTACTGTCCCGTATGTGGAACCAAGGCTGTCCGTGAGGACGACAAGAGCGTCTTAAGATGCCCGAATATCGAATGTCCTGCTCAACTTCTCAGGTCACTCATTTATTTTGCATCAAAACCAGCGATGAATATTGATGGCTTAGGACCTGCAGTGGCACAGCAGCTTTTGGAGAGCGGTCTTGTCAGGAGGATTCCCGATATTTATTCACTGACGGTTGACGATATTCTTAAGCTTGATGGCTTCAAGGAGCGTTCTGCCGAGAAGCTTATTTCTGCGATTGAAAAATCAAAATCGAATTCTCTCGATCGGCTTATCTGCGGTCTGGGAATAAGAAATGTCGGCGCGGCTTCGTGCAAGCTTCTGTGCGAAAGATTCGGAAGTATAGACAGACTTCTTGAAGCGACAGTCGAAGAAATAGAAGCAATAGATGGCTTTGGAACTCTGACCGCCGAAACGGTTTTTGAAACTCTTTCAGAGCCTCACATGAGAGCCACAATCGAGCTTTTGAAGGGCTACGGTGTCAATACGGAATATGCCGGGGGCACACAGTCTCAGAAGCTTATGGGACTCAGCTTTGTAATAACCGGTACACTTCCGACTTATACCCGGGATGAGGCAAAGAAGCTTATTGAAGATAACGGTGGAACGGTCAAGTCTTCCGTCTCGAAGAAAACTGATTATCTGGTTGCCGGCGAGGAAGCCGGTTCGAAGCTGACAAAGGCACAGGAGCTCGGAATCAAGATTATAGACGAGAGCGGTCTTATGGGACTTCTCTTATGACATAATAAAGATGAAAGAAAGGCGGACGAAATGGCAAATAATCCGAATATAGATATCAAGCACGTTGCGAAGCTTGCAAGAATCAGGATTTCCGATGATGAGCTTCCGAGATATTCAGAGGAAATGAACAACATCATCAAGATGGTCGAGGCTATGCCGGAGATTGACGACGAGCTATTGGTCGACGAGAGTAACGTTATGAAATTAAGAGACGACAAGCTTTCTGACAGTAAGCTTTCCCGTGATGAAATTCTTAAGAATGCTCCAAAGGTCGTTGCCGGCTGTGTAGTCGTGCCGAAGACTGTTGAATAGGGGGAAGCGAATTGGAACTTTATGAATATAAAGCGAGTGAACTGAGCGAAATGCTCGGCAAGGGTGAGATATCATCCAAGGAGCTCACTGAATCTGTGTTTGACAGAATCGAAAAGACCGAGCCTGCTATTGGCGCATATCTGACGCTAAATCGTGAGTCGGCACTTGCAGAGGCTGAGAAAATAGACGAAAGAAGAGCATCCGGTGAGGATTTATCTCCTCTTGCGGGAATTCCGATAGGAATCAAAGACAATATCTCGACAACAGGAATCAGAACAACCTGTGCCTCAAGAATGCTCGAGAATTATACTCCCGTTTTTGATGCGACAGTTGTCACTAAGCTAAAAAATGCCGGCGCAATTATAACCGGTAAGCTAAATATGGATGAGTTCGCGATGGGCTCGTCGACCGAAACGTCCTACTTCCAGCCAACCAAGAATCCGTTTGACACTTCTTGTGTTCCCGGTGGTTCTTCCGGCGGATCTGCGGCGGCTGTAGCTTCTATGGAGGCTGTAATGGCTCTCGGTTCAGATACCGGCGGTTCAATCCGTCAGCCGTCTTCTTTATGCGGCGTTGTCGGGCTCAAGCCTACATACGGCAGTGTTTCGAGATATGGCTTGGTTGCCTTTGCGTCGTCGTTAGACCAGATTGGTCCTATCACAAGAAGTGTCAAGGACTCGGCAATGCTTTTTGATGCCATTTGCGGGCATGATTCTATGGATGCCACCAGTGCAAGAAGAGATTATGCTCCCATAAGCGGAACCCTTGACGGTGATGTCCGTGGACTTAAGATAGGCATTCCGAAGGAATACTTCGGCGACGGTATCAAGCCGGAAGTAAAAGAGGCTGTTATGAGCTCTGTCAAGGCTCTTGAGAGTATGGGAGCAACTGTAAAACAGATTTCTCTTCCTTCGACCGATTATGCTCTTTCCGCTTACTATATAATTGCCTGTGCCGAGGCTTCATCAAATCTTGCAAGATTTGACGGCGTAAAGTACGGTTATCGTTGCGAAAATCCCGAAAATCTCATGGATATGTATGAGAGAACGAGAAGCGAAGGCTTCGGAAGAGAAGTCAAGAGAAGAATAATACTCGGTACTTTTGTACTCAGTTCAGGATACTATGATGCCTATTACAAAAAAGCAAAGCTCTTGCAGAAGAGAATTCGCTCTGAATTTGACAGTGCGTTTAACGATGTAGACGTGATTATTACTCCCACGTCCCCGTTTGAAGCTTTCAAGTTTGGCGACAAGATGGATGACCCGCTAGCTATGTATTCGGCAGATATCTGCACTGTTACCGTTAATATTGCAGGGCTTCCCGCAGTCAGCGTGCCTTGCGGCTATTCCGAAACCGGTTTGCCCTATGGTATGCAGATAATCGGCAGAAGCTTTGACGAGAGAACAATTCTCAACACAGCTTATGCTCACGAGTGCGGTTTTGGCGGTTTCAGAGCGCCAGTAATTGCGAGTAAGGGGGTAGAGCTATGATAAGAGGCTATGAAGTTGTTGTCGGTCTGGAGGTTCATGCTGAGCTCAACACCGCAACTAAGATTTATTGCAACTGCAAAAACTCCTTCGGGCTCGAGGTCAACACTCAGGTTTGCCCGATTTGCCTTGGAATGCCCGGAACTCTCCCTACTCTCAACGAAAAGGTCGTAGAATATGCTATAAAGATGGGTCATGCTCTTAACTGCGGCATCAACAGAATCTGCAAGCAGGACAGAAAGAACTATTTTTATCCCGACCTTCCGAAGTCCTATCAGATTTCTCAGGCTGATATTCCGCTGTGCCATGATGGTTACTTAGATATTATTGTTGACGGTGAGACAAAGAGAATCGGCGTTGAGCGTATTCACATCGAGGAGGATGCAGGAAAGCTTCTTCACTCGGATAAGTTTGACGGTTCTCTCGTGGACTTCAACCGTTGCGGAGTTCCGCTTATCGAGATTGTCTCAAGACCTGATATGAGAAGCTCTGACGAAGCTAAGGCTTACCTTGAAACTATCCGTTCAATCCTCAGATATATCGACATTTCCGACTGCAAGATGCAGGAGGGCTCAATCAGATGCGATGTCAATGTTTCCGTTCACAAACCGGGTGAACCTCTCGGCACGAGATGCGAAATGAAGAACGTCAACAGCTTTTCAGCGGTCGTTCACGGCATAGATTATGAAGCCAACCGCCAGATTGAAGTGCTTGAAGCCGGTGGTACGATAACTCAGGAAACAAGGAGATGGGACGACGCCAAGGGCGAAAGCGTCTCGATGCGTTCCAAGGAGGATGCTCAGGACTACAGATATTTCCCCGAGCCTGACCTTGGAACAATAGTAGTTTCCGAAGAGAAGGTGCAGTACCTGAAGGATACTCTCCCAGAGCTTCCTAACGCCAGAATAATGAGATACATCGACACTTGCGGGCTTTCATATAACGATGCCGCAATGATTGTCGACGTTCCCGAAAAGGCTGAGTTGTTTGATAAGACGCTCGAAGCAGGTTGCAAGTCGGGCAAGCTCCTTTCAAACTGGATTCTTGGCGAGATTTCGAAGCTTATGAACGATGGAACTGACATTCACGAGACGAATCTTACTCCCGAAAAGCTTGCAAAGATTGTCAACTATATTGACTCCGGCAAGATTTCCACCGCCGCAGGCAAGAAGGTCTTCGACGCCGTTATGAGTGACAACGCCGATATTGATGAGTTCATCGAGAAGAATTCTCTGTCGCAGATATCGGATGTTTCGTCTCTTGAGAAGATTGCCGCCGAGGTTGTTTCTCAGAACGAAAAGTCTGTATCAGATTACAAGAACGGCAAGACGAATGCTCTCGGCTATCTCGTAGGTCAGTGCATGAAGGCTTCCAAAGGCAAGGCAAATCCCGCTGTTATGAAGGAGCTTGTTCTGAAGCTTCTTGAAGAATAATCAAATTTAAAGACTAAAGCGACTGCTGTTTCAGCGGTCGCTTTTTCTATATGTCAGAGCGATTAAAACCATTCCGGAAACACATATAAACGGAATGATGTTTTCTGTACTCGAAAATTCAATGCTGTTGGTTGCACCTGTTTCAATGCTTATATGATTCTGTACGATGATATAGCCGAGAGAGGAGAATAGAGCGGTTAATAACAACTGAATCGGTCTGGTGATATAAAACCACTTGAAGCTATAGCTTCCACCTGAAAGACATATAATTTGCATGTGCACACATAATCCGCCGAATGACAACAGTACTGTAGTCAATACAAAGAATAGCATTCCATCTCCTTCAAGCGAAGCTATATTTGATATTTCGAGGATGGCAGATAAAATGGAATTCAGTGACGGCAAGAGTGAAAGGAGTGCTGAAAAGAACATTATTGCTGAAAATATCGAAATCATAGAATTGGCAGAAGAGCCTATAGATTCCATTACAGTGTCTGTAAGTAAAATGCCTTTACAGATGATATTAACATTAGATTTGAATTTAAATTTGACTGTACAAATCATATATAAAAGCATATTTGATAAAAATATCGAAATAAACGCTGTGAAGCCTAAAAGCTTGCTGTGAAATAAGGCTGTACTAACTATTCCCAAAATATATGCCGGACCGGAAGCAAATGAAAAACAGATTGCAATTTCTGCTTGTTCTGATGTAATTGTATTTTCCTTTACGAGGTCACTGAGTATCTTTGCGCCTATCGGATATCCGCAAATATTTCCGAGGAGAAATGTAAGAAATATCCCGTAATTTGCATATGAAATTTTCTTTGGCTTAAATGCTCCCGAGCATTTTATCAGTACACCTGAAAGAACGCTGTTGAGGAAGAGCGAAGGCACTATGTTTATAACACAGTTCTCTATAGATGTGATGATGCCGTCTTTTACTTCATCAATATGTACCAATGATAATACGAGAACCGCAATTACTAACGCTACAAACAGCCCGTTCAAAACATTTTTCATAGCTTGACCTTCTTTTCCGTTTTTACAATTCTATGCTTGGATTTTCGGCAGTATAATTGAAGGGAGTGATTCTATTGAATATTAAATCCATACTGCCTGAGCTTAAAAATCGGGCGAGAAAATATGCTTATTATGAATCATATGTCACTGTATCGGGCGATGATGAGGCTTTGATTGAAAATGTTACCGATGTTTTGGAGTGCAACGAAATCATGGTAAGGGTTAAAGCCGGGACAAACGAAGTGGTAGTCTGGGGAGAGAATCTGAAAATATCCGCATATACCGACCGTTCGGTTATGCTTACCGGTAAAATTACATCCGTAGAAATTTCAAAAGGCGGTGCAAAGATACTATGAACCTTCTTTTTATGCACTTGATTGGAATTATTACTGTCAGAGTTGATGGCTTTGATATGGGAACTGTCATAAATCGCTTGAGAAAAGAATGCAAAGTGATTTCGCTTGACACTGAAGGCGATACGGTTTATACTACGCTTCCGTTTTATTATGAAAAGAAGCTTGAAGATATTTCATATCAAAACAACTGTGTTCTGGAGATTACCTCTCGCAAGGGCGTCTATTTTCATCTCCGTAAATATCGGAAGAGATATGGCTTTGCTCTCGGTGTTCTTGTTTCTATCCTTCTTTCTTTTTGCCTGTCTAATATTGTTTTCAGCATCAGAATTGTCGGAACGGATGACGAAAGCGTCGTTTATGAAGTAAGAGAAATTCTCGAAGAAGAAGGGCTGAAGGCGGGTGCATTCATCCCGAATCTAAACTTTTTAAAGCTTCAGACTAAACTCTTTGAGATTGACGACGATATCTCTTGGGTATCAATCGGCAACAGCGGTTCCGTTGTGACGGTAAATCTGAGGACAGCTGTCGAGAAGGCAGAGACCGACGAAGGCAGGATTCCATGCAATATAATCGCCGCTGAGGATGCACAGATAGTGGATATCAATGTTCTTGTCGGGCATCTTGAAATTTTGATAGGTGATGCCGTTGCGAAAGGAGATTTGCTTGTAAGCGGATATGTTGAAAGGGGAAGCGGCAGGACTTATTACTATCATTCTATTGCAAACATCACCGCTGTTTTTGAAAGAACTGTCACGTTCGAGCAGAGCATATACGACAGAAAAGTTATCGATGGTGAGACTTACTACGCTAAAAGTCTGAGCATATTTGATATTGATATACCGATTCCGAACTTAAATGTGCTCAGTGGTTCTTATATCACGGATACATATAGGGCTAATCTCAGTCTTCTCGGAATTGAACTGCCTATTGGAATCACTACAACCGAATATACCGAGCAGATATATAAGCTGAACATCTACACACTGGACGAAGCGGAAGAAATCGTTTATGAAAGGCTTGAGAACTACGAAGAGAATCTGATAGGAGATTATGAGATTATGAATAAGGACGTAGCGGTTGAGAAAACAGACAGTTCGGTTGTTCTTACTTGTACCTATACTTTGAAGGGTGATATCGGCATAGAGAGCCCGATATTTGCGAAATAATTGATTTATATTGACGGCGGGATATTGAAATATCCCGCTTTATCTGGTATAATAATAGTGGAAAGGGAAGTGCATTTCAAGGAAGGATGTGTATATATGGAGAAATCTCTGGCTGTAACAAATGTCGGTCTGATACAGGGGCTTTTCGGAAGTCAGGACGAAAATATCCGCCTGATTCAGGATGAACTCGGAGTTAATATCGTCACAAGGGGCGGCAATATCAAGGTTATCGGTCTTGATAACGAAGTCGAGAAAGCCTATAAGTGCATAGTTGCTTTGCTTAAAATATTGGAAAACGGTGATGAAATTTCTCCTCAGCAGGTCAGGTATGTTCTGTCTATGGGTGATGAAACCTCGGCGGATGAAATCGCGAAGCTTTCCGACGGCGGAATTTGCGTCACTGCCACTGGCAAAACAATCAAGCCCAAGACTCTTGGTCAGAAGAAATATATTGATGCCATAGATTCAAATACAATCACATTCGGAGTAGGTCCTGCCGGAACCGGAAAAACATATCTCGCTGTTTCAATGGCTGTAAGAGCATTCAAGTCTCACAGCATAAATAAGATTATTCTAACTCGTCCTGCCGTTGAAGCAGGGGAGAAGCTTGGCTTTCTTCCGGGAGACCTGCAGACAAAGGTTGACCCATACTTAAGACCGCTTTATGATGCGCTTTTCGAAATGCTCGGAGCAGAATCGTTCGCCAAGTATCAGGAAAGAGGAAATATTGAGGTCGCGCCTCTTGCTTATATGAGAGGCAGAACCCTTGACGAAGCGTTTGTAATTCTGGATGAAGCGCAGAACACGTCGCCGGAACAGATGAAGATGTTCTTAACCCGTCTCGGTTTCAACAGCAAGATGGTTATCACCGGAGATGTAACCCAGATTGATTTGCCTGACCCAAGGAAATCGGGATTAATAGAGGCTGTCAAGGTTCTGAAGAATGTTCCTGACATAGGGATAATTCACTTTTCCGAAAAGGATGTCGTAAGACACAAGCTTGTTCAGGATATTGTCAAGGCGTATGAGCAATATAACAACAGAGAAAGGATGAAAAAGACTCGTGAGAAGGCTTAGAGTTGCGTTTAATAACGAGCAGAAGTATATACCGATAACAAAGGAATTCAGAAAGCTGTTGCGCTCTTGTTGCAAGTGTTCTCTTTGCTGTGTGGGCTTTGATGAGAACTGCGAGATAAGCATTTCATTTGTCACAAATGATGTTATAAAAGAGTTGAACGCTCAGTATCGCAATATAGATGCGCCTACGGATGTTTTGTCTTTCCCGCTTGCCGACAACTGCGAGTTTGATCTGAATCCCGACAGCGATTGTTATATGCTCGGAGACATAATTATTTCCACGGAAAAGGCTGCTGAACAGGCGGTAGATAATAATCATTCTACGGAAAGAGAAATAGCATTCCTGGTTGTCCATTCTATGCTTCATCTGTTGGGATACGACCATCCCGACGAGGACGGACCGGAAACCAAGGAGATGCGCTTAAAAGAAAAAGAAATTATGCGTTCACTTGGATATGAAAGCGGAGAAATACTTTTGCATCCTGTTCATTCCAAGGACGATTTACAATCAGTGGAGGAAGAAGCTAAGTGACAGAAAATTCATTTGTAACAATCGTCGGAAGACCGAATGCGGGAAAATCATCACTCATAAACGCCCTCGTCGGCGAGAAGATAGCGGCAGTAAGCTCGAAGCCTCAGACTACGAGAACCAAGATTACAGGCGTTCTCACAAGAGGAGATATTCAGTATGTCTTCATGGATACTCCGGGAATGCACCGCTCAAGGGACAAGCTTTCCGAATACATGCTTAAGGCTATTGATAACTCAGTAAGCTCGGTAGATTGCGCTTTGCTGGTTGTTGATTCAACGAAAAAGTCGGGAGAAGCCGAGAAAACGCTTTTAGCGTCACTTCAGGCGTCCAAGACTCCCGTTATTCTTGTCATCAATAAAGTCGACCTGTTTGAGAATAAAGAGGATCTGATTCCTGTCATTGCCGAATATGCGGCACTCTATGATTTCGATTCCGTTGTCCCGATAAGTGCTATTAACTCGGACGGGCTCGATATTATACTTGATGCTATTTCAAAACACACGGTAAAGGGACCGCACTATTTCCCGGATGACAAATTTACCGACCAGCCGGAGCGTGTAATAATCTCTGAAATGATAAGAGAAAAGCTTCTTGAATTGCTTTCCGATGAGGTTCCGCACGGAATCGCGGTAAGCGTCGAGAGCTTGCAGGAAAGAGACACCCGTTCGGGTGAGAGCATAATGGATGTAGTAGCAACTATATACTGCGAAAAAGAGTCTCACAAAGGCATCATCATCGGCAAAAACGGAGCTATGCTCAAGAAAGTCGGTCAGCTTGCAAGAGAGGATATCGAGCGGTTCTTCATGATAAAAACGAACCTCAAGCTCTGGGTAAAGGTCAAGGAAAATTGGCGTAACAGAGACGCTTTGATTAAAAACTTCGGTCTCGGCGACTGATTTTACCATTCATAAATCCTCCCGGTCTGCTAAAGCTAAAGACAAGTGGCAGGTGATGATATGGACAAGCTCTGGCAGATATTTTATTCGAGCGGCAAGATTGCCGACTATCTGATATACAAACATAAACTGATACAAGGCGGAAATAAGAATGCTGACAGTGAAGGGTCTTGTGATAAGAGAGCGACAGTACGGCGATAACGACAAGTTTTTGAGTATACTTACCGACTCAAATGGCTTGCTTGACGTGTACGCCAAGGGCGTCAAGAAGCAAAACGCAAAGAATGCTTCTGTTGCGCAGACCTTTTGCTATGCCAATTTCTGCTTTTCTGAAGGGAAAAACGGCGGGTATATCCTGAATTCTGCGGAACCGATAAGGCTGTTTTACGATATTCGGCTTGACGTTTCGCGATTTTCTCTTGCAAGCTATTTTTGTGAGATGATACTGTATACCTGCGTCAGCGAACAGCCGAGCGGGGAAGTACTGAGACTTATGCTGAATGCTCTGCATTTTCTGTCAACAGGTGAGAAGAGGGAAGCTCTCGTCAAGTCGGTATTTGAACTGAGGCTCCTTTGCGAGCTCGGACTGACGCCGAATTTAATCGGCTGTTGCAAGTGCTATAAATACTCCGATGTACAGATGCAGTTCGATTTGAGTGAGGGAAAGCTCTACTGCGAAAACTGCTGCGGGAAGCGTGATTTAAGCGTATGCGAGATTGTCGACATGACAACGCTTCATGCAATCAGGCATATAGCTCTTTCCGAGCAGGACAAGATTTTCAGCTTCAGAATTCCCGATGAATATCTGCCGGTGCTTTCGAACATAACCGAAAGATACGCCGAAATTCAGCTCGGGCATAGCTTTCTGACGCTTGATTTTTACAAATCCCTTCAAAATGACAATATGGGTGAAAAATAATGAGAGAAGAATACAAAACACTTGAATTACATAAAATTCTCGAGATGCTGTCGGATGAATGCTCAAATGATGCTTCAAAGAATATGGCACTTGATACTGAGCCGTTGAACGATTTGGAAACTGTACAAACCGAGGTCAAAAAGACCTTTGACGCTTTTAACGCTTCCGTAAGATTCGGAAGTCCTAATTTTATCAGATTTCCTGACATTTCGGTTATCGCAAAAAGAGCGCAGAGCGGCGCAACGCTTTCACTAAGAGAACTTCTTGATGTTTCAAGGATGCTTTCCCAGACGGAGATTCTTTTGTCGTGGCGACAGCAGTTTTCCGATGAGGAGTTCAGCCTCGATTATCTCTTTGAGTGCTTATTCTCTAACAGAGAGCTTAATTACAAGATAACCAATGCGGTTGTCAGCGAAGAGGAAATAGCGGATAATGCAAGCCCCGAGCTTGCTTCTATAAGAAGAAAGATTCTGTCTGCAGGCTCTAAAATTCGCGATACACTTGACAAGATGATTAAGTCAGCCGATACTCAAACGTATTTGCAGGATAATCTCATAACAATGCGTGACGGCAGATATGTCCTGCCGGTGAAGTCCGAGGCTAAAAACAGCATCCCAGGACTTGTTCATGACACTTCAGCAAGCGGTCAGACCTATTTTATCGAGCCGATGGCTGTTGTCGAAGCGAACAATGAAATTAGAATCCTCAAAGGCAAGGAGCAGGACGAGATTCACAGAATCATTGCGGAGCTTTCGAGTGACTGTGCCGCTTTTGCAGAACAGCTTATTTCGGATTATAACTCCGCGGTAATGCTTGACTTGTACTTTGCAAAATCAGATTTGGGTGCGAAGATGTCAGCCGCCATGCCGACAATTTCCGATGACGGTGAGGTCATTCTCAAGAAAGCACGCCATCCGCTTATTGATAAGGATAAGGTGGTGCCGATTGATTTTGCTATCGGAAACGGTTACGATGCCTTGATTATCACAGGACCGAATACCGGTGGTAAGACTGTAATTCTTAAAACTGTCGGGCTTCTGACGCTTATGACAATGTGCGGACTTCTGATTCCCGTTGCCGACGGAAGCAAGATAACCGTTTTCAGCGATATTCTTGTTGATATCGGCGACAAGCAGTCTATCGAGGAAAGCCTTTCGACATTCTCGTCCCACATGACAGATATTGTTGATATTTTGAACAGAGTCAGCTATAGTTCATTGCTACTTATTGATGAGCTCGGTTCTGGAACAGACCCTGTCGAAGGTGCGGCACTGGCGGTCGCTATTATCGAGAGAATCAAGATGACCGGTGCAAAGCTTGTCACCACAACTCACTATCAGGAGCTTAAAATGTATGCTCTTGAAACCGAGGGCGTCGAGAACGCTTCTTGTGAGTTTGACATCAAGACCTTGCAACCCACTTATAGACTTATAATCGGTTCTCCCGGCAAATCTAACGCCTTCGCGATTTCCAAGCGATTGGGAATTGATGACGGGATTATTTCTCGTGCCGAAGGACTTATGTCTGCAGAAGCTCAGAAATTTGAGGATACTATCGAACGACTTGAAGCCGCTCGTCAGGATTACGAGGAGAAGGCGGCGCTTGCCGAAAAATACGAAAGGGAAGTGCAGACGCTTCGTGATGAGCTTAAGAGCGAACACGAAAAGTATCAATCTGAAAAAGATAAAGAACTGCTCAAGGTCAAAAAAGAGGCACGGGAGCTCGTTGAGCGGGTTAATATGCAGTCGCGCAGGCTTATGAATGAGCTCGAGGATATCAAGAAGTTGAAAGATAAAGAAGACTTCTCTCAGAGAGTTCAGCAGGAGAGACAGAAGTATAAGTCCGAAATCGACAGCATGTATAACGAGGCTTCAAAGCTCGGCGAGCTTTCGGATGAGGACTATGTTCCATCGAGACCGTTCAAGAAGGGCGACGATGTTATCATAAGAGATGGTAACAAAACGGGAATTCTCATGTCGCTTCCTGACGCTTCCGGCAACTGCGTTGTTCAGATGGGAATTATGAAAACAAAAGTTCATATTTCACTTCTGAGGCTTGCTGAAAAAGAAATTACTTTCAATAATAAATCAATAAAGAGAAAGCAACAGGGAAGTGTATCTAATTCAACAGAGAGCCGTGCAACGAGAAAAGCCGAGACCGAGCTCGATATCAGAGGTTATACGGTAGACGAGGGACTCTATGAGCTTGATTCGTTTATAGACAAGGCTATCATGAGCGGTAACAAAACCGTTATGATAATCCACGGTAAAGGTACCGGAGCTTTGAAGACAGCTGTAAGAAATCACTTAAGAAAGCATCCGTCTGTTGAGTCTATGAGAAAAGGCGTATACGGCGAAGGCGAAGATGGAGTTACGGTTGTAGAGCTCAAATAGTTATCAGTGATTAGTAGCCGACGTGTAAAAGTGATCATGGGGAAGTGCTTTTTTGGGCTTGCATATTGTGTCTTTGAGAATAATAAATTCGTAAAGTAGTGCAGAATAAAATATATGCCGATGTGCGTTAAATCGAAATTTAGCGCACATCAGGGGACGGAAAAACGGCTTTTCAGCCGCTTTTATAAGTGTGGTGTTTATAATGCGTGAAGAATACAGAAAAGATTGCCCTGCATATCTCAGCGGCTATCTTACATATGCCGGTTCCGTTGTCGGTCGTACCGATAGAACCGTTGAAGCCTACTATGTTGATATCCGTACTTTTCTAAGATATTTGGTTGCGGTCAAACACAGTGATGTCAATCTCGAAGAAACTCCCTTTGAGAAAATTCCAATTAAGAACGTTCCTTTTTCTTATGTCAAAGAATTCACGTTGATGGATGCTTACGAGTACATGAACTATCTTATAAATGAACGCAATAACTCAAATAAGACCCGTGCCAGAAAAACGTCGTCCCTGCGTAGATTTTATGATTTCTTAGCTTCGTATAGATCTCCGGAGATATATAGGCTCGAAACAAATCCTCTTGACAAGCTGGAACTTCCGAGACCGGAAAAGACGCTTCCTAAGTATCTTGAGCTTGACCAAAGCAAAGAACTTTTGGATGATGTAAAGAGCGAAAATTATCTCCGTGATTACTGTATATTAACTATATTTCTTAATTGCGGTTTGCGACTCAGCGAGCTTGCCGGATTGGATATTGATGATTACAGCGAAAGCGCAAGAACGCTCAGGGTTTTCGGAAAAGGTCGGAAGGAACGGATTGTTTATCTGAATGATGCTTGTATTTCGGCATTGAACGCTTATTTGGAGGTCAGACCAAAGTCTTTGGTGGATCCCGATGCCATCTTTTTGTCGTCATATCATGACCATCGGCGGCTTTCAAATCGTAGGATTCAGCGGATTGTTGAGGACCAACTTGAAATAGCCGGTCTCGGAAACCTTGGAATTTCTCCGCATAAGCTAAGACACACCGCCGCAACTCTGATGTATGAATACGGCGATGTTGACCCGATAGTTTTGAAGGACGTTTTGGGACATGTCAGCGTTGCTACAACCGAAATTTACACCCACTTATCGAATAAGGACAGGAAAATGGCTGTTGAAAGCTCCCCTCTTGCAGATATGAAGGCGAATGGTAACGCAGGGAAGCTGTCTGAGAAGTCGGAAGATGATACGGAGAACTCCCCTACTGATAATTAATTATCTTTAGTTACAATATTGTGAGGCATAAAAAATCCCCAAGCTGAATGCTTGAGGATTTTTTGGTAAGTTAAAGCAGGATTATTGCTTCTTCTTCCTTGCTGATCTGACGCCAACTGTGCCTAACGTAAGAGCAGAAATCGCGCCGACAACGCTCATGACATAAGGCATGCAACAGCTACCGCCACAGCCGCGTCTCATTGGTCTTCTTCTCGGCGGGGGCATCATGCCACCTCTCGGTCCCATTCCGCCGCCTCTTGGTCCGCCTCCGAAGCCGCCACCGGGTCCGCCGGGTCCACGACCGCCGCCTGGTCCACGACCGCCGCCTGGTCCACGACCTCCGCCGGGTCCACCTGGTCCGGGCATTCCGATCACTCCTTTCTTACATAGTGCTTGATTCAAATCAAGTCTGGCAAATCGCCTTGATTTTATTATACCTTAATGTCTTATAAAAATCAAGCATTGTATTGTGAAAGAAGTGGGATATTTTGCTGTAAATTTGCACAGTTTTCTTCTTTTGAGGATTTCAAATCTCAGCGTTCGTTCTGATTCTTTCTATGAGTCTTTCGCAAGTCAGATTGACTTTTTCAAAGTCCATAGCCTTGATATAGTAGCTTTCGAGCTCGTCGTGAATATCTTTGGCTGTTTTAAGAGCTGAAATCATCTCATCCGTGAGTTCATTCACAATGCCTTCGTCAAACATAAGCCTTTTGTGTTTATCTCTTAGGATGTCTTTGTCATAGAATCTCATTGAATTAATCTTGGTGCCACTGAGAGAGTCGCTGAAATTTCCCGATACAAAAGCGGTCTCTATCTCTGGGATAATCATGTGCTGATATACACTTCCAGAGAGGAATACGTTTTTACTTATCAGAACGTCGTATCCGTTATTCTTTGCATATTGCGCAAGCTGTTTCAGAAGCTTATCAGTCACCGCAAAGCAGTCGTCTTCAATTCTATATACATTCAGGTGTTCAAACAGATTGGTAAAAGTCTTCACGCCTTCCGGCGTAAACGACGTCATCTGTCTGAATTTTATTTTGCCTTCGCCTTCGAAAGCTTTCTTCTTCGGAAGAAGTCTTGCACACAGGCGCTCAAGATATGCGTCCAATTTTGAGCTGTCCAATGCTGAGTCGCCGACAGACATAATATCTTCGTTTACGGATATTATCGCACTGAGATATTTTTTGGCGAGCGCGTGATATTTCTGATTTCTGTTGGTCGAGTCGATAATTCCGTCTTTATTTGATGACAGTGATTCGAGATTCCAGCATTCGCCGAGATCGACCAGAACTTCTCGTGCACCGGGATATGTCGGTTCGATAACATGAGGAGCCGTACCGTCTGCGATTATAACCTTCAGGTTATCAAACAAAACCGCATCGAGAGAATTCGGGTCGGATGAGCAATAGTAAATTTCAGGTTCATCCAACTCGGAAAGCTCCGAAGCGATTTTTTTCATCAGCGAAGACTTTCCCGTTCCGGGTCCGCCTTTGATGATGTAAGTAGTGAATTCTCCCGATTCGATATCATCTTTCAGATGAGTTACAAAACCTGTGGGCGTTGAATAGCCCATGAAGTACGTCTTTTTGAAGTCGATATTACATTCAGTATTAGCCATAAAGCTGTGCCTCCATTACTTTTACTTTTAGCATAGTATGGAAAACAGCTTATTCGGGTTACAAATTTGAAATTAACTCAGACGGATGCAGATAGAATCTGAGCGGCGCCATTGAGGACGAATTCGATTCCGCACGGAACAAACACACTCTCGCCTTTTTTGAGGGTATAACTCCCCTGCACTGATCTGAGCTCGGCTTCACCATCAATCACGACAAGCGAGACAAAGCTTTCTGTGTTCCTTATTCCATAACTACCATCCAGATTTATAAGTTTAGCATCAAAGTACTTACACTTTGCGAGATTGCGAACGGTAGCGTTTTCATAAACAGTGACCTTTCCCACATTTCCATAGAGGTCCAGCGGAGGATTCGTGTCGGATACAGCAATAGCCTTCTCAACATGTAGCTCTCTCGGCTTGCCATCGGCTCCGAGTCTTCCGTAATCGGATACACGGTAGGTAACGTTTGAATTTTGCTGAATCTCCGCAATGAGTATTCCCTTCCCTATTGCGTGAACAGTTCCGGAAGGAATGAAGAAAATATCGCCCTTGTGGACATCCACATAGTTCAGAACGTCATCAAGCGTATTTGACTCGATTCTCTCTTTGAACTCTTCTTTTCCGATGCTGTGCTTGAAGCCATAGATAAGCTGTGCACCTTCGTCGCAGTCGATAACATACCACATCTCGGTTTTGCCGTTGTCGCCTTCGTTGGCTCTTGCGTATTCGTCACTCGGATGAACCTGAATTGAAAGTTTGTCCTTGGCGTCAATGAGCTTGACGAGAATCGGAAATCTGTCAAAGTCTTTGCAGGCGTCACCGAGAGCATCTGCACCCAGTATCTCTATAGCTTCTTCAAGAGTCTTGCCTGCAAGACTGCCGTTTGAAACAACACTCGGACCGTCCTTGTGGCAGGAAACAACCCAAGCCTCAGCGACTTTATCAAGATCGCTCTTGAATCCGAAATCGGTTTTAAGTCTTGTTCCGCCCCAAAGGTAGTCCTTGAGAGGAGCTTTTAGTATCAGCGGATAGAAATTGGAAATAGTCATGAAACACACACCCTTATATTAATTTTATATCTTTTCTGCACGGTCGTTTGTGATTTCTTTTCTTATTATGGAACCGGCGGGAACTTTATGTTCAAACGGGATTGAAAGCTTCATCGTTGCTTTGTTGGCGTTCTGAACCCGTTCGCCAAGCTCGTCGTAAATCTCGTTTGCGGTGAACTTTATCGGCTCGCTGTCCGGAATGAGAAGCTCCAGATTGTCGCCCTCAAAGAATCTGTTTCTTTGCGAGCATCTGAGCATTCCGTTGTCGTAGCTTTCGACAACCGCTACAATATCGCAAATCCGCTCATATCCGCTTGTGGGATAATACTGGCAGTCATTAGGATGACCGAAGTAGAATCCGGTGCAGTATTTGCGGTGAGAGACCTTGAAGACTTCTTCCTTAATCCATTCGGGAAGCTGATAATCGTCGGGATTTTCAAGAAGTATCTCTTTTGCTTTTTTATAAGCGTTGGTTACAACCGAAACGTAGTACGCCGATTTTGCTCTGCCTTCGATTTTGAAGCTTGTTACGCCGGCTTTTGCAAGCTTGTCAAGGTGCTCAATCATGCAGAGATCTTTGGCGTTAAGAATATAGCTACCCTTCTCATCTTCCGAAATCGCATAGTACTCATTGGGTCTGGTTTCTTCGACGAGACTGTAGCTCCAACGGCAAGGTTGAGCACATTCGCCTCTGTTTGCGTTTCTGCCGGTCAGATATTGTGACAAGAGGCATCTACCCGAGAATGAGACGCACATCGCACCGTGAACGAAGCATTCTATCTCCAGATCGCTCGGAGTTTTAGCTCTGATTTCGGCAATTTCATCAAGCGAAAGCTCCCTTGCGAGGACAACCCGCTTTGCTCCCATATCGTAAAATGTTCTTGCTGTGAGGTAATTCACAACTCCTGCTTGAGTCGAAACGTGAAGTGCCAAATCGGGAACAGCTTTTCTTATCAGAGCAAACGAGCCTATATCACTCACTATTGCGGCATCTATTCCGCAAGCATAAGCCTTTTTAATATAACCTTCGAGCATATCCGCTTCGGAGTTGTTGGGAAGAATATTTACGGTGAGATAAACTTTCTTCCCAAGAGCGTGAGCCTTGTTGCAGGCAGATTTCAACTGTTCGAGTGTGAAGTTAGCCGGTGAGCCTCGCATGCCGTAGCTCTTTCCGGCGAGATATACCGCGTCTGCGCCGAAAAGCAACGCCGCATCGAGTCGTTCTTCATCTCCGGCAGGAGAAAGGATTTCAATCTGAGACATGTCTGTTCACCTCACATAATGCCCAAAAGCTCGCAGTTTGCGACATGCTCATCATAGGTCGAAGCAAAGTATGCAACGCCGGTTTCGGGGTCTGTGCAGAAGTAATAGTAATCGGTCTCATCCGCGTAAAGAACAGCATTTATTGCATCCTCTCCGGGGTTACAGATAGCTCCGACAGGAAGCCCCAGGCATGTATATGTGTCATAAGCGTCGCATATGCTCTGCGATGAAACGGTCATCACCTGAGTTATGATATTGTCGATATATGCAGTAGTTGCGTCAGATTGAAGTCTCGGATACTGTTCAGGGTTGTTCAGTCTGTTTATAAATACGGATGCTACAGATGGCATATCCGAAACACTTCCGGCTTCTTTCTGGACTATTGAAGCGAGAATTACAACTTCTTCGAGTGAATATCCGATCTCCTCTGCTCTGGCGATAACACCGGATGTGAGAATATTGTCTGTTCTCTCTCTTATCTTCTTAGCTACATTGTAAGCTGTGTCCCCGACATAGAATTCGTAGGTATCAGGGAACAGGAAGCCCTCGTACTTATAAAGCTTCAGGCTTTCAGATGATACATACTGCTCGTAATCATAGCCGAATGCCGTTGAGTTGAAGGTATAGATAAACTCATCTGCATCGCATACGCCGTTATCTTCAAGAAGCTGTGCGGCTTCGTAAAGAGTGATGCCTTCGATAAACGTAATGGTCACGGTTTCTTTCGATTCTCTGGCTTCCATCAGGTCGTCTATAATGTCGGCGTAACTCATGTTATACGCAACATCGAGGTCACCGGGATACATATTTCCGTCAGCACCCATAATTCTGGCAAAGGCAACGAATACCTCTTTGTACTGGATAACGCCCTCGTCATAGAGCTGTTCGGCAATATCCCACGTCGAAGAGCCCTCTTCTACATAGATGGTAAACTGATTGTCATTGTCTTCTATTCCCAGTACATCTCTTATAACAACTATTATGAAAAGAGATATCAGTATTGAGGCACACAAAACAAACGTAGCCAAGACTATGCCACCATAAGCGGTATAATTTCTTTTTCTGCGTTTTTTCTTCTTTTTCTTATGAGGCTTTTCCGCTTTTTTTACAGGTGTCTCCTGCTGTTCTTCTTCGTCGTCGGATACCAGTGCGGTTCTGCCGTTCTGAGATTGAAACGTTCCGAAATTGAAAACATTCGTCTGACCGGAAACACTGTCCGAATCAATTTCGTCGTCTATCTTCACAGCGCGACTCATTACCGAGGTTTTCGACAAGTCCTCCGAAGCGGTTTTCACTTCCTCGGAAGCAACAGCCTGCTCGGTGGTCGCGTTTTGTGCCTGAGATGAACGTGTCTCATTCAGTATTGAGGAAAGAAGCTCATCAATATTTTCGTAGTTATTATTATCGCTCATATTTCACCTTTATGTCGGAATTCTTTATAGGTTAAATTTCAATATCAATCTTGCGCTGTCTTACGTTGAGAGAATCCATTAGCTCGTCGGCCTTTTCTTTTGAAATCAGCTTTGAAACTATCGCATATGAAAATTCAAGTGCCGTGCCCATTCCGCAACCGGTGATGATATTTCCGTCGACGGCAACTGCGGTGTCAAGAACCTCGGCACCGATAAGCTCCTTCTCAAAACCTGTATAGCAAACGGCTTTCTTGCCCTTAAGAAGTCCCCTGTGTCCGAGAATTGAAGGAGCGGCGCATATTGCGGCGATTGGAAGATTCTTCGTCATGCAGATATCTATCGCCTGCTTTACGAGGACGCTTTTTTCAAGATTATCGGTTCCTGTCTTTCCGCCGGGAAGAATAATCATTTCGATATCGTCGGACAGGTAGTAGTCGATGTCGGCAATATCAGCCTTTACAGTGACGGCATGAGAGCCATGAATCTGAGTCTTACCACCTATGCCTATAGTTTTAACTTCCTTTTTGCATCTCCTGAGGCAATCTATAGGAGTCAGAGCCTCAACTTCTTCAAAGCCGTCTGCAAGAAAACAAAGTATCATAGTTATTCACCTTTCGTAGCATTTTTAAGTTGTTCTTCGGCATCCTTAAGCACTGTTTCAGTAATATTGTCGCCGCCCAATATTCGTGCTATTTCGTATTTACGTTCATCGAAATCGAGATGAGTTACATCAGTAACCGTCCTCTCTCCCGATTCATGCTTTTCAATTAACATATGGTCGTCCGCCATAATCGCAATCTGCGCCAGGTGTGTTACGCATATGACCTGATGCTTGCGTGATATTTCCTTAAGCTTGATTCCGATTTTCTGGGCCGCTCTGCCACTGACGCCTGAATCTATTTCGTCGAATATGAGGGTCGGAATTGAGTCTCTGTCGGCAAGAACAGTCTTGAGAGCAAGCATGATTCTCGAAAGCTCACCACCGGAAGCAATCTTTGCAAGGGGCTTCGGGGATTCGCCCTTGTTGGCGGAAATCAGAAACTCAATAGAGTCCATTCCGCTTAGGGTCAGCTTGCCCTTTGAGCTTCTGACTTCAAGCTTTACATTTGGCATGTTTAAGAACGAGAGCTCTTCCGCAACTTGTTTCGAGAATCTTTCCGAGGCTTCCTCACGATGATTCGAAAGCTCTTCAGCTTTCTTCGTGACTTCAATCAGAAGCTGAGACTTCTTTTCCTCAAGCTCCGAAATCTTATCATCGAACGAAGCAAGCCCCTGCGATTCTTGAACAGCGTCCTCATAGACTTTTATAACTTCGTCCAAAGATGTGCCGTATCTGCGTTTAATGCGCTTCAAATCGTTTCTTCTTTGGGTAAGTGAAGCATATTCGCTGTCGTCGATTTCGAGGCTGTCGCGGAGCTTTGTAAGTTCTGCGGCTATATCTTCAAGCTCAATTCCGATAGCAGACAGACGTTCATTTAAGGGCTTCAAAACAGGAAGAATGTCTTCGTTTGATTCAAGCTCACTGTAGGCTTGAGATATCAAATCCCCTGCACTGTTATCCGATTCAGTTTCGGAAAGGCAGGCGGTCGCTGCCGTAAGGGCATTTTTCAGAGATACGGCATTGTCAAGAAGTCTGAACCGCTCTTCTATTTTCTCGTCTTCTCCGACGGTGATTTCAAGTGAGCCTATATCTTCTATTATTTCCGCAAGGTACTCTTCGCGCCTTGCATTCTGACTCTTTTCGGTTTTCAGCTTGTTGAGCTCCCGCGCGGTTGATTGAAGCTCCCTGAAGGATTTCTGGTAGCTTAAAAGCAATTCATCCGAACGGGCATAGCTGTCGAGAATATCAAGATGCTTTGATTGGTCGAGCAGGTTCTGACTGTCGTGCTGACCGTGGATATTGACGAGCAGGTCGCCTATTTCATGGAGTGCCGAAATTGTAACCGGTCGTGAGTTAATTCTGGCGGTGCTTCTGCCGTCTGAATTGATTTCCCTTGAAATAATCAGCTCGTTGTCGCAATCAAGTCCAAGCTCGCTCAGTTTGTCCGAAACCGCTTGCGGGCAGTCCGTGAAGACTGCACTGACATAAGCTTTGTCTGTTCCCTCTCTTATTATGTCCTTATAAACGCGTTGTCCGAGTATTGCATTGATTCCGCCGATAAGGATTGATTTTCCTGCTCCGGTTTCGCCGGTAAAGACATTGAAATGCTCTCCGAAGCGAATCGTTGCGTTTTCGATTACAGCGAGGTTTTCAATATGAAGTTCGTAGAGCACCGATTAATCGCCTCCAAAGAGAAATTTCCCAAATAATTAGAGCATGCCGCCGAGCTCGTCCATCAAGGCTTTTGCATCACTTTCTTCACGCATTAGAACGAATATGGTATCGTCCCCTGCAAGAGTACCAACAACGCCGCTGTAAGCCGCCGCGTCGAGCTTCGAGCAGACAGCGTTTGCCATTCCCGCATAGCATTTGATGACTACGATATTTATTGCACGGTCTATCGAAATTACGGAATCGGTATACAGAGATTTGAATGACAGTCTTGCACTCGTTTCCTGTGGTTTCGGCGGAACCGTATACTTGTAACTGCCGTTCGGACCCATAGTTTTCAGTAGCGCCAACTGTTTTATGTCTCTTGAAACTGTGGCTTGCGTTACGTTGAAGCCTCGCTCAAGAAGCAACGCCTGTAGTGTTTCCTGAGTGTCGACCTCATAGTTGGAAACTATATCGAGAATGGCTTTTTTTCGGTCATTTTTCATCTGTCGTAAGCCTCCTCGACTTCCTTTGCGTTGTTCATAAGCTTGGTTGAAACCGACTTAAAGTAGTTGTCGCCGTGAATGTCGATTACCGAAAGGCTTAACGGAGACTTTTTAATATAGACACTGTCGTCGGATGTAATCGAAATTGCCTCTCCACCGTCTGCACGCATAGCTATGGAGCCGGAGGCTCTTGTTCTAACTTCGATAACTTTATTCGGGTCGAATATCATTGCTCTTGCGGAAAGCGAATGGGGGCAGATATGGGTAAATTCTATGCAGTCCATGGAAGGTTCGATAAGCGGTCCGCCGGCGGAAAGAGCATATGCTGATGCACCCGTAGGAGTCGAGAAGATAAGACCGTCGGCCCTTAAATGCGATACCGCAATGCCGTCGGCAAGAACCGTGAAGTCGTTGAGGCTTTCCTTGAAGTCGTGAGTTATGACAACGTCATTCAGGACTGTTTCTGTGAGACATTTGCCGTTACCGAATCTGACGGTCACATCAAGCATCATTCTTTGCTCGGTTTTGTAATCTCCCGTGCAGAGATTTTTAAGGCAACCAAGCTCGCCTCTTTCGAGTGAAGCCATAAATCCGAGCCTGCCGCAGTTGATGCCAAGGAGCTTTTTCTTATGTTGTGCCGCAAGAGAAGCAATCTTGAGAATTGTTCCGTCACCGCCGATTGTTATGACAATATCGCACCTTGAAACGGCATCGCTGATTGTAGGCTCTTCAATCGCCTTATTTCCGAAAACACGGTTTGTCTCGGGAGTCATCAGAACCGTAACTCCGAGAGACTTAAGAATTTCTATAACCTGTTCGGTGCATTCCTCTGAATGAAGCTTTTCAAGATTTGGATATATGAATACCGTCATGACCGTGACCGTCCTTTGATGAGATTTTATGCTTGTGAAAATGCGCTATTTACGATTTCATTGAAATCCGGTGCTACGTTGCTTTCGGAGTCTCTTGTGCAGTACGCAAGATACTCGATATTTCCGTCTCCGCCCTTTATCGGCGATGGAATTATGCCGATTACATTAAAACCGTTTGAGAGAAGATAATAGTAAATATCCTGTAAAACTCTTATGTGAACCGATTTGCTTTTCACGATGCCACCTTTTCCGATTGCCTCTTTTCCTGCTTCGAACTGTGGCTTTATCAGGAATACGGCTCTGCCATCAGCTTTCAGTATTTTTACAGCGGCTGAGATGGCAAATTTAACGGATATAAACGACAGATCGGCAGTTACGAAATCTACTGTCTCGCCTGTTGTACTTATAGCAACGTCTTTGACATTAACGCCTTCGATGTTTACGACTCTGCTATCGTTGAGGAGCTTTTCGGCGAGTTGTCCGTGACCGACATCTATTGAGTAGACCTTTTTGGCACCGTTCTGTAGCATACAGTCGGTAAACCCGCCGGTAGATGCTCCCAAATCGGCACAAGTTAGTTCATCAAGCTCTATGTTAAAAGCGCCTATAGCCGCTTCGAGCTTCAATCCGCCACGACCAACATACTTAAGCTGAGCGCCTGTGAAACTGACGACGTCGTTGTCTGAGACCTCAAGAGCAGGCTTACGGCACACTTTTCCGTTCACGGTTACTTCGTCGTTTTTGATTGCTTCTTTAGCCCGCTCACGGCTTGAGAAATAGCCATTTGATGTGAGATAGTAATCAAGCCTCGGCATCGGTTTGCTCTTTCCTGACAGTGAGCTCTATCTGATGTTCGGAAAGCCTGTAAAGCTCAATAGCTTCACACACCTTCATATGAGGCACAAAGCCGTTAATTGCGTGAGCTTCAACATTTGGGCAGACAGATTTTAGCTTCTGCCCTATTGAGCCCTCATATTCACATTCTTCGAAGATATAAGCTTTGTTATATCCGGATATAATGTTTTCGAGTTCACCATTTAGTGGGAACACCTTGACAAGCTTAATGAAATCGCAACCGAGCTTTTCAGCGGCTTTTTCCGCTTCTCCTGCTTCCCTGCCGTAGGAAATGATGAGAGTGTCGCTATTTCTTTCGGTAACCGCATAATCGCTTTCACAGACAGTTTCCGAAGCCTCACCCGATTTCGGATATCTGACAACTGCCATGCCTGTGTCATCAAAAATCGCTTTTTCGAGGCAGGTTTCGAGCTCTTTATAGTTTGAGGGAGAGTAAATTGTGATATTTGGAATAGTAGTCAGAAACGGGATATCGAAGGTTCCCTGATGGGTTCTGCCGTCCGAGCCGACAATTCCCGCGTGGTCGATGCCGATTACCATATGGACATTGCCTATTGCGGCATCGTGAATAAGTTCGTCATAACTTCTCTGGAGGAATGATGAATAGACCGCAAATACAGGTATCATGCCCATTTCGGCAAGTCCTGCCGCAAAGGTCACGGCATGTCCTTCGGCAATTCCTACGTCAAAATATCTTTCGGGGTGCTTTTTCTTAAAGTATTGCAGACCAGTTCCGTATTTCATGGATGCGGTAATGGCACAGATTCTGTCATCTTTATCGGCGAGCCTTGTAAGAGCTTGCCCGAAAGCGTCCGTGAAATCATATTTATGTTCCGGCAGAAGACCGGTCTTAACATCGAATCCTGCAACACCGTGATAGTTTCCGGGGTTCTTTTCTGCGGGCTTATAGCCTTTGCCCTTCTTTGTGTTTATCTGAATCAGTACAGGTCCGCCGAGAGACTTTGCATATGAAAGCGCATCTTCGAGCTCACCAAGGTCGTGTCCGTCAACCGGTCCGACAAACTGGAAGCCGAGGTCCTCAAACATCGTACTGTGGAGCATCTTTTCCCTGACTACGTCCTTTGAGTCGCTGAGAAAATCAGAAACCGGCTTACCTACCAACGGCACTGCGGAGATAATTCCCCTTGTGGTGTTTTTGATTGTGCGATAGGATTTTTTGATTCGAAGCTTTGAGAGATATTCCGCCAAGCCGCCGATATTTTTGGAGATGGACATTTCGTTATAATTAAGGATAACGATAATATTTGCTCCGCTTCTTCCAGCATTGTTGAGACCTTCGTATGAAAGCCCGCCGGTCATTGCACCATCGCCGATAACGGCGATAGCGTGATGATTGTCTCCCTTCAGCTTCATAGCTTCGGCAATTCCGAGAGCAGATGAGATGGAAGTTGAGCTGTGACCGCTTATGACCGGGTCATGAACAGATTCTTCGGGATTTGAAAAGCCGGAAAGCCCACCTTTCTGACGAATCGTATCAAATTCGTCGAGTCGACCGGTAAGAAGCTTATGGGCATAGCATTGATGCCCGACATCGAAAACTATTTTGTCCTTCGGGGATTCAAAAACTTTATGTATCGCAACGGTGAGCTCGACAACTCCCAGATTTGACGACAAATGTCCGCCGTTTTTGGCAACGGTATTGATTATTTTACCGCGTATTTCTGCGCAAAGCTCCTGTTCTTCTTCCAAGCTGAGCTTTTTCAGATCCTCGGGTAGAGTAAGGCTCTCAAGCAGGTTGTTCTTCAAATCTATCTCTCTTTTCGTATGTTAATGTCTTCTGTCAAGCAGGTCATATGCAAGCTCGCATAACAGCTCCGAGCTGTCTATGTTCGAAATTGCTGCAACTGCAGTTTCCGTATAGCGTTTAGCCTCGTTGTATGCCGCATCTACACCCATAACAGTGGCGTAGGTGTCTTTGCTTCGCTTTTCATCGCTTCCGATTGGCTTTCCGAGCTCGCTTTCGCTCCCCGTAATATCCAGAATATCGTCAATTATCTGGAATGCAAGTCCGAAGTTCTCCGCATATTCGGCGGCTTTCATTATGTTTTTATCATCGGCACCGGCGAGTATTGCTCCGAATTGCGCAGATGCACTTAGGATACAACCGGTTTTGAGGGACGACATTCTTTTTAAGAATTCCAAGTCGATTTTCTCGTTTTCCGAAATGAGGTCAAGCCTCTGCCCCATTATCATCCCTTGGTTCCCTGCCGCTTTTGAAAGGCAGTTTATGAGCCTGACTGCGGTTTTAGGTGATATGTCCCCACTCAGAGCTTTATCTGAGATAATCTCAAACGGCAGTATCGCAAGACCATCGCCGGCTAAAAGCGCAGTATCGACACCGTATGCACAGTGGACGGATGGCTTGCCCCTTCGCATATCGTCATTGTCCATTTCCGGCATGTCATCGTGTATGAGAGAAAACGTGTGCATCAGTTCAAGGCAGGATGCAATTTCCGTTACATCCCCTTTTCCACCGAAAAGCTTGTAAAACTCAATACAAAGGACCGGTCTTATCCGCTTACCGCCCGCTGTCAGAGCGTAAAACTCGGCATCTATTACTCTATTTTCATTGTCGTCAGACTTAGAAATATATCCATTGCTTAAAAGATATGAGTCAACCGCTTCTACATCACGCTGAAATACAGCTTTAAGCTCAGGCTTCATTTTTGTCGCCTTCGCTTTCATTCAGCTCGCTTCTTATATCGTTTATACGCTTCAAGCACTCTTCGGAGAGAGCCATGCCCTCCTTATAAAGAGCAACGGTCTCCTCGAGGGATGTCTTATCATCGTTAAGCTTCGCACATATTTCTTTCAGTCTTTTTATTGACTCGTCAAAGTTCATATCTGTTCCTCATTTTCCTGTAAAACTTCTGCCTCGGCTTGTCCGTCTTTCATAACGATTTGTATTCTGCCGCTTAGTTCTGAACTTTCTGTTACAAGGTGTGAATCCTTGTAAATCAAAGCATAGCCTTTGCCAAGTATATTCATCGGGTCAGCGGCGGACAACGTGTTGATACAGCCCGATAGTTGTGCTTCGTACAGTCTCAGCCTGTGAGAAATTGAAGTCTTCATAGACTCTCGCATCGTGCCAAGCTGATACTCTGTTCTTGTAAGCTTATTCACCGGTGATAACGCATCAATTATTGATTTGTAGCTTGAAATCGAATTTGAAAGAGCATAGAGCTTTCTGTCTGTCAATCTTGTAATCTCCTGCTTAAGTCTCGAAATTTCCGAGGAAATAGCCGACATATCGGGAGTGCAAAGCTCTGCCGCAGCGGTAGGGGTTGCGGCTCTTACATCTGCCACGAGGTCCGATAAAGTCAGGTCAACCTCGTGCCCGATAGCGGAAACAACCGGAGTTATACAAGCGTAAACCGCCATAACAACGGCTTTTGTATTGAAGCAGGATAAATCGTCATCCGAGCCGCCACCTCTTGTGAGTATAATAACATCGGATTCGCTTTTATCCGCAAGTGAAAGTGCATTTGAAATGCTCGCCGGAGCTTCAAGCCCCTGAACCGTTGCCGAAAAAAGCTTAACCTCTGCAAGAGGATATCTCCTTGAAACGGTGCTCATAACATCGTGTATTGCCGCTCCCGACGGTGATGTGACGACCGCAATTCTTGAAGGATACTGCGGGAGTGACTTTTTGGGCTTTGAGAATATGCCCTCTTTGGAGAGTTGTTCTTTAAGCTGTGCGAGGGCTATATATTCAGTGCCCTTTCCGTCAGGAACAAGCTGAGTGCAGTTGAGCTGATAAACCCCGTTTCGTTCGTATACGTCGACTCCGCCAAAGGCTATTACAGCCTGTCCTGTTTCAGGATAAAAGCTGAGTCTCGAGGCGTTTTGCGAAAACATTACAGCTCTTATATTTGAGCTTCCGTCTGTCAGGGTAAAGAATATGTGCCCCGACGTGTGATTGATTGATATATCGGAAATCTCGCCCTTTACGGCGATGCCCTTAAGCTTCGGGTCGTTTTTAAGCTTGAATGAAATATAAGTATTGAGTGCCGAAACCGAAAGTATTGAATTCAAAGTTTACACCCATCCTTTATTGCTGAGAATATTACAACTCCGACGGCATTGTCTTGTGAGAAAGCAGGTTCCGCGAAATAAGAATCAAAATCTTTTTCAAGTCTTACCCGTATCAACTTGTCCGACATGACGCCTCCGGCGTACACTATCGGAAGCGAGCCGAATTTATTTATAGCGCATACGGTCATTTCATATACAGCCGCTTCGACAGATTTCAGTGCATATAAGGCTATATCGCACTTTTCTGCGCCTTTGTCAAACATGTCTCTGCATTGATTTTCTATGCCAGAAATACAACAGCTTCCGTCTTTTATTGCTGCTCTCGGCTTGAATTCAGCAGTCGATTCGCTTGCGAGCTTTTCCAATTCTTTTCCGCAAGGAAATCCGAGACCGAGCATTACACCGACTCTGTCTATAAGCTGACCGGCTTTTAAATCAAGTGAAGATGAGATCTCTGTTGCCTTGATTACTTCCTCTTTATCCGCTTTTACGAGCAGGCAATCGGTTGTACCTCCGCTGACGTGAAACGCAATAAACGGCTTGTCGCTTTCTATCAGATCAAGCCTTTGGCATGAATAAAGTGCCGCCAAGACGTGCCCTACCTGATGAGAGGTTTCATAAAGGGGGATATTCCCTATCGCTGAAATGCTTTTTGCAACCGTCTCCCCTACCATAAAACACGGCATATACGAGCCTTCTATGCTTCTCGGACGCGAGGAAACGCCTATAGCCGTTATACTCTCGCCCTTTCCTGTAAGACCGTCTATAACATCGGGAAGCTGTTTTACATGCTGGAATACCGCTTCTGACTGTCTAAGCCCTACTTCACCGGATTTTACACTTAAGAGCTTCTTATTCTGACGTACCGAACGACTTTCGGAATCATATACTGCGGCAGAGGTTGTATAATTGCTGGTATCAATACCCAAGTAGAGCTTGCTCATGAAAGACTTCTTGAGTATGCGCCAAGAACCCCGTTTACAAAAGTAACGTCAGATTCCTGAGCGTATTTGTTGACGAGATCGACGGCTTCGTTTATCGAAACCTTGACAGGTATCCTGTCCGAAAGGTATTTGATTTCGTATACTGCGAGTCTGAGTGCCGCAAGATTAATTTTTGGGATTCTGTCGATGCTTCTTTTTGTGCTGAACTGGGATATTATCTCGTCTATTTCTTCAAGATGTTCATAAACGCCTTCAACCGTAGAGATAACTTCTTCATTAACAGTGACCGCTTCGTTATCTTTGGAGATTTCTATCAGCTCTGCCGGCGATTCGTCGCGGAACGCTTTTTCGAAGATAAAGATAAACTCCGATTCTCTTATATCATGCCTTGTAATGCCCATTTAAACTTCCTGCCTATTTTAGAAATGATTTTAATGCACGGAAACCAAGCCGTTTTATCAGCTTGGTTATATCCGTTTTTATTTGTACTGACTCTCGGAAAAATCAACATCGACTACCGAGACATTAACCTTCGACACGGTCACGCCTGTCATCGACTGAACTGCGGCTTTGACCTTATCCTGAATCTGCGTGCATACGTTGGTTACTTTATAGCCGCTGTATACGATTATCGAAATAGATATTTTTGCAACGCCGTCGAGCATAGTAACTCTTATTGCGGTGTTATCCATCTTGCTCGAAAACATCTTAAGTATATCAAACGGGCGAACCGAAATCTTTGAAACGCCGCTTACTTCCAAAGCCGCATTCTTGGCAATCTGGATGATGACATTCTCGGATACTCTGAGAGTTCCCTTTCTTTTCTTTTCTGTGACTTCCATTAATTTGTCCTCCTATATTCGTCCTGGGATACGGAAGCGTCTGCTTCGCATAAATATACAAATACAGTATAGCACAAATCGGTCGCCGAAACAACTACTTTACCTCAAAAATTCTGATATTTTCATTCTGAACATCCACTTCCGATAGCAAAATGTCTTTGATTTGTGCCGCTTGTGCACTTGTCAAGCCCTCAGACTTTACAACGATATTTGCGTTTTCTCCGTCAAGATAGCATACACAGTCTTCAAAGCCTGCGGCGATAACCAGATTTTCGATTATTGTTTCACTCTCAATAAGCGATGAAAGCGCTACTGCTTCTTCTGTGTAGGAGGAAAGCTCTTCATCGGAAATGTCTCCGCCGTCGAGCATCATCTTAAGAGTTTCTACCGCCTCGTCTCTTGATGTGAGTTTTTCGAGCCTTGCCTGTGCGAAGTAGTCATCTGACGAATAGTCGACTATCTCGGTGCCGTTTACATAAGTTATTTCGCCGTAAACATCGCTCATATCAAGACTTGTAACGACATCGGTCGCCTTTAGGTCGGTGTTTGTGAGCTCGTAATTCGCATAAACGGCTATTCCCAGAAGCAAGACAAGACATGTGATGATTATCTGTCTCTTGGACACTCTTGGATTAAATCTGAATTTTCTGTTTTTCTTTGCCATTGCAGTTGCCATTGAAATCTCTCCTTAGTTGCTTTTTGCTACATAAACCTTGTTTGACGGTATATCCAAAACGGTAGAAACCGCTTTTATAACCTGTTCTTGAATTACTGCCCTATCGCCTCCTGTACAGACTACAAGTACTCCGCTTACTTGCGGATTATCTATTCTTTCAATCAACGCCTCCTTATTCCCTATAATTACTGTTTCGGTTTTTGTTTCGAGCTCATCTTTCTCGATATCTGTTGTGTAGACATAAGAAGCAGAGCTCTCTATCGTCAGCATGACCGTAACGTCACCTACGCCGTCAATCTTTGAAATAATCTTTTCGAGCTGAAGCTTGAGCTCTTCGGTATATTCTGAGCTCACGTCGGGAATAGTTTCCGAATCGGATGTATCTTCATCATCGCTTTCAAAGCTGTTCAGTGCCAGAATGAGAATAACAGATAACACAGCTACTGCAAGATATATGATTTGTTTGCCGGAAAGCCTGAACTTTTCTTTAAGTCTGTCAAGAATCATTTACGTCCTCCGAAAAGCTGATATCAAGGGTTACTTCCCCGATTTTGTCACCGGTTACCTTGCGGATTTTGCTTTCGTACGCTTCACTGCTTCCCGGGATTGTCAGGCTTATTTTACTAATAGATATGCCGTTATCCTCGTCAATATTAGTTTCCACTGAGATTTTTTCTACCGGTATGCCGTTCTCCTCATATATCAGAAGAATGCTTTCGGCAAGACGTTCCTCGAGCTCGCTTATAACCAAGTCGTTATAGCTGTAATCTGATTCGTAAAGCAAATCTGCGTCTATAGACTCATCGAAGGTGAAATCAAGATTTAAAACCGCTCCGGCTATTGTGAGAGCTGTTAGAATTGATATGACCGTTTTCATTTTCTGTTTGTAGCTATCCGGGGTCAGCATCATGACGAGCATATATACAAGTGATAATATACATACCGTCAAGGTGATATTCTTTACAGATGTCATACATATGCCTCACTGCCTATAAGCATTATCATTCCGGTTGAAATCAGAAACATCAGGGCGTATATAATGAGAAGTGTTACGCCGAGAGAATATACATCGCCTATTCCCCTCATAAGCGCGCTGAGTCTGTAGGAGCCGGTAATACTGCAAGTCCAGTCGAGGATTATAAACGTGATTCTGTAAACACACATAGTGATAATCGGAACTGCGAGAATTAGGACTATTATTACGATTCCAAGTGCACCGACTGCCGAACGAAGGGTTCCAAGGCTTTGGCTTACAGCCTGATATGATTCGGATAATGACATTCCTACCAGAGGCACAAAGCTCGATACTAGGTATCTGCCTGCTCGCAGGAGAATGCTGTTGCCTGCCCTTCCTACTGTAGTCTGAAGCCCGATAACTCCCACAAATACTGTCATGATAACGCCGACGATATAGGTCAAAGCTCTTTTGAGTGTGCCTGTGAGATTCGGTAAATCGGGATTTATCGCCTGAGTGCAGGACATCACGAGCATACATACCAGAATGGGTTTCAGAACCTGTCCGGCAATCAGGGAGACGGCTTCGGAAGCATAGAGCACAAGAGCGTTATATGCGCCTGCTCCCGATGTGTTTCCCGATGCGGCGGTTATTGTGGCAAAAATCGGTATATATGACGCCATAAATGTCTCCTGCGACTTCATGACGCTTAGCATATCGGAAAAAGATGAGATTATCATCGGAGTGATACACAAAAAGCATATGAGGGTGAAGACTTCACCATATATTCCCGAACGTTGAGAGATTGACATGACCACTTCGCTTACGAGCGATATAACCAACACGCAAATGAAGACACTTGCCGGCTTTTTCAGCGCAGATTTGAACGCCAAAGCGAAATAGTTGAGGATTAAACCTGCGGAGATATTTGAAATCGTTTCCGGGTTGGAAACGTCAACAGAGTTATCTTCCAGAAAATCACCGGCACTATCTGTTTCTATCTCACTGAAATCTATTCCGAGCTCATTTTCATAATCGGTTGCGGTCACATTGATCGTCAGCAATATTAACATCAGTATAAACAGAATGATTTTTCTTTCCATGCTTTATCCTAACTCCAGTATACTTTCAACAGCCTCTATGAAGCTTTTTATCAGCGGCAAACAGATAACCGAAACAGCAACCCTGCCGGCGATGTCTATGACACTTGCGAGAGCACTTTCTCCGCAATCACGGCAACAGGAGGACGATATTTCGCAGACATAGCATATCCCCAGTACCCGAAAGACTATTGAGATATAGGAGCCGCTGACTTCGGAAATGCCGGCTAAGTTCCGAACCTCGTAAAGCACGTCCGAGATTGTGCCGATAATCGAAAACGCCACTGCCGCAACTCCGGCAATCGTAATGACGAGCGCTATATCCTGATTTGTAGGCTGAATTGTCTTCGCAATTATGGCAGTAACTATACACAAAGCCGCTATAGCAAGAATGTCCACGTCCGTTGTCCGTTTCCAAGCTAAAATCCGAACGTGCTCTTGACCGTATCGAACAGCTCCGCAATTTCGCTTACGAGCATAAGCATTACAACGACCAATCCTGCGATTGTAATCATCAGAGCCTGCTCATCGCGCTCTGAACGCTTCATAAGCTGACTGAGCACTGCTACGATTATTCCTACTCCCGCAATCTTGAATATCAAATCAACATCCATAAGCTACCCTCACATCAATACCAAACATATAACAATCCCTGAGAACGCTCCAAGGCAGAGATAAAGCTTTCTTTTGCCTGCAAGCTCATTTTCCATGACGATTCTGTCGCTTTTTATTTCGCCAAGTATGGTCTCAAGTCCCGATATCTGCGTTTCCGATTCGTACATTCCGAGAAATTCGGAGATTTTCATAAATGCGGATTCTGTGCTTTCACTCGCATTGCAAAGCGATTTCTTACAGGCTTTCAGGAAGCTTTCCGAAAAGCTGTCCGTAATCTTTGTAAAACCACTCGCATCAAATGCAGTGATATCCGAAAAGCATTTTTCGCAGAGCTGATAGACATCATAGGAACCGTATTTAAGAAGTGCTTCCATTTGAAAAATTACGTCTTCAAGCTCTTTTGCAATCCGAATTTTTCGTCTTTCGCGATTGAGCTGTTCGTTGGAAATCAGAAAGCATGAGATTACGACAGCTGAATATAACAGAAGCCTAATCAATCTTTATAATCTCGTATTCGTAATTTCTTCCGAGAACTGCCGCATACTGAAAAGCATTTTCAGAAATAAGAGCCTTGACTATCCGCTTCTTCTTTGCTTCTTCAAGGCTTTCCGAATGTACGGCGGTAATCAGAGTAACTCCTGAGTGTAAAGCGAATTCAAGAGCCTGTAGCTCTTCTTCTGAGCCTATCTCATCTACGACTATCACATCAGGAGACATCACCCTTACCGCCGTCGAGATGCCGATATACTTGGGATAACCAACAAATACATCTGTAAGCTCTCCAATGTCGTTCTGGGCTATGTCCCTGTGGGTTGCCGAGATTTCGTTTTGCTCGTCTATGAGGGAAACTCTGTATCGGGAGCCTAAAATTCTTGTGGTGTCCCGAAGAAGCGTTGTTTTGCCGGTTGCAGGCGCCCCTATAATCAGAACCCCTGACGGCTTTGAACTCACGCACATGTTTATAAGCTTCTCAGCAAAGCCTCTTTTTTCTCTTGCTATTCTTATATTAATCGAAGAGACATATTTGATTGTTTCGACGCTTCGTAAGTCGCTTACGTTTGTTACCGCGGTTCCGCAGATTCCTACTCTGTTGCCGCTTCCGACGGTTATGTAACCCATACACAGCTCTTTTGAGTAGCTGTGCAGAGAGTAAGAGAAAGCGTTTTTGAAGGTATATTCTATGTCCAACGGCTCAGTGATGACAGCGAAAGCAGAATCCTCCGTTAGCTCACCGGTTTCCGTTATATAGAAATTACCTTTGACTGTAGATACAGAAATATGCCTTCCCAAGCGAAGTCTTATCTCGTTAATGCTGTCGATGTCGGTTGGTGATAGTCGCTCGAATGATTGGCGAAGCTTTGGTTGCAAAAGTTCTATGGCGCTTTTGAATCCGTTCATTTTCACATCTCCTTTTTCATTGCCTGTCCAATTCTATGAGAAAAATACTCCCGATATGCTTACTACTTGCAATGCTTTGTGTTTATTCCCTTGATGCCGCCGATGACCGAGAACAGTGTACAGCAAATTATCTTTTCAAAGCACGCAACTGTAAGAGCTTTGTTTGCTATGAGGTAAATTATGAGAAGTATTGCAGACACCATTCCTGCAATGATAAACCCCTGCATAAGCCCTTTGTTTCTTACAATCTGTGTTGAGACATAGCTTGCCAGAAGGCAACCGGTTGATAATATTAGAGTTCCCGCTACACCGACTATTTCATCCGGCACATCCATAAACGTCATAATTACGCCAAAGAGTATGGCAATCACGACAATAAATGCTGTCAGTGACAGAAGTCCTGCTACTATTCCCTTCTTGTAAAACCGCATAAAGAAAACCCTCCGAATACTGCATAGTAAACAGTATTCGAAGGGATAATCGTTTAGAAGTCGAATTTTACTTCTTTGTCTCCGACTCGGAAGCTGTGCTTTCAGACTTTGAATCTTCCTGCTTGTCGGATTTCTTGTCCTTCTTCTTGTCCTTTGCGGGAGAAGCTGACTTTGAATTCTTGGCGGCTGCCGCTTCCTTTTCAGCATCAAGATTCTGAGAGATAGCCCAGCGTCTGACTCTGAGTCTGCTTCTGTCGCCACCGGTCTCGATAACGACGGTTTCTTCCTCAATCTTGCAGATGATACCGACTATACCGCCTGCAGTGACAACCTCGTCACCGAGCTGAAGGTTCTTTCTCATCTCGGCATCCTGCTTGTCCTTCTTGCGCTGAGGTCTGATAAGGATGAAGTAGAACGCAACCAAGATTACGACCATCCAGATGATGGATGACCAACCCATCGTTGTAGTTGTTGTCGATGTATCGGACGTAAGAAGTGTTATTAGTGCTGTTGACATTGTATCCTCCTCCAAGGGTCAATTCGCGGTCTTTGAGTTAAAATCAAAGAGACTTGATGTATTCGTCCATTGCCTTAGCGGCAGTCTTACCTGCACCCATAGCGAGGATAACGGTAGCGGCACCTGTTACAGCATCGCCGCCGGCATAAACGCCTTCCTTGGTGGTGAGCATGTCCTCATTGACAACGAGGCAACCGTGCTTGTTGGCTTCGAGCCCTGCGGTGGTCGAACGAATAAGCGGGTTGGGAGAAGTACCGATTGCCATGACGCAAGCATCAATCGGGATGACATACTCTGAATCGGGAATAGCCTTTACGGAACGTCTTCCGCCTGCATCCGGCTCGCCGAGCTCCATCTTCTGGCACTTGATGCCGTTTACAGCACCGTTCTCGTCGCCGAGAATTTCGGTAGGATTGTTGAGGAACAGGAACTCGATTCCTTCTTCCTTGGCATGATGAACCTCTTCTTTTCTTGCGGGCATTTCAGCTTCGGAACGACGATAGATAACGTAAACATGCTCAGCACCGAGACGCATAGCGCAACGTGCGGCATCCATAGCAACGTTACCGCCGCCAACTACTGCAACAGAGTTGTACTTGCGGACAGGTGTATCGTATTCCTCGAGATAACCCTTCATGAGGTTGATTCTTGTCAGGTATTCGTTAGCGGAGAATACACCAACAAGTGATTCGCCGGGGATGTTCATAAAGTTGGGAAGACCTGCACCGGTTCCAACGAATACAGCCTTGTAGCCCATTTCCATGATTTCGTCGATAGAGAGAATCTTACCGATAACCATGTCGGTCTTGATTTCAACGCCGAGATCCTTCAGGTTGTCAACTTCGTGCTGAACTGTAGCCTTGGGAAGTCTGAATTCGGGAATACCATACATCAGAACGCCGCCGGCGGTGTGGAATGCTTCGAAAATGGTTACGCTGTAGCCGAGCTTAGCGAGGTCTGCGGCACATGTAAGACCGGAAGGACCGGAACCAACAACCGCAACCTTGATGCCGTTGGGCTCAGCCTTTTCCTGCTCGAGCTTCTTGTCTGCCATATAGTCGGCGCAGAATCTCTCGAGCTTACCGATTGCAACGGGCTCGCCCTTGATTCCTCTTACGCACTTACCCTCGCACTGACTCTCCTGCGGGCAAACACGACCGCTGACTGCGGGAAGACCGTTGGTTGAGGTGATAATCTTGTAAGCTTCTTCAAAATTGCCTTCCTTGACCTGAGCCAGGAAGTCAGGAATCTTTACGCTGACAGGGCATCCGCTTACGCAAGGTCTGTTCTTGCAGTTAAGGCATCTTGCCGCCTCGTTCATAGCTTCTTCGGCTGTATAGCCCAAGCATACTTCTTTAAAGTTTCTTGCCCTTACCTTGGGATCCTGCTCGGTAATGGGCGTTTTCTGAGCTTGCATATTAGGCATGTCTGACTCCTCCTGTTAATCTGCAAATGTGTTCTTTATCGTGAGCTTCCTGCTCTCTGTAAGCGGAGTTTCTTCTCATAAGCTCGTTGAAGTCAACCTCGAAACCGTCGAAGTCGGGACCGTCAACACAAGCATACTTGGTCTTGCCGCCAACGGTGACTCTGCATCCGCCGCACATTCCGGTACCGTCAATCATGATAGGATTGAGGGAAACCATAGTCTTGATATTGTAAGGACGAGTAACGCCGCAAACGAACTTCATCATCGGGACGGGACCGATAGCGATAACGAGGTCATACTGTTCGCCGTTGTCGATGAGTTCCTGAAGCTGGTTGGTGACGAAGCCCTTCTTGCCGTAAGTACCGTCATCGGTTGTGATGTAATAATTGTCGCATACAGCTCTCATTTCATCCTCAAGGATAACGATATCCTTGCTTCTGAAACCGGCAATGATGTCGACCTTGACGCCCATGTTGTGAAGAGCCTTTGCTGAAGGATATGCAATAGCGCAACCAACGCCGCCGCCGATAACACAAGCATGCTTGACGTTTTCGCCAAACTCGGAAGCAACACCAAGCGGTCCTACTACATCGAGGATGCTGTCGCCCTGCTCCATTGTGCCGAGCTGATAAGTGGATTTTCCGACCTTCTGGAAGATGATGGTGATTGTGCCCTTCTCACGGTCGTAGTCCGCAACGGTCAGCGGGATTCTTTCGCCCAACTCGTCAGTTCTGAAGATGATAAACTGTCCGGCTTTTACCTTCTTGGCAATAAGCGGAGCGTCAATCACCATTAGTGTAACTGAATCATTGAGCTCGCGTTTTTCTAAAATTTTATACACGGTTAGTCCTCCTTTGGAAACCTTATTACTTGCTATTATACAACATACATCGCATAATTTCAAGTATTTTTCACTGATTTGCGGTAAAGTATTCTTCGATAGCTTCGACGATGGCGTCAGCAAGCCCGCTTTGCACTGTAGAATCGTTAAGTGCCATAGCTTCAGTGTAGTCTGTGACGAAGCCGCACTCAACCAATATCGACGGAAATTCCTGTTCAAGAGTCACAGCGAAGTAGTTATATTTCGCTCCCCTGTTGCGGCTCTTGCCGTCTTTATAAACATAATCCTCGTAGTATTCTGCCATCTTCTCTGCCACAAGCGTGGCAATGGGTTCGGAGAATGGCGTGAAGTAGTATGCTTCAACTCCTCGCACTCCCTCTCCGTTTGTCACACTGTTGCAGTGTATGGAGATATACAGGTCGGGATCATATTTTCTTGCATATTCCGAGCGGTCATAAACGCTGATATAAGTCGTGTCACTCGGAATCATGTAAACTGTTGCGCCCGCCGCCTGAAGCTTTGAAACCAGAAGCTTCGCGATTGCAAGGTTTATTACTCGTTCGACAACGTGACCGACGGCTCCGGGGTCCAAAGTGGTTGAACTGGTGTTATATCCGTGCCCCGGGTCGACCACTATAACCGCACCTGCAAGGCTTGAATTGTAGCCGTTGAACGTGAATGTCAGATTTCCAGCATCGTCGTAATCCGCAGAGTATCCTGCGAATACGCCGTTCTTTCTGAGTTTGAGCTTGAGCTGAATCTTTGTCTCTCCGTCAACCGTCACGGTCTGCCACTCCGCACTGCTGAACAAAGAATCGGAGCTGAACGACGGGAGTCCCGAGTAGTTCGTGACGTAGTCGAACGTGATTATGACATAGTCCGGGTCGAAGCTGCTGACGGAATATGTTCCGCTTACTCCCGTTCCGAATGTCAGCGGCGTATAGGAAATCGTAAACGGTGTCTGGTAGTCGAGGTTGAATGTAAGAACCGTGTCACCGTCGCTGTTGGTATACGAATTCGTCGTCTCTATAGAATTGTTCACTATCGTATAACCGTCGACAAGAGTGCAGTCGGACGCTTTGAGCCTTAAGCCTGATGCAGTAAGGTAGTACTTGACGGTCTGGCTTACGCCTTCGGATGTGACGCTATAGGTAACTTCGTTTACGAGTACGTCGATTGTTCCGGCAGGAAGTCTCGGCGAGGTCGGTATTGCAATAGCATCGGTCGAGTAGTAGTCATAAGCTAAGGTATTATCATTCTTTACAACGACAAGCTGGGTTGCTTCCGCTGTCGGTGAAATCGCATTGACGATTACTCTCGCTGCGGTTACATCTTCGTAGCTGAGATCCTTGTAGTTACCGCTGATGTAGATGTATCCCAAATCCTGCTCTTCGCCGACAATGCCCTCGGGAGCTGTGATTGTACCGGTGAATATCGCATAGCTCGAGTTCTCGTCAAGGTCATCGGAGCCGGATGTCTGTTCGACGAGTTTAATTGTTTCGCCATCCAGAGTTGCCGTGACGGTGGAGCCTGAGTATGCAACGGCACTGATTGAAATCTTTGTTGAGCCTTCGACGTTCATAGTGGTTCCCTCTTCGGGCTCAACCGATTGGATAACGTCAACCTTCCTCGTAATCTTATAGGTTACGACGTTGGCTTTATTCTGGAATGTGAAGGTATTTACACCGACTTCAAGCTCTTCCTCGAAGTAGAAGTTGCCGGCTTCGTTAAGAGTTATGATATCGCCGTTGAAGTAAACGTCGAAGTTGGAGTCGTAAGTGCCCTGGAACTTGACGGTTGTCTCGTAGGTTGTGTAATTCGTCTTGGTGGGAAGAACCATCTCAAGCTGAGTATATAGCGAATCTGTGTCAATAAGACCGTCATAGTATTTTACAAGAGCATCGGTACTGCTTCCGACGTTCTTAACGAGAGATTCATATGAGCGGAAGACACTGCCCTGATATGCCGGGTAGTCTGCACACTCTTCAAGCTGTTTCAGAATCTGGTCAGACGCCCAAGAGGTATCGGACGTGCTTATTCTGTCGTTGGCATGGCTTATGAACATCGGAATGCCACTTGCTTCGGCAAGCTCATTCCACCAAGAAATAATACTTGTAAAGTTGAGCTCGGTTGATTCCAAGCCACCGTAGCAGGTGACTATCACGAAATCGGCATAGCCGTTTTCGATATAAGCCTTGGTGTCTGAGTATCCATCTGCAAGTGCTTCGAAATCATCCTTGGTGTCGGAGCCGTCAGGGTCGTTCCCATCGTTCATCCACGCGTTTGTGGCGGCAAGACCCACGGCGACGGTATTGCTTGTCGAGTGAATTGCGTTGCTGACAAGGCTGAATATGTATTCGCTGTTGTCAAGAAGCCAATTCTCATATCCGATTCCCGAACCATATTTAAGATAGTTTTCATAGCTGTTTTCATCGATATCGGCATAATAGCCGTCGATTATGATTCCGTCTATCAGATACTTATTCGTGAGCTTATGAGCGCACTGTGAGAGATAGTCAATTCTGTCGCTGACGGTTTCAAGCTCGTTAGCTTCTATAGCATCTTCCAAGTCAAATGTGATGTAGACATAGTAGTTGTGGTCTCTAGCGGCTTCGATAAGCATGTCGAGAGGCGAACCGTTAAGATATATCTTTGCGTCAATTTCGTAATAAATAACGCCATCATAGCTCATGTTAATGATAATCGTGTTGAAACCGTAGCTCTCAAGATTCGAGAAAATTTCGCCTATTTCCTCGGAGGTGATATCCGCCGATTGGTCGATATCGGTAAAGAAGTCATATCCGATTGTTATGTATGTGGCGCGCATATCGTCGGGGAACGAAAATACATCTTCGGCGGTTGCGGCGGTGATAATTTCGGTGATTTCTTCGCTTTCAACCGTTTCTTCTTCGGAAACCTCGTCGTCGGCAAACACGATCAAAGCCGTTCCGCTGTACGGAAAGACTGTTGTAAAAAGAAGCACCAATGACAATAGAACGGAAAGAGTTTTTTTCATGCGTTCACCTTTGAGGGTTGAGCCAAGTTAATAGTTGGCGAGGGACTTTATGAGGCTTGCAATTTCTCCTGAGAGAAGTGCGTCGGATGAACCGGCGACCAATGAGCTGTAGCGGTAATATGCACATCCCGAATAGCCGGAAAGAGACGATATGTAATCGGTCTGCTTTGAAAGCATGCTTCCCGAGCTCCACCCGGTTGTTGTTCCGACCTTGTATGCGGCGATTCCGCAGATGAGTTTTACTGATGAGCTTGTTACGATATTCTCCCACTGAACAGCGGTTGTGTCAAACGGAAGGCTTCCCGAATAGCCGTAATAAATCTGCGGGACGATGTAGTCAAGATATCCGGTTGTTGAGCACCAGAGCTCAACATCGGCATAGAGCTTGTTTAAGTTATTATCAAGATTTCCCTGTGGAGAAACTCCGAACAGGACGCTTGAATTGCAGGACTTCACCGTTGAATATATCTCTTTTACGAGCTGGCTGACGGTATCTCTTCGCCATTGAGCGAGATTACTGCTTCCCGAAGCTGAAAACGCAAGCTTGTCAAACGATTCATCGGTTGTGGGATAGAAATAATCGTCGATATGTATGCCGTCGACATCATAATTCGAGACAATTTCCGCAATGCCGGCGCATATGAGCTCTCTGACCGCAGAATAAGCCGGACTGAGCCAATAGTAGCCGGTGTCGCTGTCATAGACAAGATAGGTTCCGTTCGTGGAGCTTGAAGAGTACCACTGCTTGAGAGTATATGATGAACTCATAGCCTCAAGATTTTTCTTGGTTGTTGTTCTCATGGGATTAACCCAAGCGTGGAACGAAAGCCCAAGCTTATGAGCCTCGGTAATCATAATTTCGAGTGGGTCGTAGGATGGCTTGTCCCCTATCGTTCCCGAATATGCGGATGTAAACGGATAATAGCTTGAATAGTAGTAGGCATCACCGAAGGCTCTGACATGTACATAGACGGTATTACAGCCTAATGACGCAACATAGGCGAATGCTTCCGAAATGGATTCGGTAAATTCCGACTCGGTTGCTCCCGCAAGCATAGTGTCTATATCGAGGTACGCAAACCAGACGGCTTTTACGGTGGAATAATTGAGTGCGGTATAACTGCTTGTCCCGAGCTGTGAGACAATTTCATCTACGTCAACTTCGTCGTCAATGTCAACGTCTTCATCGCTTGCGGTTGTAGTGGTAGCAGACGTGACAGCTGAAGCAGTCGTTGTTATGGTAGTGGCGGCTGTAGTTACTGTGGTTGTCGCAACCGTTGTGGTTTCTTCGTCTTCTTCATACACGTCAGAAAGATATCTTCCGTTTACGAAATACTCGCTGTTCTTAAACTCGATTCGGTACCAACCGTTGGAGACAATCCCCGTAACGTTGACGCTTTCGCCTTTGTCAAGATGACCGATTCTGTCACTGTCGGCATCGGGAAATTGTCTTACGTTTACCGATGCTACGGCATACATCACAGCCTCGTAATCGGTTATTGTATAATCTGCGGATATTTCCGTCTCGACAACCGCTGTTGTTTCGGAATCACTTTCCGGCGCGGTGGTGACAGAAGAATCGGAGGTTTCTATTGTTGAGTAGACCGGAGCTGTCTCTGCTTCGGTAGAAGTTGCCTGAGTGGTAATCGAGGCATAGGTTTCAATCGTTATCGAGCCGGTCGTATCGCTTGATGAAGCTCTTTGTGTGCATGACGTGAGAGTCAGGATAGTGAAAACAAGAGTAAAAAGCAATACTGATTTTTTCATCATGACCTCCGAAAAAACATGTACACACCGACGAACCTACGCTGACAGCTATGATTATACCATTTTCCGAGCAATATTACAAGAGCTTTATGTCGACAATATCTGCTAATCTCAGAGAATATTTTCTGAAAAATATTCTGAAAAGCTCTTGACAAGACTGCTGTCATATGTTATCATAAATCAAGAATCATTCTTAATTTTGGTGATGAGCATGACAAAACAGCGACAACTGATAAAGGAGATTATATACAGCTCCGACCGCCACCTCACCGCCGAGGAAATTTTCACCGAGGCGAGAAAGAGTATGCCGAGCATTGCCCTCGGAACTGTTTATCGCAACCTAGGAAAGCTTTGTGAGGACAAGGAAATAAGGCTCATAAGTCTTCGTGGGTTTTCCGACTGCTATGATAAGTCTTTTCTGCCGCATGGGCATCTCATCTGCAATTCATGCGGAAGGGTTGACGACTTCCCTATTGACGATATAGGAGAAGAGCTTTTCGACAGGCTTGGGGTAAATCTCATCTATTACGATGTCAACGCTCACTACATCTGTGAAGATTGCAAACAAAAAAATATGGTTACTGACGACAGTTTATAAAAACGTCGTGTAATATAAAAATAAACACAAAGGAGAACTCGAAATGGAACTTAAAGGAACAAAAACCGAACAGAATCTTATGACTGCATTTGCCGGCGAATCTCAGGCAAGAAATAAGTATACATACTTTGCTTCTGTTGCAAAGAAGGAAGGCTATGAGCAGATAGCTGAGATTTTCCTCAAGACTGCTGAGAACGAGAAGGAGCACGCAAAGCTCTGGTTCAAGGCTCTCGACGGAATCGGCTCTACTCCCGAGAACCTCAAGGCTGCTGCCGAGGGCGAAAACTATGAGTGGACGGATATGTACGCTACCTTCGCAAAGGAAGCAGAGGAAGAGGGCTTCAAGGTTCTTGCTGCTCAGTTCAGAATGGTCGGCGAGATTGAGAAGGCTCACGAAGAGAGATATCTTAAGCTTCTTGACAACGTTGAGATGCAGAAGGTATTCGAGAAGAGCGAAGAGACTATGTGGGAGTGCCGCAACTGCGGACATCTCGTTATCGGCAAGAAGGCTCCGGCTGTATGCCCTGTATGCGCTCACCCCGGAAGCTTCTTCGAAGTAAGAAAAGAAAATTACTAATTCTACTTCCTCGGAGCCCTGAGATTTATTCTCGGGGCTCTTATTCCATTATAATCTTTTTCTGACAAGTTCTGACAAGGAGATAAATATGCGGCTTTTGATTGTAAGACATGCGGACCCCGACTATTCCATTGATTCACTTACCGAAAAGGGCTGGCGTGAGGCTGAGCTCTTGAGTGACAGGCTATCGAAGCTTGATGTAAAGGCTTTTTACTGTTCACCTCTCGGACGTGCTAAGGACACCGCTTCCCTGACACTTAAGAAGATGGGGAGAGAGGCTGAAACCCTCGAATGGCTCAAAGAATTTTACTATTGTCAGGTAACACCGCCGTATCTCGAAGAAGGCGAAACTGTTATAACTTGGGACTTTATGCCGTCGTTCTTCAAAGGGTGCGATGACCTCTATGATAAAGACAAGTTTATGCACGTTGATTTTATGGAGAAGGGAGACTACCCTGCTCTTTACAAAGCAGTTACGGATGGGCTTGATGAACTTTTAGAAAAGCATGGCTATCGTCGAAATGGCAGATACTATGATGCTGTAAATCCAAACAGAGATACCATCGTTCTTTTCTGTCACTTCGGAATCGAGTGCCAGCTTCTCGGGCATCTTCTGAGCATATCCCCTGTTGTTCTCGGACAGAATTTCTGTGCGGCGCCGTCTTCTGTTACCTCACTTTACACCGAAGAGCGCGAGCAAGGCATAGCTTCATTCAGAATGGCGGCATTCGGTGATACTTCGCATTTGTATGCCGCAGGAGAAGAGCCTGCATTTTCCGCAAGATTCTGTGAGACGTTCGATTCTGACGAACGACACTGATAATTGATAATACAAAAATCCGTCGGCGGAAAACCGGCGGATTATTTTTATCTCCATTCGAGAGCTTTTTTAAGGTATTGCCCGGTGTAGGAATTCGGATTCTCAGCGACTTCCTCGGGAGTGCCGGTTGCAATTACCGTACCTCCGCCGGAACCTCCTTCGGGACCCAAGTCGATGATATAGTCGGCGCACTTTATGACATCTAAGTTATGCTCGATGACTACCACCGTGTTGCCGTTGTCGCAGAGCTGTTCGAGCATGTCAATGAGCCTTGCAACGTCGTCGGTGTGAAGTCCGGTCGTGGGCTCGTCGAGGATGTATATCGTTCTGCCGGTAGCCTTTCTCGAAAGCTCGGTCGCAAGCTTGACGCGCTGGGCTTCACCGCCGGAAAGGGTTGTGGACGGCTGTCCAAGCTTGAGATAGCCTAAGCCAACATCCTTTAGAGTTTTGATCTTACGATAAATCTTCGGCATATTCTCAAAGAACGAGCAGGCTTCCTCGATAGTCATGTCGAGTACGTCCGCAATGCTCTTGCCTTTATACTTGACCTCGAGTGTTTCTCTGTTGTAGCGTGAGCCGTGGCAGACCTCGCAAGGAACGTAGACATCCGGCAGGAAGTGCATTTCTATCTTGATGATGCCGTCGCCCTCACAGGCTTCGCATCTGCCGCCTCTGACGTTGAAGGAGAAGCGCCCTTGGGTGTAGCCACGCATCTTGGCGTCGTTTGTCATGGCGAATAACTCACGGATGTCGTTAAATACACCTGTATATGTTGCAGGATTAGACCTCGGAGTTCTTCCTATCGGGGATTGGTCGATATTGATTACCTTATCGAGGTTTTCGAGACCTTCAATTCTCTTGAATGCTCCGGGAACGATTTTGGCACGGTTAAGTTTGACGGCAAGCTCTTTATAGAGAATTTCGTTGACAAGCGAACTCTTGCCGCTACCAGATACACCGGTTACGCAGGTGAACGTCCCAAGAGGAAAATCGACATTTATCTTCTGCAGATTGTTTTCTGCGGCGCCTATTACTCTGAGCTTGGCACCGCTTCCCTTTCTTCTTTCGCTTGGAATCGGAATTTTTCTCCTGCCGCTCAGATATGCGCCGGTTATCGAGCGTTCGCAGTTCATGATGTCCTGCGGCGTACCAGTGCAGACGATTTCACCGCCGTGAACTCCGGCTCCAGGTCCTACATCAACGATATAGTCAGCCGCAAGCATTGTCTCCTCGTCGTGCTCAACAACAATAAGGGTATTTCCCAAGTCTCTGAGCCTCTTTAGTGAAGCTATCAGCTTGGCGTTGTCTCTCTGATGAAGACCGATACTCGGCTCATCCAAAATATAGAGAACTCCTACGAGCGAGGAACCGATCTGTGTTGCAAGCCTTATGCGTTGGCTTTCGCCGCCGGAAAGTGTTGAGCTTGAACGGGACAGCGATAAGTAATCAAGACCGACATTCTTTAGAAATCCTAATCTTGACTTAATCTCTTTCAGAATCTGTGAAGCGATAAGAAGTTCACGCTCAGTAAGCTGAAGGTTATCGAAAAAGTCAATAGTGTCGCTTATTGAGAGCTTGCAGAGCTCGGCAATGTTCAATCCGCCCACGGTTACACCCAAAACCTCTTTCTTGAGTCTGTCGCCGTGGCAGGTCTTGCACTTAACTTCGCTCATATATTCTTCAATTTTGGCTTTAGTCGCATCGCTTTCTGATGAACGATAACGCCTGTCAAGGTTGTTTATAACGCCCTCAAACGGCTGAATCCAGTATCCACCGCCCCATTCTTCGGGACGCTTGAACGAAAGCTTTTGCCCTTGGGTTCCATACAGGAATATATCTATCGCATCCTTCGGCAAATCCTTGATTGGTGTGTCAAGAGAGATTCCATACTTCTCACTGATGGCGTTGTAGTAAATCATCGTGAATGAATCGTCGTTCAAAGTATTCCAACCGTCGGCTCTGATTCCGCCCTGTCTGATTGTCAGCTCGTCGTTCGGGATAACCTTTTTCGGGTCAACCTGCAAAAACATTCCGAGACCCGTGCAGTCTGGACAAGCTCCGTATGGGTTATTAAACGAAAACATTCTTGGCGACAGCTCTTCCATTGATATGCCATGTTCAGGACAAGCGTAGTTCTGGGAAAACATCATTTCTTCGCCGTCAATGACGTCGACAACTGCGAGCCCGCCGGAAAGTGAAGTTACAATCTCAATGCTTCCGGAAAGCCTTGAGCGGATTTCCGGTTTGATGACAAGACGGTCGACGACCACCTCGATTGTGTGCTTTTTGTTTTTTTCAAGCATGATTTTTTCCGCTAGGTCGTAGATTATGCCGTCGATTCTTACTCTCACATATCCGGATTTCTTGAGCTGTTCGAGCTCTTTGACATATTCGCCCTTTCTGCCTCTGACTATAGGAGCAAGGAGCTGAATCTTGGTGCCCTCCGGGAGCTCCATTATCCTGTCGACAATCTGGTCAACGGACTGCCTTTTGATTTCTCTTCCGCAAACGGGACAGTGAGGAACACCGATTCTGGCGTAGAGGAGTCTCAGATAGTCGTAAATTTCGGTTACAGTTCCGACAGTCGAACGTGGATTGTTTGAAGTGGTTTTCTGGTCAATGGAAATTGCGGGAGAAAGCCCATCGATGCTGTCGACATCCGGCTTGTCCATCTGCCCCAGGAACATTCTTGCATAGGAAGAAAGGCTTTCGATATACCTTCTTTGACCGTCTGCAAATATTGTATCAAAAGCCAAAGAAGATTTTCCTGAGCCCGAAAGACCGGTGAACACCACAAATTTGTCCCTCGGAATGGTTACGTCTATATTTTTGAGATTATGCTCTCTTGCACCCTTTATTACTATCTGATTGTTTCCGACAGTTTCGTTTTCCATATAATCATCCTTCCTTTCTCAGTTCAGCTATCTTATCTCTTAAGTAAGCCGCCTGCTCGAAGTTAAGCTGTCTTGCGGCTTCTCTCATCTGCTTTGAAAGCTTGTCTATGAGTTCCATGCGTTCCTTCTTGGTGTAGTGAATGGCTTTCTTATTGACGTCTTTTTTCGAGGATATTTCGATAACATCATGGACATCTTTTACTATGGTTTTTGGAGTTATACCATGCTGAATGTTATATTCTTCCTGAATAGCTCGGCGTCTTTCGGTCTCGGTGATAGCTTTTTCCATAGAATCCGTAACGCTGTCGGCGTACATGATGACTTTGCCGCCTGAATTTCTTGCGGCTCTGCCTATGGTCTGGATTAAAGATCGTTCGCTTCTTAAGAAGCCTTCTTTATCTGCATCCAGGATTGCAACAAGAGAAACCTCCGGCAGGTCTAAGCCTTCTCTGAGAAGATTAATTCCTACCAGAACGTCAAATTCGCCGAGCCTTAAGTCTCTTATAATTTCCATTCTCTCGATAGTGTCGATTGAGTGGTGCATATATCTTACTCTGATGCCGAGCTTCTGGAGATATCCCGTCAGGTCTTCAGCCATTTTCACGGTAAGAGTGGTGACCAGAACGCGCTCGTTCTTCTCGGCACGTTCGTTGATTTCGAGAACCAGATCGTCAATCTGTCCGGCAGTCGGCTTGACTTCAATCAGTGGGTCAAGAAGCCCCGTCGGGCGGATAATCTGCTCGACAACCTGCTCCGATTCGGAAAGCTCAAAGTCTCCGGGAGTCGCAGACACAAAGACCGCCTGACCGCATCTTGAATAAAACTCGTCAAACGTAAGCGGACGGTTGTCAAGTGCTGATGGAAGACGGAAGCCGTAATCCACAAGAGTCTGCTTTCTTGCTCTGTCCCCTGCGAACATTCCCCTTACCTGAGGTAGTGCAACGTGTGATTCATCCACTATAAGAAGAAAATCATCCGGGAAGAAGTCAAGAAGTGTGAACGGAACCGCACCCGGTTCGCGTCTTGCAAGGACTCTTGAATAGTTTTCGATTCCGCTGCAAAAACCGACCTCCTGGAGCATTTCCATGTCGTAATTGACACGCTGTTCGATTCTCTGGGCCTCGATGAGCTTGTCCTGAGACTTGAAGAACTCGACTCTTTCGTGCATCTCATCCTCGATATCGTGAATTGCGGCGTTGAGTCTTTCCTTGCCGGTGATATAGTGAGATGCAGGAAAAATTGCAACGTGAAGAAGAGTCCTGACAGCTTCACCGGTGACGACGTTGACTTCAGTAATTCTGTCGACCTCGTCGCCGAAGAATTCGATTCTTATTGCTGTTTCGTTATAGCTTGTCGGAAAAACGTCGACGGTGTCCCCTCTTACTCTGAAACGGTTTCTTTGGAAATCTATATCGTTTCTTTCGTATTGGATTGAGACAAGCTCGTGGATAAGGTCATCGCGTGATTTGGTCATGCCTTTACGGACAGAGACAATCATACTCTTGTACTCCTCCGGGTCGCCGAGAGAGTAGATGCAGGAAACACTTGCGACTATTACAACGTCACGCCTTTCCGTTAAGGCGGCAGTTGCCGAGTGCCTTAAACGGTCGATTTCGTCATTGACGTCTGAGTCTTTTTCGATATAGACATCAGTTGCCGGGATATAAGCCTCAGGCTGGTAGTAATCGTAGTACGAAACAAAGAACTCTACCGCACTATCGGGGAAAAATTCCCGAAGCTCCGAGCAAATCTGTGCCGCAAGGGTTTTGTTGGGCTCCAACACAAGAGTTGGACGATTGACGTTAGCAATGACGTTAGCCATCGTGAAGGTTTTTCCCGAGCCGGTAACGCCGAGAAGCGTCTGCTTCTTCATTCCGCTGTTTATACCATCCGAAAGCTTTTCAATCGCCTGAGGCTGGTCGCCGGTGGGCTTGTATTTACTTTTAAGCACGAATTTGTCCATAACAGCCTCCGAATATTGAAACGTTTGTTATTATAGTATCACGTTACAGCTTAAATGTCAATGGTGAAATTAAAGCATATGGAAAAATCAGGAACCGCAATAAGCATTTCCTGATTCTTTCTTGAGTGAAGTTCCGAGTCTGAAAATCAGAGCGCGGATTTAAGAGCCTGGGCGAACTGGTCGGGGCAGGATGTGTTCTTTGCGCCGCACTTGATTCCCTCAAGCTTTGCAATCGCATCCTCAACCTTCATGCCCTTTACAAGGCTTGAAATGCCCTTAAGGTTGCCGTTGCAGCCGCCGACGAAGGAAACGTCGCCGATAACGCCGTTTTCAACCTCGAAATTAATCTGCCTTGAGCAGGTTCCTTTTGTCTGATAGGTATAAGTCATTTTTGTTACTCCTTACTTTTATACAAATTGTATTATTTACTTGTAGTCGGGGAAGAATTTGTCCTGAAACCATGCCGGTTTTGCGGTGAATTCCTTGCCTTCGAGATATGCAAGGCTTCCGCCTATGTCTCCGAGCTCGAATTTCAGGCTGTGTGCCTGAAGCGCCTGAGTTTTTACTGAGTATTTTTTATTGATTTCACCCAAGCCATACTTTCCGTCGCCCAAAACGGGATGTCCGATATGAGCCATATGCGCTCTTATCTGATGAGTCCTGCCGGTGATGAGGTCAATCTCACACAGTGACAAATCGCCGTTTGTTGAGAGAACTCTGTAGCCGGTGATAATCTCTTTTGAGTGATATACGGACTTATCGTAAACACTGACAGTATTCTCATCTTCGTTCTTGATAAGATATGCCTTTATCACAGCTTCTTTCGGCTTTGGTTCACCTATTACAGCGCAGAGATACTTTTTCTTGATTCGCCTTTCTTTGACGGCTTGATTCAGAATTCTGAGGCTTTCAGCGTTCTTTGCACATATCACAAGCCCCTCGGTGTTTCTGTCGAGGCGGTTGCAGAGCGACGGAGCGAAGCTCGCTTCCTCTTCGGGGTTATACTCCCCTTTTTCGTAGAGATATTTCTTGATGCGATTTATGAGTGTGTCGATTGTGTTCTCATCATCTTCATGAACGACAAGCCCACATGGCTTATCAACTATCAGTATATTTTCGTCTTCATAGACGGGTTCTATCTTACTGCTGACGAGGAGAAAATCACTTTCGGAAGGTGCTTCGAAGAACTCATCGTTGATGTAGAGCTCCAGGATGTCGCCTTCTTTCAGTCTCGTTGATATTTCGCACCTTGAGTGATTCAGCTTTATCCTCTTGATGCGGATATATTTGTACATAAGCGATTGCGGGAGCTTAGGGACGGCTTTTGTAATAAACTTATCCACCCGCTGACCTGCATCGTTGTGATTGATTTTGTAGCTCTTCATATCATACCTCGAAATCTTCTCTACAAGAATATTTTACTCGATTCGACGGCTCTTGTCAACCGTTTTGTCAGAGTAATGATGCCCGACAAATCTTAATCTTTTTGTAACCGTTTTGTATCTTGAAAAGTGCCATGCCGTATGGTAAAATGTAGACTGATATCGAAAAGAAAGATAACCGGCTTGTCCGATTTATATTAAGGAAGTATTGAAAATGAATGACAAAAGAAGGATTATGGCGGTAGTGTGTGCCGTGGTAGTTCTCACGAGCAGTATGACCGCTTGTACCAGAACCGAAATATCTGATATAAGTGAAAGTACGACCACAACAGCCTCATCATCCGAAGAAGCTACGACAGCATCCGACAACGTACCGTCCCATGTAGTCACTCAGTCCGATTCCACAACCGCTACCGAGGCTGTTACTAAAGCAACATCGGCTGTTACCGATGATTCCGGTCTGATTGTGGATGACTACACCGAAGATTTCACATATGACAGCCTGACTCCCGACGATTTATATGAGATGTATGGACTCTCAAGGAGTGAACGGAGCAGCTTCTACTCACAGATTTGCGGAGAATGCGAGCTACCGATTATTTCCGTTTCAACAGAAGACGAGCAGGAGGTCCTCTCACTCGACGAATATGTGAACTGCATCGTTGAGATTATGAACTGCGATTCCAAGTATGTCATGGATGCGACAGAGGCTCAGATCAGGGTCAGAGGCAATGCCAGCGCATATTATGGTGACGTAGACCAAATAAGAGCCAACGGTGCACCATACCGGATCAAGTTTATGAAGAAGCAGTCTGTTCTGGGATTGAATGACGGAGCAAGATGCAAGTCGTGGGTGCTTCTGAAGACCTACAACTACGGCGTAAGAGACCATCTTGCGTTTACTCTTGCGGCGGCAATTAACGCAGGGATGTATTACGTCTCCGATTCCACCTTCGTGCAGGTATATGTCAACGAAGAGTACATGGGTATATATCTTCTCTGTGAACAGACTCAGGAGAACGAGAACAGAGTTGCAATCACCGAAGCTGAGGAAGGCTATGCCGGGACGGATATAGGCTATCTCGTAGAGCTCGACAACTACTCAAGCGGTGAGACATGGAGATTTCTCCTGAACTACAATAACGAGTCGATAACCGACGTGTACGGAACTACAAGAGTCCCGGTGAAGTACTACTATACTGTAAGAAACGACCTGTATTCTGAGGAACAGCTCGACTTTATCGAAAGATATTTTGAAGTCTGTTACGAGGTTGCGATGCGTGCGATAAAATATGGCGAATACTACCGTGTTGACAGAGTCGATGATGATTTCACACTGACTCTGGCACAGGACGAGTTTGAGTCGGCGTATGATTGCATATCTCAGGTTATGGATATCGAGTCGTTTGTGGATATGTACATCACCTACGAGATTGTGAACGACCAGGATGTCGGCGGAGGAAGCTTCTTCTTTGCTGTTGATTTCAGCGAGAATTCGATTTATCCTGTGCTCACCTGTGTGGCACCTTGGGATTTCAGTTGGGCATACGGTGACTACAGCTCGGATGCAGACGGCGGACTTTATGCGGCGAAGTTCAAGGATGACTATTTCGTTGACAACTGGGGCGACCGTTCGAATCCATGGCTTATACTCCTCTACTCTGCCGACTGGTTCCAGGAGCTTGTAAGCGAGAAGTGGCAGGAAAGATACTCCTACATCTTAGAAGCCCTTGACGAGGTAACGGAAACCGTTGAGACCTATTCGGATGATTTTGACAAGGACGGAAAGAGCCACTCTTCAAGTGCACTCGCTACAATAAGATGGACAAGAAACAGAGTTGAGTATCTGAATACACTCTGGGGATGACTCCCCACTCCAAATATCAGAATAAAAAGAATGCCTCCGAAAGGAGGCATTTCTTTTCAGTTGTCTTATCGGAGTTCCGAAATTATCTTCTCTTGGAAGCTACAACAGCAGCAGCAGCTACAGCCATCGGGAGAACAGCCAAAACAACGCCGGTGTCAGCATTGGTAGTGGTAGCAGTGGTCTCTTCGGTAGCTTCAGCAGTTTCCTCAGAAGCCTCAGCGGTCTCTTCGGTAGCATCGTCAGAAGACTCAGCAACAACCTCTTCGCCGTCAGTAACTATAGCAAGATAGGTGAGGGTGAAGTTGTCGAGGTTAGTGCCATAAGCAATGCCCTTGAAGTCAACAGCAGTAGCGCAGGTTGCGCCTTCGCTATTCCAGTTCTGAACAGTGAGGTCGAAAGTAAGATCGAAATCTCCGCCAGAAAGACCAAAATCAGTAGTAGAATATTTCTGCTCTGAAGCGGTGGTTGCGTTGTCAACAAGCCAGACTCTGAAATCGCCATCAGAAGTGCCCTTGATGTGAATGGTAACAGTAGTACCAATCTCAAGAGTCTCAGGGAGATTAACAGTGAACTGTTCGCCACTGGAATTGAGTCCGCCGTCAACTTCAGTAGCATCGGTGTAGTAACCGAGGTTATCTGAAGTAAGAGTGATTTCAGTCTCAGCTGCGAAGCCGGTTACAGAGAGAGCCATAACCATTGCGACTGCCATGACAATTGCCAAAATTTTCTTCATGTTATTTTCCTCCTAATATAATATGGTTTTTAACCGTCTTCATTATACCATTTGCACAATCACATGTCAACACTTTTTCGAAGAACAGCAAAAATTATCGCCTCTACTTATAAAAATGACTTATGCCCCGCCATTTATATGAAAGTTCAGAAAAAAAGCTATTGACAGATTGCAAAAATACGGCTATAATACATGATGTCAATTCAAACGGGATGTGGCTCAGTTTGGTAGAGCGCCTGCTTTGGGAGCAGGATGCCGCAGGTTCGAGTCCTGTCATCCCGACCAAAAAGCCGACAGTGTGAAAACTGTCGGCTTTTATTATTTGCTTAGAAGAGCCCTGTTATTACTCCATCCGAGGTTACGTCTATTCTTTCTGCCGCAGGAGATTTCGGGAGACCCGGCATAGTCATTATATCCCCTGTCAGAACAACCACGAAACCGGCACCGGCTGATACTTTTACGTTCTTGACAGTAACGGTGAAGTCTTCAGGTGCGCCGAGCTTTGTCGGGTCGTCGGAGAAGGAATACTGAGTCTTTGCTATGCAAACGGGAAGCCTTCCGAAACCAAGCTCCGTTAGCCTTGCAAGCTCCTTCTTTGCCGCCGGAAGATAGGTGACGCCGTTTCCGCCGTAGACTTTGGTGACGACGGCGTTAATCTTCTCTTCAAGACTCATGTCGTCGGAATAGCTGAAGGTGAAGTTCGGCGTCTCTTCCTCGCAAAGTCTGACAACTTCGTTGGCGAGTTCGATTCCGCCTTCCCCGCCCTTTGCCCAGACATCGGAGAGAACGGTGTTGACGCCGAGCTTGCGGCATTCTTCAATAACGAGATTTACCTCGGCGTCTGTATCGGTCGGGAATCTGTTTACTGCGACTACAGAAGGCAAACCGTAGACATTCTTGATATTGGAAACATGTCTCAAGAGATTTGGAAGACCTTTCTTCAAAGCATCCAAGTCTTCTTTTCCGAGCTCGGTCTTAGCAAGACCGCCATGCATCTTAAGGGCTCTGACGGTCGCGACTATTACAACCGCCGAAGGCGTAAGTCCCGCCATACGGCACTTGATGTCGAGGAACTTCTCAGCGCCCAAATCAGCACCGAAGCCGGCTTCCGTTACGGCATAATCGCCAAGCTTCATTGCAAGCTTTGTCGCAAGAACTGAGTTGCAACCATGTGCGATATTTGCAAAAGGTCCGCCGTGGACAAGTGCAGGAGTGTGTTCAAGAGTCTGAACGAGATTCGGCTTCAGGGCATCCTTGAGAAGAGCCGCCATTGCGCCCACAGCCTTGAGCTGAGAAGCGGTTACCGGTTCACCAGAGTAGGTATAGCCGATTATGATTTTGCCGAGTCTGTCTTTAAGGTCGTCGATGGAGCTTGCAAGGCAGAATACTGCCATAATTTCGCTCGCAACGGTTATATCGAAGCCATCCTCGCGGGGTGTGCCGTTGGGCTTTCCGCCCAAGCCGTCAACAACAAACCTTAGCTGACGGTCGTTCATGTCAACGCATCTCTTCCATGTGATTCTTCTCGGGTCGATTCCGAGGGCATTCCCCTGCTGAATGTGGTTGTCAATCATAGCCGCAAGAAGATTGTTTGCGGCACCTATTGCGTGAAAGTCGCCGGTGAAATGAAGATTGATATCCTCCATCGGGACAACCTGAGCATATCCGCCGCCTGCGGCTCCGCCCTTGATTCCGAAAACGGGACCCAATGAAGGCTCACGAAGGGCAACGACAGAGTTCTTCCCTATTTTTCTTAATCCGTCGGCGAGCCCTATTGTTGTGGTGGTTTTGCCTTCACCGGCAGGTGTCGGAGTGATTGCGGTTACGAGAATAAGCTTGCCATTCTTTCTTGAATCGTCATTGATGATTTTTGGGTCGACCTTAGCCTTGTACTTTCCGTATTGCTCAATCGAATTCTCATCTATTCCGGCAATCTTAGCAACCTCGGTTATAGGAAGCATCTGAGATTCCTGAGCTATTTCGATGTCTGTTTTCATATTTTTCACCTCTCAGGAAATTACTTGTCGTAAATCGGGAATTTCTCGCAAAGCGAGACAACCTCGTTTGTGATTCTTTCTTTATTTGCATCAAAATCGGTGATGCAGTCGCAAATCCAGCCGGCTATGAGCTTCATTTCGTTCTCGCCGAAGCCTCTGGTGGTTACAGCGGGAGTGCCGACTCTCAAGCCACTTGTGATGAACGGGCTTTCGGGGTCATTGGGGATGGCATTCTTGTTTGCTGTGATATGAACCTCATCAAGACGATGCTCGAGATCCTTGCCGGTGACTCCAGTTCCTCTCAGATCAAGGAGCATAAGATGGTTGTCGGTGCCTCCTGAAACAAGCTTGATGCCGTGAGCAGTGAATTCGCTTGCAAGTGTCTGAGCGTTTGCAACAATCTGCTTCTGATATTCCTTGAATTCAGGGGTAAGAGCTTCACCGAATGCGACAGCTTTTGCGGCAATTATGTGCATAAGAGGTCCGCCCTGTGTTCCGGGGAAGATTGCCTTGTCTATTGCCTTTGCATACTGCTCTTTGCAGAGAATAAGTCCGCCTCTGGGTCCTCTCAAGGTCTTATGGGTTGTGGTTGTTACAACGTCGGCATAAGGAATCGGGCTCGGATGAAGACCTGCGGCGACGAGACCGGCGATGTGAGCCATGTCTACCATCAGATACGCTCCGACTTCGTCAGCAATCTCGCGGAAACGCTTGAAGTCTATGATTCTCGGATATGCGGAAGCACCAGCTAGAATGAGCTTAGGCTTGCACTCAAGAGCCAGACGCTCAACTTCATCGTAATCTATGGTCTGGGTCTCATCGGAAACGCCATAAGGAACGATGTGGAAGTACTTGCCGGAAATGTTGACAGGTGAACCGTGTGAAAGGTGTCCTCCGTGAGCAAGGCTCATGGAAAGGACGGTATCGCCCGGCTGTAAAAGTGCAAAGAAGGTTGCGAGGTTTGCGTTTGCACCGCTGTGTGGCTGAACGTTTGCATGCTCCGCTCCGAAGAGCTTTTTTGCACGTTCTCTTGCGATTTCCTCGACTTCGTCGACATACTGGCATCCGCCGTAGTATCTTTTTGCGGGATAACCCTCGGCGTACTTGTTTGTGAGAACGCTTCCTGCCGCCGAAAGCACTCCTTCGGAAACGATATTTTCCGAGGCGATAAGCTCGATGTTGTGGCGCTGGCGGTTAAGCTCCCGCTCACATGATGCGGCTACCTCCGGATCAAAGTTTTTCAGCTCTTCAAAAAACATGGTGATTGCTCCTTTGCATTTATTTACTCTTTGCGACAGCAAAAAGATATTTCTTTCTGTAGTCGTCAAGATTTTGTTTGAATTCTGGCGAATCGGGAATCTGTGCGACGTATGTATGCCCTTCTGCGTTCAAGTCATAACTATGAAGAACGGAAAGCGCTATATTCGAGCAGTGGTCGGCGACTCTCTCAAAGTTGGTGAGAAGGTCGCTGTAGACAAATCCCGTAACTATCGTGCATGCACCCGACTGTACACGCTCGATATGATTGTTCTTGATAACTTTGGACATTTCGTCGATGGTTTCTTCGAGCGGTTCGACTTTAACTGCCAGATCGCGCCTTCTCTCGACGAATGCGGACGATGCAAGGTTTATAATCTCGCTGACGGCATCCGTGAGAGTTTGCAATTCCATTGCCGCCTCATTGGAGAATACAATCTTTTTATCATGAATCTCTTCGGCGTTCTCGGCGATATTTGCCGCGTGGTCGCTTATTCTCTCGAAATCACCTATGACGCTCAGAAGCTCACTTGAAATAGCCTGTTGCTTCTCGTCCATGACGTTCTTCCCTATCTTGACGAGATAGTTCCCGAGCTTGTCCTCATACTTGTCGCAGAGGGATTCTTTCTCGGCAACTTTCTGGTATTTCGACTTGTCATATTCTGTTATGAGTCTGATTGCACGGAATATATTCTTTCGTGCAATATCGCACATTTTTAGAGCGGCTTTTCGGCTGACTTCGATTGCGGCGGGAACATAGTCAAGAAGGTTTTCATCGAGAGCGTCAATCTCACTCGTATCTTCGTTCTCCGACGGATCGGGTTTGATGACGATATAGCAAATCTTTTCGATAAGCTTGCTCATCGGGAGGAGGACAACCATGCCGACTATGCTTATTGCCGAGTTCATAAGTGCGATACCGGTTGTCGTTGCGCTCTCGTTCATAAATGAAAGCCCTCCGGCGATTGCGTTTACGGGAAGAATGACAATACAAGCGAGTATGGCTGTGAGTATATTCGCTATTAGATATACCAAAGCCGTTCGTTTGGAGTTTTTATTCTTCCCTATCATTGCAATCAGAACGGGAGAGCTTGCGCCTATTTTTATACCTAAAATCAAAGGGAGGCAGACACAGTACGGAATTACAACAGATGTACAGAGTGCCTGCAAGATGCCGACGCCGGCGGAGCATGACTGAATAACAGCCGCCACGAATACACCTGCAAGAACACCGAGAACCGGGTTCTTGAACAAAAGAAGTATATTCTGGAAAGCTTCGCTTTCTTTTAACGGGTCGACGGAATCGCTTATAAGAGACATCGACAAAAGAATGGTGCTGAGTCCCAGAAGGACGAGACCGATACTCTTGGTCGAATTCTTACTTGTGAACATATAAAGAATCGCACCGATAGTCGCAAATATGGCTATGAGCACTTCGGTTGAAAGGAGCTGACCGGCAACACTTTCAGAACCGGAAATGGAAAGAATCCAACCGGTCATTGTGGTACCGATATTAGTGCCGAGAACAATCGGGATTGCCTGAGTGAGGGTCATCATTCCGGCGCTTACGAAGCTTATAACCATAACGGTTGTGGCACCGGAAGATTGGATTACGGCGGTTACCAGAATTCCAAGGAAGAAGCCTTTGATGGCAGGAGAAGAAAGCCTGAACAGGATTCCTTCCATCCTGTTTCCGGCAAGGCTTTTAAGCCCGTTTCCCATTGTTTCCATTCCAAAGAGGAAGAACGCCACTCCGCCGATAAGAAAAATAATATGAGCTAAGTCCATAAGTGTCCTTTCAAGACGTCGTCTTTACTTTTCTTTAACATTCTCATTACATCAAAACACATTTTCACACTTCTACTATATCAATTTGACGGGATTATTTCAAGAGCAAATATTAATTTCGGCGTTATGACAGAAAAAGTGCAACTTTCAAAGGCGGAAACAGGCGAATTTTGAGGTGATAAAATTTTAAAACCCGTCACAACTTCAACAAGTTACGACGGGTATGAAAAATACTAAATCAAAGCTTTCTGACAAACAATGCTCTTATCGCATTGAGGACCGCCAGAACCATCACTCCGACATCGGCGAATATTGCAAGCCACATGCTTGCCATTCCGAGTGCGCCCAATACAAGGCAAACAAGTTTTACTCCTATTGCGAAGACGATGTTTTCCTTGACTATTCTCAGACACTTTTTAGATATCCTGATAGCTTTTGCTATCTTCATCGGGTCGTCATCCATAAGGACCACATCTGCCGCTTCTATTGCGGCGTCGGAGCCCATGGCGCCCATTGCAATGCCTATGTCTGCCCTCGAAAGAACCGGTGCATCGTTGATGCCATCGCCGACGAAAGCAAGCTTGCCACTTCGCTTGGATGCAAGAAGCTCTTCGACTTTTGTGACCTTATCATCCGGCATCAGTTCACCATGGACTTCGTCGATACCCAGTTCATCAGCAACACTTTCGGCGACAGCTTTTGAGTCACCGCTGAGCATTATTGTTTTCTCAATTCCGGATTGCTTCAGTGATCTGATAGCTTCTTTTGAATTCGGCTTTATGACGTCGGAAATCACTATGTGTCCGCAGTAGCTTCCGTCAACGGCAACATGAATTATGGTACCGACCGAATGACAGGAGATGTACTCACTCCCCACTCGTTGCATCAGCTTCTTGTTGCCAACCGCTACGTTGTGACCGTCGACATTTGCAATTACTCCTTCTCCGCTGATTTCAGAGATATCGGAAACACGGCTTCGGTCAAGTTCTTTGCCATAGGCATGTTGGAGACTCTTGCTTATGGGATGAGATGATGCGCTCTCGGCAAGCGCCGCAAGCTCGATAAGCCTTGAATTGTCGATAGTACCGTGGTGAATTGCGTTTACTTCGAATGAGCCTTCGGTGAGAGTTCCTGTCTTGTCGAAGACTACATATTTCGTCTCCGAGAGAGTTTCAAGATAGTTCGAACCCTTTATAAGTATTCCCTCTTTGCTTGCTCCGCCGATTCCCGCAAAGAAGCTGAGTGGAATGCTGACAACCAATGCACACGGGCAACTGATTACGAGGAAAGTGAGCGCACGATAAATCCAGTCGTCGAATTCCGCCGGAAGACCCATAACCAGTCTGACAACCGGCGGGATTATCGCCAAAGCAAGTGCGGAACCGCAGACGGCGGGAGTATAGATTCTTGCAAATTTTGAGATGAAATCCTCCGATTTAGATTTGCGTGAGCTTGCATTTTCGACCAAATCGAGAATCTTCGAAACGGTGGATTCGCCGAATGCCTTCGTGGTTCTGATTTTCAACAAGCCCGTCATGTTGATACAGCCGCTGATTACTTCGTCGCCGGACTTTACATCTCTTGGAAGGCTTTCGCCTGTCAGTGCGGAAGTATTGAGAGTGGATGTTCCTTCCTTGATAATGCCGTCAATCGGAATCTTCTCGCCCGGCTGGACGACGATTATGCTACCTATCCCGACTTCATCGGGCGAAACTTGAGTGAGCTTGCCATCAATCTCGATATTGGCATAATCGGGGCGTATGTCCATCAGATCGCTTATACTGCGGCGGCTTTTTCCGACGGCATAGCTCTGGAACAGCTCCCCTATTTGGTAGAAAAGCATAACGGCGATCGCTTCGCTGTATTCTCCGCTCTGCTCATAGATGGCAAGAGCAAATGCCCCGATTGTTGCTATCGCCATCAGGAAGTTTTCATCGAATACTCTGCCATTCAGAATGCCTCTGAAAGCTTTATGCAGAATATCATAGCCGATAATTATGTACGCAATAAGGTACAGAATCAGCTGAATAATACCCGAAACCGGCAGTATCATCAGAAGAATCATCATCAATGCAGTGACAAGAATCCTTGCAAGCATCTTCTTTTGCTTCTTTGTCATATCAATCTCTCCCCTTGCCTGCGGATTCAGATTTCTATTTCGCAATCGGGCTCGACTTTGCGGCAAGCCTTGAGCACACTTTTCATAACCTTAGCCTCATTTACGCCCTCTTCAAACTCGATAATCATCTTCTGCGTCATGAAGTTCACGACAGCGTTCATAACGCCTTCGGTCTTTTTAGCCGCACCCTCCATAAGATTGGCACAGTTAGCGCAGTCAACTTCGATATTATAGGTCTTCTTCATCTTGAATCACATTTCCTGAGTAAGAATTGGATTAGCAGTATTAAACGATTAAGCAGTCGTTTAAACGTCCTATTACATTATATGTCGTCTCTACATGTTTGTCAATAGGAAAATCAAATTTTTTTGAGAAAATCGACATTTGCTCTGGGACTGCCTCTCAATAAGCCTTGTCTAACCGATTTTTATGTGTTATAATATACTCAGAATTTCGACGCAAGGAGATAAAATAATGCCCGAAGAACTGCTCCCCCATCATCATACAGATGAATATGATATAGAATCTTTGAAGGAAACCCTTGAGAAAACTGATTTTCAGGCAGTTGCCGACATGTTCAAACAGCTCGGCGATTGCAGTAGGGTTCAGATTTTCTGGCTCCTCTGCCACTGCGAAGAGTGTGTAACTAACATCTCCGTCCTTATGGGCATGACCAGTCCTGCGGTTTCTCACCACCTTAAGCTCCTAAAAGCGAGCGGTCTTATCACCAGCCGCCGTGAAGGCAAAGAAGTCTACTATAAAGCCGCCGACAATATCCAAAGCCAGTCCCTGCATCTCATTATTGAGAAGATAATGGAGATTACTTGTCCGGAGGAATGAAAAAAGCTCAGAAGTTTTCGCTTCTGAGCTTTTATATTTATCTTCTTCCGTCTAAGTAGAATTCTATGGTATCAAAGTCTTTGTAAGATGTGATCTGTTTAGATATTGTAGCTCCTGACTTGATTTCAAAATCATCGTCAGTGAAATAAGACGTTTCGTAGTCAACTAATTCGCCATTAAGGAAGAATAAGGCGTAACCTTGAACAAAGTCTGCAGCATAACTACCATTATTTGTGACTTGGAAAATTGCACCATCGCTAATGTCATTTTGTACATACGACAAATCCTGAATTACAGATTTATATGAAGATGTAGTTATATTCCATGTTGTCTCATAATAATCAATGTCTGCATCTGTCTTGAAAGATTCATAAAATACCGAAATACACCCTGGTCCAAGAGCATTAAATGAGGCATCAGCTAGTGCAAGCATTTCTCCACTAGAGGAGTAAGCTATTGAGGATGTAGATATCTTTAGAGTCTCATCAGAATTATTTTTTATAACGTAGAAATGCCTTGTATACCATCCAATACTATCTGACAGTGTATACTCTGCTACAACTTCAATTTCAGGCTCAGCTTCAGTGGTTGCAGTTGTGGTAGCTTCAGCAGTAGTAGTTGTGGCTTTAGTTGTTTCCTTAGTGGTTGTAGTTGTTGCTGTAGTAGTTTTTTCAACCGAGGTTGTTGTAACTGGTGCTGTTGTTTCTTCTGATACTGTCGTTGTTTCCGGTGTGGTCGCATTGGCTTCTACGCTGTCCAAAGAATTAGAGCCCTTGTTGTCTCTATTTGCCACTGTTGAAACCGCTATAGTACACAGCAAAGCTATAACTGCAATAACAGCTATAATCCATGCAACTATGCCTGAACTACGTTTCTTGGTTTCTTTGATTGTTTTTAAACCTCCGTTATCATCGGGGCTTAGTTTTGCGCCACAGTGCGAGCAAAAACTGCTATTCTCAGATATTTTGCTCCCACATGATGGGCAAAAGGTGCTGTTGGTTGATTTTGATTCTTGAGTTGTGTTCTCTAATTGGTTTTGCTCATTTTGGTTCTCGTTCATTGTACTTCCTCCACTATAATATTTTTCGGCACAAACAAAAAAGTGCGCCCACAAGGAACGCACCGAAAAAGTGAGTCCCTCATTGTCGCCAAACAATCTCAATGCACCACAAAGGAAATATGAGTAAGAGGAAAAACACCTTTTACCAAGGTATTCTTTCCTTTGTGGCGAAAAATATAAATTCAGATTGTTTGGCACAATTATTATAGCATATACGGTCGATTTTGTAAAGAACTTTTTATCTGCATAAAGAAAACCCGAGTAAGGAGCGCTTCCCTACTCGGGTTTCTTTGCGGTGGATACCGCATGTATCATGATTGCTTACACCAATGCCACACCGAGGGCTTGGCAGGAGGATATTGCTTCTTCATCGGGAGCGTCGTTGCAGATGACGCTTTCGGTGGCTAAGACTGCGCCGTCGTTTCGACAGGTTTCTTCCCATGAGCGCATCCATTCTCCGTCTCCCCATCCGTAAGAGCCAAAGAGGGCTATTTTCTTTCCGTTTAAAGCCGGCTCGCAGGCTTGGAACATCGGCTCGAATTCGCTTTCCTCAAGCTGTTCGTCACCCATGGCGGAGCAACCGAAGGCTATGGCGTCATATGTGGATACTGTGGAAGTATCGAATTCGGAGGCTGTGAAGAGCTCACCCTCACCACCTGCTTTGTTGATACCTTCCAAGACGGCGCTTGCCATCTGCTCGGTATTTCCCGTACCGCTCCAATAAACTACTGCGATTTTTGACATTATAATCTTCCTTTCTGAATTCATGTGGCTACAAGAAGCTTGTCGAGTGAATGATATTTGTTGTAGTGCCTGCAGTAACTGCCGATGCACTGTCTGTACTGACGGAATTTCTCCTTGGCGGCTTTTTCGTCGCCGTATACCTTCCAGAAGCCGACGCACTTGGCGCTCCCGGCATTATTATCTATGAAGCCCTTCACGTCCTCCGGTGGGTAACCGAGGAACAGCCCAATTTCATGAGGAAACTCGGAAGACTCTGAGAGCCTGTCTCTCAGCCTCCACAGGCATCTGTTGACATTACCAGTAGGATACCCACGTTCGTCAAGAATACTCTTCCCGAGGCTGTCGGAAAGGTCGGATTTCAGCATATCCGGACGATAGAGATAGATAAGCGCAGTGTTATTCTGACGCCGAAGAATTATCATGCACATCCCCTTCGGCGTGATGGTTTTGTTCAGGTTGCAGACGCTTTCGTGGAGCGACTGCTCATCCTCATAATGATAGTTGAACATAGCGGCTGTCTTTATTCCCGCCATAGTTGGCGCGCAATGACGAACCAAGAGCTCATCTGGCATTATATCACCTCCGTGATTATAAGTTAGCACTTGCTAACTATGAGATTTAAAATATAGTTAGACTCGGCTAACTGAATATAATATACACTATATCTGAGGGGTTGTCAAGGGGTATTTTAGATTTTTTTCATTTGGATAGTTTCTCACGATTGTATTCAATTATACATAAACAAAAAGCACTCAACCCGATGAGTGCTTAATCTTGCCGTCTTCTATCAAAACAACTCTGTCGCATTTCCTCGCAGTTTCCTCATCATGTGTGACAATCACCACGGTTATACCCTCTGCATTGAGTCTTCTAAACACGTCCATTATGTCGCTTGCAGTGGTTTTATCGAGTGCGCCAGTGGGCTCATCCGCAAGAATTATTTTCGGCTGATTCACGAGTGCTCTCGCAATGGCTGTTCTCTGTTGTTGACCGCCAGAAAGCTCGGAGATGTCGGTGTCGCGCTTGTCCTCAATCTGAAGACTTTTGAGGAGCCATGCGATTCGCTCGTCGGTGGCATTCTTGTCATACTTCCCGCCGAGGCATACCGGCACACGGACGTTGTCATATACGGACATATTCGGAATCAAGCCGAAATTTTGCAAGACTATGCCGATTTCTTTATTGCGGATTCTGGCAAGCTGATTGGTTGAGAGTGTTCTGATATCGACCCCATTCAAGAAATATTCGCCATCAAAATCTGTATCGGCACAGCCCAATATTTTAAGGAAGGTTGACTTGCCGGAGCCTGATTTCCCCACAATCGCAAGCATTTCGCCGTCACGAATTTCGAGGTCGATGCCATTCAAGGCTTTGACCTCGCTTCCTTTTCCGGCGTTGTAGGTCTTGTGAATGTTCTTAATTACTATCGACATGGTTATCCCTCCTCAAAGATTTCTCAAGACACTTATTACCACAAAAATGGCGACCGCGGCAATTATCGGGATTAAATCTGTGATGATTTGAATTGTCCGACATTGTGCCGGGCTCGCTCCACAGGTGGAGATTATACGGTATTTCTCCGCAAACACTGTTCTTGAAAGGATCGAGTTTGAAATAACTCCCGCAAGGCAAAGAAGAATAGAGATAATTGCGAGCATTACCGTCATTCCCATAATTTCAAGCTCCAGAGCGCAGTATTCTGCGAACCCGTCGGCAGTTGATACAGCTGATTCAATCAAGCCAGTGCTTACAATCTTACTGCAAAAGTCGGTTATATCGCCGCTTGCAAGTGCGCCATAAACGTCTTTTTTCGTAAAAATGCCATCGTCCTCGTCAGTAATGAGAAAAATATAGTTGCTCTGCGCAGAGACCACTGACGACGGGCTATCTTCGGAAGGCGTCAGATAGACAAAATCGTTTTTAAGTATGCCGACAACCGTGAATGTGACTTCGGTTTTATCCTTGCCGGAAAGGATTTCAGTGTAGGTCTCGCCGAGCGAATAGTAGCTCCCAAGGCTTGAAACCACCACGGCAGGGTAGCCGTCCACAACTTCAAAGCTCGTCTGTTTCTTGAAAGAGTAGTCGAGGTTCTCGAAATAATTCGCCTCAACGGGTTGTAAGTAAGCGAAGCTGTCATAAGTGTACTTTCCACGGAAACTCACGCCGAGATACTTTCCGCCTAAGTCTTCAACCACAGACTTTATATCTGAATCAGCAGTAATGGCAACAGCATTTTCAAGCCCAAGGCTCGAATAAGCTTGCCTTATCTGAATCAGTGGCAACAAGTCTTCCGCGAGCGATGACAGGATAAACATCATCACCGTCAGCATAAGTGTCACTTTGACGTAGGCGGGAAATCTGTCTTTGAGATTCGAGAGAATAATAAGTCTCACATCTCAACACCTCCCGAAAAAAGGCGGTTGTATTTAGGAACAGTCACCGAGAGCATGACGATTATCATTATAGAAAAAACAACAACTGCGCTTGCAAAGTCAACCTGATCGTACATATTGAGAAGCCTTTGGAGCGGTTTTGACAGGCAAAAAAGAGCATATCCCGCCACGAGTGAGACCACGGTCATGATGAAAAGAGGCAGATAAAGTAGCTCAAAAAGTCCGGCTCGGGAAATACCCAGAAGCTTATAGATGTTGTATTCATAGGACATGCTCCTGACCATGTAATCAAATAGCGACGACACGATGCAGATGACACAGAGTATTATCCCGATGATTATAACTGTGCACTCCATGCCGTTCTCTAAAAAGTCGCTAAGCTCTGCCTGATACCTCGATTTTACAGTGCAGTCGTTGACCGTCGCAATGGCTTCGAGGATTACAATCTCCGATTTCGTCGGGATTTCCGAGAATACTATGCCATTCAGCCTTATGTCGAAATCATCGGTTTTCAGAGCAGTCGAGAACGGAAGATAAATATCAGTTTCGCTTATGCCGATAACGGAGTAAACCCCGTTGCCAATAGTAACGATGTCGCCGACAGACTTGTATTCCCTAAGACCGCTGTTTATGTAAATCACATTGTTGCACCAGATGATGACATTTTCACCGTTCTCAAGCTCACTTTCAGAGAAAGTTCTGCCGATGGTAACGTCAGGCTCACCAGTGATTCTTGAGTCGTTGGCACTGCAAAGGACAGCCTGAATATACTGACTGTTCCCGCCTTTCGGGTAGGCACTCAGCCCGACAAAATCCGAGATTTCAGGCAAGACGTCACTTTCTGAAAGTGCTTCTATAAGCTCAGAATTATCCGAAACACTGGATGTTATCGTAAATGTTCTGCGGCTTTCGCCTTGGTGCAGAAAAAACGTAGTCGAATAGAGAAGCTCGTTTATCAGGACAAAGAGCGAAAAAGCACAGACAGTGAACGAAAATACGATTATCACAAAGCTCGCTGGTTTAGCAGTCATCTGCCGGAATGCTCTTTTCAGATAGAAAGCGTGACGGTTCATAGCTTTAGTTTCCGATCAATCGACGGAAAAGCCCGCAGAATCAGCATCGAAAGAAGCCATCCGAGGGCGTAACCGATGACGATTAGTATGAGATTAACGGGATAAATCCTCGTCATGGTGTACTGGGCGACGGTGTTGATTATGACGTTGACTACGAGATAGACCACCGGCGCACCGACAAGCGAAAGTAAGAACACAAGCGGTCTGCGAAGGCGTTTGAAAAGGATTGTTCCGAAGAACGTAAACAGAAACGGCGCAGTTATGAACCTTGAACGGCTCGAAACATAGTCCCAGAAGTAGGTAGTTATCGCCTTTAGGTCGAACTCTGCAAACTGACTCATGAAGACGTAGCTGTAGCCGTCGGGGTATGTCAGTGCTATCGGAAGTGGGAGGATTACAAGCGAGATGAAATTACAAGTGCCAAACGTTGCAAGAAAAATTAGTAAAAGCCTTGCTATCAACCTATGTCTGCTGTAACTTATACAGCAGACAATAAGTGATATTATAAGTTCCACCACAACCCACTCAAAGCTGTACGGAATCGAAGTCTTTAGCATATTATCACCCCACATTTTTCTTGTCTTAAGTATATTATATCACAGTTCACAGGGATGTTTCAATATTTCAAAGATTAAGATTTGATTAAGATTTCAGAGAAAAAGGGCAAAAAATAACGCCAAACAGCGCAAATACGTCGTTTGGCGATTGGCGGAGAGGAAGGGATTCGAACCCTTGTGGCTTTTGACCAAACGGTTTTCAAGACCGCCTCGTTATGACCGCTTCGATACCTCTCCATAGATGGGAGCTGTGAATTTCACAGCCCCAATATGATACCACATTGAAAACGTGTTGTCAATAGTTGATTTCGGATTTTTTTGATGTGCCTTGCGTCAGTCGCTGTATTCCCCACCGTCTTCGAACTCGCCTTCATCGTGCCCGAGGTCAAACTCGGGAGCTGTGCCGAAATCTATGAATGTATATTCGGCGGTGACGTAGCCGGTAATGGTGTAACCAAGGACATCCATTGATGCACTGCAAGACAGAGTCATCATGTAGAGATCGTTACTGCTGTCGAAAATCATGGTATAGATGATATCGTCAAAAGTCAGGTCGTCCAAATCAGCGACAAACGAGCCCAAGATGCTTTCGGCGTCTTCACTCTCCAGAACGATTGCAATCTGCTTTGTCCCGTCATCGTTTTTGACAACGCTTATGTTGTCGAAAATATCCTCTGCAAGCTCTGGCAGGTTGGCATCGCCGATTGATTCTGTAGAACCGCTGTCGGTTACGGTATAGAAAATCAGGGTGTCTCCGTACTCAACATAGACTTTGTCGTCTATATAGGTGCTTGTGATTGTTTCGCCATCCATTTCGGTTACAATCTGAGTTCCGGTCGAATTCTCTTTGATATTCATTACCGTCTCGGAAGTAAGCGTTTCGCCCAATATGTCAAATGAGATGGACATAACACAATCGGCATCATATCCTCCGGCTTTTTCGAGTTTGCTGACCGCTCTCGAATAGAGACCATATGCTGTCAGCGTGTCGAAAAATGAGCAACCGCTCAGACACAATGTCACAGTCACAATCAATGCTATTGATATCAATTTTCTGAAAATTTTCATGGTTTTATTCGCCCGTAGAGTCGGAAACGGTTGCGGAATCAGAGCTTGTGTCTGATGATTCAAGAATCGAGCTCACATCGAGCATCATGGAACCGCTACCGGTTATAGTCGGGAGCTTGCCGTCCCACTTCTCAATCTTATAATATTCAACAAGTTCATCGGAGATAGACTCGGAAAGAATCCTGTTGGCTTCCGCTTCTGCCTCCGCCTGAATTTTCATTGCTTCCGCTTCTGCCTCAGCGTTGGTTATCGTGGTTTCCTTCTCGGTTTCAGCCTTGAGAAGCTGTTGCTGAGCTACCTGTTTTTCTTCAATAGCCGTGATGTAGGCCTCGGAGAAGTCGAAGTCGATGATATTGACATCGGTAATGTAAAGACCGCTGTCGTTAAGCTTTTCGTTGAGTCCCTCCAACAATCCGTCGGATATAAGAGTTCTGTTGGTTACACTCTCCTCCGCCGTATACTGCGAGACTGTAGCCTTAAGAACTTCGTTCACGGCGGGAGTTATGAGAACCATTTCATAGTCGCTTCCGACATTTTTATAAATACTGTAAGACATGCTCGTGTCGACACGATAGTTGATGGCGAGAGTAGTTGAAACGGTCTGAAGATCCTTCGAAAACGCTTCGGTCGAAACCTCAAGCTTGGTTATGCGGTTGTCAATCTCTATGACTTCCTGAATGAACGGCGCTTTGAAATGAAGTCCTTCCTGAAAAACGTTATCTTCAACTTTTCCCAGTGTGACGAGTACTCCTGTATGTCCCGCCGAGACCACTGTGATGCAGTTAGCTAAAATGATTATCACGACTATCGCTATAAGAATCGGCAGAATGACCTTCTTATTGAATATTTTAGACAGTGATTGTTGCATTTTATCCTCCTCAGGATTTTACCTTCTTCTGAATACCTCAAGAATAATAACACCGATTACTGTCAGCGCCAGTACGACCAGAACGACCGCTATTGTCTGGGATGACGCTTTACTCTTGTCCTCTTCCGAATCATCAACAGTTGCGAATGCCGCAGTTTCGTCAGATGTGACGAGAGTAGCGGTGGAATCGGAGCTGATGATTGTTTCGGATGTGGTTACTTCAGAGGTAGTTACTTCGGTGGTAGTTGTGGCTTCCGTAGTGGTTTCTTCTGTTGTTGTGGTTGCTTCGGTTGTAGTGGTTGCGGCTGT
>JAJQGT010000006.1:223253-561447 GCA_021201135.1 Oscillospiraceae bacterium
GTTGCGGCTGTTGTGGTTGCTTCTGTTACTACCGGGTCGTCATCAATAACTACTTCTTCTTCGGTTTCGCTGGTTGTGGTTACTTCGGCTTCAGCAGTGGTAGTAACTGCTTCACTGTTATCATCGGAGTCACTGTCGTCATCGTCATCATTATCGGTGACAGCATTGGGATCATAGGTATTTCCCTCATCGTCTTCGATTACCAGGACGGTCGTGTTTCCGTTGACGGTAACAGCATTGCCGGAAGCATCTACGGCGTCGCTGATTTCAACGCTGATGTAGCACTGCGTATACTCATCGGCAAGAGTCGTGAAAGTGATGGTAGCCAAAGTTCCGTTCAGTACACTTCCGCTACTGTTGCTGATAGAAAATGTTACGGTTCCATTGCTTGAACGAGGTGTTGAAACCGTAGAGCTGTTGTAGCGTGACTTTACATATTTCAACTCACTTGAGTTATAAGTCAATGTTACAGTACCTGAAACAATTCCCACTTCGTCAGAAATTGAAACTGTAACCGCAACCTCTTCGCCTTTCTTAGCGTTTGAAGTTGATGCGTTGACAGTTGAAACGGCAAAAGTGTTCACCGCCAGAACGGACATCATCACGGTTGCCAGTACGATACAGATTATTCTTTTTGTTTTCATCATTATACATCCCCATCCACAGATTTACTGCTGAGATTAGCTTTTCATACATTTTAGCACATCACGGACAATTTTGCAATAGCAAACTCACAAATCATGTTTGACATCACGGACATTTTCACCTGAGATTGATTGATTCTCACCCAAAATACCTGATATCCACTTGACATTTTCAAAAAAATGTTTCATACTGGGACCAGGTGAAGTGTTCTTACCAACGGGAGGCTTATTATGATTGAAATATGCTTTATGCAACTCAATGCAACCCATCCGGAGGATTTTGTATACGGAGTAAGGAATGACTTCTGGTTGCTTCTGTATGTTAAATCTCCGGCGCTGTTTCATCTGCCCTCGGGCGATATTATCTGCCATCCCAACAGTGCAATCCTTTATCCCCCGAACGCCCTTGCTTACTATCAGGCGTATAACTGTCCTTATGTCAACGATTATGTGAGATTCAGAACGGACGAAAGCTTCGTGACGGATGACAACGTCCCGACGGAGACTTTGGTTCAGCTAAATTCCCCCGAAAGCTTTCAGAAGCTCTTTGAGCTGTTGTCTATGGAGAATTATTTCAGGTTTGACTATTCTTCAATGTCAATATCAATGCTCTTAAGGATGCTTCTGTGGAAAATCAAAGAATCTGCACAGGAAGCCGAGATTACCGATCAGCAGAGAGCGCTTATAGATTTGAGATATGAGATAAGGCTTAAGCCATATTTCCATTGGACAGTGGACATTATGGCGGACAAGCTTCATTTAAGCTCCGGCTACCTCCAGAATATCTATAAAAAGCAATTTGGCGTCTCGTGTATGCAGGACGTTGTCAATATGCGAATAGACCTTGCAAAGAATTATCTTGTAACGACCGATTTCAACTCCCAGAAGATAGCGAGCCTTTGCGGTTATCAGAATGTTGAGCATTTCTGTCGGCAGTTCAAAGCCGTTACCGGCACTTCCCCACTGGCTTATCGAAAAAACGAACAACATGAGTAGCGAAAACAAGAAAATCCCCGACCGAAGCAGTCGGGGATTTTTTGGAGGTGTCACCCGGATTTGAACCGGGGGTCAAGGAGTTGCAGTCCTACGCCTTACCACTTGGCTATGACACCGTATTCCGTCGGTCGCTTTTCGCAACCGACTTCAGTATTATACACGAGAATGCGTCATTTGTCAAGACCTATTTTTCTATAAGAGAAAGAATTTCCGCAGAAGTGAATTTATACGCTTTTCCGCAGAAATGGCACTTGACTTCCGTTGTCGCATCCTGCGAGAGCTCCCTGAGCTCCTTTTCTCCGAGACTCTTCAGAATCCTTTCGGTTCTTTCGCGCGAACAGTCGCAACGATAGCTCACTTTGAAATCATCAAGTACGTTCGGTTCGAGTCCATCAAGTGTCATAAGAGCGATATCCTCGGCGCTCATTCCCTGCTCCATAAGACTCGTAACGCTCGAGATTTTCGAGATATTTCTTTCGATTATGTCTATTGACTCATCGGGTGCAAAAGGAAGAAGCTGTAAAAGAAATCCTCCGGCTCGTTTGACGGTCAGGTCGGGATTTACAAGAACGCCAAGAGCGCAGACTGTCGGAGTCTGTTCGCTTTCGGCAAAATATTCGGTAATATCTTCGGCTATTTCTCCGCTCACGAGCTCTGTCTGTCCGATGTATGGCTCTTTCAATCCAAGGTCCTTTATAACCGAGAGCGTGCCATCAGTGCCCACTGCCCCGCCGACATTGAGTTTACCGTCGGGTCTTAGTGGAATTTCGACGATATTGTTATCGCAATAGCATTTTACATTTCCGAGGTAGTCGGATACGGCAGTCAGGCTTCCGGTTGGTCCCCCACCGTTGATTCTGAGGGTTACGCTGTCGCCCTCGTCCTTTAAGCCGAAGCCGACAAGCGAGGTTCCCATCGCAAGTCTGCCGAGAGCGGCGGTAACGACCGCGGAAGTCTTGTGAATTTTCTCTATTTCAGAGACTATGTCTGTTCCGTCAATAGCGGAGCAGACAACCGACGCATCTTTCGATATTGTTCTTACTATTCTTCCCATTTGTATCTTCCTTAGTTTAAAGCTTACCTGCAACTATGAGCAGTCTGTCGGATGTTTTCTTCGGCGGCTTATGACCGATGCCGTCGTAGATTTCAAGCGGAATAAGCCCGGATTTTATGAGCATACCGAAAATCTTCATTACGGGATAGGCTTTTTCTCTGAATGATTCGGTATAACGCCTGATTTTATCTTCTCTGACAAAGAAATCAAGAGTAATCAGCACACTTTCGTCGCTTTCTCTATAATCATTCTGCCAGCCCAAATAAACATCATCGGTATCAAAGATAAAACAGTTATTGCTGAGAATACTTCTATGCTTGTATATTGTATTCATGTCAAAGACAAAAATGCCGCCATGCCTGAGATTCTTTGATACTCTTGAGAAAGTCTTAGAGACATCATCGGCGGATTTCAGGTGGTTGATGCCGTCAAGAGTCGATATAATCACATCCGCCTTATATGGTAAAGTCAACCTTGTCATGTCCTGACGGACAAATGAGGCTTTCAATCCGGCATCCCGTAGCTTTTTATCGGCAACCGTAAGCATTTCATAGGAACGGTCGATTCCGGTAACCCTATAGCCCTTTTTGGCTAGAAGCAAATCAAGAGTCCCCGTCCCACAGCCTATATCAACAACAGAGCCACGCTTCCTGTGCCTCTGCATGACGATTTCGTCTATCCTTCTGGCATAAGAAACATAGCTCACGTTTTTTGTGAACCGATCATAGTAGTCGGCAAAGATGCCGTAGCTATCAGTTTTCGCTGTCGGATTCATTTTCCTTGAGTCTGCCGAGGGCAATGTCATATCCGCCGACTCCGTAGTTGACAGAACGATTGACACGGCTGATAGTAGCTGTCGAAGCACCGGTAGCGACAACTATATCTGCATAGATGTGCCCTTCTTTGAGCATCTTGGCAACCTCGAAACGCTGTGCAAGGGTGTCGACTTCGATAGCGGTGCACAAATCTGCGAAGAATTGCTCGCATTCGTCACGAGTTTCGAGAGTAAGGATAGCCGCATAGAGGTCTTCGATATGCTTTTTGTTGGATTTTGGATTCATGTTATCACCTTTTCAATGTCTTGTTCAAAATCTCGATTTTGTATTTCGTACAAACACATTTTAACATACTGAAAGTAAAAAGTAAAGACCTATATCAATATATTTGTGAAAGATTGACGAAATTTTAGTCCTGATTTTCCGTAACTTCTTCGATAACTTCCCTGATTTCCTCTGTTCCCTCTCCGGACAATGCTGAAAACGGAATTACGGTTATCTGTGAAAAGCAAGGTATTTCATCCTTCAGAGCTTCAAGACGTGCCGCCCTCTCGGATTTGTTCAGCTTATCCGATTTAGTCAGGACAATGCAGAACGGAAGCTCGGTGTCGATAAGGAAGTTTATCATCGTAATGTCGTTCGCAGTCGGCGGATGCCGCATGTCTATAAGCAAAAATACTATTCCGATATCACGCTCGGGGTCGGAAAGGTATCCGGAAATAAGTTTATTCCATCTCGCCTTTTCGGACTTTGAGACTTTTGCATAACCGTACCCGGGAAGATCCACGAAATAGATCTCCCCGAGGCGGTAGAAGTTGATTGTTCTTGTTTTTCCAGGCTCGGAGCTGACTCGGGCAAGGGATTTTCTTGCGAAAATCTTATTAATCAGCGAGGACTTACCGACATTTGAACGCCCGACGAAGACGATTTCAGTTTTTTCCGGCTTCGGAAGCTGTTCAAACGTACCGTATGCCGCGTAGAATTCCGCGTTATCGAAGCGATGATTATCGTTTCCCATCGAGTCGCACCCCCACGGGAGTTTTCTCAACCTGTTTGAAAGCCGCCGGGTTTATCGCCTTCCTCTGTTCAGTCTGTTCCCGAATTAACGCAACATCGAGGACATCTTCGATAGTGTCGGCAAAGACGAAGTCCAATCCCTGCTTGACCTTGGCGTCGACTTCTTCAAGATCGGGCTTGTTGGCGGCTGGAATGATGACTGTTTTGATTCCGGCTTTGTATGCCGCCATTGTTTTCTCTCTGAGTCCACCTATTGCAAGGACTTTTCCGCGAAGCGTTATTTCTCCGGTCATAGCTACATCCGAGCGGACCTTGAGCCCCGAAAGCTCGGAGATTATCCCCGTTGCAAGTGTTACACCGGCAGAAGGACCATCCTTCGGAACAGCACCCTCCGGTGCATGGATATGGATATCTCGCTTCTGGTAGAAGTCACTGTCTATATCGTATTTATCAGCAACGCTTCTTGCATATGTCACGGCGATCTTCGCGCTTTCCTTCATGACATCGCCCAAAGAGCCTGTAAGCTCTATTGCTCCCTTGCCGGGAACCGAGAGAACTTCAAGAGGCATCAGAGTGCCGCCGACGGAAGTCCATGCAAGACCGTTGACTTCGCCGACCTGAGACTTATCCGATTTCAGGTCGCCCAGGTACTTTCTTGCACCGAGGTACTTTTCTATCATTTCGGGAGAGACAGTAACTCTATGGGATTCGCCTGTTACGATTTCCTTTGCGGCTTTACGGCAGACTGTCGCAAGAAGACGTTCGAGGCTTCTGACGCCAGCTTCCCTTGTGTAGTAATCGATAAGCTCGTAGAGTGCCGCATCCGTGAAGCGGATTTTATTGCCGTTCAAGCCGTTAAGTTTAACTTGCTTCGGAACGAGATGGCGTTTTGCTATCTCGAACTTTTCTTCGCGAGTGTAGCTCGGAAGCTCGATAACGTCCATTCTGTCAAGAAGCGGGGGTGAGATAGTGTCTATGTTATTTGCAGTGGTCACAAAGATAGCATGAGACAAATCAAACGGTAGCTCGATATAGTGATCCCTGAATTCCTTGTTCTGCTCGCTGTCGAGAACCTCGAGCATTGCGCTTGCAGGGTCTCCCCTGAAATCGTTAGCCATCTTGTCGATTTCGTCAAGAAGTATGAGAGGATTACTTGAACCTGCCTGCTTGACGGCTGTTATGATTCTTCCGGGCATTGAGCCTATGTAGGTCTTTCTGTGACCTCTTATATCGGCTTCGTCCTTGACTCCGCCGAGAGAGACCCTGACATACTTTCTTCCGAGAGCGTCCGCAATGGACTTGCCGATTGAAGTCTTTCCGACACCGGGAGGTCCGACAAGGCAGATAATCTGACCCTTTACGTCGCTGTTGAGCGCTCTGACAGACAGGAGTTCAAGAATTCTTTCCTTGACCTTCTTCATGCCATAGTGGTCTTTGTCGAGCTGAGCGGATACTTTCTCTATATCAAGATTATCCTCCGTTTCAACATTCCACGGAAGCTCCAGAACGGTATCGAGATAGCTTCTTATTACAGCCGCCTTCTGAGAGCCGTAGGGCATCTTCATCAGCCTTTCAGCCTCGGATATGAGTTTTTCGGTGCATTCTTCGTTGAGCTTGAGGCTGTATATCTTTTCGGCATATTCCTCCGCCTCTTCGTCGATATCGTCGGTTTCGCCGAGTTCGTCCTTGATGATGCGGAGTTCTTCGCGGAGATAATATTCCCTCTGACCCTTGTCTATAGCCTCGCTGACCTTGGTATGTATATCGTTCTCGATTGACAATACCTGAGTCTCTCTTGTGAGAAGAGCCAGGGTTATTGAGAGCTTTTCACTGAGCGTGTTAGCCTCCAGAAGTTGCTGACGGTCTTCGGTGAGCATCGGAATATTGAAGACTATGCTCTCAAAAAGTGTTACAGGGTCGTCTGCAGTCATGACAGCATGCTTGAGTTCATCAGGCATTCTCGGAACGACCGAAGAGTAAGCCTCAAACGCCGCCTTTACGACACGGCAGAAGGCGTCAATCTCCTCATCGGGGATTTTATCCTTGCCATAGTTTTTCATCGGCTTGACAACCGCATGAAGGCTGATTCCGTCGTCGGAATATTCGAGAAGCTTGGCTCTGTACAGACCCTCTACCCTGACTCTCGAAGCTCCTTCGCTTAGATTTATAATCTGCTTTATTTCGCATACTGTGCCTATTTTGTAGATATCATTTTCTGCGGGGTCTGAGATGTTAATGTCCTTCTGTGCGGTCATGAAAACGAGTCTGTCGCCGAGGAGTGCCTCCCGGAGAGCCGCCACGGATTTCGGTCTCATAACGTCAAACTTCAAAGACATATGAGGCATGACGATAAAGTCTCTTGTTGCGACACACGGCAGACTCAGCTGAGTATTTCTTGTAGGTGCCATTATCTTTCTCCTTATCAGTAAAATGCGTTGCGCAGACACAAATAGTTATTTCATAATTATTCAGAAGCAATATGTCCCGTAGCTTATACGGAATAATACTACTTGTCCTATTATATCAAAAAGCTTTCTTATTTGCAATAGTAAATAGAGGTACAAAATGTGACAGTTGTGCGGTTATGTTTTTGGTACAGAATTTGAAGAAAAAAGCCTTGACAAATTTAAGCCGGTGTGTTATTATATCTAACTGTGAGCGGAATACCGCTTGCAAATGCGCCCGTAGCTCAGTGGATAGAGTGCCCGGCTACGAACCGGTAGGTCGTGGGTTCGAATCCCCCCGGGCGCGCCAACCTCCGATTTTTCGGAGGTTATTTTTTTATCTTTGCTCGAATTAGTTCATTTGTCCCCCGTTTCCCTATTGACAACACTTCGAGAATATGATATATTTATCGCAACCGGATATTTTCGGCGAGTATTTATTAGGAGTGTGAGACTTGATGGATGACAGTTCCGATGGGGATTGTGACCACAATACTGAGTATATAGTAGCATCTTGCGTCGTTTTAAACAGAATGATTGAGTAGGTATGGTCTTCACAACGTTGTGAAAGGCTGTGCCTTTTTGTGTTTCATACTGTTTTTACGAAAGGATCTTATACTAATCATGGTTCAGGCAATTATATTGCAAATATTACTTATAGCGTTTAATTCCGTCTTTTCCTGTGCCGAAATCGCCGTTATTTCCATGAACGGCACCAAGCTTAAACAGATGGCTCAGGATGGTGACAAAAGAGCAAAGAAGCTTCTTGCGCTTACTGAGGAGCCGTCCAAATTCCTGGCAACGATTCAGGTTGCAATAACCTTGGCAAGCTTGCTCGGCGGTGCTATCGCCGCTGACAACTTTGCGGACCCTCTTACAGAGGCACTCATAAGCGTTGGGATTCCGGTTACAAGAGCTGTTCTCTACCCCGTTATCCTTGTTATCGTGACGCTTCTTGTGACCTATTTCAGCATAGTTTTCGGCGAGCTTGTCCCTAAAAGGCTTGCGATGAAGAAAACAGAGCAGATTGCTCTCGGGCTTTCCGGAGTAATGTATGTCATGTCGAAGATATGTGCACCGCTTGTCTGGTTACTCACAAAGTCAACCAATGGGGTTCTCAGAATTCTGGGAATCGACCCCAACAGCGATGATGACGTTGTAACCGAAGAGGAAATCAAGCTGATGCTTGCCGAAGGCAACGAGCAAGGCACCATTATGGAGGAAGAAAGCGAGCTTATCAATAACGTTTTCGATTTCACCGACATGACCGCCGAGCAGGTCAGCACGCGTCGCAGAGATGTTATATTCCTCTATATCGAGGACGGCGAAGACGCATGGGCAAAAACGATTATGGAGAGCCGACATTCATATTATCCTGTATGTCAGGACTCGCCAGATAATGTCGTCGGAATTCTTGACACCAAGGACTATTTCCGTTCCGAGGACAGAAGCATCGACTACATGATGGAGCATGCCGTCAACAAGCCGTTCTTTGTTCCCGAGGAAATGCGTGCGAACGCTCTGTTTGCCGAGATGAAGAAATCTAGAAACTACTTTGCCGTAGTCCTGGATGAATACGGCGGAATGTCGGGTATTGTTACTCTTCACGACCTTATAGAGGAGCTCGTCGGCGAGCTTGAAGAGGAAGAAGCTCCCCCGAAGCCTGACGACATCGCAGAGCTTGACGAAGACACATGGTGCATCCAGGGCTGTGCCGAGCTCGACGAGGTTGAGGAAGCTCTCGGGGTATCGCTCCCGACCGACACGTTTGACACGTTCAGCGGATTTATCTGCGAGATTATAAGCAGAGTTCCCGAGGAGGGCGAAAGCTTCCAGTGCGAATCCTGCGGGCTTGCGATTGACGTCAAGAATGTAAAGGATCACATGATTGACTACGCAATCGTCAAAAAGCTTCCTCCAGAGGTCAACGAAGACGAGGACGAAGACAAAGACTGATGCATCGGACGCATTTAAATTCAAATTCAACGAGAAAAATCTCAAAAATGACTTGACAAACGGCGCATTTAGAGATAAAATAATTCTCGTTGATACGGGCTCGTGGCTTAGTTGGTAAAGCGCCGCGTTCGCAACGCGGAGAGCGTGGGTTCAAGTCCCATCGGGTCCACCAATAAAAAAATCCTCGGAAGAGGATTTTTTGTTTTATATTCACGTATCCGCGTTTTCAATCGTCTCAATTTCTGGGACCTCGCCCGCTTCCCCACTTTCGCCGTTTCTCTTATCGACATCTGTCTTTAAAAGCTTGTATATCGCCGAGAACAACGGCACGCAAATGAGCATTCCGGGAATTCCGAATATTCCTCCTCCCACGCTGACGGCGGCGAGTACCCATACAGACGGAAGACCGATTGACTTGCCTACTATCCTCGGATAAATGAAATAGTTGTCGACAAACTGCAGAACCAGAATGAAAAGGATGAATATCAATGCCTGAATCGGGCTCACTGTCAGTATCATGAATGCGCCGATTATCGTTCCTATCCATGCTCCTGCTATAGGAATGAGTGCAGTCAATCCGATCAGCGCACCTATCATGGTGGGATACGGAAGCTGTAATATCAGCATGCCTATGGTGCAGAGAGTTCCCAAAAGAACCGCTTCCGTGCACTGGACAACGATGTAGCCGTGATAGCTTTCGTTGAGAGTTCCCAAGATATAATAAATTCTGTCGTGCCACTTGGGCTTGAGATAGGCGTCTGCAAGCCTCTTGAACTGTGCTAAAAGCTTATCCTTTGCGGACAGGAAATAGACGGAAAATACTATTCCAATTAAGGATGTTGACAAAACCGATACTACAGTAGGAGCGACGCTTGTAACAGTATCTACAGTTCCCTGAACATCGGCAATGCTCGCCGAAAGAAGTGAGATGATTCCAGCAATACTGCTAACATTTGAAGCAATATCATTCCAGTTTATACCTTCGAGCCATTCTATAATGCTGTCGGGAAGGAGTCCCACGACCGTCTTGTTCTCAAGGATTGAAAGAACCAGCGACGGAAGTTGATCTATGAAGGTCTTGATGCAGGAAACGAACTGCGGAATTACGAGCAGAAGCGCCAAAACGATAACGAGAATTATAGTCAGGTAGCCTAAGAGCATGCAGACCGGTCTGCGGCTTTTTGTCACAGAGCTTTTCTCACTGTTCGGAAAATAGTGCCGCTCATAAAAGCTAGTTGGGATATTTACTACATATGCGATTATGAGCCCTGCGATAAGCGGATTGAGGGCGTTCATAGCAATGCCCAAAGCCGCAAATATGCTGTCAACGAAGTGGATTACCAGAAATGTTATAACTACGGTGACTACAACTTTGAAACAGGTTTTCCAATCGAGTTTCATACAATTTCTCCTTTGTTGTTTGGACAAAAGCAATAGTTTGTCCGTGATTCTTTGACACATGGTACTTGAAAAGTTGTCGAAATTTTAGTACAATAGTAACATTGCGACGAAGGGAGGAATATGAGTGGCAGATTCGAATATCACAAAGCGTGCTCTTGCATCTTCGCTGAAAGAATTGATGACCGAAGAGCCTTTTTCAAAAATCAGTGTAACCGATATCTGTGAAAGATGTGGGATGAACAGAAAAAGCTTCTATTATCATTTCGAGGACAAGTATGATCTTGTAAACTGGGTTTTCGATTCCGAGTTTTTGCTTCTCGTCAGAGATAACTCAGCAAAGACGAGTTGGGAACTTTTTGATGTTCTCTGCTATTACCTTTACGACAACCGCAAGTTCTACAAGCCTGCGCTTCAAATTGAAGGTCAGAACTCGTTTTCCGACCACTTCAGAGAAATGCTTCGTGTAACGTTGCGCTCGAGCTTTGGCGAGCTTTTGAACGAATGTGAAGACTTTCAGCTCAATTTTTATGCCGACGCTCTTGCTTGCACAATCGAAAGATGGCTTACTTCAAAGAAATGTGACACACCTGACGAGTTCTTAAAGAAGATTGCGTCCTGCGCTCGCTCGTTTTCAAAAATATCAGACAAGATTCTTCCTCCGGAAAACTGAATTTTTACCCGTCGTTCAGGCTAAGCCAGGAACGGCGGGATTTTTTCTGCATCTCTGATCCCCTTCTGATAAAGCTTATCAAGGGGTTCTTTTTCTTTCGTCAGAGTGTCGACACCGCAGGTGTCATCGGGAGCAAGAATGAGAACCTTGCCCTCTGCCTCTAATTTCTTTGCCGTTTCAAGCTGAGAATTATAGTGGTCTGCTCTGCCGCTGATTCTTTCGGCAGAGACGGGATATTCTTTTCTGATTCTTTTTGCTATTGCAATGTCGCGCTTCGGAAGCCTTAAGACATCACGGGGTTTACTGAGAATCAGAACCACTCTATCGCATCCCATAGAGATTGCTTTCTCAACCGGAACAGGGTCTCCGAGGGCTCCGTCAAAGTACGGCTCGCCATCAACATAGTACGGTTTGTTGACATATGGAATTGAGCAGGAGGCTTTCACTATGTCGAGATTGTCCTGACTGATATAGTCCTTGGTGAAGTATTTTGCTTCGCCGGTTATTGCATTCTCGGCTACAACCAATAGCTCTGTGGGGTTAGCCAATAAGGCATCAAAGTCAAAGGGATACTCCCCATCCGCATTACTGAGCTTTCCGTAAATATAGTCCATATCTATGTATGAGCCTTTCCTGACGAGATTAGAAAGGCTCATAGATTCTTTTCTTGCATTATATTCAGTGTAGAACATGTAATTTCTGCATTTCTGTCCTGCAAGAAACGTGCAGATGTTTGCGGCACCGGCAGAAACACCGATTCCCAAGTCAAAGTTTATGCCATGCTCCATGCAATAGTCCATAACGCCGCAGGCGTAGATACCTCTCATTCCGCCGCCGACATCGACAATACCCGTTTTCATAATATTTCCCTCTTTCAGTTTTTACTTGACTGCTTTAGGATAGCACTTTTCAAAAATCTCTGCAAGCGCCTGATTTCTGAAATTATACTCACGTTCGGAGTTACAAACGGAAATCAGCTTGCCGGATTCGTCGAATACAGCGATGCAAGAATCATCTGAAATTATTTCATCAACCATTCTGCATGTTCCCGAGAATTCCATGGGAGTGCTTGCGGCAGTTCTTGTGTCTCTGAGTTCGCATACTTCTTTGTAAACGTCACTATAACCTGAGTAATCATCACCGGTTCTGACAAAGAAAGTCAGTACCGGATGAAGCTCATCCGCTGTGTTGAGAAGGTTCTCACACATAGGATTCTTATCGTACTCATACCACAACGAGTAGAGAGCTTTGTTACTTCTCAAATCCTCACATACTGCAATCGCTGAATCGGAATACTTGACACACAACATAAGATTCTTGATTTCGCTTGCCTGTGACAATATCTCTTTTTCGATATTTTCGGCGTCCGAAAACAGCATAAAAGCACATTCCGTCTCATCGTCGAATATCTCCATGAGCTTTCCGGGAATGCTTCCGCAGAAGAAGACGTAGGTGTATATTCCCATCTTCTTTCCTTGTCTGATTGCTTCAGTGTATGCTTCCAGTGAGAATGATTTGTTATTAACATAGAATGTTATGACCCACGGGATATTATAACCACGTTCTTTTTCAAGATTTCTTATTGTTCTTGCACCGGCAGTAAAGCTGTTGTAGCCGATGTTCATTCCGAATTTTAGGATATTTGCCGTTCCCACATTTTTGATTGCATCATGAATAAGTGCGTAATAAGGGCTGTTCTCGTCTTCGAGCATGGAATGAGCTATGCTCAGGAAATGCTTCTGAAACCTCCCTGCGGAGAGACCGAGTGCCAGATCGACGAGATTTCTTGATTCTCTGTCGGGATTGTCGCGCATGGCTTCAAGCTTCTTGCCGACATATGCTTCGATAATAGATTTTGCGTTGCTTTGAGTTGTTTTCTGTTCCATAAGAAACCCTCTTTCAAACAAAATTCAGACGTACTAATTATAAACTGCTGTCCTTTTTTTAAACACGGGCAAATAAACTGTTTTGTCCCGAAAAGTAACACTTTTTTGTGAGGTCCGATTTTACCACACTTTGTGCTTTTGTGTCCAATGACTTTTTTCTTTGCTTGAACTAAAATAATATAAAAGAAAGCGGAGAAATACTCTGCACACAAGAAAGGACAGATATAAATGAAGAAAAATCTTCTTAAGAATTTCGGAATCAGGCAAGCATTCAACTACCTCGAGAAAAATCCCGAAGAGAATATTCCCAAGCTCGTTAATATGCTCGAGAAGAGCTATAACGGAGAGACATTCCAGAGGCAGATTGCAATTATCAAAAAAGCAGTCGAAGAAAAAAACAACTGGTATCAGCTCATGATGAAAATGTATGAGCTTGACCCGGGCGTTCGTAAAGCTGTTTTCGAAAATTTGCTTCTTAATGACAGTATAGACGGCTACGCCTATCAGCAGGAGATGTCGAAAAAGTATAACTGCAATGTTCCTTGGGCGATTCTTCTCGACCCCACGTCGGCATGCAATCTCCATTGTACCGGTTGTTGGGCGGCTGAGTACGGAAACAAGCTCAATCTGAGCCTCGAAACGATAGATTCTATCGTAAAGCAAGGCAAGGAGCTTGGTTGTTACATGTATATCTACACAGGCGGCGAGCCTATGGTAAGAAAGAACGATTTGATCAAAATTTGCGAGATGAATCCCGATTGTGAGTTCCTTGCGTTCACAAACGGTACGCTTATTGACGAAGATTTCTGCAAGGAGATGCTCAGAGTCAAGAACTTTGTTCCAGCTATCAGCCTTGAAGGCTTTGAGGATGCCAACGACTCGAGACGCGGCGAAGGCGTTTATGATAAGGTTCATAACGCTATGAAGCTGTTGAAGGATAACAAGCTTCCGTTCGGAATTTCTGCTTGCTACACATCGCATAACTGCGATGATATCACAAGCGAAGAATTCTTTGATATGATTATAGATGCAGGAGCACTCTTTATCTGGTTCTTCCACTATATGCCTGTCGGAAATGGCGCAGTAACAGAGCTTCTTCCCTCTCCCGAACAGCGTGAAAAAGTATGCAGAAGAATTAGAGATTATCGCAGTTCAAAGGCTATCTTCAGTATCGACTTCCAGAACGATGCGCAGTACATCGGCGGCTGTATCGCCGGCGGCAGAAAGTATCTACACATCAATGCAAAGGGCGATGTTGAGCCTTGTGTATTCATCCACTATTCAAATGTCAATATTCACGACTGCACGCTTCTGGATGCACTGAGGAGTCCCATCTTCCAGGCATACCATGATAATCAGCCGTTTAATGATAACATGTTCAGACCTTGCCCGATGCTTGAAAATCCCGAAAAGCTGAGAGCCATGGTCAAAGAAACAAAAGCAAAGAGCACCGACTATGAAAGCTACGAGAGTGCGGATCATCTTTGCGACAAGTGTGAAAGCTACGCCGAGAACTGGACACCTACAGCGGATAAGCTGTGGGACGAGGTTCAGAAGAAAAAAGCGGAGGCTAATGCCAAGGGCTGACACACTCCATAATATTAGCAAGCACCACTTTCAATCATATTCTTTCCTTTGGCGGTATCCCAAGCCGCAAAAACATCGGAGTCGTATTTTAGCGGCTCCGATATTTTTTATGTAATCTTTATTCGACCGATTTAAGGGATTCCGCCATATCAATGGCTGATATCTTCTTTCGCAATATCAGATCGGTTATAATTGCAAACAGTACTACAAGTATAACCGTGAATACGAAGCTCCATGGGCTTATAATTACTTTGAACGAGACCATGTCAACTCTTATCTGAGACATGACAAACGCATGTAAGAGTACTCCAAGAGGTAATCCTATGACTATTCCCATGAGAGTGAGAACAATATTCTCTCTGAAAACGTAATCATTAGTCTCACTCTTTCGGAAACCGATAACTTTGATAGTGGCAATTTCTCTTGCACGTTCGGAGATATTGATATTTCCTAAGTTGAACATGACTATCAAAGCAAGTGCGGCGGCACAGAGAAGAATCAGCAGGACAACATAGTTGAGACTCTGCATCATGTTGTCGATCATCTGCCTTGTGTCGTTTACAACGGTAACGGTGGAAATGCCATCCATGTTCAGAAGAGCCGCGGAAACACTATAATCGTCGGCATCATCATTGAGTCTGAGCATAAGTGTTGAAGGCTCATATTCTTCTCCGAAAATCTCTTCATAGGCTTCGCCGGTCATGTAGATATAGTGCTGTACATAATTTTCTACGAGTCCTGAAACAGTGGCTTCAGCTGTTTCGCCTTCGGTGGTATAGACGGTAATGCTGTCCCCAACATCAACACCGAGCATTGAAGCAAGCTTTTCCGAAACCAGAACCCCGCCATCGGTAGGCAGTGAAATCTCCTCATCATCTAAGTGGAGACTTATCACATCGCTGAAATGCTCATCATCCGAGATGATATAGTACGCAGTCTTGTAGACATCATTGGCGCTGACGTCTGTCGAATAGGACATTGAAGTTGCCTGAGAGGAAATTGTGCCTGAAAGCTCATCGGAAATGTTTGCAAGATCCTCTTCTGTAATCTCGTCAGAGAAATTAACTGAGATATCATAGGTCAGAATGTCGTCAAACTGGAAGTTACCCAAATTGGCGATTGAGTCATTGATTCCGAAGGCAGTGAAGACGAGCGCCGTACATCCGGCAATTCCCATAAGCATCATTACCATTCTCTTTTTGAATCGGAAAATGTTGCGGACGGTTACCTTATGCATGAACTTGAGACGTGACCAGATTGGTGTTATCCTCTCGAGCCATATTCTCTTTCCTGCAGGTGGTGATTTCGGTCTTATAAGGTTTGCCGGTGGGCACTTGAGAGCGCTTCGGCAGGCTATAACAGTTGGACCCACAGAGCACAGAAGCGACAGCACAAGCGACACTGCGAAATATCCCGCATTGAATATGTAAACAAAGCCTTCGATGTTATAGAGTATGGTATACGCTTTGACTATAACAAGAGGGAACAGGAAGCTTCCGGCAAAATATCCGACTACACTTCCTATCACGGCAGCAGTTCCGGAATAGATTATATACTTTGAAAGTATTGCACCCTTACCGTAGCCTAAAGCGCTCAGTATTCCTATCTGGGTTCTTTCATCGTCTACCATTCTTGTCATTGTGGTTGAGCATACGAGTGCCGCAATCAGGAAGAAGAATATCGGGAGAAGCCTTGCGACATTGCTGACAATCAGCGAGTCGCTCTCGAATGTCACATAGCCCGAATTGATACTTCTTGTGAAGGTATAGAGCTCGGGCTCTTCAAGATCGCCAAGCTCGGCTCTTGCGTCAGCGATTTCAGCCTCAGCATCGGCTACTTCAGATTCAAGCTCTGCAACACCATCCTCGTATTCTGCAAGACCGTCGTAATACTCAGCCCAAGAATCTTCAAGGTGGATTCCAAGGCTTTCATACTCTTCAAGGATTGTAAGCGCGTCCTGTAGCTCCGCCCAAGCATCGTCAAGCTCCTGCTGGGCTTCTGCTCTGCTTTCTTCAAGCTCAGCCTCAGCGTCTGCGATTTCGGCTTCGGCATCTGAAACGATTCCGTCAAAGCGGGAATTTATTATTGCTTCGGTCTCATCCCCTACGAGTTCAGAAAACGAGTCTATCATGTCGTTGTACTCGTCGGTATAAGGGTCGTATTTCTCGGTGCTTGTAACGTATACTTCCGTGTAGTATTCGCTGTTGAAGCCTTCCTCGGGGATGATTATGAAGCCAGTAACACTTCCGCTTCCCAAGGACGTTGTGCCTCTCGAGATGTCCAGATACAACGGTGAGCGACAGATTCCAACTATTGTATACTCGGTGTATGCAAACGTATCAAGAGTGTCTTCGTCGTTGCTGTCAGAGATGACTATGGTTGTGCCGATGTCATCTTCCGAGAATTCCTGTGAGTCAGCAAGGCCTTCGTTCGCTGATTCCGGCATACGACCCGAGATAAGCTGAGGCTCGTTTACACCCTCAGTCAGCATCATCGCGTGATAGACGTATTCATCACTGCCTATTTGGGTGATAAAATCGGCATTTATTGAGCCGACTGCGGTTTCTACTTCGTCTATTTCCGAAATCTCTTCGATATCTTCGTCTTCGAAGCCTATGGTTGAAATAAGTCTCAGATCGTAAAGCTTAGTCTCTTCGAGATACTCAAATTCGACTGCGAGCATTGAGGAACAGGTCTGCCGGAGCCCTGCAAAGAAAGCAACTCCGAGCATGATAATGAGCATTATGGCTATGTATCTGCCCATACTCCCGGCTATGCTTCTTCTGATGTTTTTACTATAAGCTTTTTTCATATCGGTCTGTCACCACTCAATATTCTCGACGGGAACGACATGGTCGTTCAGCTTGACCGAATGAATGGTTCCGCTCTTGACACGAATGATTCTGTCCGCCATTGCTGAAAGAGCAGAGTTATGAGTTATGATGACAACTGTCATGCCGTCATTACGACAGCAATCCTGCAAGAGCTTTAGGATGGATTTACCTGTCTCATAATCAAGGGCGCCGGTAGGCTCATCGCATAGTAGTAGCTTCGGCTTTTTGGCAAGTGCTCGGGCTATAGAAACTCTCTGCTGTTCTCCGCCGGAAAGCTGTGCCGGGAAGTTCTCGAGTCTGTGGGAAAGCCCGACAGCCGTCAAGGCTTCCTTTGCCGGGATCGGGTCTTTGCAGAGCTGAGAGGCAATTTCGACATTCTCAAGTGCTGTAAGATTCGGTATCAGGTTGTAAAACTGAAATACAAAGCCGATATCATGGCGGCGATAGTTGACGAGGTCGTCTTTTTTGAGACTGCCGACGTCGTTACCGTCCATAATTACATTTCCGCTTGTAAGGGTGTCCATTCCGCCGAGGATATTAAGAAGTGTTGTCTTCCCCGCTCCCGACTCTCCGACTATTACGCAGACCTCGCCTTTTTCAATCGTAAAGCTTGCTTCCGACAAGGCTTTTACTTCAACGTCGCCTGTTTTATATATCTTTGTTACTTTATCAAATTCAATAAATGAACTCATAGTATCACTCCTGATTTTTCTGTCAATTCTATTTTATCTTATTTAGATTTGTCTTTTATGAATGTATTGTGTGAGGGCGATGAAATAGGAAATGGAATTAATACATTTTATCTCCGACTGTCGAATTAAAATTATTTTGGATTTCCTATTGACAGAGATAGCAACTTGTGATATAATGCCTACAAAGCTGATAGGTTTTAACTCAGTAAAACTCTAAGGAGGAAAATGTGATGACAGTATACAACAGCATAACCGATTTGGTAGGAGGAACTCCCCTGCTCAGACTCAATAACTTTTTGAAGTCAGACAATTACTGCGCTGATATTCTCGCAAAGCTTGAATATCTGAACCCTGCGGGAAGCGTTAAGGACAGAGTCGCAAGAGCTATGATTGATAATGCGGAAGCAGGCGGCGAATTGAAAGAAGGCTCTGTAATCATTGAACCGACAAGCGGCAACACGGGAATCGGTCTTGCGGCGATTGCGGCATCAAGAGGCTACAGAATTATTCTCACGATGCCGGAAACGATGAGCGTTGAGAGAAGAAGCCTTCTCAAGGCTTACGGTGCGGAAATTGTCCTGACAGACGGCTCCAAAGGCATGAAGGGCGCTATCGAAAAGGCTGATGAGCTTGCTAAGTCAATTCCGAACAGCTATATTCCCGGGCAGTTTGTGAATCCCGCGAATCCTACAGCTCATTTTGAGACAACGGGTCCCGAAATCTGGAACGACACCGACGGCAAGGTTGATATCTTCGTAGCGGGTGTCGGAACCGGAGGAACTGTAAGCGGTGTCGGAAAGTACTTAAAGAGCAGAAATCCGGATGTTAAGGTAGTGGCGGTTGAACCTGCGGGCTCCCCTGTTCTTTCGAAAGGCGTTGCGGGAAAGCACGGTCTTCAGGGAATCGGTGCGGGGTTTGTGCCGGATACGCTCGACACAAGCATATATGACGAAATTATCACCATCACCGAAGATGAAGCTTATGAAGCCGGAAGAAAGCTTGCAAGGTCCGAAGGAATACTGGTTGGAATCACCTCGGGAGCCGCGGTTCATGCCGCTTCTATCCTGGCAAAGCGTCCCGAAAACGAAGGAAAAGTAATCGTTGTGCTTCTCCCCGACACCGGCGACAGATATCTGTCAACTCCGATGTTCGCGGAATAAACCAAAACCGTCTGCTGGATTACGGCAGGCGGTTTTCGTTATTCATGATGTCCTGTAGCGTTATACCGTCAAGATAGTCGGTTATCGCTTTGTATAGCCCCTGCCAGACAGGGAGAGTCGGGCAGATATCTTTGCGTTTGCACTCTATCGGGTCGCATTCGAGGCAGGAAACGGGGGCGAGACTTCCCTCTGTAAGTCTTAAAATCTCCCCTACCGTGTATTTGTCGGGAGTCTGGGAGAGTCTGTAGCCGCCCTGATATCCTCTGTTGGTCCTGAGTACATCTGCGCCGTTAAATGCGGGGACTATCTGCTCGAGATATTTTTTCGAGATGTTCTGCCTTTCGGCAATGTCTTTGAGGGAAACATAGCCATCGCCCTGATTCTCGGCGAGATCAACGAGCATCCGAAGAGCGTATCTGCCTTTTGTCGATATTTTCATAGTCGGTACCACCTGTATTTTCGATACTCTAATAATAACATATATTCAGTAGGTTTTCAATCTCTTTTTTATAAAAATCACTTGAAATAGATTGCCGCACGGAGTGGATAGCCCCGTGCGGCAAACATATATGGATAGAGGTACTGACTCTGACTGGCAAAAATTATTCGTTCTTGATGGCTTCGAGTGCTGAAAGGCGGGTCGCTCTGATTGCGGGATAAAGTCCTGAGACTATACCTACTGCAATCGCCAAAAGCACTGCGACGCCGTCAAGCCATGGTGGAATTACGGAAAGCGCAGAGGTGGAGGCGTCAATTCCGAGCATCGACATTCCGCCTGCGCTTGCCAAGTAGTTTACAGCCGCTGAGGCTCCATAGCTGAATATTACGCCTAAAACTCCTCCGACAGCGCCGATTATGCCGGCTTCAATCAGAAACATGCTTCTTATGTCCGAAAGCTTGCACCCGAGAACCTTCATAATGCCTATCTCTCTGGTTCTTTCGTAGATGGACATTACCATTGTGTTGGCGATACTGATGGCCGCTACGATGAACGCTACGACGCCGATGGCACCTAGGATTGCTCTTAAGAACTTGGTCTGATCCTGAAGCTGGGTCAGGTATTCCATCGAAGAATAGGTCTCATAGCCCATTTCGTTGAGCTTGGCTTCCACGCCCTGAACATACTTTGAATCTTCGACCAGAACGATCGCCTCATCGTAGATATTCTGGCGGTTGTCCTCAGTGCTTTCTATGTCCGTTGGTGTGTATTCATAGCCATAATACTTTGCTTGGTTTTCCTCAAACTCAAGGGCAAGGCTGAAAACACCGTTTACATCCATATAGGCATAAGTCTCATAGTTACCGCTTTCGTTATATGCAAGTATACCCACGCAGTTGCCGTCGACAAGATCAATCTTTGGTTTTGAAGTATCAACAGCACTTTCGCCATAGGACCAATACCATGTAAACTGGTATGTGTGATTACTGCCTACAGGGTTAAATGGCAATTCGTCGTCTTCTGTTATCGTCTTCCACCATATCTCGTCTTCCTCGCGCATTGTGTAGAAGTAAAAAGGCATGGCGTAGGTCATTACAAAGTTGGTTGTCCCTACATCGCTCTCGTCAAGAAGTCTGCCATAGAGTATTTCATAGCCCATATCTGCCATTGAAGCGGCGTCTATGCCTATAATCGACATTGAAGAGCACTTTTCGGTGTTGTCCATTATGAGATAACCCCAGTAGTAGTAATACGGGGAAACCACCTGAACATGGTCTATTTCGCTTATTTCTTCGATGGCGATGTTATCAAGAACAACGTTCGATTCTGTATAGACGTATGTACCGCTGTCTTCGTCATACTGATACGAACCGCCATAGGAATAGATGGTTATCTGCTTAAGGTTTGAATAGGAGCTTATCTGGTCTTCGAAGCCCTTATTCATACCGATGCCTATCGAAAGCATTATAACGACTGCCGCCGTGCCGATTACAACTCCGAGGACGGTGAGCATACTTCTGGCTTTACGTCTTAGAAAGTTGGAAAGGGCAAATCTTACGATATCCGTTTTTCTCATAATCAGTCATCCCTCCTTATAGGGAAAAGCGGAATTTATTCATCATCGTCGTCATCGTCATCATCAAGACCGTCAAGAAGCGCCTTCTTTTTTCTGTTCCTGATAACAGCGACTACTACAACTATAATCACGATTACCACTATTCCGGCTCCGACGCCGATAGCAATCTTAGCAACGGTGCTGAGACTGCTTTCTGAAACGTCGCTTGAATCTGCATCTACAGCAAACTCGTCATCGAAATAATAATCATCGCCCATATAGCTTGAATCATCGAAGTAGGTTGTCTCCTGCTCTTCACATATAAGGACATCGAATTCGTATTCGAGGGTGTGCTCTGCACCCGACTCATCCTCAAACGAGAACGTGAGGATTGCTGTCTTTGTCTCCCCTATTGCGTCCGGGTCATTCGGGTAAATCATGCCGCTGAAATAGTCATAGCTTGATGCACTGAGGGTGCCGTAGTATTCGGTTGCCATGTAGAAGTCTCCGCCGACACCGATTGTGAGGCTAGACATTGCAGTCTTAGACTTATTGAAGAACTGGAAGTAGATACTGCAGCCCTGAGAGCCATAACACTCCGTCGGCGGATCCCACTCCATAAGTTCAAATTTGATAGCCTGTGAAACCTGCAGGTTGATTGTAATCGAGTTACTGCTTGCGGAGTAGTTTGTGCCGTTGTCATACTCGAAATCATATTGAATGGTTATGGGATATGTACCCGCACCGGCTGTGGCACTGGTCTTAAGCTTGATTGAATACTCCATTTCGCCGTCGGTTGGTATTTCCTCTGTGTAGAAGGAAGTTGTTCCGTCGATAGCTGAGAAGATATTGGTGCTTGTGGTCGAATTACTGCTACTTGCGGTCTCGACATCGACAGTCATATTCTTGATAGCCTTGTCGTGACTGGTGTTGCGGAGAGTGAAGGTAAGAGTGAACTCCTCTCCCGACTCGACTGTGTCGACATCAATGGTATAGCCGGAAACGATAACCTTTGGTTCGAGAGACTTCTCGCCCGATACTTCGGTTGCTTCTGACTTTTCGGTGGCTCTCAAGTAGATATTGAAGTTCTCAGTGTGCTCGTTTCCGCTCGTGTCGGTATAGGTTACCGTTGCCTGTAGTGTGTGCTGAGCGGACGGATATTCCGGGAAGACGACCGGGAATGTTGCGGTGATAGTATCTCCGCCGACAACGGTTCCGCAATCGACGGTGTCGGTGTAGGTATTGAGAACGAGACCTCCGAGGCTTGAAAGAACGACTTTGACGTTATTTGCGGTGTAGCCGGTGTTGTTCTCCAAGCTTAATGTAAGCTTGGTTGACAGATTTGACTTGCCTTTGCCTTCGGGAATGGATGCTCCGGTCAGGGTGAAGCTTGGCGTGTCATTATCTTCGTTGAGGGTTACTTCGGAAGCTTCAACGTCGATATTGAAGGTTCTTGAATCGGTAACGACCGAGCCCGATTTTGATGTACAGGTTACGGTGAGGGTAACCTGATATCTGCCGGATTCAAGGGAGCTGTCGGAAAGAACGGTTACGGAATTGTAGCCGCTGTGAAGCTCCTGCTCGGCAAGGTATCCCTCGAAGCTGAAACCGGTTCCCGATACGGAAGCCGTTACCTGAGCGGTTGAATCCCAGGTGGCATAGCTATATGTACCGTAGGTGTATTCATAGTTCAGGGTAGCATTACTTGAAAGAGTAAATCCTATTGTGAATGTGTCACCGGCGTTTATCGACTGACTGCTGACTGTGGGATTCTGGATGGTTACGCCGTATGTAGTGGTGATTGTGGGAGTGTTGTTGACTGTGGTGTTGTCTTCGCCGTCTTCATCCGCAAAAACTCCCAACGGAAGAATGCTCATAACGAGTAAAAGGCTTAGCATAATGCTTATTATCTTTTTCATGATTCATTGTCCTCTCTTTGCTTACTTTATACTGACTCGGCAGCCTTGATTATTTCGGAGGCTTCCGTGGAACCGACCGCTATTTGCTTTGAACGGTTATCTTCTACGTCGGAGATTACTCCGTCGGTGATGTGGTAGATTTTATCGGCATACGCCGCAATTTCGACATCGTGGGTTACTATGACCAAGGTCTGATGGTTCTCTCTTGACATAGAGACCATCATTTCCATTACTTCGATTGTGGTTCTTGTGTCAAGGTTTCCTGTGGGTTCGTCTGCAAAGACTATCTTTGGCTTCGCTACAAACGCTCTCGCTATGCCAACTCTCTGTTGCTGACCGCCGGACATCTGCGTTGGTTTGTGCTTCATTCTCTTCCCAAGTCCGACGAGCCGGAGCATTTCTTTGGCACGCTTGGTCCTGTCTTTACGTTTGACCCCCGCAAATGCCAGAGGCATACTGACATTATCTATGGCGTTCTGAGTTGGGAGAAGATTGTACGACTGAAAGACAAAGCCCATGTTCTTTTGCCGGAACACTGCAAGCTTTCGCTCGCTCATCTTGTCCACTCGTTCGCCGAAAATTGTTACCGAACCCTTTGTGGGCTTCTCGAGTCCCGCCATCAGGTTCAGAAGCGTCGATTTTCCGGAGCCGGACGTTCCCAGAAGGCAGACAATTTCGTCTTCATAGATCGTCAGGTTTACATTATATAAAGCTCTCACTTTTTCTTTTCCGATTACGAAAACCTTCGATAAATCCTGAATTATTATTGCCGGCTTTTTGGATTCGTTTTCCGCAGGAATTTCGGCTGTATTTTTCGCTTGCGTTTGTCTGATCGCCAGCCCGGCAATCTTGTCGGGAGTATTTGTTGATACTTCACGCAGGTTGAAGTTTAATCCGTCATCCATCCACTATTCCTTCCTTTCTTCCTTGTGCTGTAAACATTATAGGTTATTTTCCGTTCAATTTCAATATTTACGGAGAAATCTTAATCAAATCTTAATAATTGAGTTGCACTGTCAAGGACTTTTTAACATTCTCAACACTAATACACATCAGCTTCCCCGATTATTGCATCCAAATAAAAAAATTTTTCAAAAAAATCAGCCGCTTTTTGGGCGCCTGATTTTGTGAGGTTATTCCTGAGTGTTGGTGTCTTCAGCAGAAGATTTCTTTTTCTTTGTCGGAACAATAAGGACTATAGCTATTACAACAACCGCAACTATTCCACACGCAATTACTACTATCGACCAGACATCAATATCGTTGCTTGATGGCGTTTTAACAAACGGATTTGCTTCTTTTTCAACTGTCACTTCAACATAGTCGGGATTTGCGGGCATGTCGATAACGAATGTTGTTACGCTTTGTGCCGGAATGTAGTTTCGTACTTCTGAATAGGAAACCTCGTTCCAGTAGGAATACTTGAATCTGTTTTCGTTACCTATCGTCTGGTAACCAAACGAATCGGTCACTGTGGCATCACCTAAGTCAAAAGTAATTTCATCATCGTCGTCAGTGTTGTTTACGACTATAATTACAAGCCTTGAGTCGTCAGGTGCCTTGAATGCAACTATTGTTGAGTCCGAGTCATTCCCTACGTCAACACGCTTATAGCCGTTCTTGACGTACTTTGAAAAGTGCATCATTATGTAATGATTGCCGTTTCTCGAGATAGAAGCATTCTCACTTGAGCTGTCTATTTCGATAAGACAGTTACCTGTGTCTGCAATCCAGACGCCGTTCCAGTAGAGATAAGCGCTTATACCCTCATAAATAAACTCGTTAGCCATCTTTTCTGCATGGTTTATGTATTCATTGTAGTACCATTCGGTCTGCCAGAGAGTATAGTCGCCATAGTAGAGATCTGCAACTGCGGAATATGAAGATTTGGTATTGTCACTGCCGTAAAGATGATGTGCAATAACTTCAAAGGTATCGGCACCTCCGTTTTCGATAAGAGGCGTGATATACGCTTCGAGTCTTGATGCAGTGTCAGCCATTACCTCTGCACCGGTTATACTCGGGGCATATTCTCCGAATGCTTCCTGAAATGCTTCGTAAACTGCGAGATGAGCCTTCCAATAGGCACAGTGATACTCATCTTCGTCAGCACCGAAGTAGAACCCGGCTTCGTCTCTTGCATTGCCGTTTTCGTCTATCTGTAAACCTTGCAACTCGGTTTCGTTTGAAATCGAGAAGTAGTCAACGGGAATTCCGGCGTCAAAGAAGAGTTGAACCGATTCAACGCAAAACTGAGCCAATTCGTCATACATATATTCGCCGTTTTCGTCTTTGGCAAGAGTGTAATATGTGTAGCCGTTGTCATCAAGCTCGGTGAATGCCACAAAATCGAGGTCACGGTCATACTGTCCCCAGCTTGTAACAAGAACTATCGGTTCGATTTCGCGTTCTACTGCCGCCGAATAGTAAGAATAATACGCCTGATAACCGTCGAGAGCGTTCTGGTATTCATCTCCTACATGATTGAGATCCCTGAATCTCAGGATATTGAACTCGGTATCACAGAAAATCCAGTCATATCCGGTTTCAGCGTTTACATTGGTCGTCAGCCAGTCTCCGTACCATGTGTAGGATGCGCCGAAACCGTCAATCGTCTGATAAGTTGAGTCCATATCTATCGTGACGAAGGTTTCCGCAAAAGCATTTATACATAGAGAAGACAAAGATAACGCCACAGCCAGTACAAGTGAAAGAGCTTTTGATAATTTACGCATTGTATTCCCTCCCAAAATTTTATATCTGTGTTTATATTAACATACAAAAGTAACCGTGTCAATTACAAAAGCTGAGAAGATTATTGATTTATCCTGAGAAAAGAAAAATCGCCGGCAAACTGCCGACGATCTTTCATGAAAAATAATATAGAAAGGTGGATTATGCTACAACGAAGAACTTGATAAGGAAAATAAGCGAGATGACGATTGTCAGCCAGGAAACCTCCTTGAACTTGCCGGTGCAGAGCTTGATTACGGTGTAGGTGATGAGACCCAAGCCGATTGCGTGACCGATAGAACCGGTTATCGGCATTCCAATGAGCATGATTGCCGCAGGAGCAAGCTGTGAGAAATCACTGAAGTCGAGATTCTTAAGTCCGGAGAGCATGAGAATTCCGACATAAATGAGTGCAGAAGACGTAGCCGCCGCAGGGATTATAGCCGCGATAGGAGCAAGGAACATGCACGCCAGGAAGAGGATGCCGGTTGTGAGTGCGGTAAGACCCGTTCTTCCTCCTGCCTCAACACCGGAAGCGGACTCGACGAAGGTGGTAACGGTGGAAGTACCGGTCGCTGAACCAACGAGAGTACCGACTGAGTCGGAAAGGAGGGCTTCCTTCATCTGAGGCATGTTACCGTTCTCATCAACCATACCGGCTCTTGAAGCGGTACCAACAAGAGTTCCGATGGTATCGAACATGTCAATCATGCAGAAGGTGATGATAAGAGTGATTACAGTGAACCATCCGATATCAAACAGGGTCGAGAAGTTGAATTTGAAGAGTGTTGTTTCTGCCATGTCGCCGAAGGCAGGAAGGAACGATGCGCTTGCGAGGCTTGCGAACGGATTAACGCCCAGGAAAATAGCCTCTCCTGCCCAGTATACAACCGCACCGATGAGCATGCCCAAAAGCACGTTAGCCTTAACATTATAATGCTTGAGGATAATCATCGCAAAGAGACCGACAAAGATTGTGACGACAGTGAGAACCATTGTCGGATATGCGGTATCGCCTACCATACTGTCTTTGAGTACAGAGGGTGTAAGAGAACCGAAGAAGTTGCTGAATACATAATAGCAGTTTCCGGCATCGTCATATACGCCTACGTTCGAACCGAAGCCGATGTTAAGGAGCATAAGTCCGATTGCGGGAGCGATTGCAGTCCTGATTCCAACAGGGATAGCCTGAACAATCTTATCTCTGATATTGAAGATGGAGAGGAAGAAGAAAACTACGCCCTCAATCAGGATTATGCAGAGACCGGCTTGGTATGCTTCAAGGTATGAGCAACTTGCCAAGGTTGCGATATTAGCGACTACAACGGCAAAGAAGCTGTTGAGACCCATGCCGGGAGCCATTGCGAAGGGCTTGTTGGCGAGGAATGCCATACAGATGGTACCAACGCCCGAGGCAATACAGGTTGCCATGAATACGCCATTCCAAAGCTCTGTGCCCTCTGCGCCGAAATTCGTCAGCAGGTTGGGGTTCAGAGCGATGATGTAAGCCATCGTCATGAACGTTGTCAAGCCTGCGAGGATTTCGGTTTTTACCGTAGTGCCGTTTTCCTTCAGCTTAAAAAGTTTTTCCATTTTTATCAATCCTTTCGGTTTTGCAGAAGGAATTTCAGATTTCCGCCTGCTTTTGTTGACGAATTAATCACTTACAGTCACAAACTCATCACACAATATATAGTACACGATAGAAACACAAATGTCAACAGATTGGGGACATTTTTGAAAGTCAAAATAAAATAGAAATTTTGGGCAATAAAGAAATTGGATTTGTTCATTATTACCACAAACTCACATCTTGTATTGCAATTTTGAGCTGTCCATGTTATAATACTATAAATGCGCAATGCTCTTATCAGCTTAGGAAAGGTGATAATATCAGTATGGATATCGTATTAACTGCTTCTCTGCAATCAAGATTTGCTCCGCTTCCAAAGAATATGCACATTGTATTCTGCATAATTGCTACTGTTGTCTTCGTGGCGCTCTATATCAGAAAGCGGAAAATGGTTGATTTTCTCTGGCTTTTGGTCTGTGACTTGCCTCTTATATTGCAGTTCTATGGCGATTCAACGACTGCCACTGTAATAGGTGTCTGTGAAGTAATACTTCTGGTCGCAATATTTGTATTCCACTTGCAGGACAGAAAAGCCGCCAAGAATCAGACTGAGGATGATTCACAATCGGATGAAAGCGACAGCGGAGATGTCGACGACCTCAAGGATGTTGAGCAAGCTGTCAAGGTTGAACGTTCGAAGCTTGCCGGAAACGATGCCGATGACAACGTAATCTCTCAGGCGTTTGACAATTATAATACCTGATGAACGGAGAATTGACTATGCCGAGAGCTGTAATTCTTGACGCAGATACGGTTACGAGCGGCGATGTATCGCTTGAGCCGCTTACTTCTCTTATGGAGACTGCTGTTTTTGGATTTACCTCACCTGATGAAATCGCAACTAATATCGGTGATGCCGAGATAGTTCTTACAAACAAGTGCAGGATCACCGAGGATGTTTTTGAAAAGTGTCCGAATTTAAAGTTTATCGGGCTTTTTGCTACCGGCTATAATAATATCGAAATAGATGCCGCAAAAAAGCACGGATGTGTCGTTTCCAATGTTCCCGGGTACTCGTCCGATGCTGTTGCACAGCATACATTTGCACTGATTCTCAATCACTTTTCGAAGATTCATGAGTATGACGACTATGTTCAGAGCGGAAGCTGGGGCAAATCAAAACTGTTTACACACTTTGAGATACCTCTCAATGAGCTTTCGGGCAAAGCTATCGGAATAATCGGATACGGAGCTATCGGAAGGGCGGTTGCAAGGATAGCTCTGGCGTTCAATATGAAAGTTCTGGTATATACAAGAACTACGCCAAGCGATTGTGGTGGCGTCACCGTCTGCAATTTCCCCGATCTTCTCAGAAATTCGGACATTGTAACTCTGCACTGCCCTCTTAATGTGGGTACTAAGGAGCTCATAAATGCCGATACTCTTTCGATGATGAAGCCGACCGCACTTTTGGTGAACACTTCCCGTGGCGGAGTTATAAACGAAAGAGATTTGGCGTATGCTCTGAAATCCGGCAAGATTGCATCTGCCGCAATAGACGTTCTTACAATTGAGCCTATATCGCCGGATTGTCCCCTACTCGGACTTCCGAATTGCGTTATAACCCCACATGTGGCATGGGCTCCGATTGAAACGAGAGTAAGATTAATCGGGCTTGTGGCGGACAACATAAAAGCGTATCTAAGCGGCAACCCCACAAACAACGTTGCAGGATAATTTAAAGAAAAGGTTTTGATACTTATGTCAGATAAACTCAAGCGAGTAGTCATAAAAGTGGGCACCTCTACCCTCACCCACCCTTCAGGACAGCTTAATATCCGCCATGTTGAGGAGCTTGTCAAGGTAATCTCGGATATCAAGAATTCCGGCGTCGATGTGATTCTGGTGACATCGGGAGCAATCGGATTGGGTGCGGCAAGACTTGGATTCAAAGAACGTCCGAAGGACACTCCCACAAAGCAGGCGTGCGCCGCTGTCGGGCAGTGCGAGCTCATGAACATATACGAAAAGCAGTTCAATGAATACGGGATTATCGCCGCTCAGGTGCTTCTTACAAAGTTTGTACTGACCGACGAGAGAAAAGAGAATGTTATCAACTCGTTGGGAAAGCTTATTGAATGCGGCACTATTCCGATTGTCAATGAAAACGACGTTGTGGCTATTGATGAGTTGGAGCTTGAGGTTGGTGAAAACGATTCTCTTGCCGCGATTGTCGCCGTTATAACGAAAGCCGATACTCTTATCATAATGTCTGACATTGATGGGCTCTATGAAGCCGACCCGAAGAAGAATCCCGACGCAAAGCTTATCTCCGAGATTACAGAGATTTCGGACGACCTCCTTGAGATGGCTGGCGGTGAAGCCTCGGGACTCGGAACAGGCGGAATGGCGACAAAGCTAAGAGCGGCAAAAATTGCGCTCAATGAAGGTATAGATATGATGATTATAAACGGCAAACGCCCGACCAATCTTTACGACGTGTTTGACGGAAAGAAAATCGGAACGCTGTTCTCATCTAAGAAGGAGTGACAAAGGTATGGATTTTGAAACTATCGGATTAAACGCTGTTGAGGCGAAGAAGGAGCTTTCCTGCTCATCGGTAACTCTGAGGAATTCCGCACTCATGCTTATTGCCGATTCTCTTGAAAAGCATAAGCGTGAGATCTTGGAACAGAACAGAATTGATGTCAAGAATGCCGAAAAAGCAGGTATGAGTGATACCATGACCGACAGGCTCTATCTGAATGAGAAGAGAATTCTTGATATAGCTGACGGTGTAAGAAAGGTTGCGGCTCTCCCCGACCCTGTCGGCATTGTCGAAGGCGGAGAGATAAGACCGAACGGTCTTAAAATCACAAAGATAAGTGTTCCGATGGGTGTTATCGGAATCATATACGAATCACGACCGAATGTCACCGTTGACGCCGGAGTTCTGTGCATCAAGAGCGGCAATGCCGTAATACTCAGAGGCGGAAAAGAAGCTATTTACACAAACACAATTCTTGCGATGATTATGCGTGATGCTATCAGCGAAGCAGGACTTCCCAAGGATTCGGTTCAGCTTGTCGAGGACGTTACAAGACAGTCATCCGAACAGATGATGAAGGCAAACGGGGTTATTGACCTGCTTATCCCGAGAGGCGGCGCAGGGCTCATAAATTCCGTTATTCAGAATGCTACTGTTCCCGTTATCCAGACAGGAACCGGAAACTGCCACATCTATGTCGATTCTTCCGCAAGCATCCCGATGGCTGTTGATATAGTCGATAACGCAAAGACATCAAGACCTTCGGTTTGCAATGCCGCCGAGACGCTTCTTGTCCATAAGAGCATCGCAGAGGACTTTCTGCCGGCACTCAAAAAGAGGCTCGACAAATCTCATGTCGAGCTGAGAGGTTGCGAATTGACGCAGATGATTCTTGGAAAGTCTGTTGTTCCGGCGACCGAGGAAGATTACGGAAAAGAGTTCCTTGACTATATTCTCGCTGTCAAGGTTGTCGACAATATATATGAAGCTATCGAGCACATACAGAAATATTCTTCGGGACATTCCGAGTGCATAGTAACCGAAAGCGTTTCCGCCGCAGAGGAATTCCAGAAGAGAATTGATGCCGCCGCCGTTTATGTCAACGCTTCGACGAGATTTACCGATGGTTACGAATTCGGACTCGGAGCGGAAATAGGAATCTCAACCCAGAAGCTTCACGCAAGAGGACCTATGGGACTTAAAGAGATGACAACTTATAAGTATATCATAACGGGTAATGGGCAGATAAGAGAATAGCACTGAGGTTTCACTATGAGCACAGAAACAGATAATAGAAACGAACAGCAAATCGAAAGCACTGAAAATCAGGTTGCTACCGATGATTTGACCAGCATCGCGGATGCTGCAGGGATTATTGAAGCTATCCCCGAGGAAAAGCCGGTTGAATCAGCACAAGAACCCAAGCAGACGGACGATGGCAATAAAAAATCCAAGAGGAAAAAGAAGCTCAAAGAGATTTCTGAGACTGCTGAGAAAGAACGCAAGGAGCTCGACGAGCAGGTCAAGGAAATTCTGGACGACGCTCTAGATGAGGACACCGAGAGTCTCGGCGTTAATGAGGATGAACAGGAAACTTCCGCTGTCAATATAAGCCTTTCGCAGATTCTGACGGCTGTTTTCGGATTGGTTGTGCTCGGCTTTGCGATATTCGGAATCGTTACCGCCATAATAGATTATCATGCGTATGCAGAGTCAAAAAACGACAATTCGGCGCTGATAAGCTCTCTTGAGCGGCTTGTCCTTCCTCTTTCGGCGGCTGATGTTCCCTCCTTTGAGAACACATCTCTTCTGAATCAGGACGTTATCATAACAGCGGCTTGCTGGGACGTTATTTTGAATCCTTCCTCAACATACACATCTGAGAATGGATATTATTCGATTTCCTACTTCGAGATTGATTCGAGAATCATCAAGCTGTTCGGTTCAGGGCTTAGCTATACCCACGGAACCGTCGGCGATGAAGAGCTGAGTTTTGAATATGACGAGAGCACAGGAATGTATTTGATTCCGGTAAGTCCTCGCTCCATGGCGTATTACGCTGTTGTTCAGGATATAGAGACAACCGATGACGGTTACACAATTCAGATTGCCTACTATATGCCGATTAATAATTGGACTTCTACCGATGCCTCTCCTGAAAAGATTATGACATGTACAGTTGTAAGTACGGGACCAAGCTACACTATCTCTTCACTTCAGGTAAGTGAAATTGTCAACGGAGCGGAGTACTGATTTCAATAATTATTGCCGCAGGATTCTCCTACGGCATTTTTATTCGGAGGAAACTATCTCGACTCCAGTGAAATAGAAGCCGATAATATCCAAGTAGCTATAGCCTTCTTCCGCCATTTTGTTTCCGCCGTATTGCGAAAGCCCGACGAGATGCCCGCTTCCCGAAACGCTGAAGGTGAACCTGTCGAATTCTTCCGAATAGGACACGGTGAATCTCGCCGACGGAAGATTAAGCCAAAAGGCAAGCTGTTTGCCCGTTACGGTTATGTCTTTATCAAGAGTAATCTCCATGACATAGCCTGTGTCGGTTGTGTCGGTTATGACTATCCAATCAGATGGGTTACCTAGCAAAGTGATGCTTTCGTCATGAGTGGTTGTCCTTGCAAAAATCTCGTCGGATGTATAACTGATTTCGGTTATATAGTCGCTGTCATAATTGCTCACAACGCTTTGAAGATACGGAACGTCTTCACCCAGGACCGTCAATGCGCTCTCGCTTATGCCACCGTTTGAAACGCAGTAAGCAGGCGCTATGATACTGCCGTTATAGGTGATGTACTCCCCTGCTACCTCGCCGACCGCACTTCGGACTTTTTCAATATAATCGGATTCGCAGAGAAGGCGGACATATTTGTTTATATCGGTACTGATATCACAACCGAAAAGGTCTTCCGTTGGATTTGACTCTTCTTCAATACGCCTGCCCAAAATATATGTGTACATCAGAACAGCCTGAGCTTTGATAAGTTCAGGCTCTGCATCCATTTGAAGAGTTCCCAAAACCGAATATGTAAGATAATCCTCGATAGAAAGCGTTGTTACCGCTTCGGTGGTTATATCATAGACATAGACTTCTTCGATGAGTGGATAAGCAGAGGTGGAACTGTCCGCAAAAGCTTCTACAGTCTCTTCATCCGCTTGAAAGAAATATGCAGAGCCTTCGGAAATAAGCACCGTGATAATCGGAAATGCTACGAGTGCTATTGTCACAAATATAAGTCCCCTGAGTACATTTTTCACGTCTATCAGCCTTTCTGTCTTGATAATACGAGAATAGCACTGTCGGGACAAGTATATTGTCGAAATGTAGGAAACGAAATAATTTGGCTCCAAGTATTGATTTTTTCGAGGGCATGATGTATAATGTCATGGTACCAAAAATCAGATATGTTTCCGTAGCTCAGCTGGATAGAGCGACCGCCTCCTAAGCGGTAGGTCGGGTGTTCGAATCACCTCGGGAACGCCATAAAGTAAAACCGCCAGGAAATCAATCCTGACGGTTTTGTTGTTTGCAAGCAAATTTATATTTATACGTTGAATCTGAACAGAACGACGTCGCCGTCCTGCATGACGTATTCCTTGCCCTCGGAGCGGATAAGTCCCTTCTCCTTCGCGGCAACCATGCTTCCACACGCTTCGAGATCTTTGAATGCAATTACTTCGGCTCTTATAAAGCCTCTCTCAAAGTCGGTGTGAATCTTTCCTGCCGCCTGAGGAGCTTTTGTGCCCTTCTTTATCGTCCAAGCTCTGCATTCGTCCTTCCCTGCTGTCAGGAACGAGATGAGACCCAGAAGCGAATAGCCCTCTTTGATTACTCTGTCTAAACCCGAAACCTCCAAGCCCAGATCCTCAAGGAAGAGCTGTCTGTCCTCTTCGGACATGTCGGAAAGTTCGGCTTCTATTTCTGCGCAAATCGGCAGGACTGCCGAATGCTCGGCTTCTGCGATTTCTTTTACAGTGAGGTAGTGCTTCGAGGTATTGATGTCTGCACGGAAGTCGTCTTCCGAGAGATTTGCGGCATAGATGACTGGCTTCTGGGAAAGAAGCGGGGTCGAACGAATCATTTCCCTTTCGTCATCTGTGAAGGGATAGCTTCTTGCGGGTTTGCCCTCGGTCAGGTGAGCAAGCAGAGCCTCTGTCAGGTCGATATCAGCCTGATATTTCTTGTCGCCCTTTACCATCTTTTTAGCTTTGTCGAGGCGACGCTCGAGGACTTCAATATCGGCAAATATAAGCTCCAGATCTATCGTTTCGATATCGCGCTTCGGGTCGACAGAGCCCTCAACATGGATTATATCGTCCGATTCAAAGCACCTGACAACGTGGATGATGGCATCACATTCGCGGATATTGGCTAAGAACTTGTTGCCAAGACCCTCACCCTTAGAGGCTCCCTTGACGAGTCCTGCTATGTCGACGAACTCGAGCGTTGCAGGAGTGAATTTAGTTGGGTTATACATCTTGGCGAGCTTGTCAAGTCTTTCATCTGGAACGCTGACGACGCCGACATTCGGCTCTATTGTACAAAAGGGATAGTTCGCCGATTCAGCACCGGCGTTTGTAAGCGCATTGAAAAGTGTACTCTTTCCTACGTTAGGAAGTCCTACCATGCCTAATTTCATTGTATTTGTTACCTGCCTTTGCTATCTGTAATCAACGAAGCCGACCTTGCGGGAAGCCTTGGTGAGAATCTTGTTTGAAAGTCTGAAAGCGCGCTGTGCGCCGTCGGTATAGCACTGCTTGAGATAAGCCTTATCGGCAATAAGCTTCGAATATTCGGTTCTTACAGGCTCCAGGCTGTCTGCAACCACTTCGCCAACCGCAAGCTTGAAATCACCGTAGCCCTTGCCAGAGAATTCGCTCTCGATTTCATCCATATTCTTGCCGGTGACGCATGAATAGATAGTCATTAGGTTGTTGATGCCGTCCTTGCCCTCGGCATATCTTACCTCGGTGTCGCTGTCGGTTACCGCACGCTTGAACTTGCGGATAATTGTGTCCTTATCGTCTAAGATCAATATGCAGGCATTGGGATTATCATCGGACTTAGACATCTTCTTGGTCGGGTCCTGAAGGCTCTTGATTCTGGCGCCGGTCTTCGGAATATAAGCTTCCGGAACTGTGAACATGTCGCCATAGCGCTGATTGAACCTTACAGCGATGTTTCTTGCGAGCTCGAGATGCTGTTTCTGGTCCTCACCGATAGGAACCAAATCAGCATTATAGACGAGAATATCAGCCGCCATTAGCACAGGATAATTGAAAAGACCGGCGTTAACGTCATCGGGGTGCTTTTGGGATTTGTCCTTGAACTGGGTCATGCGTGTGAGCTCGCCGAACTGAGTGCAACAGGACAGAATCCAACTGAGCTGTGCATGATTGGGATTGTGACTCTGGATGAAAACTATTGACTTTTCGGGGTCAAGTCCGCACGCCAAGAGAAGTGCATAGCACTCGATCGTCTGCTTTCTGAAGGTCGCAGGGTCACGCTTGACCGTCAGTGCATGTTCATCTACTATCGAATAAATGCAGTCGTACTCATCCTGAAGTGGTCCCCAGTTCTTGATTGCTCCTAAGTAGTTACCGAGGGTGAAGACGCCTGTCGGTTGTATCCCACTGAATATTACTTTCTTAGCAACGCTAGTTGCTTCGCTTGATTCTGTCATGATGATTCCTCCATATATGATATTTTATATATTATCCGTAGATTGTCAAGCCGTCCGATACGGTGAGTGTCAGTTCGCTTCCGCCGGAATAGGTGCCGCCGGTACATATATTGTCGATGCTTTCGCCGTTCTTATAGGTTCCGCCATAGCTTATGGTAACGGTCTCACCTGTTACGAGCATTGAAGAAGAGAACAGAACGTTCTCAACCGGCTTAGCGGTTTTGAAGACGAATTCTTCGCTTCCGCAAGAGATTCTGATATAAGAGCCTGTGGAAACTGCGCTTGCAAACGAGACTGAAATAGTGTTCTGAGAAGCAGAGCTCGGATTATTCGCAGTTGAAGCGTAACCAAGCATAAGGACAGTCCCGCCATCGACGGTGAAGTTATTCTCATACTTGAGACCGCCGTCGGAATTGCCGTTTACTATAACAGTTCCGCCGCTGATTGTGATATCGCCTTTGGAGTCGATAGTATCGTCATTTGAGCTGATGTAAACATATCCGCCCGCGATATTGGCATTTCCGTCCGTTGCGTCCTCGTTTGAAGCATTGATAGCGTTTGACTTGGCATTTATGTAAACTGTACCGTCGCTGACGAGGACGCTCTCGCCCTCCAAGCCTTCGCTTGATGTGGAGATTACAGTTGTTCCGCCGGTTACAGTTACCGAGCTGTCACTGTGGACGGCATCGTCTCCCGACGAGAGATTCAATACTCCGCCGTTAATTGCAATGTCCCCAGCCGCATGAATCGAATCGTCTGCGCTGTCTATAACAATGCTACCGCTGTCGATAGTGACAGACCCTTGAACACACTTCAGCCCCTTTGCACTGTCTTCCGTGGTTTCGTATGCTCCGCCTGCTGTGACAATACTGATTGAGCAGTTTGAAACTGTTATCCCGGTCTCTGTCTGAACGCCGTCGTTTCCGGCTGTCAGAGTGATATTTGAATCGGTGAAAGTTGCATATCCAAGAGTTGCGTCGGTGTCATTAGTGGAGCGGAGTGCGTCCTTTCCGGCTGTAACATTAACAGTGGAATTCTGAATCGTCAGGCTGTCCTTGCCGTTGATGCCGTTGCCGACAGCACTAACGGTCACATTGGTATTGATTATTTTGAGTGTATCTTTGCCGATGATGCCGGCGGCATAGTTGCCGTTTACGATAAGTGAGCCGGTGCCTCTTATGATTAAATCATCTTTTGCAAATATTGCGGCATTCGGTTCTTCGGAAGCTTCATCGCAGAACGAAAGCGAGAAGTCATAGCTCGTGCCATCAGAGATAGTATTCTCGGTGTTACCGTACAAAAGAATTGTGCACGTTCCGGCTTGGTAGACATAAATCGCCGAGCCGTTGGAACATGTAATATTTGCACCGTTCAGAATAAGAACTACATTCTGATTAACGGCATTTATGATTATTCTTCCGTCGTCAAGAGTTCCCGTGAATTCATAAGTACCCTCACGGGTGATGATTATATCCTTGTCTTCAAGGGTAACCCCAGAATCGTCGCCCGAAATGCTCACAGAAGAGCCTGAGAGGGTGATAACCGTGTCTCCGCTTTCGTCTGTAGTCTGAACTGCCTGAGTGGCGTCCGTAAGGGCGTTTTCGTTCAATAGCTCTTTGTAAGTGCCGGTACCGTCGGTTTCTCCGTCAGCGGATGATACTCCGGAATTAAGAATTCCCTCTGTATCACTTCCGCCGAGGTCGAGAATCCATAAAACCGCCACAATGAGCACTACGAGTATGATAACTATTATCGCTATAGTCCCGGCTATAGATTTTGATGTTCCGTTTTTCTTTGACATTCTATTCTCTCCTTTGTATTTTCACAATCTCTTACTGTGTATTATAACTTTTATTTTGCCGGTCGTCAACCTTATTTTCGTAAATCTCATTGAAGTCGTAATGCACGCCCTTTGTTTTATATCCGACTACTGTGTCGAGGCAGACGTTATGAATGCTGTTGAAAATACTCTTGTAAATTCTCGGATTATCTTTCTGAAGTCTTTTCAGAAGATTCTTGACTTCTTGTCTTTTTGAAGAGTTATCGCAAGCGTCGCAGTTCTCGGTAAAACGGCAGGCGCACCGGATGAATTCGAGATTGTTATATTCCTTCCATGCGATTATATCATCCTCATGAACGCAATAGAGCGGTCGTATAAGCTCCATTCCCTCAAAGTTCTTGGAATGAACCTTCGGAGGCATCGCCTGAAGCTGAGAGCTGTAGAACATGCTCATGACGGTTGTTTCCACTACGTCGTTGAAGTGATGCCCAAGAGCAATCTTGTTGCAACCGAGCTCTTTTGCCTTGTTGTAGAGATGTCCCCTCCTCATTCGGGCACAGAGGTAGCACGGGTTACGATATGTATTGTTCGCAACCTGAAAGATATTCGTCTCGAACATGGTTATCGGAATATTCAGAAGCTCGGCATTTTCAATGATTTTTTGTCGATTGAGCTCATTATAGCCCGGATCCATCACGAGAAAAGTAAGCTCAAACGGAACCTCGCTGTGACGTTGCAATATCTGCAAAAGCTTTGCCATCAGCATCGAATCCTTGCCGCCGGAAATACATGCGGCTATCCTGTCGCCCGATTCTATGAGCTTGTAATTGCGGACAGCTGTCATAAATGGACTCCATATGTCGCTTGAAAAAACAGTTTGGATGCTCCGCTCTATTTCCTGATATGGCAATAAATCTTTAGCCATTATCTATTCTCTCCAATCGCTTTGGTTATGGTTCCGCCACCGACAACTGTATCTCCCTGGTATAAGACAACCGCCTGCCCTTTTGTGACGGCTCTCTGAGGCTCATCAAATATAAGCTTGAATCTGCCGTCATCAAGCGGCTCAACCGTTGCCAGAAATTCTTTCTGGCGGTATCTCGTCTTTGCCGTGACTCTCAGTTTGTCTGTAAGCTTATCGAACAAAATCCAATTCACATCGTCCGCAATAAGACCGGTGCTGTAGAGCATACTCTCCGTCCCGACATAGACGATATTGTTATCCATATCCTTATCATAAACATATACAGGTTCGCTGTAGGAGATGCCCAAGCCTCTTCTCTGACCTATCGTGTAGCCGACTGAGCCGTGGTGCTTGCCGACAACTTTGCCATCGGAAAACTTGAAATCACCTTCGGGGTAACTCTTGCCGGTGTACTTCTCCATAAAAGTCTCGTAATCTCCGTCAGGTACAAAACAGATATCCTGACTGTCATGCTTATGAGCGTTCAGGAAGCCTTCACGTTCTGCCAAAGCTCTGACTTCGGCCTTTGTCATCTCACCAAGCGGGAATTTTATATGTTCGAGTTGATTCTGGGTAAGAGAATATAAGACATAGCTCTGGTCTTTCGTCCGGTCAACAGCTTTTTTCAGGAGGAATCTGCCGTCACTTTCTTCGATTCGGGCGTAATGACCGGTGCAGATATAGAAAAGTCCCCTTCTTTCGGCGTGCTCTATAAGCTTACCGAATTTCATATAACGGTTGCAATCAATGCAGGGGTTCGGGGTTCCGCCGTTTTCGTAGGTTCTGATAAACTTATCTATGATCTTCTCTTTGAAGTCGGCTGTGAAATTTGCGACTTCAAATGGAATGCCAAGCCTTTGAGCGCATTCGGCGGCATCTTCAACGTCTTTCTCGGTACAACAGGTGTGAAGCTCACTTGAACTCGAAACGTTACCATCATAGAGACGCATTGTGGTGCCGAGGCAGTTGTAGCCTTTTTTCAGCATAAGAAACGCCGCGACAGAGCTGTCAACTCCGCCGCTCATGGCTATTAAAACTCCGTTTCTGTCAAGCTCCATAGGCTCTACACTCCGAAAAATAATATCAGTATTTCTCATACTCACTTTCACAGCTTCTCATCGCCAGAATCGTCTTTTCTATAAGCTCATCCAGTGTCCAACTGAGCATATCTGCACCGTTCTGAATGACTTCACGGGAGCATCCGGCGGCAAAGTTAAGAGTTTTGAACTTCTTCTTGACGGATTTGAGCTCAAGGTCCTGAACGCTCTTCGACGGTCTCATTATGGCGACTGCTCCGATTAAACCGGTGAGCTCATCGGTTGCATAGAGCACCTTCTCCATCTCATGCTCAGGCTTTATATCAACTGTCAACCCGTAGCCGTGGCTGGCTGTACCGTGAATGATTCTCTCATCCAAGCCCCGCTCACGCATTATCTCCTGACTTTTGATGCAGTGCTGGTCGGGGTACATTTCAAAATCGAGGTCATGCAGAAGTCCAACTATTCCCCAAAGGTCAACTTCGTCGCCGTACCCTAAAGTTTCGGCAAAGTATCTCATTACGCCTTCAACGGTTACAGCGTGACGGATGTGGAACGGCTCTTTATTAAATTCGTTCAGAAGCTCCCAAGCCTCGGCTCTTGTGTAATTCAATTTCTCGCTCATAGCAATTTCTCCTTTATAAAACGAAAAACCTATCAAAAAAATAGACTTTAGACATTATAGCGCATAGCGTGGCTCTTGTCAAGAATTGTAGCATAAAAAAGCGAGGCAGAAATACTGCCTCACTTGTGATAATTATCAGGCAATTCCGGCAACGTTATCGACGGGCATCGAAACAACAAGTCCTTTCGCCGGAGAATTTAATCCACAGCTCTCGCCTATCGCCTTCATGATTGGAAGCTTGTCCTCCTGCGAAGAGATTATCATGATAATCTCGCGCTCCGGCTGAACCGGAACTCCCCAGAATTCGTAGGTATCTTCATTGACGGCTTCCCTTGCATGCAAGACAGTTCCGCCGGTGGCACCGGCATCCCTTGCGGCATCCATTACATCCTCCGAGTAGCCTTGATTTACTATTGCCATTATAAGTGCGTGTCTTGGCTCGGGCATTTCGTATACATTCCTTTCTTTGCCTATAAGCTTTTCTGCGTCATCGGCATATTGTGAATTCAGCTTTTTTAGACGATTGAGGAGCACTCCGCTACCTCCCGACAAAACGGTGCTGAATGCGATACCGCTGTTGGGGGAGTTGAGAATCAGCTCTTTATTCAGCTTTTGAAGCATCTTGTCGGACATCGGCTTCGGGAGAATACTGATTAAAATCATCCTGTCGACGTTTCCGAGACCTAATATTTCCTTAATCTCGCTTGAAGCGGTTCCCTTGCCGTGGAAGCGGTAATAAAGAGGAATTCCGCTCTGCCTGAACAGTGAATTTGCCTTGTCAGCAAGCTTCGGGTTTGATATCATAAACAGCATTCTGAAAGCCAGACGGTCATTCTCCATCCTTTCCCACCTCCTCAAAATCTATAATCTCATCAAAATCTTCAATGACATCCGGCTCTGTAATTGCGACAGCTGCCTTTTCCGCCTTCTTCTGCTTCAGCTTATACGAAAGTCCCATAAGCTGAACGGCTATAAGCGGTGTAAGAGCAACGAGAGCTACCACACCGAAGGCATCTGTCATTATATTCCCGCCGAGGGCTTCACATGCTCCTATACTGAGCGGAAGAAGAAATGTGCTTGTCATAGGTCCGCTGGCAACGCCGCCGGAGTCGAAGGCTATACCCACAAATATATCAGGCACGAATCTCGACAAGATTATTGCTATCAGATAACCGGGTATCAGGACATACTGAATCGGTATGCCCGAGATTACTCTAAGCATCGAAAGTCCAACCGAAACAGATACGCCGATTGACATGCAGGTGTTCATTTGCTTTGCGGAAACGACACCGTTTGTGACATCCGAAACCTGTTTGTTGAGAATCTGGATTGCTGGTTCTGCTTTTACTATGTAGTAGCCTATAAGCATTCCGAACGGTACGAGAAGCCATTTTATGTTTGATGAGGCGAGATCTCGTCCGATAACCGTACCTACCTGCGAGAAGCCGACATTGACGCCTGTAAGGAAGAGCACCAAGCCTATGAAAGTATAGACAAATCCGACGAGAATCCTCTTAATCTGTCTTTTACGATAACGGTGGCTGATAAGCTGGAAGATTACGAACATACCGAGTATCGGCAGTATAGATATCAGAACTTCCTCTATATACTCGGGAAGCGCAAACAGAAACTCCTTTGCGGCGTCCTGAGTTGTGACTGCCGTTGAAAGCTCAGTTGACGCATATTCTGCTCCGGTCGGCTTATAAAAGATTCCCAAGATAAGAACGGCAATTATTGGTCCTATGCTTGATATAGCCACAAGACCGAAGCTGTCGTCAGAAGCATTTTTATCGCTTCTGACGGAAGCCATGCCGACACCCATCGCCATTATGAACGGGACGGTTATGGACCGGTTGTAACACCTCCGGCATCAAATGAGACTGCCAAAAATTCAGACGGTACAAAGAATGAAAGCACTATGACTATTGCATAGAGAATTAACAAAAGATTTGAAAGCTTGATTCGCTTGCCGATTCTCACAACAGCAACCGAGAATAGTCCTCCCATTCCGACAGCGACTGCCCATATGAGAACCCGATTCGGAATTGAGGGAACCTGATTCGCCAAGACCTGCAAATCAGGCTCGGCAAGAGTTATGATTGTGCCCATGACAAAGCTCGTCACCAATGCGATGACTGTTTTACTCGACTTTGAAATCATTACGCCTATGCCCTCGCCGAGAGGTGTCATTGCCATTTCAGCACCGAGCTGGAAGAAGCCCATGCCGACAATAAGCATGACCGCTCCCGCCAGGAACATTACGAATGTTCCAAGCTCTACGGGAACCAAAACTATGCTCAGAACGAGCACGATTATTGTTATAGGTAAGACGGAAGCAAACGCCTCCATCGTTTTTTCTCTTACTTTAGGGTTCATTTACCTCGCCCTCTCAAATTGCTTCAATCACCTTCCGGAATTACGATTCATAATACAGTAATAATACAGGACGGATGATTTTTTGTCAAGGCGAAAACGGTAAACAGTTTTTCGAAAATGGTTAGAGTGATTCTTCTGATGCGTGTAATAATGCTTGACAAAATATTGATTAGATGCTACACTTGGATTGAAAGTGACGATATTCTGAGTGAGGCGAGAATTTATGAAAACCAAAGAAGAAATAATCCGGGCATCGAAATTTGTGCTGTTCTCAATCAGTGCCGGTGTGATTCAGATTGTTGTGTTCACGATTCTGAACGAGGGCTTTTTGCTGAATTACTGGGTTTGCTATCTTATAGCACTTGTGGCATCGGTACTATGGAACTTCACCTTCAACCGAAAATTCACCTTCCGCTCTGCAAATAATATTCCGATAGCAATGGTGAAAGTAGCGGTTTTCTATCTTGTTTTCACTCCTCTTTCGACCATCGGAGGAAATGCTCTTGAAGAAATTGGAGTCAATGAGTACATAGTTCTCGCCGTGTCGATGATACTGAACTTTGTTTTAGAGTTTCTTTACGACAGGTTCTTTGTGTTTGGGGACAGCATAGACAGTGCTGTCAGCGATAAAAAGTAAAAATTAACGAGGTAGTGGAAACTACCTCGTTTTTATATTACTTGATTTTCTCGTTAAGCTCTGATACAAACCTGTCGAGCATATCTACGCTGAGGATTCCTCCGCTGAAGCCGATGAGCTTCGACAGTGGCAAGTCGATTGAAAGTGCAGATATGTCGAGCTTTAAATCTTCCGTAAGAAGTTTATTTAGGGCTTCTTTCGAGATTGGATTGGCATTGAGCTCATATACTCTCGAATCGGTCGTGAAGAAAGTTTTGCTTGTGCGCAAGCTGTTGACTTTGACGGAAGCCATAAGCGGCAAGTCTCTTGATGACGGACCAACAAGGATATTATAAACGGTGGTGTCAACCTGCCAGTCGTGGGATTCGACATCGTAGTAAGCGAAACTGCGCTTGTTGAGGGTCATGGTGACGATCTTCTCTTCCCCCGGATCAAGAGAAATCTTCTTGAAGCCCTTAAGCTCACTTACGGGTCTTGAAACTGACGGATATGTAGGCTCGACATAGAGCTCGCATATTTCTTTTCCGGCAACACTGCCGGTATTTTTAATTTTGAAACTAACTTCGAAAGTATCGGATTCGGAAATGTCTGTTGCCGAAAGCTTCATGTCACTATACTCGAAATCAGTATAGCTGAGACCGTAGCCGAAGGGGTACATGACATCAAGCTTTTTCTTGTCATAGTATCTGTAGCCGACATATACACCCTCGCTATAGGTTGCAGTTCCCTTCTCGGGGAAACTGAGAGCAGTAGGATTATTTTCGAGCTTTAATGCCCAAGTCTCTGAGAGCTTTCCGCATGGGTTTGCGTCGCCGAACAGGAGATTAACACATGCTTTTGCGACTGCTTGTCCCCCGGTGTACATTGCAAGTATTGAATCGGCATTCCCACTCCATTCCATCTCTATGGGAGAGCCTTGGAAGAGAACGACCACAATAGGCTTTCCAAGCGCACAAAGCTTATTGAAGAGTTCAATCTGATTCAATGGCAGAGACATTGTCCATCTGTCGAAGCCTTCGCTTTCCATTCTGAAAGGCAGACCCATGCACATTACAATTTTATCTGACTTCTCGGCAACCGCAACAGCTTCCGAAATGAGATTATCGTCGATTGAGTCGTCTTCCGTTTTAAAGCCTCTGGCATATGTATAGTCGATATTCTTATCGTCAAGCGCTTGCAACAGATTCGAGACCTCGGTCGCATTGACACAGCTACTGCCGCCGCCCTGATAGCGGATTTCTTCGGCAAAAGCACCGATGAGCGCTATCTTGTCGGACTTGTCAAGAGGCAGGACGTTATTGTTGTTCTTAAGCAGAACTGCGCTTTCTTCGGCTGCTCTCATGGCGAGCTCATTGTGGGCTGTCATATCAGTTTTATAATCAGCAATTCTGCCGGCAATCCCCTTCTCTACGAGCTCAATTATTCTCAGGACGTTCTTGTCAAGCTCTTCCATAGAGAGTTTACCGGACTTCACAGCCTCGACTATTGCGGCGTCCGCTGACGGAACGGGTCCGGGCATGCGGATATCGAGACCGGTTTTTACGCCGTCGACCGGTTCGTTTGCGGCTCCCCAGTCGGAAACGACTACGCCCTCATATCCCCAATCATCACGGAGAACGTCGGTGAGGAGATACTTGCTTTCGGAGCAATAATCTCCGTTAAGACGGTTGTATGCGGACATTATCATCCAGGGCTTTGCCTCTTTGACGGCTTCCTCGAAGCTTGAAAGATAAATCTCTCTGAGAGTCCTCTCATCGATAACAGCATTGACTGAGAAGCGGTCGGTTTCCTGATTGTTGGCGGCAAAGTGCTTGATGCAGGCTCCGACTCCCTTTGACTGCACTCCCCTAATATGTCCGGAAGCCATTTTTGTAGCGAGCAGCGGGTCTTCCGAAAAATATTCGAAATTTCTTCCGCAAAGAGGAGATCTCTTGATATTGACTCCCGGTCCCAGAATGACCTGAACATCGTTTGCAAGGCATTCTTCGCCGAGAGCCTCGCCAATCTTATAAATCAAGTCCTCATCCCAGCTGTTTGCGACAGTCGCACTTGACGGAAAGCAGGTTGCGAGAACTGTCCCGCCGTTCTCCTCTTTCCTCAAGCCATGAGGACCGTCGCTCATCATAATGCTCTCGAGCTTCCCCTCAATGTCAACCGTCCTCCAACAGTCCTTGCCGGACGTCAGAGACGCCTTTTCCTCGAGCGTCAGACTATTAAGTATTTCCATAGCTTTTGTCATATTGATAACCTCCGTGTGGGTATATGTTTTCAGTAACGCATATTATAACATCGTAAAGACAAGTTGTAAAGCGGTTATTTCTCTGCTGTGAAGAAAAATCTTCTGAATCGCAAGATTACTTTACCGTCACCCATAACCCGATAAGTTTTCCTGACTTTCTCGAGAATTTCATTTTCAAATTTCAAACTGTCCTCTTCGCTAAGCAACGCCAGATACGGGCGTATATGAGTGCCTTTGACCCATTCGAGCAAAGCTTCGTGATTCGGCAAATCATGATAGTAAATCGTTTCCCAAGTCTGAACGCTACTTGAACAGCCGGAAAGAATCTCGTAATATTCTTCCGGCTCAAGCGTCCATTGCCTTGAAATGCTATTCAGCTTAAATTCCGAAACAACTTCTCTTATAATCCTGAACAGCGGCTCTTCCCCGTTCATCGGAATCTGTGCGGCAAGCATACCGCCGTCATTAAGCTTGCTCATGAGATATGGAATAAAATCTTTATGGTCAGGAATCCACTGCAAGCAAGCATTTGAAAATAACAAATCGTATTCATCGGCAATTTCTCTTGCGTCTCCCAAATCGAAGTCAATATCAGGATAAGCTCTCTTTGCCTTGTCTATCATATCCTGCGAAGTGTCAATTCCCAGAATACGAGCACCCGGAAAAACAGCCTTAAGCACCGCCGTACTATTCCCGGGACCGCAACCGATGTCAAGAACTGTCCGAGGATTTCTATCCTCTATTCTTTTAGCCAAGTCAATCGCCGGTTGGGTTCTTTGAGCTTTGAATTTTAAGTATTGGTCCGAACTCCAGTTGAACATGGTCACCTCTCTATTCCTCAATCATGCCAATGTATAACGTTTCTTTGTCAAAAAGAACAGTCATATCTTTGTTATACATAACATTAATAGTGTCAATTTGCTCGATAAATGGGCGCACACAACTGCTTTGTCTGTCGACGAGTTGTTGCAATGTCTCTTGCTCTCTTCTGCCGCTGAAATCACTTAGCCTTTCTCCCGCTTCGATAAGATTCTCGTCAAGTTGGGAATCTCTGATGTGTGGAATAGAAGCGACTGTTTTTCCAACAAATTTGCTTGCTCCTGATAAGCCTTTAATCATCTTAGACTGCAATGAAGTTTTCGTTCTATCTTCCAGAATCGAATAAGCCTTAGAGTAAAGTTCACGGTATTCAATGGCGAGACCATCAATTTTGTTAGAAATCGAGCTGAGATATGAGCTGTCATAGTTCTCTTGTAAAAGCACTTCAAGAAAATATGCAAAACTGAAAAGATACAGTGATAACTGATAATCCTTAAATTCATCCTGAACCTGTTGTAGTTGCTTTTTTACATTTTGGTCACTATGGATTATGTCTTTCTTATCAATATGCTTCTTTATCTGCTCTCTGTAGAAATCAATTCGCTTATTACTTTCTTGGCGAATATCCAACGCCTTGATATGATTCGCAGTCTTGTATTTGTCACTATTCCAATTATGCTTGTAGTTGTTGAACACATCAACGAGAAAATCTAAATCGCCTTTTATAGATGATTTTTCTTTTTGAACGATATAATTCATCATCTCTTGCTGTGTTTCCTGAATGATATCAAGCTTTTTGTTGATATTTGCGAGTGTTGCGGCGGCAAACATAGTAGTTGGATTAAAGGCTATAGGCGATAAGTGTGCCTGATTAGCAATAGTATTTGTGCTGTCAGACAACGCTGTTCCCAAAAAATCCGAGCTTCCACTGAATTGTGCTAAATGAGTGCCTGCCGGAATGGTTACTCTATAGAGTCCGCTTACAGCTTGCCCTCCGTTAGCAATTTGCTGTATTGCATTAGCCATGGGTTCAAAGCCAACGCCAAGAGCACTGATTTGTGATAAAGGCATTTTACAATAAGTTTGCGTCAAAATTCCACTATCATATTTTATCGGTGTGATTTCACCTGATGCCATTGTTTGAAGTATATTGTTTTCTTTTTGCGCAAGCTCGTTCATCATCATTTCCCTTTCCGAACATTATGAACTAATTATAAACTTATTGTCGGAAGTTGTCAATACAAGCGGAAAGAAAACTCATAAAATAAGACCGAGCCTTTATTCTGCTCGGTCTTGATGATTATGCAAATACTGTCTGGGATTCGTTGTCGGTTGACGGTTTGGCGATAAAGCCGAGGCGGGGTTGTTGGTCGCGCCATGAGAGCTTTTCATCTGATGAGATTAAAACAGTGTCCCGTCCCACCAGATCAATATCTGAGTATCTGATTATCATATCGCTGTCTCTTCCTAAGATGCCGAAAAGCCGAGGTCTCCCGTAGACTATCACCGAGACCACCGAAGCGCCGTCGGTATCTATTTCTATATCGCTGATTTTCCCGAGCATGGTGCCGGTTTTCGTTTCTATAATTTCTTTGTGCTTAAGCTCAGTCAATGTGCATTTCATAAAAAACTCACCTCAGTCAAATAATATGACTGAGGCGGGCGTTTTATTATTCCGGAAACATTTTCAGTCGTTAGAGGCGGAAGTCTGACAGCCGCAGGTGGCGTCCTCAAGGCTCTTCGGGAAGAATTCGTTTGACGGGAAACTGATTTTCTCGAACAGCTCGCAGGGGCTTTCCGTGTTGGAAACACATTCCTTGCTCGGTACAGAATAGTCGTAAGACGGAACCATGATGGGTACTGTCCTTGCAAGAGAGACTATCGAGAACACGCCGAGGGTCACATAGATAGCCTTTCTTGAAGCCGAGAGTACGGCATTCTCCACACCTGTGTCCATAATGCAAGCCGGTGACGGGACGGCTACGAGACGGATGCCGAGAACAATCGGGTCGGCGACTGCCAAGGTTGCCTTCGGCGGATTGCTGTAGCTGCAACCGGTCGATGTTACTGCACCGTTGTCGCTCGAGGTGAAGTATTTGGTGCCTCCGTCGCTTCCGTAGAGAATTACCTTCTTTGTGAATGTTGCCGTTCCCGTAACGGTTTCAGCCGGTGAAGATGCCGAAGCCGCAAGGTCGATTTCAACGTTGAAGGTGTAAGTAATGTCGACCGAGTAGAAGCCTTTATTGAACGGTATCGGCTCAACCGAGAAGTATACGCTTGTCACCTCGGCGCATCTTGCCTTTGCGTAATTTGCCTCGTTCACAAGCTTGATAGACTCAAAATCCGCAAACGAAACTTCCAGATCCTCAAGGCAATCCCTGTCGGAGCAACTGTCGAATATCCGCTGAGCTTCAATGGTTACCGCTTCCTTGAAGCCATATGGGTTAGATCCGAAATCAGCCATTGTATATCCTCCTATTAAGTATTAAAGTTATGAAACTTCTCTACATATTATTCGGATATGGGAGTTTTAGTGACTGATGATTTCGACGCAAAAAAAGTACAGGACGAGAGCCTATATGGTTATATCCTGTACTTATAGTTTAAAACAACGTCATCTGAGATTCGAGAGGCATATCGCCGAACGCACCGAGTGCTACGAGCGAATCGATGGTCGACTTTGAAACACCCGCCTGACCTCTGAACTCTTCAACTGTTATGAAGTTGCTGTTCTGCGCCGCCTCATAGATGGCAAGAGCCGCACTCTCGCCTACTCCGGATACAGAGATAAAGGGCAGTCTGATTTTTCCGTCCTCTATCTGATAAATCTTGTAGTGGGACTTATGTATATCAACCGGCAGGAATTCGATTCCTCTGCAGAGAGCCTCGTTTATAATCATAAGGGTGTCAAGTACGCCGTCTTCCTTATCGGTGCGGTCGCCCTTCTGGCAATACTCTTCAATCTTGTTCTTTGCGGCACGTTTGCCTCTGACAGCGGTTTCTGCATCGAAATCTTCTCCTCGGACGGTGAAGATTGCGGCATAGAACTGAAGCGGATAGTGAACCTTATACCAACTGAGACGGATTGCGGCGGTAACATACGCCGCGGCATGCGCCTTCGGGAACATATACTTTATCTTCATACAGCTGTCGATGTACCACTCGGGAACATCGTGGTCTCGCATCTCCTGCTTCATCTCATCGGTCAGGAGCTTTGGAGCGTTGCCCTTTCTGACGATCTCCATTATCTTGAATGAAAGACTTGGGTCCATGCCGTGATAGATAAGATAGGTCATGATACTGTCACGTGTTCCTATAACCTGGTCAATGGTGCAGGTGCCGTTTTTGATAAGCTCGGAGGCATTACCAAGCCATACGTCGGTTCCGTGGGAAAGTCCTGAAATCTGAAGAAGGTCGGAGAAGGTTTTCGGCTTACATTCCTTAAGCATTCCACGGACAAATCCGGTACCCATTTCGGGAATTCCGAGTGTACCTGTGTTGCAGAAGATTTCTTCTTCATTAACTCCCAAAGCTTCCGGAGATGTAAACAGCGAATAAACAGCCGGATCACTCATAGGGGTTTCGGTGATAACGGTGCCGGTCATGTCTTCAAGATACTTATAAAGCGTCGGAACATCATGCCCAAGCTCGTCAAGCTTCAGGATGGTATCATGAAGTGAGTTGAAGTCAAAGTGCGTGGTGACAATATCGGAATCGGCTTTATCCGCCGGATGCTGAACGGGTGTAAAATCATAAACGTCATATTCGCTTGGGATAACGACCATTCCGCCCGGATGCTGACCGGTCGTGCGCTTTGTGCCGGTACAGCCCTTTGCAAGCCGCTCTATTTCAGCAGTCGGAAGCTTGATGCCCTTGTTTTCCATATAGCGCATGACATAGCCATAAGCGGTCTTATCTGCAACAGTCGAAATAGTTCCGGCTTTGAATACCTTATCAGAGCCGAAAAGCTCTTCTGTGTACTTATGCGCACTTGCCTGATAGTCTCCCGAGAAGTTAAGGTCGATATCGGGAGATTTGTCGCCATTGAAGCCAAGGAACGTTTCGAACGGAATATCGTGACCGTCACGGTGCATGGGTGTACCGCATTCGGGACAATTCTTCTCGGGAAGGTCAAAGCCTGAACCGATTTCACCGTTAGTGAAGAATTCGGAGTGTTTGCACTTTGGGCAGACATAGTGCGGAACAAGAGGATTTACCTCGGATATTCCCGCCATAGACGCTACGAATGATGAACCTACCGAACCACGGGAGCCAACCTGATAGCCGTGCTCAACGGAATTTGCGACAAGTCTTTTTGCAATGACATAGAGGACAGCGAAGCCATGCTTGATGATTGAATCAAGCTCTTTATCAAGACGCTTCGATACGATTTCGGGGAGCGGGTCGCCATAGATTTCACGAGCTCTTCTCTGGCAGATTTCAACGAGCTCTTCGTCCGCACCGTCGATATGAGGCGTGAATGTGCCCTTCGGGAAAGCTCTCAAATCCGGGTCGGTCATATCGGCGATGAGATTGGAATTGGTGACTACAACCTCATATGCCTTTTCCTCACCGAGATATGCAAAATCAGCGAGCATCTCTTCTGTAGTCTTCAGGTAAAGAGGAGATGGAACGCTTGACGGCGTATGGGTCACACCTGTAAGAATAGAACGATAGATAGCGTCTGAGGCATCGAGGAAATGAACATCACCCGTTGCCACAACAGGAATCGAAAGCTCCTCGCCGAGCTTAACTATAGTTCGATTGAACTCTTCTAATTGTTCTTCGCTTGTGACACTGCCGTCGTTGAGCATAAACGCATTATTCTCAATGGGCTGGATTTCAAGATAGTCATAGAACCGGGCAATTTCGCAAAGCTCGTCCCAAGGCTTGCCTTGGAATACCGCCCTGAAGAGCTCCCCTCCCTCGCAGGCAGAGCCGACTATGAACCCTTCACGGTGCTTGATTAGTTCAGACTTCGGTATTCTCGGGGTCTTATGATAATATTTAAGATTCGAATCGGATATGAGTATGTAAAGATTCTTAAGTCCGACCTTGTCCTTGGCAATGATTGTCTGATGGAACGTCGGAAGCTTTGAAGTATCGGTTTTGGCGACGGCGGCATTTACGCCCTCTATAGTTAGGTCTTTATCCTTCTCAAGAAGCCTCTCCGAGAGCTTCATGAATATGCCGGCATTGATTTCGGCATCATCACAGGCTCTGTGGTGATGGAAATCGCCCAAGCCAAGATTTTTCGCTACATAGTCAAGTGTGAATTTTCCTAAATGTGGAAGCATTGCTCTTGACATAGCAACGGTATCCAAGTACGAAAAATCGAATTTCTTTCCGCAACGCTTAACGGCAGTCTTGATGAACGAAGTATCAAAAGACGCGTTATGTGCAATCAGAACCGGATTATCTCCGCAGAACTTCATAAACTGGTCGAGAGCCTCATCTTCGTTAGGGGCATCCGCTACCATTCTCTCGACTACCTGTAAGCCCTTGACCCGGACAGCGCCGATTTCGATTATCTTTTCGGTTACAGCTGAAAGTCCCGTGGTTTCAAGGTCAAATACGATAAACTCATCTGTGAGCTTTCTTTCATCGTGACCAAAGTAGATGTTTGTCTCGTCATTCACCTGGTAGGCTTCAACGCCGTATATAACCTTGAAATTGCCGCCTTCCTTGCGGATCTTGTCAACCTCGTACATGGCGTCCGGGAAGCCCTGAACAACGCCGTAGTCGGTGATTGCGATTGCGGGCATTCCCCAGTTGTAGGCACGCCTTACAATCTCATTTGAAGGGGCTATACCATCCATGATGGACATATTCGAGTGACAGTGAAGCTCAACACGCTTTACGGGAGCGTTGTCGGTTCTCTTAACTCTTGAAACGGCGCTTATATCGCGAGGCTTGATGTTCGTCTCGTTGTCATATGTATCGAAAGTTATATCGCCGTTGATTATTACCGTCATGCCTTTTTTGAGCATTTCAAGCAATGCTTCGCCCTTGGCAGTAAGCTCGATTATTTTAACGACTATAGAGCTCTTATAATCCGTCATCTTGACTGTGATTATGAGGCGCTTGTTGTCCTTGGTGGCACGGGAATCTATGTCGAAAATATCGCCCAAAACAGTAGTCTTTGTGTTTACGGCGGCATTATAAACCTCCGGAATCGGCATGACTTCAATCTTACCAGTGATACGCTTGCCCATTATAAGAGTAGCCTCCGGCAAAATATCGTCCGACGGCGGTTCAATTTTGTATGTATCTGTCGGGACAGAGTAAGATTTATCTTTTTTCTGGCTCGGAGCGGCGACCATACGCTCGCTGACAAGCTTGTCGAGTTCTGCATCACGCGAAGGAGCATTAAACTCGGACACAGGAGCCTCGCCGACAGGCTGAGAATCGCCGGTAATCTCGACTGTGATATTTCTTGAGAACCAGGAATTTATAATCTTTGGAAGCACATCGGTTACACCGGCATTCTTAATAAAGTTTTCGCCGGAATTCTTTAAGTGAATTTTAAGGACATCACCGTCAAGCTTATAATCCGCTCCGTCGAAGAAGCCATTCACGGGAAGACGCTTTTTGAGCTCGGAAATAACCGTAGGCATCATTTCTTCCGTGAGCATATGAGGCTCAAAGCGTGGGCTTATATAAACTTCATTGATGCCTAGAGCACGCTTGAGACCGTATTCAAAGGCTTCAAGGTCGGTTGATGTTACAGAGCATGAAAACTTGACCACAACAGCAACCTTTGTGTGGTCTTTAGAGAAACCGAGTCTCTGAATCTCTCCCGATTTAATCGACTCGGGTATTATATTTCCGTATGCGCTGAAAAAGTCGCCTACTGTTTTGAAGCCCATTTACACACCGTTCTTTCGCCCTTGATTCAGAGCTTGTCTATTTCACCGAGAAGCGCCGTGAATGCGTCTTCCTCGGAATACTTTCCTATAATTTCGTCCTTTTTGAAGATGACGACCGAGCCGTCTCCTCCAGCCAGACCGATATCGGCTTCTCTTGCCTCGCCTGGACCGTTTACAACACATCCCATGACTGCAACCGTTATGTCTTTATCGACATTTGCAAGAGCCTTCTCAACCTTATTTGCTAGCGAAATCAAATCTATCTTCGTTCTGCCGCAGGTCGGGCAGGAAACGAGCTTGACTCCGCCTCTTAAATTCAGAGCTTTCAGAATCGAGATTCCGGCTTCGACTTCCTTGACAGGGTCGTCGGTCAGAGATACTCTTATAGTCTCCCCTATTCCGTCTGCCAGAAGCGAACCGATTCCGATTGAGGACTTGACAAGTCCCATGTTATATGTACCGGCTTCGGTAACTCCCAAGTGAAGCGGGTAGTCGGTCATCTCTCGCATAAGCCGATAAGCGGCAATATTGCGCTTTACATCGGAGGATTTGATAGAAATAACTATATCATTGAAGTCAAATCTTTCAAGGAGCTCAATATGCTTCATTGCGCTTTCGCAGAGGGCATCGGGAGTCGGAGAGCCGTATTTTGCAAGAATATCTTTCTCGAGTGAACCCGAATTAACGCCGATTCTTATCGGAACGTTATGACTTCTGCAACAATCGGCGACTGCCTTGACCTTATCCATATCACCGATGTTTCCGGGATTGATTCTTATCTTGTCAATGCCTCTTTCACAGGCGGCGATTGCAAGGCGATAGTTGAAATGAATATCAGCAACAAGGGGAACCGAAATTTCATTTTTAATTGCAGGAATAAGCGCAAGGGCTTCTTCGTTGGGAATAGATGCCCTGATTATCTCACAACCGGCTTTTTCAAGAGCTACAGCTTGCCTGACGCTTCCCTCTATGTCATCGGCTCTGGTATTGAGCATCGACTGGACGTAGATTCTGCCGTCGCCGAGCATTAGATTTCCGATTTTGACTTTTCTGACAGCCATTATGACACCGTCCTTTAAAACAGCTTTATTATGTCGTTCACAGTGACAACGAGCATCAGAAGAAGCATTGCCGCCATTCCGATAAAGTGAACCATTCCCTCGTGCTCAGGCTTGACGGGCTTTCTTCTGATTCCCTCGATAATGAGGAAAATAGCTCTTGAACCGTCGAGCGCAGGAATCGGAAGAAGATTGAATATGCCGACATTGATGGTTATATAAACGACAAAGGTCATGAGGGTTTCAAGCATTTCCGTGAACGCTACGCCTTGTGAAGTGGTGCTGACAACCTCGCCTATCGCGTCGACAATTCCGACTGGACCCGATAAATCGTTAATCGAGTAGTTGCCTTTAAGCAAATCAGCAAGTGAAAGCCATATCATTCTTGAGACAGAGACGGTTTTTCTTGCAGAGTAGCTTATAACCGAAGCCGGAGTGACTTTCTCGCCGACAACCATAAAATCAATATAGAGCGTTGAAGTACCATCTTCGGCTACAGCTGATTCAAATGTGACACCTGAGAGCGCAACCTTTTCACCGTCACGGACAACGACCATATCAAAAACTGCGTCTTCGTCAATCTGGAACTCATAGGATATATCGGTATCGGTGTATATCTTCCGACCGTTTACCTCAACTATTTTGTCGCCGACCTCAAGACCGGTCATGTGCGACGAAGCATCTTCGGTGTAAAACTGAGCAACGGTAGTGGAAACTATAGCATCGGAGCATGCTGTTACAATAACCAGAATCAGAAACCCAAGAACTATGTTCATAAACGGTCCCATAAGGACCACGAGGAGTCTCCGCCAGACCGGTCTGTTGCGGAAAGCCCGAGGGTCATCGCTCGACTCGTCCTCTCCTTCCATTGAGACGAAGCCGCCGATGGGAAGGCATCTTATTGAGTATGCCGTTTCCTTTTTGCCCCAGGAGACTATCTTCGGACCCATACCTATAGAAAACTCGTTTACTCTTATTCCCATAGCCTTTGCCATGGCAAAGTGCCCGAGCTCGTGGATTATGATTATAACGCCGAAAATAATAATCGCTACTAAGATATAGACTATGGTCAAGGTATCAATCCTTTCTGATTTTGCTTGATACAAAATCCCTCGCCGATTTGTCTGCCATAAGAACATCGCTCAGGCTGTTTACGGTCTTATGCTCTATGCTGTCAAACGCACATTCAGCAAGCCTTGCTATGTCGTTGAAACCGATTTCACCCCTCAAAAAGCTTGCTACGGCTACCTCATTGGCGGCGTTTACAATCGCCGGTGCTGTAGTATCGGCAATTTCTGCGGCTTTTATACAAAGCCCGAGGCATCTGAACGTCTCGATATCCGGCTTCAAAAAACTCAGGGTTCCGTAATCGGTCAAGGATAATCTCTTGACGCTTGATTCGGGACGATTCGGATACAAAAGCGCATACTGAATAGGAATTCTCATATCCGGGACGCCGAGCTGAGCGATTATAGAGCCGTCGTTGAATTCAACTGCCGAATGGACAACGCTTTCTCTGTGGACTACAACTTCGATTTGTTCCGGCTTTACTCCGAAAAGCCACATTGCCTCCAAAAACTCAAAGCCTTTGTTCATCAGGGTTGAGGAATCAATCGTTATCTTTGCACCCATGTTCCAGTTCGGATGCTTCAGGGCGTCCTTAGCTGTCATATTTTCAAGCTCTGCATAGCTTTTTCCGAAGAACGGTCCACCCGATGCTGTGAGTATTATTTTATGCAAGTCTCTGCGGTTTCCGGATTCCAGAGACTGGAATATAGCTGAATGCTCGCTGTCGACGGGATAGAGCTTAACGCCCTTTTGCTTTATGGCCTCGGTTACAAGCATTCCGCCGGCAACCAAAGTCTCTTTGTTTGCAAGAGCTATGTCTTTTCCGACGTTTATCGCCGCAAGCGTCGGCTCAAGCCCGACCATGCCGACTACCGAATTCAGAACAATATCCGATTCAGGTTCACAAGCCGCTTCGCAGAGTCCGTCCATGCCTGATAACACGGTTATTCCGGTTCCATTCAATTCGTCTTTGAGTGGTTCGGCATATTCCTTGTCATAAATGCACACAAGCTTCGGCTTGAATTCAAGCGCTTGCTCCGAAAGAAGCTTCCAGTTTGATTTTGCGGAAAGAGCGGTTACGGAAAGACCGTGACGTCTTATAACATCAAGAGACTGAACGCCGATTGAACCGGTTGAACCTAAAAGAGATACTTTCTTCATCTATATCAACCTCAAATCAGAATATGCCGATGCCCAAAGCACAGAGCGCCATGAACGGAGCTACAAATACCACGCTGTCAAATCTGTCGAGAGCTCCGCCGTGTCCGGGAAACAGATTACCATAGTCCTTGACGCCGCAGTGACGCTTGACTACGGACGCAAACAGGTCACCTGTTACGCCCAAAAGTGCACAGCCTGCACCCAGAAGTGCCATGAGTATGTAATTAACCTGTGCCTCAACCATTACCAAATCAACGACAAGTCCGAATATTACAAACAGTATTATATCGGTGAGAATACCGCCGATAAAGCCTTCGACCGTTTTCTTTGGGCTGATTTTCGGGCAGAGCTTGTGCTTGCCCAAGAATGTTCCTGCAAAGTACGCTCCCGTATCGTCAAGCCATGCTCCGCAAAATGTGAGAATCAACGTGAGAAGCCCGAACTGCTCGCTTGAAGCCTCAATAGCACAGAGACTTGACATTGCAAATGCAATCAACAGCGAATAGAGTGCGACCGTCGAATATACGCCGACATCGGTCTTTTCGTAGCCGATGAAGACATCCAGGGCATATAGTATGATATATGCAAATATAACGGCTAAATATATGTAAAAACCGTCGCCCACTGAAAGAAACCTGACTGCAAACGGGAAAAATACGGAGAGGCACAGACTTCCAATAAACAAAGCGCTCTTTAAAAGCTTGGTTGCACGGAAAAGCTCGAACATCATTACAGCGGTTAGAGCGGCTACGGCAATATTGAGCACTATTGTGCTGTGAAAGCAGAGAACAACCGCTAAAAGAGCAAGTGATACAACAGCCGTTATTATTCTTGTTTTCAATTTATGTCCCTTCTTTTCAGTTCATAACTCCGCCGAAGCGTCTGTCTCTGGATGTATAATTTTTAAGAGCATCTATCAGTTCGTTTTTCCCGAAATCGGGCCAAAGTGTCGGGCAGAAGTAAAATTCAGCATATGCGCATTGCCATGTCAAGAAGTTTGATATTCTCTCTTCCCCACCGGTTCTTATAAGCAAATCAACAGGAGGGATATCTTTAGTATCCAGAAATGAATTTATAAGCTCGGGAGTTATCTGTTCTTCGGAAATATAGCCTTCTTTCGACAAAGAAGCGATTTGCTTCACAGCCCTTGTTATTTCATCGTGACTGCCGTAATTAACGGCAATCAGAACGGTAAGACCGGTGTTGTCCTTTGACCCTTCCTCATTTTCAGCCATCTTCTTCTGGAGACCATCGCTCAGCTTTGTTCTGTCTCCGATAAATATCAGTCTTGCATTTTCTTCGGTATACTGCTTGAGAGTGTCAAGCTGTTCATCAAATAAATCCATCAGCCCTTTTACTTCGTCATCAGGGCGGCTCCAGTTTTCTGTGGAAAATGCGTAGAATGTGGCGTATTTAATGCCGAGGTCTTTGCATGCTCTTATAGTGGTTTTGAGAGCCTTTGCACCCTCGCGGTGACCGTAATTTCGGGGCATAAGGCGCTTTTTCGCCCATCTGCCGTTGCCGTCCATAATAAATGCAACATGCGTCGGTATTTTAAGCTGTTTTATCTCATCTGCCAAGCAAATCACTCCTGTAGGTAAACAATCAAACAGTCTCACCCCGAAGGGTGAAACTGTTCAGGGTATTTTGATTAAAATCAGACGGAAAGAATTTCTTTTTCCTTGACTGAAACCTGCTCGTCAACCTGTGCAATATACTTGTCGGTGAGCTTCTGGATGTCCTTGTCGAACTGCTTTACATCGTCCTCGGTGACATCGCCGTTCTTCTTCATGGTCTTTATCTTTTCATTTGCGTCGCGTCTTATCGAGCGAACGGCAACCTTTGAATCCTCACCAAGCTTTCTTATATCCTTTGTTAGATCCTTACGGCGCTCCTCGCTGAGCTGTGGGAAGGTCAGTCGGATGACGGTACCGTCATTAATCGGATTGATTCCGAGGTCGCTCGCCTGAATTGCCTTTTCGATGGCTTTAAGGGAGGACTTGTCCCACGGCTGGATTACAAGAATTCTTGCGTCCTGAACCGAGATAGCCGCCATCTGATTGATAGGAGTCTGGGTTCCGTAGTAGTCAACCATGATTCTGTCAAGAACAGCAGGATTAGCTCTGCCGGCTCTTATTGCCGCAAAATCGGAAGCCAGAACCTTAAGGGTTTTCTCCATCTTTTCCTTAGCGTTATTCAAAGTATCTTTCATTATGATTCCTTCCTTTCAGTTGTCAGTAAAGTATTGTTCCGACATCTTCGCCCATAACGGCATCATAGATGTTGTCGGGATTTTCGAGGTTGAATACGATTACGGGGATTTCGTTTTCCTTGCACATGGAAGCGGCTGTAGCATCCATTACCCCCAAGTGCTTTGAGACTACGTCGTCGAGGTCAAGCTTGTCATACTTGACGGCATCGGAATACTTATGCGGGTCTTTATCATATACGCCGTCGACCATAGTGGCTTTCAGCATTACGTCCGCCTCAATTTCAGCCGCACGAAGAGAAGATGCCGTGTCGGTCGAGAAGAACGGGCTTCCCGTTCCGCAACCGAAGATGACTATTCTTCCTTTTTCGAGATGTCTTACTGCCTTGTTCCTTATATAAGGCTCGGCAATCTGGCGCATTTCAATAGCTGTCTGGACTCTTACTTCAGCACCCAACGCTTCAAGACTGTCGGCAACCGCCAGAGCGTTCATCGCCGTTGCGAGCATACCAATGTGGTCGGCTCTTGTTCTGTCCATCGCGCCGCTTGAACGTCCACGCCAGAAATTGCCGCCTCCGACGACTATTCCTATCTGAACTCCGGCATCATAGCACCTCTTGACACTATGGCAAATATTTCCGATTGTGTCGAAATCAAGTCCGGTCTTCTTATCACCGGCAAGAGCTTCTCCGCTCAGCTTTAAAAGAATACGCTTATACTTCGGCTCCATAAACAGCACTCTCCAATATATTTATTTGTTTTGTTTACATATGGCGTAGCAAGTCACTGCCAACCACATCTAATTTTAACCTAAATTCGCTCCAAAGTAAATAGGTTTCACGCAAATCTCATGAATAAATTTTACTCGGTTCTGACAGGTCGGAGCATCAGCTCATTAATTGCCACACTTGGCGATTTGCCCTCAAACAGCACTTTATTGACTTCTGTCGTTATCGGCATATCTACCCCATATTTATTTGCAAGCTCCAATGTTGCCTTGGCGCAGGCATAGCCCTCTACTGTACCGATTCTTCTGACGGCTTCCTCGGGCTCGACGCCCTGACCGATGAGAAGTCCGGCACGATAGTTGCGGGAGTGCATGCTTGTGCAGGTTACAACCAGATCGCCTAATCCTGCAAGACCGCTGAAGGTGTCCTGTTTGGCACCCATTTCCACACCGAGACGGGTGATTTCGCTCAAGCCTCTTGTCATGAGAGCGGCTTTTGTGTTGTCACCAAATCCGAGACCTCCGACGACTCCCGAACATAGGGCAATTACATTCTTGACAGCACCGCCGACTTCACAGCCGATAACATCGGAATTGACATAAAGTCTTAATACATCATCGGAAAAGCTTGACTGAATCAGACGAGCGGCTTCTTCATCCTCGGAGGCAACTGCGACCGCTGTCGGCATTCCTCTGCCGAGCTCTTCCGCATGCGACGGTCCCGAAAGAACGGCTATCCTGTTATCGGGAAAGACTTCCCCGATGACTTCGCTCATACGCTTCAAAGATCCGTCTTCAAGCCCCTTCGCACTGCTCACGATTATACTGTTTTTATTGACGTAAGGTTTTGCCTGTTCACAGACAGAGCGGACGAATTTCGAAGGTATTCCGACTACTACTATGTCCCTGTCCGATGCGCAGGATATATCCTCGCAGAGATTGACCGACTTCGGAATCTGAACGCCCGGAAGCTTTGCTCTTAATTCCCCCGTTCTTCTTATCGTGTCGAGCTCATCTTTAAAGGCACTCCATACGGTCACATCGTGACCGAGTCGAGAAGAAGTGCATGCAAGAGCAAGCCCCCATCCGCCCGAGCCTAAGATTGTGATACTTGTCACTTGTTATCTCCCTGCTTTCTGAATGTGAATTTTGATTCCGTATGGTTTCTGAGACGCTGAATATTCGGCATATGCCTTACAAAGCAGAAGATTCCCATAGCAAGGGCTATAATTGCGTGTATAGCCGTATAAATATTGAGCTCGCCGAGCATTATCAGGTCGGCTAAGATGTAGCATATCGGGTAAGCCACACAGCATGTGATGGAACTGAGAGACACATATCTTGTTGCAATAAATACAATAAGAAATGCAATCAGAGCCAACAAAAATGCTAACGGATTTATACATATAGTGCAAACAGCCGCAATTAAAATTCCCTTTCCGCCTTTGAAGCCGTAGAAAATCGGGAAGCAATGTCCCATCACGGCGAACATCGAAGCAACCATGCAGGCAGTCATGACATTGTGCTCATCACCAGAAAATAATCCTGACGAGAAAAGCACAGCTCTTGTTCCGAAAACAACCACAATGCCCTTAAGGACATCAATAATCAGGGTCATTGCCGCACTGATGCCGCCGAAGGTACGGTATACATTCGTAAGTCCTGCGTTATGACTACCGTAATCCCTGATATCCTGTCTTTTGATAAGACGAACGGAAATAATTGCGGAGTTGAGGCTTCCTATCAGATAGGATATAACCGCAACCACAAGTAAAGCCAGATAGTACAATTTGTCAGCTCCTGTTATTTAGTGTCCTGATTGTCTCTTTCACGGACGATAATGCGAATAGGTGTTCCTTCAAGTCCTCCGAAGGTGTCCCTTATCTGGTTCTCAAGGTATCTGCGATATGAGAAGTGGAACAGCTCCGCCGAATTTACAAACATAACAATTGTAGGCGGATTGGTCGAAGGCTGAGTCATATAGTATATTTTCAGGCGCTTGCCCTTGTCCGACGGCGGCTGTACTCTGTTGACGGAGTAAGCCAGAATGTCGTTGAGCTTGCCTGTGGATATTCTCATTGAATTGTTTGCATAGACGCGGTTAATAAGCTCGAAAAGCTTGTCCACACGCTGTCCCGTCTTTGCGGAAATGAATATAAACGGAACATAGTCCATAAAGCTGAGCTTCTCCTTGAGATTATCGGAAAACTCCTTCATGGTGTTGGTGTCCTTTTCGATTATATCCCACTTGTTGACGGCAACTATGCAAGCTTTGCCCTGTTCATGGGCATAGCCGGCAACTTTGGAGTCCTGTTCCGTGAATCCGACAGAGGCATCTATTACTATAACGGCGACATCAGCTTCATCAACCGCCATATATGCTCTGAGGACGCTGTAGTGCTCGATATTTTCGTATACTTTCGATTTCTTTCTTATACCGGCAGTGTCGACAAAAGTATATTTTCCCCATTCGTTTTCAACTTCGGCATCCGTAGCATCTCTGGTGGTTCCTGCAATGTTGGAAACTATCGCTCTTTCCTCACCGACGATTCTGTTGATAATGGAAGACTTACCGACGTTGGGCTTACCGATTACAGCGACACGAATACTGTCTTTATCTTCGTTTCCATCGCTCTCGGGGAGATTTTCCAAAACTCTGTCAAGTAAATCACCGGTGCCGTAGCCATGAACAGATGAAACCTCAACCGGGTCGCCAAGACCGAGGTTATAGAATTCATAGAATTCCGGCTCGGGAGGACCCAATCTGTCGCATTTATTGACGCAGAGTACAATCGGTTTTCCCGACTTCTGGAGCATCGACGCTACTTCATAGTCGTTTGCCGTTACTCCGGAACGGATATCGGTTACCAAGATGATTACGGAAGCTTTATCAATCGCAATCTGAGCCTGACGTCTCATCTGGACGAGTATGGTATCTGTTGTTTTTGGCTCAATTCCTCCCGTGTCCACGAGCATAAATTCACGGGTACGCCACTCGCACTTTGAGTAAATTCTGTCTCTTGTGACACCCGGGGTGTCGTCGACTATCGAAAGTCTCTTGCCTATAAGCTTATTGAATAATGTGGATTTTCCTACGTTGGGTCGCCCCACAACGGCGACAATCGGCAAAGCCATGCTCCGCCTCCTTAAATTCAGAATATAATGGTAGAAGTTATTAAAAAATCAGAGAAGGAAATGCTCCTTCTCTGATTTTGAAGAAGACAAAGCTTCGTTTAAAGACTATGCTTCCTTCTCGATAACCATGGTACCCTTATAGTAGCCGCAGTTACTGCAAACCTTGTGCGGTGAGGTTAAAGCACCGCAGTTGGAGCACCTTGAAAGTGCGGGAGCTTCAAGCTTCCAAACGCTTGAACGTCTTTTGTCTCTTCTTGCTTTGGAGACTTTTCTCTTCGGTACTGCCATTTTCAGCACCTCCTCCTTGACAAATTATGACATAGCTACTTTGCTTTGCACAAATGATTATTGGTCACTTTCGCAATCGCAATCACCGTCGTTGAGATTTTTGCCGCATGTCGGGCAAATGCCCTTGCAATCTTCGCGGCAAAGAATTTTGGTCGGCACTGAAAGTAGCAAATCTGAGATAGCTAACTCATTAAGATCAAGAGTTTCGCCGGAGCAATAGACATACTCATCATCGTCGGGAAGATTTTCGTTATCTTCGTCGCCTCTCACGAGGATATGAGTATAATCCTGATTATACCGGCGGGTGAATTCAGCCAAGCATCGGTCGCAGATATGGGAAACAGTGTAGTCGAGATTATAGGAAAGAGTTACGATTCCGGCTCGGCAGACTGTTTTTCCCCGTAAGGTTACGGGAGTGATGAACTCCCCTACTCCTTTATACTTGTCCATATCGCTTTGGGGAATGTCGATTTCGACAGGACGTTCGCCGTCCTCCCCGTCAAACAGCGGCTTAAGCTTCAGCAGCACATTACACCTCAGAATATCACAAACATTATACTTTAGCGAGCGCAGAATGTCAATAGTTTTGAAAAATTTTGATTCCTCGCCCGATAACACACTTCATCTCCGCCGCAAAACAATGATTCACGGCGGAGAAGCACGCTTACAAAAGAATTCAGTTGTCGAGACGCTTTACGATGCTCTCGGGAAGATTCTCCTTGTCCTCGGAAACCGTGAAGACGATAAGGATGTCGGGAGCAACAGCCTCAATCTTTTCGAAGAGGTCTTCAAGCTCGTCGTAGTTTCTGCCGCCAATCTTAAGAATTCCGTCAACAAAAATCTCGGATATATCATAGTTTGCGGCAATAGTTCCGGTGATGAAGCCATAGAACTTGTCGTAACTGTCAATCTTGTAGCCATCGACATCAACGAGTCTGACACTGTAAGGAATGTCATAGGTGAGCTGCATGCTCTTTTCGATGCAGACTATGTTTCCCTTGGTGTTGGCGACTGCGTCCTTGATAAGGTCAAGCAGTATCTTGGTTTTGCCGGATCCCTTTTTGCCGGTGATCAGTTTAATCATAGTAACACTCCGTTTCCGCCCTTTCGGGCTGTTTTTGCTTTATTCTGCGGGATGGAATCAACCATACCGATAGAATCGTTAATAATTTATTCTGCCTTGAGCTTTTCTTCAAGCTCGGACTTGCGATCCTCATAGCCCGGTTTTCCAAGAAGAGCGAACATATTCTTCTTGTAGCTCTCAACACCCGGTTGATTGAACGGATTTACGCCGAGCATATAACCGGAAAGTGCACAAGCCTTCTCGAAGAAGTAAACCATCTCGCCGAAGTTGTATTCGTCAAGCCTGTCTACCTCGATGATGAGGTTCGGAACCCCGCCTTCGGTATGAGCAAGAACCGTTCCCTCCATCGCTTTGCGGTTTACAACGGACATATTCTGATTTGTGAGGAAGTTCAAACCGTCAAGATTCTCGGCATCATTCTCAAGGAACAAATCCTTCTTCGGGTTCTTGACATCGACAACGGTCTCGAACATGATTCTTGAGCCGTCCTGAACGAACTGTCCCATTGAATGAAGGTCGGTTGAGAATATTGCGCTCGAAGGATAAATTCCCTTATTGTCCTTGCCTTCGCTCTCGCCGAATAGCTGTTTGAACCACTCGTTCATCATTGCGAAGCAAGGCTCATAGGATACGAGCATTTCGACCGACTTGCCCTTGCGGTAAAGAATATTTCTGAGTGCGGCGTACTTTTCGCAATCATTCATATCATCGTTGAGATAAGCTTCTCTTGCGGCGGCGGCGCCCTCCATAATCTTGTCGATATCGCATCCTGCAACGGCTATCGGAAGAAGTCCAACAGCTGTAAGAACCGAATATCTGCCTCCGACATCGTCGGCAATTACAAAGGTCTCATAGCCCTCGGAATCGGAAAGCTCCTTAAGAGTTCCCCTCGCCTTGTCGGTGGTGGCGAAGATTCTCGTCTTTGCCTCTTCCTTGCCATACTTGTCCTCAAGAAGCTTCTTGAAGATTCTGAAAGCAAGCGCAGGCTCGGTGGTGGTTCCCGACTTGGAAATTACGTTGACGCAGACATCCTTGCCCTCACAGATAGAAAGTATCTCGTTGAGATAAGTGGAGCTGATGTTGTTGCCGACGAAATAGATGTCGGGCGTGTCTTTCTTGAGGTTGTTGTAATATGGGCTTGTTAAAAGCTCAATAGCCGCTCTTGCACCGAGATAGGATCCGCCTATACCGATTACGATAAGAACGTCTGCCTTTTCCTTGATTCTTGCCGCGGCGGCTTTGATGCGAGCAAATTCTTCCTTGTCGTAGTCAACCGGAAGGTCGACCCAACCCAAGAAGTCGTTGCCCAGACCACTGCGCGAAGCAAGTGTGTTGTAAGCGGCGGTTATCTGAGGACGAATTGCCTCGAGTTCGTGAGGATTCACAAACTTATCAGCGTACTTTGTTACTAATTTAATAGACATAGCTGTCATCCCTCTCATTTGTCTTTGTCTATATTCTAACACGAAACGGTCAATAATGCAAGGAATTTCAGTGAAAAATATTGTGCAATTTCGGCAAAAAGTTTTCCTATCCCGCGAGCATGCTTCGAAAAAGTTTAAACATGGCAGATAAGAGATTCATTCTGTCTACATTTTGACTTGCAATTATCGAAACGGCATATCTTTCTTCATCATCAACAAGAAATACTACCCTGCCGACTTTATCACCGATGCTGACCGGAGCGACTACATCATCGAAATATTCAATCTTCATCTCAACCGATTCAAGCTCACTGTTTCTTACGACAAAGCTACCCAAATCCTCGATATTGGCAGTTACTGTCAGGCTGACACCGCCACTCACCGACACGGGCTCGACATAGATATCAGTTTTCTTCGGAGTGTAGAGTGTATAAGCGGCAAAGCCGATATTCATTTTCTCACGAGATGTAGTGAAGCGTTGGTATTCGTCGGGCTCACCCAGAATTACACATATCATAGTCAGACCGTTTCGCTCGGCTGAGGCTATCAGGCAGTTCAGGCAATCCTCGCTGTAGTAAGCTTTCATGCCTGTTATGCCGTTGTAGCTGAGAATCATGCGGTTTGTCGAGACAAGCTCGGTCTTGCCTTCACGGACTGTCGTCATCCACGTTGTGAAGTACGGAATCAGCTCATCGTAGTGGGAGAGTTCCGAAGCGAGCGTCGCAATATCGCAGGCGGTTGTGATGTTGCCGTCAAGCGTTCCGGTCGGGTCTGTGTAAACGGTTGAGAGCATTCCGAGCTCCTCTGCCCTGCTGTTCATAAGAGCAGTGAAATCATCAACGTTTCCCGAGACAGCTTCGGCGATGGCGACTGCGGCATCATTGGCGTTGCCGACGGTTATCGCCTTGACGAGCTCGTCAATCGTTATCTCCTCGCCGGTGTTGAGCCAGATCTGAGCCCCCTGTTGGGCATTGGCATTTGCAGAGACTTTCACAACCGAATCGAAGCCCAAACTCCCCTCGTCTATTGCTTCCATGAGCAAGAGAAGAGTCATAAGCTTAGCCGAATGAAAAGCAGGAAATTCCGCATTGCCGTTGTCGGAATAGAGAAGCGTTCCGGTTTGCCCTTCCATGAGGACATAGGAATATGGGACTAATGTTGTTTCAGATGAAGTGGCGAAGGCGGGTATAGATTCAAAAATGAATACGAAAATAGCTGTGATAGCGGCAATGATTTTTCTCATAGCAAGACTCCCTATATTTGATAGTCCATACTATGAGACGAGCCGCTGAAACTATTCATAAAAAAGACCGACTTGAAGCCGGTCCCTTTCTTACTTCACAATGAACTTGTCAATCTGCTTCAGAAGATCGTCGCAGTTCTCGGTGTGAGCCTGAAGCTCAACCGGCTTTTCCAAATCAAGGCTGAAAATGCCCATGATAGACTTTGCGTCGATTGAATACCTTCCGGAAACGAGGTCGATGTCGTAATCACACAGGGTGACAATTCCGACAAACTCCTTGACGTCGTTGATTGTCTCGAGTTTAATTTTTACGGTTTGCATTTTGCGTTACCTCCGATTCGTTAAGTGCCTCCCGGAAACGTTGTCCGAATTAAAATTCGACTTGGTATTGCTGTAGATTTCCAAAAGGCTACCTTCAGTATAACAGAAATTTTCGGCTTGTCAAGGGGGTATTCGGGGAGTTTTTTGAGAAAAAGTGAAGAATGGACGGTTGACAGGAGCGGATTTGTGGGGTATTATTAGTCTCAACATATTTCGATTGGAGATGAGACCATGACCGTATCCTACTACACCTTCGGTTGCAAGGTAAATCAATACGAAACCGATTGCATCGCTGAGCTGATGGAGCGGAACGGGTTTGTGACGATTGACGACCCGATGACTGCGGATGTGGTTGTCATCAATTCATGCACCGTAACGCAGGCGGCGGATGTTAAGCTCGGACAGCTTCTCAGGAGAGTCAGGCGGAAAAACCCCGACACAATTACTGTCGTTGCAGGGTGCTATCCACAGGCTCACGGAGTGACGGAGCTTATAAACAATGCGGACATCATCGTCGGCGAGGCGAACAAGACCAAGATTCCCGAGCTGATTTCGGATTTTCTGGCGAATAAAGAACACGTTTGCGAGATTCCTCCCCATCAAAAAGGCGAAAAGCTTGAGGAGATGAGCCTTTCTAAGCGTACCGAAAAGACCCGCGCAATCATCAAAATTCAGGACGGTTGCGACCGGTTCTGTTCATACTGCATTATCCCCTATGCTCGTGGGCGTTCTCGCTCAAAGCCGATTGAAGAGATAGAAGCTGAGGCAAGGGAGCTCGCTTTACAGGGGCATAAGGAGCTTATATTAGTCGGAATAAATCTTTCCTGCTACGGAGAGGATTTAGGCGAAATCGACCTTGCGGATGCGGTTCATTCGGTATGCTTGTCGACTGCCGACAGAGTAAGGCTTGGCTCGATTGAGCCGGAAATGCTGACGGAAGGTATAATCAGGAGGCTTTCGCAGGAGGAAAAGCTTTGCCCGCACTTCCATCTGTCATTGCAATCGGGTTGTGACAGAACACTTGAAAGAATGAGACGACGGTACAACACAGAGGAATATCGGGAGCTTATACGCCTTCTCAGAGAGTATTTTCCCGACTGCGCCGTCACAACAGACGTAATGGTCGGTTTTCCTGACGAGACGGAAGACGATTTTTTGGAATCCGTAGAGTTTGTAAAGGAAATAGCCTTTGCGGGAGTGCATGTATTCCCCTACTCTGAACGCGATGGCACTGTTGCCGCCAGGATGCCCGGGAGCATTCCGAAAGCCGAGAGATACCGCCGTGCAGAGATAATGTCCGAAGCCGCAAAAATCGGCGAAGAAGCCTTCCGAGAAGCACATATAGGCAAGACAGTAAGCGTCCTATTTGAGCACGAAAAGGACGGCGATTTCCATCAGGGGCACACTAAGGACTATCTTATGGTGAAGGTTCCGAAGATTCAGGACACGCTATGGAAAAAAATAAGGGACGTCAAAGTTACAGCTTGTAAGGATAATTGCCTTTACGGAGAAATAATAAATCCGACTGCCGATTGACAGCCGGATTTTTTTAGTTTCATTATTCGCTGATATAATTCTCCGCCTGTTTATTGAACATCTCGCAATACAAGCCTTTCTGTGCCATCAGCTCGTCATGCGTTCCCATTTCGGCGACTTGTCCCTTGTCAATGACGATAATCTGGTCGGCTTTGACGACTGTCGAGAGTCGGTGCGAGACGAAAATAACCGTTTTATCTCTGCCGAGCTCGTAAATCTTCTTGAAGAATTCATACTCGGCATTCGGGTCGAGGGCACTTGATGGCTCATCGAAGACCAGGATATTTGCATCTCTGTAGTAAGCACGAGCGATAGAGATTTTCTGCTTCTCGCCGCCGGAGAAATCGACGCCCTCTTTGTCAAATCTTGTGGAGAAGACACTCTTTTCCTTCTTAGGCAAAGAATCTATCTTATCTTCCAGACCGGAGAACCTGATACTGTCCTCAATCTTGCCTGAGTCAATATCTTTCTCGCCTCTGAAGGCGATATTTTCTTCCAAAGTAAGAGGAATGTTGACTGAGTTCTGCAAGACAACAGACAACTGCTTGTACCACGAGGACAAATCCACATCGTTTATATCGGTTTCGCCGTTGATGAGAATCTTTCCGCTCGTCGGAGGATAAAGTGCCAGAATCAGCTTCAAAAGCGTTGTCTTTCCTGCACCGTTCTCGCCGACAATGGCAATTCTTGAACCGGCATGAATTGAGAAGGAAACGCCATTGAGCGCATTCTGCTCCTGATTCGGATATTTGAAGCTGACGTTTTCGAGCGTTATCTCTTCGCAGTTGTCAATCTTCTCAGTACCATTCTGGACATACTTCTCATCCTTGATGTAATCCATATAGAATGATGCCTCGTTGACATTGTTCTTAAGATTTATGAAGAGCCCTAAGAAGCTGTTGAAGTTCTGTGTGAACTGCTGAACAGCCACAAACAGCGCCGAATAGGTGGCGACATCAAGCTGTCCCGCAAACAGCATATATCCGAAATAGAGATATGCCGAAAGGAGTTGAACATTGCCGAGGAGTATTGCAATGTAGTTCCACCTGAATCTCTGCCTGCTCTTTTTGTTGCCCTCAATAGCAATAGCCATGCCCTTTTCGTTGACCGTCTCTATCGAATAGTCGAAAGCTTCATTCAGCTTGACGGTGGAAACATAGTCCTTTTCGTTGAAAAGCCTCTGCAAATACTGTAAAAGTCTGACCTTCGGCAGACGCTCGGTGTTCTGATACTTGAACCACAAATCGTTGACCTTGTTCATACAGAGATGCGACAGAATCAGCGTTGCGAAGATTATAATCACAATTATAACGCTGACCTGACCGACGATGTACGAAACGCCTATCAAGGTTAAGATGCAGGTGATCATCTGCGAGAGTATGTTTATGACTTCATCCGCACCGACATATGTATAGTTAAGAGCCTTCTGAAGCGCATCATACTCACTGCTGTCCTCAAACGCCAGCATACTGTTTTCGTTCATCTTCCTGTAGATATGCTCCCGAAGCTCGACGCTTATATACTCAGTGTTCAGATTCTGCTTCAAAGTCAGCCTCCGCTCGACATACGCCCATACCGAGATAATCAGGATATATCCGCAAATATACCCGACACCGAGCCAGAGGTTTTCCTTATAGAGAAAAGCGTTCAACGACATCTTTGGCAGGTAAATCACAAGCATATTGCTGATAAACCCATACAAGGTCGTTATGATGTAGATAAAGAAGTAAGACTTGTGCGATTTCCAAGCGATTTCAAAGAATAGCTTGTTGGTTTCTAAGAAGGTTTTTAGTTTTTTCATTATATTTCCACCTTTCCTGCTTTATATATACATTTTCCCCCCCACAAAAATTTGTCAAGGGTTTTGGCACAAAAAATTAGAAAAACTCCGTTGCCATTCTGGCAATATCTTTTAAGCTCATAATTATTGCTCCTTTCAATCATATACTACGCTTTCAGCGATTTGCACTAAAACATCAATGTCAATTTGTGCAGAAAGACTAAAGATATAACCGTCATTAATCCACACAACAGTATTCAATCCGTATTCATCAAGCGTCTGATAGCAGTAATATTGGATGCCGTCAATCAGATATTCGGAAACAGTACTGTTTTCATTGTCGGTAGAAAAACTGGTTCCGTCCGTAGCCAGGCTGTAGTTAAAGTTTAACCGTTGACCGTCATAATCCTCATAAGTTACTTCTACATTGATGTCGCCATAGTATACCGTTCTCAGCTTATAGCCGTCAGGGATGTAATCAGGTCTGATTTCGGTGTTGAAAGTCACATCTTCCGAAGTTTCAGTGAAAGAATACTTGTCATACCCATCAAAAACCTGCTTGAATACCTGATTTACTGCGGCATAAACAGGTGGCTGGGTTAGGAGCAGGCAGAATACAATGCCGAGAGTACAAGCAACCGTTACAAGTGAGCGAGATGTAACTTTCAAGGCGGTTCTTCTGCGCCTTTCGCTATCTATTTTTCTTGTAGCTTTTCTTATGTTCTTTGAAAACCTTTCGCTGAACTCATGATTCTCAGATTCCGCTATCAGTGTTTCAAATTCTTCACTAAGCTTTTTTGTAAGTCCATCACGCATGAGTATTTCAAATATTTCGTCACTATTAGTGCATTTCTTCTCCATAATACTCCTCTAACTTCTTTTGAAGTATTTTCTTTCCACGGGACACGCGGGAAATTACAGTGTTTTTAGGAACGCCTAACATCTCCGAAATCTCCTCACTGCTATAGCCCATTACAAGTTTCAACGTAAGCGCATCGCTATAGATGTCATCAAGGTCATCTATCAGCTTCAGGAGATACTCATATCCATCATCTGAAATAACCTTGTTCAAAATGCTCATACTCATGTCTGGGATGTCTTCATCAAGCTCATCTGAAATTGCACCATGTTCGCTTTTGAGCATATCGAGCGAAGTGTTTCTAATTATAATAACGATAAAATTTCGAGTTTGAATGCAATCGGGGGAAGAAATTTTCGAAATATTTTTTGCAACTTTCAAAAAGCTCTCTTGCACTGCTTCTTCTGCTATGGACTCATTATGTAGAATGGACATAGCTTTTCTGAACATCATGTTCTTGTATAGATTATATACAGCCGTGAACTTTTCCTTATCGCTCGGCTCATCAATAAGAGCCAGATATATAGTAAGCATAAATACACCTCAATTTTTCGTTTTCTACTTAACATTATAACCGATAAATTTTCATTGTCAACCGATTTTCACGAACTGAAAGTTTGTATATAGCAAAAAAGCCCGATTTTACTCGGGCTTTACTTGTATTTGAGATGTACGGATTAAATCATGCTCTCTTCCCAGCAATCGGGAGGAGTGAGACCGAAGAGGGTTGCAACGGTCGGAGCCACGTTGGCAAGACCGAAATTGCCTTCTTTGATTCTCCAGTCGTGGTCATTATCATAGATGATGAACGGAACGGGGTTCAGGGAGTGAGCGGTTCTGACCTGAATGTCGCCCTTCTTGTTCTTCTCAAGCATCTCATCGGCATTGCCGTGGTCAGCAGTGATGAGAACGATGACGCCAAGCTCATCCGCAACCTTGAGAACTCTTGCGATTCCGAGGTCGACGGACTCAACGCCTGTGATGGTGGCATCAAGGTTGCCTGTGTGACCAACCATGTCGCCGTTGGGATAGTTGCATCTGATGAAATCGTATTTGCCGCTACGCATAGCGTTGATGAGGTCGTCGGTGATTTCGGCGGACTTCATCCAAGGACGCTCGTCGAAGGAAACGTTGTCGGAAGGAATCTCCTTGAATGTTTCAAGCTCTTCGGAAAACTTCTCGGACTTATTGCCGTTCCAGAAGTAAGTAACGTGACCGTATTTCTGGGTCTCGGAAACGGCGTACTGTCTTAAGCCGTTTGCAACCAGAAGCTCGGAGAGGGTGTTCTTGATTTCCGGAGGATTTACAAGGTACTTCTCGGGAAGCTTGAGGTCGCCGTCGTACTGGAGCATTCCGGCATAGACGACATCCGGCTTCTCTCCCCTGTCGAAGGCGGTGAAGTCCTTGTTGTCGAATGCCATGGAGATTTCGAGGGCACGATCGCCTCTGAAGTTATAAAGGATAACCGAGTCGCCGTCCTTGATTTTTCCGACAGGCTCGCCGTTCTCGACGATTACGAATGCGGGCAAATCCTGGTCAATTACGCCGTCGATTTCGGCTCTATAGGTCTCGATAGCTTCCTTGGCGGAGGCAAACTGTCTGCCCTGACCGTGAACATGAGTGTTCCAGCCAGCTTCGACCATGCCCCAGTTAGCCTGATATCTGTCCATTGTAATCTTCATTCTTCCGCCGCCGGATGCAATTTTTGCATCAAAAGTGGAATCGTTAAGAGATGCGAGCAAGGTCTCAAGCTCATCGACATAGACGAGAGCTGAGGTTGCGGGAACGTCTCTTCCGTCGAGGAGAATGTGGCATCTTACATGCTCAACTCCGCTCTCCTTAGCCTTGATTATCATCTGCTTGAGGTGTGAGATATTCGAGTGGACATTTCCGTCGGAGAGAAGTCCGAGGAAGTGAAGTTTCGAATTGTGAGCCTTGCAGTTGGAAACAAGCTCGTTCCATGTATCCGATTCAAACATCTTACCGGATTCGATAGACTCGTTCACGAGCTTTGCGCCCTGAGAGTAAATCTGACCGCAACCGAGAGCGTTGTGTCCAACCTCGGAGTTGCCCATGTCATCGTCGGAAGGAAGTCCTACTGCGGTTCCGTGAGCCTTGAGTCTGGTATTGGGGCGCTCCTTGAGGAGCTTGTCAAGATTCGGTGTATTTGCAAGTGTTACGGCGTCTCCGAGACCGGTCTTAGAGAAGCCGACACCGTCCATAACTATAAGTACAACAGGTTTCATATTGTGATCCCCTTTCATCCGTTGGTAGCGGCGTTGATAATAGTCGCAAAATCGGGAGCCTTGAGAGATGCGCCGCCGATAAGTCCGCCGTCGACATTGGTCTTCGAGAGGAGTTCAGCCGCATTGCCTGCGTTCATGGAGCCGCCATACTGGATGGTGATCTTCTCGGCAACGTCTGCACCGTAAAGACCTGCAATAACATTTCTTATGAATGCACAGACCTCTTCTGCCTGATCGGCGGTTGCGGTCTTGCCTGTTCCGATTGCCCATACCGGCTCGTAAGCGATGATGCAGTTCATAAGCTCATCGGCGGAGATTCCGGCAAAGTCGAGCTTGATCTGACGGGAAATAACTTCCTCAGTGATACCCGATTCTCTCTCCCAGAGAAGCTCACCGACACAAACGATGGGCTTGAGACCGGCTTCGAGAGCCGCCTTGGTTCTCTTGTTTACGGTTTCATCTGTCTCACCGAAGTACTGTCTGCGCTCGCTGTGTCCGAGAACGACATACTCTACGCCGACTTCCTTTAACATATCTGCGCTGATTTCTCCAGTGTAAGCGCCGGACTTTGCGAAGTGGCAGTTCTGAGCACCTACCTTGATATTGGTGCCGGCAGTGAGTCTTACCGCAGTCTCAAGGTTTGTGAACGGAACACAGATGACAACCTCACAGCCTGCATTCTCTGCCAAAGGCTTCAGATCAGTGATGAGAGTCTCAGCTTCGGGACGGGTTTTATTCATCTTCCAGTTGCCGGCGATAACCGCACGGCGAATATCTTTTTTCATGAAATCTATCCTTTCAAAAAGCATTACAGACGGAGCGGAACTCATCGCTCCGCTCCATAAAGAGTTTCAATTACTTGTCGGCGATAACATCGATTCCGGGGAGAACCTTGCCCTCAAGGTATTCAAGAGAAGCTCCGCCGCCGGTGGAGATGTGGGTCATCTTGTCAGCAAAGCCGAGGTTGATGACAGCCGCCGCAGAGTCGCCACCACCGATAACGGTTGTAGCGTCGGTCTCAGCAAGAGCCTTTGCAACAGAAAGGGTTCCCTTTGCAAGAGTCGGGTTCTCGAAAACGCCCATAGGTCCGTTCCAGACGACAGTCTTGGCATTGCTTACTTCTTTGGCGAAAAGCTCAGCGGTCTTGGGACCGATATCAAGACCCATGCAATCAGCGGGAATGTTGTGAGAATCTACAACAGTAGTCTCAATCTCGCCGTCGATAGGATCAGGGAAGGACTTTGCAACAACGGTGTCGATCGGGAGAAGAAGCTTTTTGCCCATAGCATTAGCCTTGTCGAGCATTTCCTTGCAGTAGGAAAGCTTCTCGTCGTCAACGAGAGATGTGCCGATTTCGTAGCCCTCAGCCTTGAGGAAGGTGTAAGCCATACCGCCGCCGATGATAAGTGTATCGCACTTTTCAAGGAGGTTAGAGATAACGTTGAGCTTGTCGGCAACCTTTGCACCGCCGAGAATAGCAACGAAAGGTCTTACGGGGTTCTCGACTGCGTTGCCGAGATATGTGATTTCCTTCTGCATGAGGTATCCAACAGCAGTCTCCTTGACAAACTTTGTAACACCTGCAGTGGAAGCATGAGCTCTGTGAGCGGAGCCGAAAGCATCCATTACGAATACTTCATCATCAACCAAATCTGCGAGCTCCTTCGAGAAGCCTTCGCCGTTCTTTGTCTCTTCGTTGCCACGGAATCTTGTGTTCTCGAGAACGACGATTTCGCCATTCTGCATTTCGGCAACAGCCTTCTTTGCGTTCTCGCCTACTACCTCGTCATCCTTGGCAAATGTGACCTTTGTGCCCTCCATGAGCTCTGCAAGTCTGTCAGCTGCGGGCTTGAGAGAGAACTTGTCCTCGGGACCGTTCTTCGGCTTGCCGAGGTGAGAGCAAAGTACAACCTTGCCACCGTCTGCAACTAACTTCTTGATAGTGGGAAGTGCCGCTGTGATTCTGTTGTCGTTGGTGATAACGCCGTCCTTGAGAGGAACGTTGAAGTCAACTCTTACGAGAACCTTCTTGCCCTTCACATTGATGTCGTCAATACTGACCTTGTTTAATCCTGCCATTGAATATATCTCCTTTGCTTTTAATAATACTATTCAATGCCGCAATTAGCGACTATAGCTATTATATAAAATTTCTCCGAAAATAGCAATAGGTAACCCCGAATTTTTCCAAGAAAAATTCAGCCGAAGGGCACTTTTTTCGGAAAAGCAGTCCTGTCGGCGGAAAATATAGCGGTTCTATCTGTCCTCGCGTAGCATTTCCATTATGCTATATTTATTTATACTCAGCTTCGAACCGAGGCAAATCAGGAATGTGATGAGCAACGTGATTCCAAGAATTTCGAGCATCATCTCGTTTGTCAAGCCGTAGCTGTTGAGGTCTTCGATGAGCCATCCTATGACAGTTTTTGCACCCATCGCTTTTGTTGCTTTTCGGTTCTGGAGGAGGTAATATCCAAGATATGAACCCACCGCCAACGCCACTGCGGAAATGCTCCTTACCAAAGACCTGCGAATAAGCTCAAGGTTTCTCTGCCTGCGGGACATTCCTATAGCCTGCAAGATTCCATATCTCTTCTTTTCGCTTTCGGTTTCAAGACGAAGCGTGCTCACGAGAATCATCAGCACCACCAAAGCAATACACACGCCACTGACAAGAGTCTGGATTATGGATTGCATGTATATCTGCGCCTTAGCGTAATTCTCCTCACGGGAATTGTAAAGGTTATAGTATGAATCATATACTACTTTTGTATCCGTAGTCGTTGTAAATAAAATTTGAGACAGAAGATTTGTGACAAAAGCATCTGTTTCTAAGTTTCCTGCCTTCATACTGGTGTATATAAATGCTTCAGTATACCCGACTTCCTGTTGACCTTTCAGGAATTTCCATGAATCTATCCACCAACGTGTGCCCTCGGGAATTTGATCAACTATGTCCTGAAGAACCGGCAGAGAACAGATTACAAAGTACGAATATTTCGACAGAGAAAACTCGCCCGTGCGACTGTATTGAATCTTGGATATAAGGGTTTCGTCACTCTCGACCAACTGAACAGCCCCGACATTGGCACTGACGCTTACAAGCCCGTCGCTTTCGAGATTGCTTTCACTAAGTGCCGGCGATTTTGATCTTGAATCATCATAACCATCGATATACTCGTAGTCAATAGAAATTGTCAGGCTTGAATCTACTTCAGGCGGATTCATTGCAACCGAGCTGGTCGTATTGCCCTGAATGATGACGCTTTCGCCACTCTCATAGGCTTCCTGGTCAACGCCGGTTGTATCAACATATTTCTGCAGGTCATCCCAATCCATAGTAATCACGACAGCCGACAGATTATTGCCGTTTGAATCTGTTGTAAGGGCATAAAAGTGGTCAAACCCCACAAAATCAGTAATACCATCTATTGACAATAATTCTTCCTCACAATCGGACAAGTCAGGGTGTGAGTAACTGGCTGCAGCATTGTAACTTTTTTGCCTGCATACATAGTAAGACCATTGGGATGCCTAATAGTTGTATTCGCTCAGCGGCTCAGCGATGTTTATCGTTGAGAATACTACTGAAATACACATGATTGTCGCCATGAGCATGATTAAAGCGCGTCTGAACCAGAACAGAAGCCTTGTTTTACTTCTTTGCATACCCATTCTGCCTGTCAAAGGAGTTGCAAGTGCCACTTGGAAAGTAATCATTCTGACGGCTAAGATGCCAACTAACCATAGGATTAATGCCATCAAAAGATAGTTCCACGGGATACTTACGATTATATTTGTAGAGCCGGTGAACACGCTCAATTTGAGCAGTCCCTGAATTCCAAGGAACCCGAGACCTATGCCGAGAATAATTGCGGGAACCGCGAGCACAAGTGTCTCAATAAGAATAAGAAATCTTAATCGCCATTTTGAGCCACCGATGCTTCGGAAGCGAACGATTCTTCTGACCTCCGACTGCATCTGCAAGATGTAAATCATGACGACAGCCAAGATAGTTATCGCAAGAATGAGTGCAAGATAAACCATATTGGTCTCAGCGGCTTCTTCCTCCATGCCGACTACTGAGTTTATGGTGACGAATTTCAGGCTACTGCCCACACGATTCTGGTAGAGATAACGGTTGACCTCATTTTCGACGTTACTTTCCATGCCGGATTTTACGGTGAAGAAATAGTCGGTTTCGGGGACCAGAGTGACGCTTCCGCCGAGAATTTCCTCGGCTTCGGCAATAATATCCGCCATAGCTTCTTCGGTTACTATAGCAGAGTTGAGCGTGCAACTGACATCCCAAAGACCTGTATACTCTTTGATGACACCTACAATCAAGAATGACCTTTCAACGGTGGCAAGAGAAATATCTCCGGTTTCTGCGTTATAGTTGGCAAATGTCCACCGCAAGGTTATGGTTGAACCTGTTGATGTGCCATAGCCAACTTCGGAAAGTGCGGAAGCTTCGACAGCAATCTGACCGGAACCATTCGGCATATGTCCGCTCGAAAGGATGATTCCCATGTCCACAAGGTTATCGTCGGCGGTTCCGATAGCAAGTGAACCCATCGACATTTCTCCGGCTATTACGGATGCGGAGCCATAGTTTACGCTCGTCCCGACTTCATCGACCCACTCGGTGCTTTCGAGGTATTCCTTGGTGCTTTCGTTGGTGTCGGTGATTGCTCCGTACCACCAACCATATGTATCAAGCCGGAGCTGAGAATTGGTCTCGGCGATACTTGAGGTATAGCTCAGAAGTATTATCGCAAAAGTGAACGATACAAGCAGGACGAAGAAAATAAGGAGGGATTGTCGGCGTCTGCGTTTTACTCCCTGAAATGCAAGCCCGAATATTGTTTTAAACATGACTATTCTTCCTTTCCTTGATTGCGATTAATTAAAGTCTATCATATTTCACACTTTTTGTCAATAGAATTGAGAAAAATAAAAAAAGCCCGGTTTTGTTCGGGCTTTGTGTATATATATTTACCACTCAAATCTTGTGAGCTTCCCTTCCCTCGTCAGGTCGGGATAGTCCCACTGACGGAGGATTTCATAGGTTGCGATGGCGACGCTGTTCGAGAGGTTCAGGCTTCGGAGGTCGGGACGCATCGGGATGCGGACGCAGGTGTCGGGATTCGAGTGAAGAAGCTCCTCGGGGAGACCCTTGTCTTCCCTGCCGAAAAGAATGTAGCAGTTGTCTTCATAACTGACGTCGCTGTGGACATGCCTGCCCTTGGTCGTGAAGTAATAATACTTGCCGCCTTGGGTCTTCTCAAAGAAATCTTGGAGATTATCATAGTAGGTTATGTCGAGCTTGTCCCAATAGTCGAGACCGGCACGCTTGAGGTGCTTGTCATCGGTTTCGAAGCCGAGAGGCTTGACGAGGTGGAGCCTGGCGCCGGTGACGGCACAGGTTCTCGAGATGTTCCCCGTGTTCTGCGGAATCTGAGGCTCGACCAGAACGATATTGAGATTCATATTGCCTCCTTAAAGCGCCGAGTAGTCGGTGAAGCTTGTGCGGTTGATGAGCTCCGGCAAGCACTTTTCGAGCATTACTCCCTCACGAGGATTGGTGCCGTAGCCGTAGGTCGTCTTGATGGCATACTCAAGGAACGAAGTCGCTCTGCACATGGCTATCGGCAAGCTATCGCCGGAGATGAGACCGCCGGTCAGGGCGCTTGCGAAGAGGTCGCCTGTTCCGGGATAGTGCTTCGGGATGATTTCATAAGGCACGCGCCAGAAGGAATTGTTCTTTCTGTCATAACCGACGTTGCAGGCACTGCCGTCCATCATCGGAACGCTCGTTATTACGACGGTGTCGGGACCTTTTCCGGAAAGGCGGACAAGCATGCTTCTGATTTCGCTTATCGTGAGACGTGAAACGGGATACGGAATCCCCAACAGTATCGAAGCCTCGGTGAGGTTCGGGGTTATGACATCCGCCACAGACACAAGCTCAGCCATTCTGCGGCAGAGTTCCTCGGTATAGGTTCTGTATCTCTTGCCCTGATCCCCCATTACGGGATCTACTACCTTCAGGGCATCAGGATAGGCTCTGAAGAAATCGAGACAGCAGTCCACCTGTCCGCCGGAAGCCAGGAAACCCGAATATATACAGTCAAAGCTGACCCCCGCTGTCTGATAATGCTTGAGAGCCTGCGGAATGTATGACGTCATGTCCTCCATGACCACTTCGCCGAAGCCGTTTGTATGCGAGCTCATGAGAGCCGTCGGGACGGCGCAGACCTGTATTCCCATTATCGACAAAGTCGGAAGTATAACCGAAAGCGAGCATCTACCGACGCCGGAAAGGTCGTGAATCGCCGCCACCTTATGTTGTTCGTTCATTTCGATATCCCCTTCAATTTGCATTCTGAACTTTTACGATTATATCACTTTTGCCTTCGCAAAACAATCTTTTATGAGTATTTTTTTGAAAAGCGTGCAAACTACAATTACCAAGCCGAAAAGGAGAGATTATAATGAACATGAATATTCCTTCACTCTGCAAAGGAATAGCGGTAGGTGTAGTTACGGGAGCGGCTGTCTATGCCGTCACAAACGCCACAAAGTCCAACAAGAGAATGGTCAAGTCGAACGCCATGAAAGCCGTTCGCTCGGTGAGCTCGATGCTTGAAGGGCTCGGGTGCATGTTCTCCTGACTGCCGCAAAAAGCCGCCGTTGCATTTCGCTTCGGCGGCTTTGGTCTACATATTTATCTGATGGTCTTTTTCTTCTTGCCGGAGCCGGATGACCTCGGCGCAGTATTACTGCTTGTCTCCTTCTTCTGACGAAGTCCGCCCTTTTCCTTCGGCGGTACCTCTTCAAGCTCGGGGGCATCGACAAACACCGTCTCGCCATCTTCGTCGATATAGTCGAGCTCAGGGTTGCGCTCGCCTCTCTCGTCGTAGTAAGGCTGGATGACATATTTTCTGATGACTGGATAGCAGTTGAAGGCGTACAGGAACACCATAAATGTTGGAAGTATGATAACGAGAATAGCCGTATACGGGAAGAAGATTACAACGCAAATCAGAACTATCGCGGTAACCACAAGGTTTATAATCGAACTCTTGATATCGATAGCGGTCAATAAGAACGAATTCTTGAGTATCTTCCATAGCCCCAAATCTGTCGTTACTATGAGGAAGTAAATATAGAAGTGCATCATCAGGAAGATTACCGAACAGATGAGGCAAATTGCAAACGGAACATAGAAGATGTTGCTACTTTCTGCCATGTTGTAATACATCGGGAACGAAACCGATACTGCCGAAATAAACAGCATATCAATAACACCCATGATTGCGCCCTGCTTGAAGTTGGTCTTGAATGTATTCCAGAAATCGTGCCACATAAACGTAGGCTTTTCAATGGACATGTTTCTGCAAAGCTTTGCAACTCCACAGGTTGCGGGACCTATTATTATGCCACTCAACGCGACTATAAGATAGAACGCCAGATAGTAAAGACTCGAATCCTCGCTGATGAAAAACTGCATTACTATTATTCCGGCAAACATCGGCAGGAAGCAGACAATATAAATGAAGTTCAAGAGTATCAGCTTTGTGAAGTGTTGAAAATAAAGCTCAAAGAACCTGAAAAACGGCAATTTCTTATCCGGATTTTTGGAAACGCCCTTTCCGGGATCCTCGTATTTTGAAAAAAGACCCATGATTTAAACATCCTTTCGGTTCGCTAAAACAGTCCGTGCGTATTCATCACACTCAGTGTAAGGCAACCGAGTGCGCTGACTACGGCACAGGAGAGAAGATATATGAAAAATCTGAAAATGTACTCTCTGAATTCGTTAGCCATTCCGAGGCGATTTTCAGTTGTTATCGAAATTGAAAAGTATCCCATCGACATCGAGACGGCATCTCTTGCCTGAAAAATTAAAATTCCCGACGAAATCACCGAGAACGGCAGGAATATGAGGAGCCTCGGAAGGATGTCATCGCTTGCGTAAACACATCTTGCAATAAGCCCGAGCCCCAAGCCTTTGAGCGCGACCAGAAGCACTTCGAACGGCTGAAACACAGCAGAAAAGCCCATGAGAAAAACAGCAGTCACGAACGGCGCAGAACTTAAAAAGAAAGAAATAAAAGACCGTATGTTATTTTCTCTGTATGTAAGATAGCTTGTCTCTATGAGATATGAGATGTCGCTTTCGGAGAGATTCATGCCGATAAAGGCACCGACGGCTATTCCCACGACCAACGCAACGATAAGAACAGTTTCCTTTGTGTCCTTGTTCATTCACATCGCCTCCTTGTCCATACTATGAGGACAAGTAGACGGTTATGACAAATCAGGCGGGTTGAACTTCGTCGGAAGCGATAGCTTCCTGACGCTCTTCTTCCTCGAGGGCATAGGCGGTTTCAATCTTCTTGAGAAGCTTCAGTATATCCTCGCTCTGGCGGGGAGTTTTCTTATATTTGCTGAGAGCGACGACAATCTTTCTTGCACTGTCATTCTTATGCTGACGAAGATAAATAAGTCCAAGATACATTCCTGACCATACTCTTATTTCATTGTTGTGAGACTTGAGAAGAGGCTTGAAAGCATTCTCCGCACCTTCGTAATCCTTCTGGGCATACAAAAGCAGTGCGCTTACAAAGTCCATATCAGACTTGTCCTTGACCTTTTCAGCAAACGGAACTCCCAGATCAATCGCAAATCCGGCGTTGTCGAGATTGCCGGTCAGTATAAATATGTAAGCGTAGAGTGAATAATACTCTGCGGCATCTCTGACCTTGAACTTGTCAATATCGACGTTGCGGAGGATTTCGAGAGCAGTGTCATAGCGTCTTCCGTCGCCGTATTCCTTTGCGAGGCAAAGGTCGTTGACAGCCTCAAGATAGCTCCCCTTCAGACTCTTTTTCTTCTTTTCAAGCAGTGCAAAATACTCGGCTGAATAGCCGGTTTTTCTTAAGACCTTCTTAGCCCTTGAGCGCTGAGACGCAAGGATGCACCTGACGATGAGATATACGAGAAGAACGACCAAAGCTATTGCAAGCATCACACATGCAAGGCTCACACCGAAGCTGAAATTATCCTTTATAAACTGTGGAATTTCGTTGCCGGCTATCGTACCGTCAATCACAAGCCCGAAGTTAAGAAACGGGAATATGCTATAAAGGAGTGAATCGTCAAGAAGCCCTAAGAACGGAGCCACCAACAGAAGCGCCCACAAAAACAGCGTAAGGCATATCATCCATACTTTAAAGTTCCTTATTTCGGTACGAGTCTTAATCATATAAACACCTCAAATTCGGCACGGCTCCATGCCGCCCATTCACATACAATTAGTGTATCATATTTTTGCGATAATTACAACTACTTTTTTTGCCCAAAACGTACTTTTGAGAAGTTTTTATATTTCAGATAAGGTGTTTCAATGAAAACATCAGACATTAAATTTCTTCACATTTTCACATTAAATGCTTGACAAAATTTCGGCACTATGCTATAATTTTAGCGTTAAATAGTTTTTATCAAAACTTCATTGAAAGGATAGTGTTATTTATGGCAAACACCAGAAAAGAAGCATACGAAAAGTGCATCAACCAGTTCGCAAGATTCGACCGTCTTCGTCGTCAGCTTATCGACAAGTATGTTGACACTTTGGGATTAAGAGGAAGTCAGCATTCAATGCTTATCGAAGCAAGCCGTGACTCAAGACTCTGCCAGAAGGATCTTGCTGAAAAGATGGAGATTTCTCCCGCAGCTGTAACCGTTACTCTTAAGAAACTCGAGACTCAGGGCTACATCGAAAGAACCCCCTCAACCGACGATTCAAGAGTCAACAACATCGCAATCACCTCCAAGGGCAAGAACATTGTCAAGAAGACCAACGACTTCTATGGCGTGATCGACGAGACCGCTTTCGAGAACTTTACCGATGAGGAAATTGCCGCATTCAGCGGATATATGAAGAGACTCATCGAAAACCTCAAGGCTTATGCAAATGCTGAGAATTGAGAGGAGCTAAAGGGTGAAACGTTGGTATAAATATATCAAACCATATTTGCCGCTTTTCATCATCACTCCTATATGTATGCTCATTGAAGTTTTCGGCGAGGTCATAATCCCCAGACTGATGGCGATTATCATCAACCAACAGAACGCCGGGACGCTGACTCTTTCAACCTGTATACTTGTTATGCTCGGAATTGTTGTTTGTGCCGCTGTTATGATGGCGGGCGGTGCCGGTGGCTCCTATTTCGGAGCCAAGGCATCGGTCAATTTTGCCTGCGATTTAAGACAGGATGTATTTGAGAAGGTGCAGACCTTCTCTTTTGCAAATATCGACCGATTCTCCACAAGCTCGCTTGTAACGAGACTCACAAACGACATCACTCAGATGCAGAACTTTGTCAACCAGCTTCTGAGAATGGCATTCCGTGCGCCGGGAATGATGATTATGGCGCTTATTATGGCAATAAGCATAAGTCCTTCCCTCTCAGCGGTTTTCGCTGTGGCGATTCCCGTACTCCTTTGCGGCGTCGGCTTGATTATCTTCAAGGGCTTTTCAAGATTCCAGACCGTGCAAAAAAAGCTTGACGGTTTAAACGCAACCGTCCGTGAAAATGTAACGAACGTTAGAGTCGTAAAGAGCTTTGTAAGAGAAGATAAAGAAATCGACAAATTCAGCAAGGCAAACGGCGACTACAAGTCGGCATCACTCAGCGCCGTGAAGATTATGATTTTCATAGGTCCTGTCATGACGCTTATAATGAACGTCACGACAGTTTGTATCATATACTTCGGCGGACAGATAGTACTTGACAATGGCATGGAAGTCGGAAACCTGACGGCATTCATCACATATGCGGCTCAGATTCTGTCGTCACTCATGATGGTTTCTATGCTCCTTATGACCTCCTCGAGAGCGCTCGTAAGTGCAAGAAGAATCTCTCAGGTTCTTGATGAAGAACCCGATATCAACGACGACAACGCCGCTCACAAGGAGCTTACCGTTCAGAACGGTGAAATCGAGTTTAAGAATGTTACCTTCCGTTACTACAAGAATTCCGAGGATAGTGTCCTGACGGACATCAACCTTAAGATTCCCGCTCATTCAACTGTCGGCATAGTCGGTTCGACAGGTTGCGGAAAAACAACCCTCGTTTCGATGATTGCCCGTCTTTACGAGGTTGACGAAGGCGAGGTTCTGGTTGACGGTGTGAATGTCAAGGACTATTCTCTTTATAACCTGCGCGAAGGAATCGGCATGGTGCTCCAGAACAACACTCTGTTCTCCGGAACCATCGAAGAAAACCTTCGTTGGGGCGATGAAAATGCAACCGAGGAAGAGATAAAAGCCGCCGCACAGAGTGCTCAGGCTGATAAGTTTGTATCATCCTTCAAGGATGGATATCAGACTGCAATCGACCAGGGCGGTACCAACGTATCCGGCGGACAGAAGCAGAGACTCTGTATCGCAAGAGCGTTGCTCAAGAGCCCGAAGGTTCTCATACTTGACGACTCGACAAGTGCGGTTGATACTGCGACCGAGGCTCAGATAAGAAAAGCGTTCCGAAATGAGCTTGCAGACTCCACCAAGATTATCATCGCTCAGAGAATCAGTTCCGTCAAGGACGCTGACATGATAATCGTTATGAACGAAGGCAAGATTTCCGGAGTCGGAACGCATGATGAGCTTTTGGCTAGTAACGAGGCATATCAGGAGATTTATTACTCTCAGAATGACTCGGAAAAGAAGGCGGTGTAAGTATGGCAAGAGACTTAACAGCCCTTCAGAAGCAGTATAACAAAAAAGCCGCTGACCAGAGAGGCGGTCCGGGCGGACCGGGCGGAGGTCGCGGTTCAAGAGGTCCTCGAGGCGACAATTCAAGACCTAAGGACACCGGTAAGGTAGTCAAAAGACTGGTTGGATATATCGCTCAGTACAAATTCAGGCTTGTCCTGGTACTTCTTTGTATGCTTATAACCACTGTCACTTCCCTCTTCTGCTCATATCTTCTGGCGCCTATTATAAACAAGTTGACAGTAGCCGTAACAGGTGTCGAGCAGGAAATGAGCACGATGGAGAAGTTTGCGGACAACATCCTGAAAAGCATCACAGGAGACTGTGAGATAATGGAATACATAGTAAGAGTTGTATTGGTTCTTCTCTGCATCTATCTCGTAGGCATTGTCACCAACTACCTGCAATCCCGTATCATGGTTACTATTTCGCACAACGCGATTGAGAAGATAAGAAACGACCTGTTTGAAAAGCTTCAGAAGCTTCCGGTCAGATACTTTGATTCTCATCCTACCGGCGAAATCATGTCGAGATTTACAAACGATATCGACAACATTGATACGATGATAAATAACACGCTGACATCGCTTATATCCAGTGTCATTACGCTTTTAGGTACATTTATCTTCATGATAACGACAAACTGGGTTCTGACGATTGTTACGATTGTGTTTATCCCGATATTTGCTTTCGGCGGTTCGGCGATTGCAAAGCGTTCTTCGAAGTACTATACCGGTCAACAGGCAGCTCTTGGAGCTGTCAACGGCTATGTTGAGGAGACCATCACCGGTCAGAAGGTAGTAAAGGTCTTCAACCATGAGGAAACTGCGGTTGAGGAATTCAGCCAGCTTAACGACGATATGCGTGATAAGCAGTTCAGGGCACAGTTCTGGGGCTCTGTTATGGGTCCCATAATGGGCAACACTTCTCAGATGGCATACGGCGTTACAATCGGTGTCGGCGGTATACTGATGCTAACCGGTAATCTTTCAACCGGTGCACTGACTGTCTTCTCGAACTACTCGAAGGAATTCTCGCGTCCTATCAATCAGATGTCTCAACAGATGTCAACCATCTTTGCGGCACTTGCCGGAGCTGAGAGAGTATTTGAGGTTATGGATTCCGAGCCGGAGGTTGCCGATGCTCCTGACGCGCTTACAACTCCTATTCATGGAGAAGTTGTTCTCAAGGATGTTACATTCGGATATGTTCCTGATAAGACAGTCCTAAAGCACATCAGCCTCTGGGCTCATCAGGGACAGAAGATTGCATTCGTTGGTTCAACCGGTGCAGGAAAGACGACTGTCACGAACCTTCTCAACCGCTTCTACGACATCAACGAAGGCGAAATCCTTATTGACGGTCACGAGGTCAAGGAGTACAATCGCGAATACCTGCGACAGAACATTGCAATGGTTTTGCAAGATACTCACCTATTCACCGGAACCGTTATGGAGAATATCCGCTACGGCAGACTTGATGCGACTGATGACGAGGTTATCGCCGCCGCTAAGACTGCGAGCGCACACTCCTTCATAATGAGGCTTGAAGACGGCTACAACACCGTTCTTGAAAGCGATGGAGCAAACCTATCGCAGGGTCAGAGACAGCTTCTGAATATCGCAAGAGCGGCTCTCTCTAAGGCTCCTATTCTCGTTCTTGACGAGGCTACGTCTTCAGTCGATACCAGAACCGAGCGTCATATTGAACACGGTCTCGACAGACTCATGAAGGGCAGAACGACATTCGTCATCGCCCACAGACTTTCGACCGTCAGAAATGCGGAAGCCATCATGGTACTTGAGAACGGCGAGATAATCGAACGTGGCAACCACGACGACCTTCTTAAGCTCAAAGGCAGGTATTACGAACTGTATACTGGCAAGAAAGAGCTTGACTGATAAAAATAAAAGCATCCGAAGCAAGTCCTCGGATGCTTATTTTTTTGCATGAAAAAAGCACCTGATTTCAGGTGCCTGATTCTTGGCGGAGAAAGAGGGATTTGAACCCTCGCGCCGGTAACCCGACCTACTCCCTTAGCAGGGGAGCCCCTTCACCACTTGGGTATTTCTCCGAGTGACTGTGTTCCCTGTCTATCGTGGCAGGCGACTATATTATTATAGCGACAGTCGGAGCAAAAGTCAAGTCTTTTTTGATATTTATTTTTCGTCAGCTTTCCTGAGGCTCCGCCTCGGTATTTTCCTTCCCTACCCACTTTGTGGTCTTGAAGAAGGTGATTGACATTATCGTGGAAACAGTCCATCCTACAGGCCAAGCACACCAGATGCCGGTTATGCCGAGCGAAGTCTGAGAAAGCACGAGCGCAAGCACAACTCTTATAATCAAATCAGTGAAGGTAGCCGCCATGAATTTCTTCATGAGTCCGGCGCCTCTCAGAACTCCGTCGGTTACAAGCTTTGCGGCAACCACGAAGTAGAACGGCGAGATTATTCTTAGGAATGAGACACCAACGTCAACCGACTCCCCTGTCGGGCTCTCAAGGAAGAGATAAAGAATTCCGCTTGAGAATATCCAGTAGATGAGAACAATCGGGACACAGAGAACGAACACAATCTTGAGTCCCGCCTTCCAACCGAGATTAATTCTTGAATACTTCTTTGCACCGAGATTCTGAGCTGTGAAGCTTGAGATGCCGTTGCCGAGAGTCGTAAGCGATGTTACGACCATGTTATTCAGCTTTACTGCGGCTGAATAGCCCGCCATCGCCGCTGTGCCGAAGCCGTTTATTACACTCTGGATTATGATATTTCCGACGGATATGAAGCTCTGCTGAAGGATACTCGGAATTGCGATTACGGCAAACTGCTTGACGCAATCCCACGAGAATATCTGAACCTTGCCCTCTGTTTTGATTTTAGCAAATCTCACGAATACCACAGTGACAGCCAAGATACAGCTTATTCCCTGACAGATAAGGGTCGCCAAAGCAACGCCGGCTACGCCCATATCAAATACTGCAACGAAGAGAATATCCACGCCTATATTTGTAACAGATGAGCACATGAGGAAGAAGAACGGAGTCTTTGAATCGCCGAGGGCGGAAAAGATTCCGGTGGCGATATTATAGAAGAACATGAACGGGAGCCCGCATATGTAGATGTCGAGATAAAGCTTTGAGTCAGCGAAAACCTCATCGGGAGTATTTATGAGCCTCAGGAGAGCTCCGCAGAATATCAGTCCGATAATCATGAGGACAGCACATAGAACCGCACTTACGATAAGCGCCGAATACACAGCTGTTTTGAGCTCTTTGTACTTCTTTGCACCGAAAAGCTGAGCTGAGATTACCGAACATCCGATATTGCATCCGAAGGCGAATGCGATGAAAATAAGTGTAATCTCGTAGCTGTTACCTACTGCGGCAAGAGCGTCGTTTCCGATAAACTTTCCGGCGACAAGGCTGTCGGCTATGTTATAGAGCTGCTGAAAGATTATGCTTCCGAATAGCGGGATGCAGAATTTCAGCAGCACTTTAGTAGGGTCTGATGTGGTTAAGTCTCTGTTCATATACTTCCTCCGTCTATTAAAAAAGCTCAAAGAGCTATTGACTTATCTCCAAGCACATATTATAATACCAAAGTGAATTACAGTCAAGAGGTGATTTTATATGAAATTGATGATTGCTTCGGATATACACGGCTCTGCGTTCTATTGCAAAAAGCTTACTAAAAGATTCGAGATTGAAAAGCCCGAAAAGCTCATACTCTTGGGCGATATTCTGTACCATGGTCCGAGAAATGCCCTGCCGAAGGATTATAATCCGGCTGAGGTTGCCGAAATGCTGAATGAAATCAAAGACAAAGTCTTTTCAATCAGAGGCAACTGCGATGCGGATGTTGACCAGATGATGCTTCACTTCCCTATTCTTTCAGACAGCGCGATTGTATATGTCTGCGGTCATGAGCTTTACCTCACACACGGGCACAACTACGGTGAAACCAATCCTCCGCCGATTGCAAGAGGCACTATCCTCGTATGCGGACATACGCATGTCCCGAAGTTTCAGGATTATGACAGCTATATCTATGTCAATCCCGGGTCGATATCTATTCCGAAGGAAGACAGCCCGCACAGCTATATTGTTCTTGAAGACAACGCTATTATTTGGAAGGATATAGACGGGAACGAATATATGAGGCGAGAGCTATAATAAATATAATCAAAAAGAGGACACCTGAGCATGATGTCCTCTTTAATTTATCTTCTCTTACGGAATATTCTCGAAATACGAGTTCTGCGCTTGACATGTCTGCACTCGCGTCTCTCCCTGTGCCTGAGTTTCCTCTCAGTGCTTTTCTTTTTGTGCTCCTCGACAACTGACATAGGTGCCAAAGCCGTCGATTTCGCCGCAGAAGCATCATGTCCAATCCAACCGGCGATATCCGAATCCTCAAAGTCATAGACAAGCTTCTTTGAATATGCTTTTTCGTATGCTTCAATCTTCTGACGATAATCTGTTTCCATCATATCAAAGCTGTTTTCACGGACAGATTTATTCGGGTCGGGATAGATAGGCTTGAGAATATGGATGACATACTCCGTCTTGTAGAATTCGTCATTGTCCATCTCGTCAGTGTCACGAATCTCAACGAAGCAGGAGATAATCGGGACATTGTTCTCTGCGGCGTAATAGTAAGCACCGCGTTTGGGAGGACGTGGCTTGCGATAGTTGAACCACATTTCCTGTTCGGGGTAGATGAGAATTACTGAGTTCTTTTTGAGCTCCTGCCTTATTTTTTCGGCAAAGAATTCGGAACGGCGCTCCTTCTGGCTCGGGAGTGGAATCGTGTCGGCATTTTTCATGATGTAGCCGAATAAACCACCCATAGCGAGATTGGTCTCCTGACTTACGATTCGCATGTGCTTGTGACCGGTTCGTCTCATAGCAGTGCGGACAATCGTAGAATCAAGCGGATTGAAGTGATTACTTGTAATAATCGCACCGGTTGTAATGCCGATTATATTTTTCGCTCCTTCGACCCGGGTCTTACGGTTTACCATTCTTGCAACAGAATCGGTGATGGCTCTGGCGCAAAGAGTGTCAACCCGCTTTTTCAAGGTCTTGCTCTTTGCGATAAATTCATCAACAAGCGCGTTTCTCTCATCGCGAGAAAGCTCAGCATCGTCAATCTCAACCTTGCTGTTGAAATCCTGCTCCGCAACCTTCTCGGCGATATTCTTTATTACCTCGTCCTTGTGGCTTCCTATAATCATATACGAATCTTTACTCCGTTATCATACATTTTCTTGAATGTTACTTCGTTTTTATCCAGAACAGATGCCTTGGAAATAAGCTTCATGAGCGTATCACTGTCGGCTTTTTGCTTGGATTCGTCATAATTCGCCTTGAAGTCAAGGATATCATTCTTGAACGGCGACATCTCGGCATACTTCCAGAAATATTCCTCATAAGGGATGTTATCATAGCACCAAGGCTTCTGGAAGAGGTTAAAATGTATCAGCTTGGGATTGGGATTGAGCTTGACCTCGCCGCCCTGAGGAGGCATTGTATCCCAGTCATCGGATAGATATTTGATATTGCCGTTGCACATAGCATTGATATAGTCCTGATCAGGTGCAACGGTGTCAAAGTGATACTCGTTCATGAGATTTAAGAAATGCTCGCTGAAGTGTCTATCACGCATCATCTTCAAATCCATCAGAAGAATTCCCGAATTAATGTAATCATCCGAAGCAGTACCAACAGCGTTTTCGGTATAGAAGACCAAATCCGGAACGCCCTGAATAGAACGGTCACAGCATGCACCGATAATATTGCCTTCAAGGTCGGTATTATATAGCTCTGAAATGTCACCCGGGACGATTATGTCGCTGTCGATATATATGCCTTTATCATACTGTGGGAACATGTCTGCGATGAAAATTCTGAAATAGATGGTGAGTGTGAAGTAATCGCATCTCAGCTTGTTTTCTTCTCTTGCAACGATGCCGTGAAGCTCATCCTCCATTTTGATAAACTCAATCGAAAACGGAGCCTTGACGCCGGTCTTTATCTTTTCGACTGATTCATCGGTCAGATCCTGATGAAGAACGTAAATAACATACTCGTTATCCTTGGATGCGTTTTCAACCATTGAACGGATTGCACAGTCGAGATAAGGTGCATAGCCTTCATCGACTGTAAAGAATATTGGGATTATTGACATACTGATGTTCCTTTCATTGTCTGTTTTTAACGATTGACTCATATAATACTGTATACTCAGAGAGCAAATCATCGTATTCATGTAGCTTTAAAACCTCGTGAAGTCTTGGAATATCCCAAGGCTTGACGGTTACTGTTCTTATGTACGGGAAGAAGCGGAAGCTTGTGGTGAAATGTTGCATGACTGTGTCGGGCTGAAGCTTTCTTTGCTCGTTGTATTTGCGGGGGCAAATTTTTTTCGAGGCTGCAAGCTTATTGATAGCCGACTGGTCGGGCATGAACATCTTCTTTTCACAACAACGCTTGCGACTTTCTCTGAAGAGACCGGTTTTCCTTATCATAGACATATTCATAAGAAGCACGCCGGAATTGAGATAATCGCGCTTGAAGGGATTCTTTCGGAAGAACCATCCGCCGTAGTAATCGAGAACTCCGGCAATTTCATATTCAGTCATATCCTGATTATAAAACTCGCTCGGGTCTCCGCGACAGACAACGTCGTTGTCAAGATACATTATCTTGTCCGGAATTTCGGAAATCTCATCGGAAAACAATCGAAGCATACAGCAAGGTGTAAACCTTGTGCCCATATTAGCCGTGGGCACTTCTTTTTCGAAAAGCCCCGAAACGTCAACAAGAGATATGCTGTCAGAGCTGTTATAGCCCTGCATATATTCTCTCAGGGCACATATAACATCATCCCTGACCGGCGAAATATGCTTTCCCTGAAAATCCATTTCTGCGGTCAAAACCCATACATGAAGATCGGTTTCAATATTTTTCAGAAGCGACATAACCGAAATAATCAAGCCTCGCTCTATATTGCCGTCGCCGCAGTAAAGTACGTTCATTGTGGCTCTTTCCTCACATATCTGATATACTCATAGGTGCTGTTTTTGCTTCTTTCGACCATCGTCTCGTGAATCTCATCGCAAAGCTTGCGCTGAGCTTCTTTGGTCTTCAGGCTCTTATCCGGATAAAACGGACCGTCGATATAAACCGTGGTCTTTGGCTTTCTTCCGAATCTGCGCTTCTGATATGTTGTGGTCATGCAGTAGGCAGGAGCGTCGAACATGACGGGAAATCTGAAAGACGTTATCGGAAAAGGTCTTATAAAAGTGCAATTCTGCCAGAGGTGAGCTTCGGGATAAATAACAACAGCACGACCGTCTTCGAGATGCCTTTTGATTGCACCCAAGAAGAGCTTCATATGCTCCATGGAATCGGGAACCACGACTCCGCCGATTATCGGGATTATCTTCCCTATCACCGGAATTTCGAGATTATCAACATCGGCAACAGAAAATATTCTTTTTGGGAAGACATACTGCGTGGGAGAAAAGACATCTCCGAGAGTCTGGGTGTGGTTTCCGTAGAGGACGAAGCCGATGTCCTTGCACTTTTTGAAGGCTTCCCTGCCGACGACCTTAGTGTGAAGTGCAAGCCTTGAATGAAAGAAGCCGAAGATGAATGCAAGTGAGTAAGCAATCCACGAAAAGAAACGGTATATCTTATTTGTGTGATACCATTTATAGCTTTCAGGAATCTTGGCTTCCGATTTGCCGCTGTCGACAAAGTCGTCGGTATACTCTTCATAATAACGAACTTCCTTTGACCCACAGTTCAAGCCCTTCACTTCCCCGCTGAAAAATCATTGCTTTGATTATAGCATATTTTTTTAAGTTCGTCTACAACTAATTTTACCAAAATGTCTGAAATAAATCAACCCATAGTTTCAGACACTGCTCTCTACTCTCAGGATTTTAGCAGTAGAGAGGATAGTAGAGAAATTCTACTGCGACAATAATCAGGTGAAATGTCTAATTTCACCTGATTATAGCCCTTATGAAATTATAAATATGAGGTCTGATAACGTTTTCGCCATGGGTTCCGCCTTGGACGAAGTTCCACATGTGCTCTACACCGTTATTCCTCAAAATATCGTGATAATTCTCAGGATACGGATTTACGACATCGTCATCTGAGCCTGCGCTTATGAGCAGGTATAACGGTTCAGTTCCGAATACCATATCATCGGGAGATATGAGATCATCGGTAAGTCCGGGTGCAGGACAGATAGCACCAACATAGCCGAATAAATCCGGTCTTGTAAATCCTATGTAAAGCGATTCCCTGCCGCCCATAGAGAAGCCGGTGATTGCAGTATTATTTCTTCCTGTTCTGATGGAATAGTTACTTTCCATATAGGGCATGATCTCCCCGAGAAGCATATTTATGAAGTTATCGTAAAAAGCATTATTCTTTGGGTTAAGACCGTCGCACTTATCCTGAGTAGGGCTTGCATAGATGTCGGGAAATACCGCTATCATATCCTTGGCTTCACCGTCAGCTATTGCATTGCCTATAATTTCACGAAGCTTGTAAGCCGTGTGACCGGCATCAAGAAGCGAATCCTCATTTCCCCAGTAGCCGTGAAGAACATAGAGAACGGGGTATTTTCTATCTTCCGAATATCCGGCAGGCAGAAGGACGTTGAAGCTCTTATTGCGGTTACAGACTTTGGAATAGATTGTTATCTTCTCGAAAGTGCCATACTGAATACCCGTAATGGTTTCGGTAGAGTTGCTCGGCTCACGTTCTACAAGTATCATAAAAACCTCCGGATAAAGAAATACCGCAGACTATTCATCTGCGGTAGATTGGCTGCGGCTCTAGGATTCGAACCTAGGGAATGCTGGAGTCAGAGTCCAGTGCCTTACCACTTGGCGAAGCCGCAAAAACGAAACTATGCAAAAAACTTTGGCTGGGATAGGTGGATTCGAACCACCGGAATGACGGAGTCAAAGTCCGCTGCCTTACCTCTTGGCTATATCCCACCGATTATTGACAGCGCTCTGCACAGCTTTTATATTATAGCAGGGTCTCGCGAAAAATGCAAGCCCTTTTTGCAAATTTTTTTGAGATTTTTCTTTAGCACCGAGGGCTCCGGAATTTATGAAACCGGAGCCTTCGTGAGCGTAAAATCACTTAAAGAACAGCGGGAGCTTTTCGAGATAGAATATATCGGTTCTGTCAGCGGCATCGCCCTCGGCGAGAACTGCGCACTGACCGACTATGTTTCCACCAGCATACTCAACGAGCTTGTGAACAGCCTCAAGAGACTCGCCTGTCGAGATAACGTCGTCCACGATGAGAACTCTCTTACCCTTCATGAAATCTGCCTCGTTCTGGTCGAGCCAGAGCTTCTGGGATGATGCGGTAGTGATAGACTTGACATCGACGGATACAGGATTTCTCATGTAGAGCTTTGCCATCTTTCTTGCAACGATGTAGGTAACACTGTCTCCGATTTCACGAGCCATTTCGTAAGCAAGCGGGATTCCCTTTGATTCGGCGGTGATGATAACATCGCACTCAGGGATTTTCTTAATAAGTTCCTTTGCGCAGGCTACGGTCAGCTCGACATCGGAGAACATTATGAATGCGGCGATGTCCATGTGCTCGTTTACCTCGCAAAGAGGCAATTCCCTCGTCAGTCCGGCAACGTTAAGCGTATAGGTCTTGGTTTCCATGATACATTTTCCTTTCTCGAAAAAATTTCTCTATGTTCGGTCTGGGTTACTTTGACCTCAGACCATTCCTCCTAATTTTTCACCGCCAAGAAGATGGAAATGCAGATGCATGACCGTCTGACCGGCGGATTCACCACAGTTGGATACGACTCTATAGCCGCTCTCGTCGAGCCCGATGGAATGGGCATACTCAGCGATAGCCTCATAAATCTTTGCTACAACTGCACTGTTTTCGGGAGTGATTGCACTTACTCCGGAGATATGCTCCTTCGGAACGAAGAGGACATGAACTGGCGCTACCGGCGATATATCCTTGAAGGCATAGACATATTCGTTCTCAAAGACCTTGGTCGAAGGAACTTCGCCGTTAATGATTTTGCAAAACAGACAATCTGACATTTCACACATTCCTTTCTGTTACTTGATGAATTCAGATACGACTTCCGATACCTGTGACAAAGCGCTGTCAACTTTAGAAACATCGCCAATACCTGCCATTGCACTATCGGGGCGACCGCCGCCCTTGCCTCCGGTGAGACCCGCAACCTTGCCGGCAAGCTTTCCGGCTACAACGCCCTTGGCGATAGCTTCCTTGCCGCAGGAAACGGCTAAGTTACCGGAATTACCGTTGACGCATGCAATTACGCAGACGTTATTTGTCGACTTGTCTCTTACCATTTCGGCAATAAGTCTTATGTCATCAGGCTTCAAGCCGTCGAACTTGGCATGATAGATATTCAAGCCGTTAAGCTCTTCGCCGCTTGCAAGAACGCTTTCGGCTCTTATCTCTGCCATAGCGGCTTGGAGCTTTTCGTTCTCCTTCTCAAGGGTGTGAACCTCTTCGGAAATTCCCTTGCACTTCATAACAAGGTCCGAAGGATTACTGAGCTTCAGGGATGCCGCCGCTTCGTTAATCTGAGCGGTCTCTTTCGACATCAGATCAAGGACGCCCCAACCGGTTACAGCCTCGATACGTCTTACGCCTGCGGCAACCGACGATTCGCTTACAATCTTGAAGAGTCCCGCCTGAGATGTGTTGTCAAGATGGGTTCCTCCGCAGAACTCGAGAGATGCGGTTTCGTCATCGCTTCCCATCTTTACGACCCTTACGGTTTCGCCGTACTTTTCTCCGAAAAGAGCCATTGCACCGAGCTTCTGTGCTTCGGCAATCGGCATTACTTCGGTTGTAACATCCATGCTCGAAAGAATCCAAGTGTTGACGAGCTTTTCGACTTCGGCGATTTCCTCCTTGGTCATTGCGGAGAAGTGAGAAAAGTCGAACCTGAGTCTCTCGCTGTCAACAAGCTGTCCTGCCTGATGAACATGGTCTCCGAGAACCTTTCTCAAAGCCGCCTGTAAAAGGTGCGCGCAGGAGTGGTTTCTTCTTACAGCCATCCTATAGTCGGCGTCAACATCGAAATCAGCCTCTTCACCGACCTCGATTGCACCCTCTACAACTTTGACCTTGTGTGCAATCTTTCCGCCGACAGCCTTGGTGGTGTCAAGCACTTCGCACTTGCCGGTCTTTGTCGTGATGACTCCCCTGTCACCTACCTGTCCGCCGCTTTCTGCATAGAACGGTGAAACGGGAGAGACGATATAAACCTCGTCGCCGATTCCGGCATACTCGAGGAGCTCTTCGTCGTTAGCGATATAGTCGATTGTAGAGCGAGCGCTCAGGGTCTCATAGCCGACAAACTCGGTCGAATATTCATTTGAAATCTTATGGAAGACGGTCTCATCGGCGCCCATATACTTCGAGTCGCCTCTTGCGGCTCTTGCGGTTTCCTTCTGATGCTTAAGGGCTTCTTCATAGCCTTCCTCGTCGCACTCAAGACCCTTTTCTTCGAGAATTTCTCTTGTCAAGTCAATCGGGAAGCCATAGGTATCGGAAAGGGTGAAGCACTTCTTACCGTCAAGAACCTTTTCGCCGCTTGTTTCAAGCTCTTCAATATAGCCGTTCAGAATTCCCATGCCTCTGTCGATAGTGGCGTTGAAGTTCTTCTCTTCATTTGTCAGAAGCTTTTCGATATAGTCATACTTGTCTTCAAGCTCGTTATACTCGGACTTGGAGCTGTCAACTACAGTCTTGACAAGATCTTTCAGGAACAGACCGTTGATTCCGAGGAGTTTTCCATGTCTTACTGCACGTCTTAAGAGTCTGCGCATAACGTAGCCTCTGCCCTCGTTCGAAGGAAGAATACCATCCGAAGCCATGAAGGTTACGGCTCTGATGTGGTCGGTAATAACTCTTATGGAAACGTCCTTCTTGTGTTCTTTTCCGTATTCGCAACCGGCGATTTCGCAAATCTGGTCTCTTACAGCTTTGATGGTGTCGACATCGAAGATTGAGTCAACGCCCTGCATGAGTGCCGCAAGTCTTTCAAGACCCATACCGGTATCTATATTTTTCTGAGCTAAAGGCGTGTAGGTTCCGTCCTCGTGGCGCTCATACTGAGTAAAGACGAGGTTCCAAAACTCCATATATCTGTCGCAATCACAACCGACATGGCAGTCGGGCTTGCCGCAACCGTACTCGGGTCCACGGTCAAAGTAGATTTCGGAGCATGGTCCGCAAGGTCCGTCAACTCCGGCTTCCCAGAAGTTGTCCTCCTTGCCCATACGATAGATTCTGTCCATCGGAACGCCGGCTTTTTCATGCCAGATTTTCTCGGCTTCGTCGTCATCCTCGTATACTGTTACATAAAGCTTGTCTTCGGGGATTTCAAGAACCTTGGTGACATATTCCCAAGCCCAGGTTATTGCCTCTTCCTTGAAGTAATCGCCAAACGAGAAGTTACCGAGCATTTCAAAGAAGGTTCCGTGACGTGCGGTCTTTCCTACGTTTTCGATATCGTTGGTTCTGATGCACTTCTGGCAAGTTGTCATTCTGGTTCTCGGAGGAACCTCCTGACCGGTGAAATACGGCTTAAGGGGAGCCATACCCGCAATTATGAGAAGAACGCTCTTGTCGTTCTGGGGCACTAAGGAGTAGCTCTTATGGCGAAGGCAACCCTTCGACTCAAAGAATTTAAGATAGCTCTCCCGAAGCTCATTGAGCCCCATCCATTTCATAAACATCTTCCTTTCAGATTCTTTTTATAGGCAAATAAATATGCCCCGACCCACAGAACATGGGGCGAGGCAATCGCTGTACCACCCAATTTTATCATATCAACTGTTTGATATGACCTTGTAAGGCTGTAACGGTGCCAACCGTTGCGGTTTTCCGCAAAGCTCAGGGGGAGCACCTGCAATCTGCACACGAACTCGCACCGACCGTTCGCTCTCTTAGTGGCAGTTTACGCAGTCATTCCCTTCAACGCCTTTAACCAAAGACTATTATATTCGCTTTTTCCCGACTTGTCAACCGTTTTAAGAAAAGATTTACGCTAATTTTGTCTTCAGAAGCTCGTAAAACCCGTTTAAATCCGATACTGAATAGTCCTGTCCGAAATCCGGCTTGTCACCCGCTCTGTCTATCAGAACCGAAGGACAGCCGAAGCGCTTTGCGGTCATAACATCTTTAGGTTCATCGCCTATCATAACTATTTCGCTCGGTTTGAGATTATACTTTTCAGCTATAATCTCAAGTCCTTTCGCGGAAGGCTTACGGTAGCCGCAGGTAATGGACGAGACATACATATCGAAATACGGTAACAGTTCCGGGAAATAGCTCTTATGAAGCTCATCCGGCATGCCGGTCGCAACGTCTGTAAGTGTGCAGACAACATATCCGTCCTCACGGAGCTTTTTTAAGTTTGGTATCGTGTCCGGATAGATATACGGCTTCAGATCCATATAAGCGAAGAACTCTTCTATTACGTCAGAAAGATTAAACTCGCAATTCCAGTCCTTTGTTACGTCCGAAAAAATCTCTTCCGGTGTGAAGTCCTTCTCTCTCGGTTTCACCTGTGGGCTGTATGAACGATAGATTTCTATCGACTTATCAAGCTCTTCATCGCTTACGGGAAGATTTAAAACCTCTCTCACATGATGAAGCGCAGGGGCATAATAATCAAGCCACGAGTTTGGCATGTCTATGTATTCCATCAGTGTTCTTCCGACATCGAATACCACTGCTTTGATTCTCAAGTATATTCCCTCCCGATTAATCGCTAACAGGTATTATACACGATTTCATAGGAGTTTGCAAGAGAAATCACACAAACTGTGAGTTATAAAGCGTTGCATAGAAACCGCCGCTCTTCATCAGCTCGTCGTGTGTTCCGCTCTCGGTGATTTCGCCATTCTGCAGGACTAAAATGAGGTCGGCGTTTCTGATAGTGGATAATCTGTGTGCGATTACGAACGAGGTCTTCCCGTTCATAAGCTTTTTCATCGCTTCCTGAATCAGAATCTCGGTTCTTGAGTCGACGTTTGATGTTGCTTCATCAAGTATGAGCATGTGGGTCTTCTCGTTCATCAGCATAGCACGGGCTATAGTTATAAGCTGTCGCTGACCCTTAGAGATATTCACACCGTCGTCGGAGATGACAGTATCATAACCATCAGGAAGATGTTCAATATATGACTCCATCTTCGCGGCACGGGCTGCCTCTCTGACTTCTTCGATAGTGGCATCTTCCTTGCCATAGGCGATGTTTTCATAGATAGTCCCGCCGAATAGCCATGTATCCTGCAAAACCATCGTGTATGCTTTTCGCAAGTCACTGCGTTTGAGACTGTGAATTTCGGCGCCGTCAACGGTAATCTCGCCGCTATCAGGCTCATAGAAGCGCATGAGGAGATTTATTATTGTCGTCTTGCCTGCTCCCGTAGGTCCGACTATCGCTATGGTCTTTCCGGGTTCTGCTGAGATGTTGATATTCTTCAGTATTGTTCTGCCCTTGGTATAGCTGAATGTAATGTTATTAAGTTCTACCTCGCCATCAACTTCGTTCAGGGGCAAGGCGTCAGGTGAATCAGCAGGCTCCGTGTTCTCGTCCAGAATTCTGAAAACACGCTCAGCCGCTGAAAATGCGGACTGGAACTCGTTCATTATCTGGGCAAACTCGTTTATCGGTCCTGCAAACTTTCTTGAGTACTGGACAAACTTTGCAACGCCACCGAGTGAGATAAAGAAGAGTGAAGCTTCCTTGATTGCTCCCGAGCTCGAGAACATGTACATTATACCACCTAAAATCATTATCAGTGACAAAGACAGATTGTTGACAAGTCCGACCGACGGTCCAAGAAGTGCGCCGTAATATTCTGCGGTGTAATCGGCGTCCATAGCCTGCTTGTTTCTCTTGCCAAAGCGTGAGGAGATTTCTTTCTCCATGCCATATGCTGAAATTGTCCTGCCGCCGGAAAGCATTTCCTCGGCATAGCCGTTGAGCTCGCCCAGTTCCGAAGAGCGCTTATGGAAGAGAGGACGGACTTTTTTCGAACGGTACTGAGTCATGAAAACCGAAATCGGGACAGTTATCACAAACACGATAATCAGCGGTTTGGATATTCTCCACATAAAGATAAGAGAGCCCACAACGGTATAGATACTCGTCAGAACCTGAACCAGATCGGTCGAAAGGGACGTGTTGACGGTGTCGATATCGTAGGAAATTCGGCTTATCATGTCTCCTGCCGGATGAGTGTCGAAGTAACCAATCGGCAAGCTTGTCAGCTTCTCGAATAGCTCATGCCGCATTGTATAGACTATCTTCTGACTTATGTGAATCATCAGAACCGACATCAAATATGAAAGAACAGCCGAAGCTATATAGCAGGCGAGCATATACACGACATTCTGCCAGACCGCCTGAAAATCGACATTGCCCTGAGATGCCATGGCGTCTATAGCGTTGCCGGAATACTCCGGTCCCATAAGTGCAAGCTGATTCGAGACGAGGGTCAAGACAATCGCTATTGCAAAGAGAAATTTGTGTTGGAGTATGTACTTTGAAAGCCTCAGGAGAACACCGTTACGGGTCTTCTTATCGAGCTTCCGGGTGTCTCCCTTTTTTGATTCACCCTTTATGTCATTCTGAAGTCTATTCAACGAAACCGCCTCCCATCTGAGATTCACTTATTTCGCGGTACTCACTGCAATTCTCCATCAGCTCATCATGGGTGCCGTAGCCAATGATTTCTCCGTCATCAAGGACGAGAATTCTGTCACAGCTCTTGACCGATGAGACTCTCTGGGCGACAGTAATAACTGTAGAGTTGTGAATATTCTCAGCTAAAGCCTTTCTTAGATTCGCATCGGTCTTATAGTCAAGTGCCGAGGAGCTGTCATCCAGGATAAGTATGTCGGGTTTTGTAGCAACGGCACGAGAAATAAGTACTCTCTGCTTCTGACCGCCGGAGAGATTGGCGCCTTTTACCGCCAGAACACTTTCGTAACCGTCTTTCTTGGCAGAGATAAAGCCGTCTGCCTGTGCTACTTTAGCGGCTTCGACTATTTCCTCGTGCGTGAGAATCCTGCCAAAGCGAATATTCTCTTCGATTGTATCAGCATAGAGGAAGTCATTCTGCATTGCACTGCCAAAGAGTGTGTAAAGCTTTTCTTTCGGTATAGTTCTCAGGTCTTCGCCGTCGATATAAATTGCGCCGTCGGTAACGTCATAGAAGCGCATAAGGAGCTTGATAAGAGTTGATTTTCCGCTTCCCGTGGCACCGATTACGCCGAGAGTTCCGCCGCGCTCTATCTCGAGATTGATACTCTCAAGATTGTTCTTCTTACCCTCATATGAGAAGGAAACGTTTCTGAAAACAATGTGCTTGTCAGTCTCGATATCGGGATACTGAGATTTGTCAGCAACTTTCAGGTCTTCCTCACTGAAAAGCACTTCGTCGATACGTTTTGAGGAGGCTTCGGCTTTTGTGTACATCACGAACAGTCTTGTTACTCCCATAAGCGCATTCGAAATGAGGGTAAAATACTGCATGAAGGCGATTACAGTTTCCGGAGCGGAGGTGCCGCCTTGGATTCTGTATGCCGCCAGAACTACTACAACTACAATACCAAGGTTCATCGAAAGCGTCATAATGGGATTTACAAGACCCATCGTGATGTTTGCTTTCTTCTCATCCTTTACCAAGGCTTTATTTGTGACATCGTAACGGTTTTGCTCGTAGGTTTCTTTTGACAGAGCCTTGATGACTCTGATGCCGGAAACGTCCTCACGGACAACTCTGGTCATTCCGTCAACCGAATGCTGGACTTTAGTGTAAAGCGGAACGCCCTTCATCGAAATGAAGCAGACAACAGCAAAGATTATCGGAACCATCGCAATCATAACGATTGCGAGATGAGCATCCATGAAAAGGGTTATGATAACTCCGCCGATAAGCATTATCGGCTGTCTGATGCCCATACGTTGCATGGTTCCCAGGAAATGTCTTATGTTGTATGTGTCGGTTGTAATTCTCGATTCCAGGGATGCTATTGTGAACTTGTCCGTCTGAGCGGCAGAAAGCCGGATTGTCTTTTCAAACAAGTCCTGGCGAAGCTTTTCCACGGCGGTTCTTGTGAGAAGCTCCGAACGACGGTTTGCGGTGACATTCAAGCCCCACGCTACGAGCGAGAATACAACCATAAGTCCGCCCCACAAAAGAATCTGAGATATGTCCTCTCTGACTACTATGCTTCCCAAAATATAGCTGAGTATGTACGGAAGCGCGAGCTCGGCAACAGTTCCGAGAGATTTCAGTATCAGAACAATAGCAAGCCAACCCTTAAGAGGCTTAAGATAACGCAAAATCAGCTTCACTGCTTGTCTCTCCCCTCATAGTATTCTCTGGCTCTGTCGGCGACCTTTGCAAGAAGCGACTCGAAGGTCTCTCTTTCCTCAGGCGTCAGGTCCTCCGTGATATAGTCGTTCCACTCGTTGGTGGCTTGCATTACAGCCGGAAGCACGGCGTTGAGCTTTTCCGTGGGATAACAGCAAAGGATTCTCTTATCGGTCTTTGACTGCTCACGGGTTATGAAGCCGTCCTCTTCAAGATGAGCGAGATTTCTTGCAATATTACTCTTGTTGACGAAAACGTGCCTGCCGAGCTCTTCGGCGGATATTCCCGGGTGATGAGCTATTGGGATGATATAAGCTAAATGCCACGAGCAAAGCCCTTCGCAAAGCTCGTTTTCCTTTAGCCTGTCAGCTCTGAAAAGATTTCCGCAACGGCTTATGACATCTGTTTGTCTCAGTATTTTAGGCAAAGCGATTCCCCTTTCTTAAATTAGTTGCAACCGCAACGATTGCGTTCGCAACTAATTATAACACTGTATCCGAAAATGTCAAGCACTTTTTGACAAAAAAATACCGCCTCAGTACTGAGACGGTTATGGTGAAGATAATAGGACTCGAACCTATGACCCCCTGCACGTCAAGCAGGTGCTCTACCAGCTGAGCTATACCTTCATTCGGAACAAGATAGATTATACTAAATCCCGGTGCGTTTGTCAAGCCCTTTTTCAAAAAAGATTTTGTGAGGCAAAAAAGAGTCCGCCGATGCTGATTACTATACACCGGCAGAAGTATAAGACTAATCGTTGTTTTTCATCCAGTCGGGATCCCCTACTCTCAGAACTCCTATGGTATCTCCGAGCCACTCGAGACTGTCCCTGACCCAGTTGCGGGTACGACTGCAAATCCAGTCGGTATTTTGCAGGCAGGGCTCACAGGTTGAGAAGCCGTGATTGGCAAAACCGTAGATATGAGCTTCGAAGGGCACATTATAGCGATTTAGAGCATCAAGAAGCCTGATTGTGTTCTCAGGCGGAACGGTGCCGTCTGTTCTTGAGGAGAAGATAAAGCAAGGGCTTGTCTCGTCATCAACAGCTTCGATGATATCGGGGGCAGACGGAATATAAACGTCGGCAGTCTCTTTGACGATAACTGGATAACCCAGAATGCAGGCGGCAGGACGATACTTTGACATGGTTGCGGTTGTCGCCGCAAGATGTCCTCCGGCAGAGAAGCCGATTACGGCAATCTTGTCCATGTCGACATGCCACTCTTCACTGTTATTCCTGATAAGCTCATAAGCCTGTTCGTAATCGTCAAGAGGATTCGACCAGGCACAATCTTCATTGAGAGAATACCTCAGAACGAAAACCTGATACCCCGCCTGTAGATAGACAAACGCTATGGGGTCGGCTTCCCTGTCAGAGCAGTACATATAACCTCCGCCGGGAAGAACTATCATCGCAGGGCGCTTTTCTATCCCCCAGAATTCACCACCGACAGGCTGTAGGTACGCCGTCAGACTGACGTTTCTTTCTTCGTTGAGTGTTATTGACACTGTTTCCATGTTGAATCCTCCTGATAACATATCCTCTGAATACTTAGTATTCTCTGAATGCTTAGTATTCTCTGAATGCTTAGTATTCTCTGACAAGAAAATCTTCGATTACGTCTTTGAAGTGAATCAAAGAAAGTTGATAACGATTCATAAGCTCCGCAAGTCCGGCTACAGCCTCTTTGTCTGCGCTTATGTCGCTGATTTCCGCTATTATCACTTCGGAATCAACGGCGACTATTCCGTAAGTGCACATACCTTTACAGCTTTCAACAATCTTATATGTAACCATATTTTCACCTCCGATTGAATTATCGGAGATATAATATCACGGTGAAAACAGATTTCAAGAAGAATTTTGTCGATGTAAAGCCGAAAAAGCTTTACTGTTGTCAGACCTTATCGAAGATGAGCTTCGGCTTTTCAACCGGCTCGGGTGAAATGCTCAAAGAGTCTGTATAAATGATTGACGAGTGAAGAAGCGTTTCCTGCTTGTTTGAGTAGAGTGTTGTCAAAAGGTCGCCCTTCTTGACTTCGTCGCCGGTTTTCTTTTCAATGATTATTCCGGCTTCAAAGTCTATCGGGTCACCCTTTTTCATTCTGCCTGCACCGAGAGCGGATGAAGCTCTGCCAATCTGGGCGGTGTTCATCGACTGGATTACGCCGTCGGTCTCGGCACGAACCTCGAGGCTGAATTGAGCCTTCGGGAACAAATCCGTATTATCCGCCCAATCGGCATTGCCACCCTGAGCCGAAATCCACTCCTTGAACTTTTCGAATGCTGAACCGCTGTTAAGGGCAGTTTCAGCCATTTTGAGGGCGCTTTCGTGAGATATCTCGTGGCACATCGAAAGAAGCGTTGAAGCGAGCTCCAAACAAAGCTCTCTCAGCTCGCCCTTGGTCTCACCCTTGAGAACAGAAATAGCTTCAAGAATCTCAAGAGAGTTTCCAACGCACTTTCCGAGAGGCATGTCCATATTGGTTATGAGTGCGGAGACGTTTCTTCCGCACCTTCTGCCGATTTCAACCATCTTTTCCGCCAGAACCTTTGCCGATTCGGCATCGGACATGAACGCTCCGCTACCGGCTTTTACGTCAAGAACAATCGACTTGGCGCCGGCGGCAAGCTTCTTCGACATGACGCTCGAAGCAATAAGAGGAATACTATCTACCGTTGCGGTAACGTCACGGAGAGCATAGAGCTTCTTGTCGGCAGGAGTCATGTTGCCGGTCTGACCGATAACGCAGATGCCGATTTTTCTTGTTTGCTCAAGAAATTCTTCCTCACTCAGCTCGGTTCTGTATCCCCTGATTGATTCAAGCTTGTCAATGGTTCCGCCGGTGTGCCCGAGTCCCCTGCCGCTCATCTTTGCGAAAACTCCGCCGCAGGATGCGACCAAAGGCGCAACAATGAGTGAGGTCTTGTCTCCTACTCCGCCGGTTGAATGCTTGTCGCAGGTCATATTCCCAAATTCGGACAGATCGAGTTGATCGCCTGAATCCGCCATTGCAAACGTGAGAGTTGCGGTTTCGCGGTCGGTCATCGAATTGAAGCAGATTGCCATTGCAAGAGCAGACATCTGATAATCCGGAATACTGCCGTCGGTAAAGCCGTCAACTGCATACTTGATTTCCTCATCCGTCAGTTCATATCCTCGGCGCTTTTTGAGGATTATATCGTACATTGTCATAGTAATTGCTCCTATCTTTCAAGTCTGTCAGGCTTGAAGCCGTATGGGAGAAGCTCCGCAAGCGTGACGGTTGTGATATCGGATTTTGTGACCATGTGGATTCTGAAATCGTCGTCGCAGAATTCTCTCATTACCTGTCTGCAAACGCCGCAGGGAGAGAAAATCTCGTCGTCAAGCACTCCGTCCTTACCGCCGCAGACGGCAATGTCGGTGAATTCACGCTTGCCGTCGAACACAGCTTTGAAGAAAGCCGTTCTTTCGGCGCAATTCGATACGCCATAGCTTGCGTTTTCGATGTTGGCTCCTGTATAGACGGTTCCGTCGGCACAGAGAAGTGCGGCTCCGACCTTATACCCGGAATAGGGCGAATATGCACTTGCCATCGCTTCCACTGCCATCTTGGAAAGCTCTTCTCTTGTAATCATACTCAGCCCTCTTTCAGAATTTCACCAAGGAAGCTTTCGGCGAAGAAATGACTTTCAACATTGAAGTAGTCGCAGACAGTTGAAGCAATGCCGGTAAATGACTGCAGGGTTCCCATATTGACGGGATTTACTTTTTCGCCGTAAACAATTAGCGGAACATACTCACGAGAGTGGTCGGTGCTTACGTCTCCCGGGTCACAGCCGTGGTCAGCGGTAATCATGAGAATATCATCAGGCTTCATATCGGCAATAAATCCACCGAGCCATGAGTCGAATTCATTCAAAGCTGTTGCGTAGCCAACGGCGTTGTTTCTGTGACCATAGACCATGTCGAAGTCAACCAAGTTCGTAAAGCACAAGCCTTCGAAATCCATATTCTGAGCTACTATTGTATCCCGCATGCAATCCGGGTTACCGTGCGACAGGAGCGACTTTGTTATTCCTCTTGCGGCGAAAATATCGGTTATCTTGCCGACTGCGATAACATCTTTTCCGGAAGCCTTAAGAGCATCGAGCATCGTTTCAGATGTAGGCTCCAAAGAAAAGTCTTTTCGGTCGGCGGTACGGGTGAAATTGCCCGGTTCGCCTGTAAAGGGTCTTGCAATTACACGTCCGACTGCGTTGTCGCCGGTGAGAATTTCCCAGGCAATCCTGCAATCATCATACAGTTCTTCAAGAGGCACCACATCGGTGTGAGCCGCAATCTGGAAGACGCTGTCGGCGGAGGTGTAGACAATGAGCTTGCCGGTCTTTATATGCTCTTCGCCGTAATCACGGATTACATCGGTGCCGGAATACGGAAGATTGCAGAGAACTCCCCTGCCGGTCTTCTCGGAAAACTCATTCAGTATTTCCTCGGAAAAGCCGTTCGGGAATGTCGGCATCGGCTTGTCCGAAACGATGCCCGCCATCTCCCAGTGACCGGTCGTGGTGTCCTTGCCCATTGACTTCTCACGGAGTCTTGCGACTGCGGCGGTTGGGTTAGCAGTCTCGCCTAAGAACGATAGCCCCTCGATATTTCCGATTCCCATCTTCTGCATATTAGGGATGTTTAAGATTCCCGTGTTATAACAGCTTCTCAGGGTATTTGTGCCCTCATCGCCAAAAAGATTGGCATCCGGGAGAGCACCGCAACCCACGCTGTCCAAAACTATCAAAAATACTCTTTTCATTATGTTATCCTCTTAGAGACGAATTGCCGTGTTAAGCGCGATTTCCATCATCTGAGTGAAGGAGTTCTGTCTCTCCTCGGCAGTAGTAACTTCACCGGTAACAAGGCTGTCAGAGATTGTGCACATTGCGAGGGCTTTCTTCTTTGCCCTTGCGGCATTCATATAGAGAGCCGCCGCTTCCATCTCGATAGCCATAACGCCCATCTTCTGCCAGCCGGGATTGGCGGTTGTGTTGTCGCCATAGAAAACATCGGAGGAAAGAAGATTGCCGACATGATATGTGGCGCCGAGCTTCTGTGCTTCTTCAACGGCAACACTCAAAAGTCCGAAATCGCAGATTGGAGCAAAGGTGCCCTGAAGCTTGAAGGTTTCGGCATATCTCGAATCGGTGCAGGCACCCTGCCCGAAAACTATATCACGGACGTGGATATTTTCATGAAGAGTTCCGGCAGAGCCGATGCGGATGATATTTTCAACTCCAAAGAAATTGAAAAGCTCATAGGAATAGATGCCGATTGAAGGCATGCCCATGCCGCTCGCCATAACGGAGACCGGCTCGCCCTTGTAAAGACCGGTGTAGCCCTGGACGCCTCTTACGTTATTTACGAGCTTCAGATCGCTGAGATAATCATGTGCTATCTTCGAGGATCTGAGAGGGTCGCCGGGCATAAGTACGGTTTTTGCAAAATATCCGCCTTCCTCAAGCTGGATATGCGGTGTGGATTTAACTTCACTCATTATAGTAGCTCCTTTTCTTTGACTATTTTTACTATTCTTGATGTTCCGAGGCGGTCAGCTCCAAGCTTGATGAACTCCTCGGCATCATCTATTGACTTGATTCCGCCAGCCGCTTTGATTTTAAGCCCGCCGGTCACATGAGCCTTGAAGAGTGCGACGTCTTCCTTTGTGGCGCCTGCCGTCGAGAAGCCGGTCGAGGTCTTGATGAAGTCGGCACCGGAATTTGAGACGATTTCACACATTTTGATTTTCTCTTCGTCGGTAAGAAGACAGGTTTCGATAATAACCTTCAGTACCTTATCGCCACAAGCTTTTTTAAGCTCAGAAATTTCCGACTGAATCTCAGTGTATTTCTTATCCTTGAGCCAGCCGATATTTATTACCATGTCAATCTCATCTGCACCGTTCTTGAGGGCATCCTCGGTCTCGAAAAGCTTCGTTGCAGTGGTCGAGTAACCGTTGGGGAAGCCGATAACCGTGCAGATCGGGAGTTTATCTCCGACATACTCCTTTGCCTGTTTGACGTATGAGCAAGGAATGCAGACGGAAGCGGTGTGATACTTCATTCCGTCATCACAGATAGCCTTGATTTCCTCCCATGTAGCCCCCTGCGACAAAAGAGTGTGATCGCACATTGAAAGTATTGTTTTAATATCCATAACTTTGTCTCCTATCTTATGTTTTTATAAATAAGCTCACAGCTGAAGCTACTAGCTCATGCTATTGCTTTTTTACCGTTTCAAAAATCGCCGCACCCGAAAATACGTCATACTCGAGTCCCGAAACATCATCCACAGTAAAGACAAATTTCTCGGAATACCATAGCGGCAGGCACTGATACGAAGAGATAATATCCTTCTCCGCTTCTGATATGGCGTATATTGCAGATGACAAGGTGGAATACTTGCCGGCTGATTCTATCGCTTCGGCACAGCTCTCGTTTGAGATTCCATAGGTTCCGTCAGAGAAGGCTTCGATATAATCAAACGCAGAGCCGGACGATGATTCAATTTCGACAAGGCAGATTTCGTAATCACCGCTCGCAAGGCGTGAAGCATAATCCGATTCGTTTACGATATCTATCCCTATGCCAATACCGAGCGTATCGTTCAGCATTCCGGTAACAAGTGAAAGATAATCGGTGTATTCGAACGTGTCGGGAACCATTATCTTCAAGCCGTAGAGAGTCAGCTTTTCACTGTCAGTGAGAGTGAAGCTCCACTTATATTCGGCAAGCTGTTCGTTATAAATCAGGATATCCTCGAATGAGCTGTCGGCACTCTTACGATAATTCGAGCTTCCGACATAAGCGTCATATGGGATTATACCGTAAGCGGCTGTAAGGATATCCGGAGTTTCGGTGTCAAGTGCTTCCCTGTCGATTGCCATCGAGATTATTTCAGCAACTTCCGTCCTTGAAAGGATTTCATTCTCGGGATTTACTACGAGTCCGCAGAAATAAACCGAATAGCTCCGATATGTCGACTCTTCAAGCGAGCTTTCAAAGGTCGATGATATATAAACATCGGTTGTACCGCCTGTAAAGTCCGAAAGCCTTACAGCTTCGTCACTTTCAATCAGGTAATTAACGCCATATGGATAGACGTCATTGAACTCGCTGTAGTAATCATTACGACGAAGACGAACGTAGTTATCGGTGCTGTACTCCTCGTGGAGCCAATATCTGACGTAAAACGCGCCATTTGAAGCGATGCACTCGGCTTCGAGACCGTATTTTCCCTTGCAGGATTCGAAGAATTCCTCGTTGCAAGGAGATGCGGGAAGCCGTGTAAGAAGGCTCAGGAACTCGGCATTTGGATATTCGAGAGTTATCACAAGGGTGTAATCGTCTGTGGCGTGCACGCCGATTTCCGTCAGTTCTGCTTCACCGTTATATGCGGCTTCGGAATTGAGAATCGAGAAATAATCGGAAGCATATGGCGAACCGGTTTCAGAACTAAAAAGCCTTCTGAAAGCAAATTCGTAGTCATAGGCAGTTACTGGACCTTCCCAGTCAGCTGTCGTCTTCCATGCGTATCTTTCATCAAGATAAAACGTGTAGGTCAAGCCGTCTGCGGAAATGGTATAGTCGCTCGCTCCGGCTGTGGAGATTGTGCCGTCGGAATCCTGCTTCAGGAGTCCAACAAACATGTTCTTCAGAATTGCGATTGAGCTTTCGTCTGTAGCAATCTGCGGGTCGAGGATTTCCGGGTCATCGGAAAGGCTGATTTTGAAGATATAGCCGGTACCGTCATCGCTGAAAAATTCAATAACCCTCTCTAAAGGGGAACAAGCCGTCATGAAAACAAGACAGCTTATCAGCGAAAAGAGTAATATTTTTTTCATAACCGAAACGGTTCTATGGGTTTTATAAGTCAACGACAACAGCCCATGTATCCTCGGGCAATCCTTCCGTGAATTTTTCAAGCGTTTTGGAAACGTCAATAATCCGCTGATTGGTGCTTCCTCTGAAACGACATTCATAGCTCTTGAGCGAGAGAACGAATCTTCCGTCAACGAGCCAGTCTATGGTTTTCAGGAGCTCCATATAGCCGTTTTCCTCGTTTGCATTCTTGAGTAGATGCTCAACGGTGTAGCCGGTATAGGATATTACTCCCAAGCCGTTCGCTTTCAGCTTGCGTCCAAGCTCTGCCAAAGGCTTTGCCTGACAAAACGGCTCGCCGCCGCTGAACGTGACGCCGTCCAGCAGCGGATTCTGAATGATTTTTTCGTAAAGCGCATCCGTATCGTCGTCATATCCTCCCGAAAAATCGTGAGTCTGCGGATTGTGGCAACCCTCACAATGATGAGGACAGCCCTGAACGAAAACGGTGTATCTGATTCCGGGACCGTCGACGATCGACTCGCCGACGACACCGGACATTCTGAGTTTCATAGTGAGCCTCCGATAATTTACTCGGTGATTGAATGCTTGACTCTGTCTCTTTCCTCTGCACGCTTGGCGTCGTTGAAGCGGTCGAGCGTTCCGACAAGGTAACCGGTGATTCTGCGGATTCTCTCGAAGCCATAGCTACCCTCGTGCTCTTTTCTGCCGCACTTAGGGCAGGTATCGCCGATTATGCCTGTGAAGCCACAGCAAGGGTCTCTGTCGACGGGGTGGTTGATTGAGCCGTAGCCAATGCCGGATTCCTTCATGAAGCGAATAATCTTCTCGAACGCATCAAGATTCTGCAAGGGATCTCCATCAAGCTCGACATAGCTGATGTGTCCAGCATTTGTGAGTGCATGGTAAGGAGCTTCGATTCTTATCTTCTCGAAAGCGCTGATGGGATAGTAAACAGGAACGTGGAATGAGTTGGTGTAATACTCTCTGTTGGTTACACCTTCGATAGAGCCGTACTTTTCACGGTCGATTCTTACGAATCTTCCCGAAAGACCTTCGGCGGGTGTCGCAAGAAGCGACCAGTTGAGGTGGGTCTTCTCGGTTTCGGCGTCGAGTCTTGCTCTCATTCTTGAAATAATCTCATAGCCGAGCTTCCTTGCCTCTTCGCTTTCACCGTGGTGCTTGCCGATAAGAGCCTTGAGGGTCTCGGCAAGACCTATGAAGCCGATGGAAAGAGTGCCGTGCTTGAGGACTTCGCCGACGGTGTCATCGGCGGAAAGCTTCTCGGAGTCGAGCCATACGCCCTGCCCCATGAGGAACGGGTAGTTCTTGACCTTCTTTTCCGACTGAATCTTGAATCTTGCCATAAGCTGCTCGATAACGAGCTCCATCATGTCGTCAAGCTTCTTGTAGAAGAGATCTACGTCGCCCTTCGACTCGATTGCAAGTCTCGGCAGGTTGATAGATGTGAACGAAAGATTGCCTCTTCCGGTGACTATCTGACGGGTCGGATCATAGGCGTTGCCTATAACTCTTGTGCGGCAACCCATATAGGCGATTTCAGTGTCAGGGTCGCCCTCCTTGTAGTACTGGAGGTTGAACGGAGCGTCGATGAACGAGAAGTTCGGGAAGAGACGCTTGGCGGAAACCTTGCATGCAAGCTTGAACATGTCGTAGTTCGGGTCGCCGGGGTTGTAGTTGATGCCTTCCTTGACCTTGAAGATGTGAATCGGGAAGATGGGAGTTTCACCGTTTCCGAGACCCGCATCCTCGGCAAGGAGGATATTTCTTATAACCATTCTGCCCTCTGTCGAGGTGTCTGTTCCATAGTTGATGGAGCTGAACGGAGTCTGAGCACCGGCACGGGAGTTCATGGTGTTGAGGTTATGGATAAGAGCTTCCATTGCCTGATAAGTTGCCTTGTCGGTTTCCTTGACGGAAGACTCATAAGCAAATTTCTGAATCTTTGCAATCTCTTCATCAGAGCAGTATTTCTTGAGATACTCAGCCTCAGCCGCACGGTATTCGTCGGTCATGTCAAGAGTCGGAACCAAGCCCTTGTGTGCAAGCTCATCAAGATAATTTCTGACGTAGTCCCCCGCTCCGACAGAATCGACGTTATCGACAAGCTCCAATGAACGGATGACGTTGTCGCGATAACGGTGCATGAAGGTCTTCTTTACGCCCTCCGCCATGTCGTAGTCGAACTTTGGAATCGACTGACCGCCGTGCTGGTCATTCTGGTTGGACTGGATGGCGATGCAGGCAAGCGCCGCATAGCTCGAAATCTCGTTCGGGGTTCTCAGGTGTCCGTGACCGGTCGAAAAGCCGTTCTTGAAAAGCTTGGTGAGATCAATCTGTGTGCAGGTGGTTGTGAGAGTATAGAAGTCGAGGTCGTGAATGTGGATATCACCCTCGGAGTGAGCCTTGGCAAACTTCGGGTCGAGGACATACATCTCGTAGAATTCCTTTGCGCCGCAGGAGCCGTACTTGAGCATGGTGCCCATTGCGGTGTCGCCATCTATGTTGGCGTTCTCACGCTTGGTGTCGCTGTCCTTGGCGGAGCTGAAGGTGAGCTCCTCATAGATCTTCATGATCTTCGTGTTCATCTCACGAACTCTCGTCCTGTTGGCTCTGTAGAGGATATAAGCCTTTGCGGTGGATGCGTGACCTTCTTCGATAAGAGTTCTCTCAACTTCGTCCTGAATCTCTTCTACCGTGGGAATTTTCTTGCCGCTCGCCTCAACAGCGTCGCACACTCTTCCCGCAATTTCAAGAGCCTGATCGTAATCGGTGCCGCCGACAGATTCCGCGGCTCTATATATAGCACTCGCTATCTTTTCAACATTGAAGGTGACTATTCTTCCGTCCCTTTTCTGAATTTTGGTAATCATTTTTCTTCCTCCGTCTGGGTAATATTTCTGCAATTCATCTCAAAATCGGGTTTAAGGAGTTATATTTTAAACCGGAAGATGTTGTTGTCACGAAAGCTTACGAACACAACATATTGGGCTTGAAGTTCCAGTAAGTCAAGTATATTGTATCTTGACGCAGTTGTCAATCCAAATTTGCGAGAATTTTTTTGTTGGGTTTTGTATATTATGTCAAGCAAGGCGTCAGGCTTAACAAATGCGTCGGACGATAAATTTCCGACGCATATCTGTGAAGTCAAGTGCTGATTTCTGAAGGTTCAAAAATAGCCACAGTAAAGTCTTATTCCTTTATTCAGTCGCAAATGTGCTGTCCACAACGCTTTTTGCAGTGTCAAAATCGGAGATTATAATCAGAATATCATAGCTCCCGTAAGTAATGAGCTTGGTGTTTTCGATTTTCTGAACCTCCAACGGGGCGTAACCCTTGAAATCGTTAAGCCTTGTATCGAGAAACTCTTCAAGCATTTCTTCGGTTTCATCCTGTATCTCATCGTCAGGAGACTTGAAAATTGCGATTATATCAGCCGAAATGTCCTCTGTCGAGTACATAACGCAGTAATCATTATAAACGGAGCTGTCACAACCGAAGACTATATTGACCGTTTCGCTGTCCGCAAGTGCGAAATTATCGGACTCCCCGAGGGTTTTAAGTATTTCTGTTGCCAGTTCAGTTGCATCCGGTGAAGGAAGAGCGCTTCCGCAAGCGGTGAAAAGCACCGTAACCGCAAGTATTATTATTCCGATTTTTTTCATATTATATCTCCTATCAGGAAACATGAGTGAGTATGTAATCTATAAACAGCTCATAGGTCGAGTATTTCAGATGGACACCGTCGTTTTCCGCATATGATGACGGAAGCGAGCTTCCACCGTCTTTAAGATATGAGTTGACATCGAGGTAGTGAAGCGACTTATCATTGGCATACTCAAGAAGAAGCTCGTTGAAGCCGTCAAGGTCACTGTTGGATATTGGCGTTTCGACGGACGATTCTTTATCCGAGGTTACCGGCGGAACCGAGATTATATAAATCTCAGAGTCTGGGCATTTATTCATCAGCTTCTTCATGAATGATGTGAAGTAGTCATACATGTCGTCTACGCTGAGCCACGCCGCGCCGTTTGTGCCGAGCATGACATAGATATTTTCCGGCTGACTTTCCTCGAGCGCATCCAGAACGGTCATTGTGCCATACTGGGTTTCAATTTCCTCGGTTTCGATTTTGGCAATACTCATGGAGACACTGGCATATACGCTTGAGGACGAAACCAAGCCATAAGAGGAAAGCCCATAGGTTATCGAATCGCCGATGAAAACGCAGCTGTCAAGGTAATCGTTTGAGACAGCTTCACTCTCGGGAACGGGATTTATTATTTCCGAAGGTTCCGACTCCTCGGATTCGGAATCGGCATCCGCAGTTGCTACTGAGTTATCCTCTTCCTCCTCGTCATCATTTCCCAAAATCGACGCAAACGGAGGGACATATATCTCTCTGTCCTCGGACAGCACTTCTTCAAGGGTCGTGCTTTTCATATATCTGTAGAAGACGACGCCGAAAATTATGATAACTCCCAACAGGACTATTCCGAAATTATATCTCACCTTGAGAGGCTTTTTGGTTCTTGATACGTTAGCCATGGGTATGCTCCTCTGAAAATCTTTCTACCGATTATTATATAGCAAAAAGGCGTGACTTTCAAGGAATTTTGCGAATTTTCATTATTTGTAACCCGCTTGTAACCATATTTCTTGTTATGGGCTTGAAAAATGCTTCCAAATCGTCTATAATAGTTTGATAAGATATGTCTTTTTAGCCGTGGGAACTGCCCACGGCATTCAACAAAGGAGGATGACAGCATGTGCGGCTTTGTCGGCTTTACAAACACCATTCAGGACGCAAAAACGGTTCTTGAGCGTCAGATGGACTCTATCAAGCACAGAGGTCCCGATTCTGACGGAGAATACATTGACAATGATATCGCGATGGGCTTCCGTCGGCTTTCGATTATCGACCTTTCGGGAGGCGACCAACCTATCTACAACGAAGACGGCTCGATGGTTATCGTCTTCAACGGCGAGATTTACAATTATCAGAAGCTCCGTGAAGAGCTCATTATGAAAGGACACACCTTCAAGACGAACACCGACACCGAGGTCCTTGTTCACGGCTATGAGCAATGGGGCAAGGATATGCTTAATAAGCTTCGGGGCATGTTTGCGTTCGTTATCTGGGATAAGAACAAAAAAGAGCTTTTCGGCGCAAGGGATTATTTCGGGATCAAGCCTCTTTACTACACCGAAATGGGCGGAAGCTTCATCTTCGGCTCGGAAATCAAGAGCCTGATACTGCACCCGCTTTTCAAAAAAGAGCTCAACGAGGCGGCACTTGAGAGCTATCTCACATTCCAGTATTCGCCTTGCGTTGAAACTTTCTTCAAGGGAGTTTACAGGCTACCTCCGGCGCATTCCTTTACTTACAGCAACGGCAAGCTTTCTGTCGAGAGATACTGGAGCGTCGAATTCGAAGCCGATGAAGAGCCTTCGCTTGACGAGTGGGTTGATAAGATTTCGGACACCTTCAAAGACTCGGTTGAGGCTCACAAGATAGCAGATGTTGAGGTCGGAAGCTTCCTTTCAAGCGGAGTCGATTCGAGCTATGTTGCGGCGGTTGCTAATGTCGACAAGACATTTACTGTCGGCTTCGGCGAGGACGAGAGATACAACGAAATAGGTTACGCAAAAGAATTCTCGAAATTTATCGGAAAAGAGAACATTTCGAAGGTCATCACCGCCGACGAATACTGGGGAGAATTCCCGAAGATTCAGTATCACATGGACGAACCGCTTGCCGACCCTGCGGCTGTCGCGCTGTACTTCGTTTGCAAGCTCGCTTCCGAGAGCGTAAAGGTAGTGCTCAGTGGCGAAGGTGCGGACGAGATTTTCGGCGGCTACAATATCTATAAAGAGCCGGACGACGTCGCCATCTACAACAAAATCCCCCGCCCCATAAGGCGAGGAATCGGAAAAATCTGCGAGCATCTGCCGGCGCACAGAGGTGTCAACTTCTTCGTAAGACGTGGCAAGGACCTTGAGGAGAGATTCATCGGAAACGCCTATATCTTCTCGGAAAAAGAGAGAAAGGCTCTTCTGAAAGTCAAAACCGATGCTCCGAACGCAATGAAGATTACGAAGCCATTCTATGATAAAGTATCCGATAAGGACAACGTCACAAAGATGCAATATCTTGACCTCAACATGTGGCTTGCCGGCGACATCCTTCTCAAGGCTGACAGAATGAGTATGGCGAATTCTTTGGAGCTGAGAGTCCCGTTCCTTGATAAAGAGGTTATGGCTCTCGGCGAGAAGATTCCGACGAAGTATCGTGTCACGAAAGAGAACACCAAGTATGCCATGAGGCTTGCGGCGCACAGAGCCTGCCCGCCGAGGACCGCCGACAAGAAAAAGCTCGGCTTCCCCGTTCCGATTCGTGTATGGCTCAAGGAGGATAAGTACTACAATATCGTGAAGTCAGAATTCGAGAGCGAGAACGGCAGGAAGTTCTTCAATACCGAAAAAGCCGTCCAGCTCCTCGACGACCACAGAAGCGGTAAGTACGACAATTCGAGAAAGATCTGGACTATTTACACGTTTTTGGTCTGGTATAAAGTGTACTTCGGAGAATGAGCATAAAAATAATCCCTCACGGTATCATCTGTGAGGGATTTTTATTATCTGTCGAATGTGAATCTTGAGAACTCGGCAAGAGGCTCAGTACTATCGGATTTAAACTCGAAGTAGACTGCGTGCTTGCCGATTATTCCGGTAGTGAGTTCTGATGTAGCTACGGAGTCACCTGCTTTCAGATTTATGGTTGCAACTACTCTGCCATCATGGGTGTCAAGGCGGACATTGACAGTCGCATTCTGCAAGGCTGTTAATTCTACAGTGACGGTCTTCGGCGCGTTGCTACCGAACTGGATATATCTATAACCCGCAACGGTGCCGTTTGTGATGTTCACGATGGGTGCAGAGATGTTGTCATCCTGCTCATAAACCGACTTTATATAAGCCTGAGCGCTTCCGCCACGAAGATGGCAGGCATAGCCGGCTGAAATGAGCTTATAGGCATCCAAGCCATTGATATGTACACCCTGTGATGTCATCTCAACAGGCTTTGAAGATACGGGCTCACCGTTTACATAGGTGATATCGCCGATGTAGATTTTACCGTTCTTGTCCATAGCAACGTCTACAGGTTCAAGCATTCCCTGACGGGCAAACTCGTCGGTTCCGGTATGGCGGTGATAGAAGATGTACCACTTGCCGTTTATCTCAGCGATGCTTCCGTGATTGTTGCCCCAACGATAGGTCATTTCTCCGGTTCCGTCGGGGTTCTTTAGAATCTCGCCGCCGTTGAAGCTTATGTCTCCGCCGGGCTTATAGCCTTCGAGAGGGCTGTCGCTGTATTTATAGGATAAGAAGCCGTTGTTATGAGTGTAGACACCAAGTTCTGGAACGGGGGTATAGTATCTCTTAGAGTAAATATAGATATACTTGCCCATCACCTTTCTCGGAGAAGAAGCCTCGAAGAAAGCGTCGTCCGGGTCAAGATGTCCGTCATCTACATCCTGCCAAGGAGAGTGCCCCATCGGATGAGCGTGGAACGTCCCCTCTTTTATTGTAGCCATGTCATCGTTAAGCTCGCCGCAATAGCAACCGCAGAAGCCCCAATAAGCATAAACTCTGCCGTCGTCATCGACAAGCACACCCGGGTCGAAACCTAAATCAGTTTTAATGGGATTTTCAAAGGGTCCTGCGGGATTTTTTGAGCTTGCAACCAAGATTCTCGAGCCACATGCCTCGGCGGCATAGAGATAGAAGGTGTTGCCCTTCTGAACAACATCGGGAGCATAAAGAACACTGTTGTCAGTTGCAGTGTAGCAAACGCCATGGCAGGTCCAGTCAGTCAGATCATCGACAGGTGCGCTCCATACAACCTGATTTCTGCCGCAATACTGGGTTTTCTCGATGTCGTGAGAGCCGTAAACATAAACACGCTTTTCACCGTTATACTCGAAAACTCTCGGCTCACCGTCGGGAACATGTTCCCAAAGCGGCATATAAGGGTTTGCGCCCTTCAGATACTCTTTCATAATTATACCCTCCAAGTTTTATATTCAATCCTTTGCAAATTTGCGCTGGAAGAACTTCACTATCTCGACCATCGGGATAATGAGGAAGCCTAGTGCAATAGCAATCAGATACTCATTAAGCTCAACACTTGTGAACTCGAATGCGTTAGCGATAACGGGGATCTCACATACAAGAGTTGTAGCAACGAGCGAAGCTACAGCCGCCAGAAGGAGAAGCTTGTTCTGAGAACCAAGCTTGAAAATACTGCCTCTCTGTGAGCGCATATTCAGGCTATGGAATATCTCCGCCATAGACATTGTCAGGAATGCCATTGTCGTGCCGTCCGCACTGTTGGCGATTGTAAACGAACCGGTTTCCATGAAGTCACCGATGAAGTAGGAAGCTAATACCAAAATCGTAACCAGAAGACCCTGATAGCCGATGTCAATACCCATGCCGCCTGCGAAGATTCCTGCTTTTGCGTCACGAGGCTTGCGCTTCATGATATCAGGCTCTGCCTTTTCGGTGCCGAGAGCAAGTGCCGGGAAGCAGTCTGTTACAAGGTTAATCCAGAGAAGGTGTACGGGCTTCAGGATTGTAAAGCCCATGAGTGTTGCGAAGAAGATACTGAGGACTTCGCTCATATTCGAGCCTAAGAGGAACTGGATAGCCTTTCTTATATTGTCATAGATTCTTCTTCCCTCTTCTACGGCTCCGACTATCGTAGCGAAGTTATCGTCAGCGAGAACCATGTCGGCGACATTCTTTGTTACGTCGGTTCCGGTGATACCCATTCCGACACCGATATCTGCCACCTTGATTGAGGGCGCGTCGTTTACGCCGTCGCCGGTCATAGCAGTGACATATCCGGCATTTCGCCAAGCGTTGACGATTCTTGTCTTATGCTCCGGCTGAACACGTGCATAGACGCTGATATTCATAAATTCTTTTGCGAATGTTTCGTCGTCCATTTCATTGAGCTGAGCGCCGGTAACCGCCTTATAGTCCCCGGTCATGATGCCGAGCTCGTTTGCGATTGCAACGGCGGTGTCGATGTGGTCGCCGGTTATCATAATCGGTCTTATTCCGGCTTCGCGGCACTCTTCAATAGCGTCCTTGACTTCAGGGCGGACGGGGTCAATCATTCCGCAAAGACCGATGAAGCAGAGGTCATGCTCAAGGTTCGAGTCGTCGCAGTCTGTTGGCATAGTATCCCAGAGCCGCTCGGCACATGCAAGGACACGAAGAGCCTTGTCAGCCATAGCCTTGTTAGCGGCGAGTATTTCTGCCTTGTGCTCTTCGGTCATCGGGACAGGCTTGCCATTCTCGAGATAGTAAGTGTACTTATCAATAACGATATCGGGAGCGCCTTTGGTGAACTGGATATAAGAACTGTCGGACGAATGAACCGTCGACATCATCTTTCTTTGCGAATCGAACGGTGCCTCGCCACAGCGAGCAAGCTTTGACTTAAGTGTGGGCTTGTCCAAGCCGAGAGTGTTTGCCCATGCGACAAGAGCCGCTTCCGTGGGTTCGCCTGTTACTGTGCCGTCCTCCATAAGCTCGGCGTCACTGCAAAGTGCCATAGCTGTGGCAATCTTCTTGTCTTCATCGCCGTAGAAGTCAACGACGGTCATCTTGTTCTGGGTAAGAGTACCTGTCTTATCCGAGCAGATTATCTGAGCACAGCCGAGGGTTTCGACAGCAGTAAGCTTGCGGATAATGGCGTTGCGCTTTGACATGTTGGTAACGCCGATTGAAAGTACAACAGTTACCACAGCCGCAAGACCTTCCGGAATGGCGGCAACCGCAAGCGAAACGGCTATCATGAACGAGTCGAGGATAAGCTCGAAGTTGAGGCTTCCAGCTCTTAAAAGCTGAACGGCAAATACGATTACACAAATTCCGAGAACCAACCAGGTAAGAACCTTTGAAAGCTGATTGAGCTTGATCTGGAGCGGTGTGTCGCCCTCTTCGGCATTCTGCAAAGCATCGGCAATCTTGCCCATTTCGGTGTCCATGCCGGTGGCGGTTACAACTGCGGTGCCTCTGCCGTAGACGACGGTACTGCCCATATAGAGCATGTTCTTTCTGTCGCCGAGGAGGACATCCTTCTCGCCGTCACGGAGATTTATAATGTCTATAAACTTGTTGACGGGAACCGATTCGCCTGTCAGTGCCGCTTCCTCGGCCTTCAGGCTTGCGCTCGTGAGTATTCTCAAATCCGCCGGAACCGCATCGCCGGCTTCGAGGATTACGATATCGCCTACAACAAGCTCTTCGCTCCTGACGGTCGTAATTTTACCGTCACGCATTACCTTAGATGTGGCGGCGGACATTTCCTGCAAGGCTTCTATCGCCTTTTCCGCCTTGCTTTCCTGATAAACGCCTAAGACAGCGTTTACTATGACTACAAACAGAATAATAATAACATCGGCAAAGCTGTCGTTCTCGACAACCGCCAGAATTCCGCTCACGAGAGCCGCAACCAGAAGAATGATTATCATCGGGTCAGCAAGCTCTTCCAAGAACCTTCTTATGAGACTCTTGCCCTTTTTGGCGGCTAAAACGTTTTTACCGTCGCGTTCGAGCCTATTCCTGGCTTCTTCCGTCGAAAGACCGTTTTCTGAAGATTCGAGTTCCTTAAGAACCGTTTCTTTTTCTTCACAATAATATCTCACAACAATTCTCCTTTAACTTTTTATCCGATAAGACCGGTAATGAAAATCTCAAGACCGATGGCTATCAGTATTACTCCACCAAGAATCTGTGCCTTGTTCGAAAGCTTGGTTCCGAATTTCTTTCCGATAACGAGTCCAATCATGCATATAATGAACGTTACCACTGCAATTATCAGAGACGCCACGAGTGCCATAACCCAGTTGTAATCGGCTATCGTAAAGCCGACCGAAAGCGCGTCGATTGAGGTTGCAATTCCCTGAATAAGAAGTGCACCCACGCCGAGACCAGTGTTTTCTTCTTCATCTTCGCCCTTCTTGGTTCCCTCGGCAATCATTCTTCCGCCGATAAATCCGAGGAGGATGAGTGCGATCCAGGGGATCAGCTTCTCAAACGCGGTGAAGTACTGGACGATTGTATGTACACATATCCAGCCTATCATCGGCATCAGAGCCTGAAATCCGGCGAAGACGCCCGCAATTCCGCACATCTTGCCCTTTTTCATTCTCGGTTCGTTCAGACCGTTTGCCATCGATACCGAAAAGGCATCCATGGCAAGACCTACTCCGAGAAGTGCGCTGTTGAAGAAGAACAGAAAGCTCCACTCCATAATTAATATCTACCTCCAGTTAGTTAGCAGCAAAAACCCAAGTACGACTGCCGAGCCGAACTTGGGTGTATAAATCGTATATACGACACTTGTACAGCTTTACAGTTATACATGAGTCTCGCAATTTAAAACAAGCCAGATTGCGGTCAGAGACGCTTTCGCCTGCACCACAGTCAGGATGTTGACTTGCTACGCGGACAACCGCGCTTGCTACTCCCTCACGGGAAATTCACTTGCGTTGATTATAACACTTTGGATTTAGACTGTCAAGCTTTTTTAAGTAAGATTTTTTTAAAATTCGGCTCAGATATGCGGTTTTTGGGACAAAGAAAGATTTTTGTGAAGACTTCAGAAGATATAAAAAAGCCCTGTCTCACTACTATATGAGACAGGACTTAATTTTTATTACTTGACCACCGAGAGCTTTGCCGCAGTATAAGTGTTCTCCATGAGCATGGCAATAGTCATTGGTCCGACTCCTCCGGGAACGGGAGTTATGAAGCCGGCAACCTTGGATGCCGCCTTGAAATCGACATCTCCGCAGAGCTTGCCGTTTGCGTCTCTGTTCATTCCCACGTCGATTACAACCGCTCCGGGCTTGATCATGTCGCCGGTGATGAGCTTTGACTTGCCGACAGCCGCCACAAGTATATCAGCCTCACGGCATACGTCGCCTAGATTTTCTGTCTTCGAGTGGCAAATCGTTACGGTGCCGTTTGCCTGCAGGAGAAGCATTGCCATCGGTTTGCCGACAATATTGCTTCTTCCGACAACTACGCATCTTTTACCTGCTACATCGACTCCGGTCGACTTTATGAGCTCCATTACCCCCGCAGGAGTGCACGGTGCAAAGTCTCCGCCGCCAGTGACAAGCTTTCCGACGTTAATCGGGTGGAAGCAATCAACATCCTTCTTTGGATTGATTGCCGCTATAATAGTGTCCTCATCGATATGCTTTGGGAGCGGTAGCTGAACCAGAATACCGTGGATTTCGGGATTCTTGTTGAGTGAATCTATCAGCTCCAACAGAACAATCTCGGGTGTTTCCTCCGGAAGAACGTATTCAAAAGATTTGAAGCCGACCTCTTCGCAAGCTTTCTTCTTGTTTCTTACATATATTTTCGATGCGGGATCATTTCCGACAAGGACCACAGCAAGACCCGGAATGACTTTGGATGTTTTCTGGAATCTGATTGCGTCCTTACGGATTCTTTCTTTTACAGCCGCCGCAACGGCTTTTCCGTCTATAATTTCTGCCATATAATTCCCCTTTGTTATTACTATTACTCTTCGATTTTTATATTCTCTTCTTCGGGTTCATGAGTCACTTCGAGAGTTTCATCGTGAATATCTTCCGAAATCTCTTCAGTTTCCGGCGATTCTTCATTCAGAAACTCATCGGCAAGTATATGCTGATTGTCGTCGACATTATCTTCGGCGCTGTCGCCGACAGTGTCACCGGCAGTGTCATCAACAATATGCTCATCCTCTTCGAGGCTTTCGTTCTGACCCTTCTTTGACTTCTTATAGGCTTCTTTCAGCAGAGCCTTTGATTCGTCGGTATTGCAATAAAGCACATATCCGCCCTGCTTCTTACCTCTTATGCCCAGATAGATAAGCATTATTACTGCGAAGATGAAGCAGGTTCCGGCAAGGAGCTGAGAAACCTTGAGCGAAATTACGTCGTTATTGACAAGATACAGGCTGTCAGTTCTCAAGCCTTCAATCCAGAATCTGCCGAAGCCGTACCAACCGATATACATGAGGAAGAGCTGACCGTCATATTTACGGTGCTTCGAATAGATGTGAAGAATTATGAAGCCTAAGAGGCACCAGAGCGACTCATACAGGAAGCAAGGATGTGCGAGCATATCGACAGCACGATTCGTTACAACCGATGTATTGTCGGGATATACAAAGAAATAAATACCGTTCAGGATACTCTTCGAAACCATTCCCCAAGGGAGCGAGCCGGCTGCTTCGGAATAACCATACGCTTCTTGGTTGAAGAAGTTGCCCCAACGTCCGAGACATTGACCGATAAGGAAGCCCATTCCGGCAAGGTCGAGCATAGGCATCAGCTTGACCTTCCGAATCTTTGCCATTATTCCGCCGATTAAAAGTCCGCCGATAATGCCGCCGTAGATGGCAAGTCCGCCGTCACGAATGTTGAATATCTCCGCGAAATCGAGGGTCCCCTCTTCTGTCATATAGTTTTCGATGCTGAATATAACATAGTAGAGTCTTGCGCCGATTATTCCTCCGATGAGACCGGCAAGAACGGTATCGGTCACTCTGTCGATATCGAGACCGAATTTGCGGCATCTCGAGAATGCGTATATCATTGCGAGAACCATTCCGACGGCAATCAGGAATCCATACCAATAGATGTCGAGATTGATCCCCGGAATCGTGAACATTACGTTGTCGATTGAAAGTCCGTTCGGGAACAGCTTTGTAAACAGAGTACTGTTCGGAAAATAGATAACATTGCCGTCGCTGTCAAGAAGCTCGCGGACAAAGTCAGAAGTCATTGCTAAGGTCATATGAAGATACCTTTCGTAAAAAATTGGTGCTTAAAAACCATATTCACCTAGGCTATTGTATCACAATACGATGTTTATTGCAAGAGTTACACATTAATTTCATTTTTCGGAGTCTCAAATCATATACATATAAATATAAAAAATTCAGGCGTATACGAAAATACACGCCTGAATCCTATACGACAGAAAAAGAGCCAAATCAGATTTCCATTTCCTTGATTTTCTTAAGGCAAGCGGGGCAAATATGCTTGTTGCCGAAAGGAATGATATCCTCGCCCTCACCGCAAAGAGCGCAGGAATTGGAATACTTTCTCAGGATAATGTTGTCGCCGTCGGTCAGAATCTCGATGGGGTCCTTGATGTTAAGGTCCATAGACTTTCTGAGCTCCATGGGGATGACAATTCTTCCAAGCTCGTCGATTCTTCTTACAATACCGGTTGATTTCATAGTGTCGTACCTCCTTGACGTTTATATAAATATTATACAGCATAATTCGACATAATGCAAGTACCATTCGAGGTAAAATTTCAGAAATTGGTGTGAAAAAACAGTTTTTATATCGTCGTAACAAATAGCTCTGTGAAACACAAAGGAGTTTAACATATGATAGATTTTATACTGGCGGGAATTATCGCAGTGTCCTGCGTATATGGATTTTTTAACGGAGGAGCGGAAGCTGTCTCAAATGCCGTTTTAACGAGCGGACAAACCGCAGTGACGCTGACCTTAAGCATCTTAGGCGCTATGGCGACATGGGGCGGAGTTATGAAGCTTGCCGAAAAAAGCGGACTTACAGACAGGATTGCACGTCTGATAAGTCCGGTTATAGGTCTTATATTCAGAGGTCTTGACAAAAACTCAAAAGCATTCAAAGCCATCGCCATGAACATTACTGCCAATCTCTTCGGTCTCGGAAACGCCGCAACTCCTCTCGGAATTGAGGCTATGAAGGAGCTTAAAGCAGAAGAAAACTGTGAAGATACGGCATCCAGAAACATGGTGCTTCTTACGGTAATCAACACTTCTTCGATAGAACTTATACCTTCAACCGTAGCGGCACTTCGGGTTACATACGGAAGCGGGTCGCCGATGGACATTCTGCCGTGTGTGTTGACAGTTTCGGTTTTGTCACTGACAGCGGCTATTATGTGCGCATATGCTTTTGATAAGATAGGACGGAGAAAAAAGTGAGAATTACAAGTCTTGTCGTCCCTGTATTTGTCCTCGGAGTTATTCTTTACAGCTTACATAAGAAAACAGGCGTTTTCGATACGTTTATAGCGGGAGCAAAAGAAAATATCGCCGTCTGCTTCAACATACTCCCCTCTCTGGTCGCTCTTATGCTGGCAGTAGAGATGTTCAAAGCTTCGGGTGCGCTTTCGGCATTGACAAATCTAATTGAGCCAATCACTTCAATTATAGGAATCCCATCCGAATGTGTGCCTCTGGCGCTCATGCGACCGGTTTCGGGAAGCGGTGCGCTCTCGATGCTCGACAGCATCCTTTCGGAATACGGTGCTGACAGCTTTATCGGTCGGGTTGCAAGCGTACTGATGGGTTCAACGGAAACCACACTTTACACCGTTGCCGTTTACTTTGGAGCCGTCAAGATAAAGAAAACACGCCATGCTCTGCCCTCGGCACTCGTGGGCGATTTCACGGCGTTTATTCTTTCCGCACTGACGGTCAGGCTTTTTCTCGGAGCATAGGCTCAGCGCTCAATGATTCTCTCAATGTGAGATGCTCTGCCGGTTTTCTCGTCGAACTCGACCACTACACCGTTAATGAAGCATGGCGTGTCGGCTTCGGCGAATCTTACAGGGAAGTTGAGCCGCTGTTTTTCGATTGCTATCTCTTTGTTTACCCCCAAGACGGAATCCTCGGGACCGGTCATTCCGACATCGGTAATATATGCTGTTCCGCCTTCGAGAATAGTCTCATCCGCAGTCTGGACATGTGTATGCGTCCCCATAACGGCAGTTACTCTTCCGGCGAGATAGAAGCCGAGAGCCTTCTTTTCGGCTGTGGCTTCGGCGTGGAAGTCGACGAATATATTCTTGGTCTCTATTCTCGAAAGTATCTCATCAACGGTTCTGAACGGATTTGCAAGCGGTTCCATATAGATTACGCCCATCAGGTTTATAACAGCAATCTGACATCTGCCCATGTCAAGGATGTAATAGCCCTTACCGCAAACCTCATCGGAATAGTTCGCCGGTCTTATGAGGTGAGGGACATTGTCGAAAATCCCGAGCGATTCCCTTCTCTTGAATGCGTGATTGCCGGTCGTGATGACGTCTGCACCGATCCTTGTGAGGAAATCGCAAGAATGGACGGTTATGCCGTTGCCGGAGGCGGAATTCTCGCCGTTGATGACGGTTACATCAATATTATATCTCTTCTTGATGTCGTGCAGCTTTGATGCCAGAAAGTCACAGCCTGTCTGTGCTACGACATCGCCAATCATAAGTAATCTCATTTTGTATCCTCCTTGAATCCCCAACCGTCGACTCCCGAGCGTCTCAGTGCTCCGAAAATACGGTCGGTAAAGCCCTTGTCCTCTCGCTCACGTTCTCTTAAGAAATCCTTCATATCCTGCCGTTTGGTTACGCCGTCGGCAGGGCATTTTGATTTCACTATCTCTAAATTATTCCGCTTTGCGGCGTTTTTAATCTCTCTTTCCGGTGCAAAGACAAGCGGTCTTATAATCGTAATATCGCTTCTGTCGAGATAGGTCTTCGGCGAAAAGCAACCGATTCTGCCTTCGATAAAAAGATTCATCATGAAGGTCTCGACAACGTCGTTATAATGATGTCCGAGTGCTACTTTATTGCAACCGAGCTCTTTAGCCTTGCTATTCAGTGCTCCCCTACGCATATTGGCACATAACGAGCAGGGATTCGACTCTTTTCTTATATCAAAAACTATGCTTCCGATGTCGGATTTCTCAATGACATATGGAATGCCATACTCTTTACAAAGCTTATCTACAGGCGAATAGTCTGTCTCCACTCCACCGAACTGAGGGTCAATAGTCAAAGCCGTTATATCGTAGTCTATTCCTATAAATTTCCTGAGGCGGATAAGCCCCACAAGAAGGACAAGGCTGTCCTTTCCGCCGGAAACACCGACGGCTATTTTGTCACCGTCCTGAATCAAATCAAATTCCGTTATCGCTTTACGCATATATCCTAAAATCTTCTGCATGGCAATGTCCTTTCTATCTTCTGCATTATAGCACAAATCTTGCAACTTGAAAAGAGAAATAACCGAAAAAGTGAAATAAGAGAGGACAAAGTCACTCTCTTACTCCACCATTTACTTGGAACATTATATTATGAAGACAACTGTCAGAATTAAAGGTCAGGCGTTTTGAAAAGAAATCTTATATGCGATACTCTTTTTCATCGCCTTACATTATTATATTATACCGATTTTTCTGAAAAAGTAAAGTGTCAAAATCGCCGAATATTTGCTTTTTAAAGCCCATTTCATGTGTAAATTGCACGATTTTGAGCGAGTTGATATCAAAATCTGAAACATTTATAAAGATAAGAGCCCACGAATAAAAATCCCTCCGCCCTTTTCAGGACGGAAGGATTGAAAAACGCGAGACCAGAATTACTTCGAAAGTCTTTCCTTAAGGGCATTGAGCTCGTAAGCCATTTCCTTGGGAAGCTTGTCGCCGAATCTTGAATAGAACTCTTCGATGCTCTTGGTATCTTCGAGCCAGAGATCCTTATCGACAGAAAGCAAATCCGCGATAGTGTCAACGGTGATACCGTCGAGACCTTCGATATTGATGTCCTCGGGCTTGGGCTCATAGCCGATAGGAGTTTCAACAGCATCAACAGTGCCTTCGCAACGGCTGATAATCCAGTCAAGAACTCTCATGTTGTCGCCGAAGCCGGGCCAGATGAAGTTGCCTTCGTCGTCGGTTCTGAACCAGTTGACGTGGAAGATCTTAGGAGCCTTGTCGCCGAGAATCTTGCCCATCTCGAGCCAGTGTGCCCAGTAGTCACCCATGTTGTATCCGCAGAACGGAAGCATAGCCATCGGGTCACGTCTTACAACGCCTACAGCACCTGCTGCAGCTGCAGTGGTCTCGGAAGCCATGATAGAGCCAACGAAGGTACCATGCTGCCAGTTGAACGACTGGTATACGAGAGGAGCGGTCTTGGCACGTCTTCCGCCGAAGATCATTGCGCTTATCGGAACGCCCTGAGGATTGTTGAACTCGGGAGAAATGCAAGGGCAATTCTCCGCGGGAGCAGTGAATCTTGAGTTCGGGTGAGCAAGCTTGTTGCCTGCGGCAGTATACTCAACACCGTTGACCTTCTCGCCCTTCCACTCGGTTGCATTAACCGGCGGATCCTTGGTGAGCTTCTCCCACCAAACTGTGTTGTCGTCATTGTTGATAGCAACGTTGGTGAAGATGGTGTTCTTTCTTGTGGAAGCAAGAGCGTTATAGTTGGACTTTTCGTTGGTACCGGGAGCTACGCCGAAGAAGCCGTTCTCAGGGTTGATAGCGTAGAGTCTTCCGTCCTCACCGGGCTTGAGCCAAGCGATATCGTCGCCGACGGTCCAGACCTTATAGCCCTTCTTCTTGTATCCCTCCGGAGGAATAAGCATTGCGAGGTTGGTCTTACCACAAGCAGACGGGAATGCGGCGGTTACATATACAACTTCTCCGTTCGGCTTCTCAATGCCGAGGATAAGCATATGCTCAGCCATCCAGCCTTCGTTCTTGCCCTGATAGGAAGCGATTCTGAGAGCGAAGCACTTCTTGCCGAGAAGAACGTTTCCGCCGTATGCGGAGTTGATTGACCAGATTGTATTATCTTCAGGGAACTGAACTATGTATCTCTTTTCGGGGTCAACATCAGCCTTGGAATGAAGTCCTCTTACGAAGTCATCGGAGGTGTCGCCGAGGTTCTTGAAAGCGTCGGCACCCATTCTTGTCATAATAGCCATGTTGAGTACGACATAGATAGAGTCAGTAACCTCAACACCAACCTTGGCAAGAGGCGAACCAATAGGTCCCATGGAATAAGGAATGACATACATTGTTCTGCCCTTCATGACTCCGTCGTAAAGAGGAGTGAGCATTGCATACATTTCCTTGGGGTCCATCCAGTTGTTGGTCGGTCCTGCGTCTTCCTTCTTCTTGGTGCAGATGAAGGTTCTGTCTTCAACACGAGCAACATCGTTCGGCTTGGTTCTGTGATAGAGGCATCCGGGAAGCTTCTCGGGATTGAGAGCGATCATTTCGCCGGTCTCGCAAGCCTCACGACGGAGGTCATTGAGCTGATCCTCACTGCCGTCAATCCAGACAACCTGATCGGGCTTGGTCAAAGCTATCATTTCATCAACCCACTTGTTGACATTTGGGTTCTTTGTCAGTGTAGCCATAGTAGTTATCTCCTTTGTTATCATTTGCGCCTGCGACGCAAGTCGCATTTGCATTGTGTTTTTTGGGTACGGAGCCGGATTTTATGTAAAACCCAAACTCTCCTCGAGTACAATCATACACCCTTTGTGTCAAGAAATCAAGAGAAAATTATAACTTTCACCGATTTTTCAGGAATTAGATTCCTTAAGTATTTTGGTGATACACTTAGCCTTAAAAGTGTTTTTATGTGAAGAACACTTTTGACAGTGCCAATCTCAAAGGCTTACAGATTCCGATTATTATCAGCATCATCCCGAGGATGAAGAACGCCGCAAGCGGAAAGCCCGACCATCCGACAAAGCTGACGCTCTCGAAGGTAATCGAGATAAAAAGCTCGATAAGTGAGACATACACACCCGTGGCTATGAGTGTGCCGCCGACTATAAAGAGCTGTCCCCTTTTAACATAGCGTAAAAGTGTCACCATTGTTGTCACAATTATGCCGGCGATTCCCGCTATCGGGAAAGCGAGACTCAGAAACCATCCGCCTTGAACCGTAAGGTCGATATAGAGTAAATACAGTATTATCGTTGCAAACGCAATCGGCGTGAATATTACGGGGTTCGGATGACGAAACCACTCGGGAAGCGCGAACGATACATACAAAATCACAAGTGCGCCCAACACATAGCCCGACCATGTGATACCGGAAGTGATGTTGAAATCAATCATAGCTACCATTAGTGACACAAGTATAAAGCAGACGGTCACCACAAACATGACTGCCACCCGGACGCTCTTTTTGGTTACCCGACGAAACTCGGGATAGGGCTTTTCGCAATCTTCTTGTTTTATATCGGGATGAAACACGGGAGTCAGGCACAGAGGGCAAACATGCTCGCTGTCCTTAAGCTCCACACCGCATTTTACACAATACATAAATCCACCTCCCGGGGTTATTCGGCATCGCGTCGGTTGCTTTCCACGGTAACCTTGAAACCGAGTTTTACAAGGTTTGTGAAAAAGATTCTTTCGAGCTCCGGCGTTACCGAGCTTCTTACAATATTTATTCTCATTTTGTCGCCATACGAGCAGACACCGCAGTTAAACGGCGACGAAGAGCGCACTCCCGTGGAAAAATCGAAGTATCTGATATACTTTTTCATCTCCTCGGGGAGGTCAATCATACCTAAGTTCGATATCGAAAGGCAGGACTGCCCTTCTCCGAGCTGATAAAAAGCAATTCGCATGCCGATGTTTTTGATGAACAGAGGAACGACCTTGATTCCCATCACGAGCTCGGCGTTGACATTCGGTGTGAACTCCGCCTGCATGTTCTTCTTAGTGAGCTGTAGGGGGAGCTGATGACTGACTATCGAGAGAATTTCGTCAAGCTCATATTCGCCCATCCTTGGGTCAACTCCGACATTTACAAAAAGTGCGAAATTGCGCATGGTTTTGCTCGGGAAAAGTCTCCGAAGATTTACGGGAATCTGAACCCTGACAATCTTTTGCTTACTGCGCTTTTTCTGATGGGAATTCTGCACCTCGATAAGCGACATTAACATTACAGCCGCCAGAAATGCCGTTACAGTCACTCCCCTGCTCTTTGCGGCTTCGTGTATGGCATCTGCGTCGAGCGTTCCCGTCGTGATATTGATAAAGCCGTCGGGCTCGGGAGTGCCCTTGAGGCGGTATGACTTGCTGAAATCCCGCTGTGCACTCACAGAGCCCCTGTTTTTCAGAAAGCTGTCTTCGAGCTCCTCCGGTTCGGGATAAGCCTGCCTGTTCAGAACGCCATGTCCGTCAGGAATTCTTAAATCATGCTTCTGGGTGATATATTCGGCAAGAAGAGTTTTCAAAAATATCATTCCGCCGGTGCCGTCAGTTACGGCGTGGAAAAATTCAACGGCGATCCGGTTATTATAGTAGAGCACCCTTATGGCGCACTTTCTTATATCGTCAAACGGATGGCGCATGAAGGGTTGGAAACCGTCCTGAACAACAGTCGGCGGAGTCTTCAGCTCTTCGAGATAATACCAGAAGAAACCAGTTTTGAGTCTTGCGGCGATTGTCGGGAATCTGCCGACAGTGACATTAAGGGCAGATTGCAGGACTACCGGGTCAACTCTCTCGTTAAGCTCCGCCGACACCCGGAACATGTTGTACCAGCCCTTGCGGCGTGATGCGGGAAATATCTTGGCGGCGTTATCAAGTTTGACCCACCTTGCTGTGGAAACAGGTATCAGACTGCCGATAAAATCCCTTATAACCTCATAATCGGATTTGCGCTCTTTTACGTCATATAGAACATAGGCGTGCCACATTCTCTCGGCAATTATCAGCTTAGAGCGATTGCCGCTATCGAGAAGCCTCTTATGCAGTCTTGTGGAATCGTCAAGAAGAATTTCGTCGCCTCCGACAAATATAAGCGATGTCGGAAGCTTGGTGCCTTCCTCAAAGAAAAGCGGCGAGACATAGGGATTTGTTCTGTCATCGGAATAGCTATCGGCATAAAACTCGAGCTGTTCAAAAGTAAGCGTTGGGTCGACTTCCTTATTGGTTTCATAGGATTCACCCGAAGCGGTCAGATCGGTCCAAGGAGAAATTGCGATTATTCCCGCAGGCTGAGAAAGTCCGAGCTCGTTCAGCTTGAGACAAAGGCTGTAGCAAAGCCCGCCTCCCGCCGATTCTCCGGCTAAGATGATTCTGTCGGACGGGAAGCCACTGTCTATCAGGTATTCATATGAAGCAAGCGCATCATCGAGCGCCGCAGGAAATCTGTTTTCGGGTGCAAGGCGATAGGCACAGCAGAAGACCTTCAAACCATATTCGGACGCAAGCTTTGAGCCGAAGCCTCGGGCATATTCAAGACCGCCGCATGTGTAGCCACCGCCGTGGAGATAGAGAATTACTCCGGCTGAACTGCACTCGTCCGGGATAACCCATTCGGCTGAAAGATCCTGAAAGTCCTGCCGGACAGTCCTTACGGATTTGTGCTCGACAAATGCCACGAGCTCACCAAGCAAATCCTGCCCTTTTCTCGCTTGCTCAAGTGTGCTACCGACAAGCTTCGGTTTCAAAATGGTCAGCTGTGAACGAAAGAATTTCTCAGTCAATTTTCCGCCTCCGTTTCAATTTAAGTTTCATCACTCTATGCCATATTGTATCATATTCGTCGCATTTTATCAAGAGGCATAAAAATCGCCGCCCCATTGATTGGGACGGCGAAATTACAGCACTTTGAGACAGAATTACTTCTTGTCCTTGATTGCAGCCTGAGCGGCGGCAAGACGGGCAATCGGAACTCTGAACGGTGAGCAAGAAACATAGTCAAGACCGATGTTGTGGCAGAACTCGATGGAAGAAGGATCGCCACCATGCTCGCCGCAGATACCGCAGTGAAGCGAAGGTCTGGTCTTCTTGCCAAGGGTTACAGCCATATCCATAAGCTTGCCAACACCGGTGGTGTCGAGACGAGCGAACGGATCGGACTCGTAAATCTTGTTCTCATAGTATGCGGGCAGGAACTTGCCGGCATCGTCACGGCTGAAGCCAAAGGTCATCTGAGTGAGGTCATTGGTACCGAAGCAGAAGAATTCAGCCTCAGTAGCAATCTCATCAGCGGTAAGAGCGGCTCTCGGGATTTCAATCATGGTGCCGACCTCATACTTAAGGTCAACGCCTGCATTCTTGATAACCTCGTCAGCGGTCTTGACAACGACATCCTTAACGAACTTGAGCTCCTTGACATCGCCTACGAGAGGAATCATGATTTCGGGAACAATGTTCCAGTCGGGGTGCTTAGCCTGTACGTTGATAGCCGCCTTGATGACAGCGTTGGTCTGCATAACGGCAATCTCGGGATATGTTACGGTAAGACGGCATCCACGGTGACCCATCATCGGGTTGAACTCATGGAGGTCATTGATAACCTGCTTGATGTAGGCAACACTCTTGCCCTGAGACTCAGCCAGAGCTTCGATGTCTGCTTCCTCGGTGGGAACAAATTCGTGAAGCGGCGGGTCAAGGAATCTGATGGTAACGGGATATCCGCCCAAAGCCTCGAAGAGTCCTTCGAAGTCAGCCTGCTGCATAGGCTCAATCTTAGCAAGAGCCTTCTCTCTTTCCTCAACGGTCTCGGAGCAAATCATCTCTCTGAATGCGCCGATTCTGTCAGGATCGAAGAACATGTGCTCGGTACGGCAAAGACCGATTCCCTGTGCGCCGAAAGCGGCTGCCTGCTTGGCATCCTTCGGGGTATCTGCATTGGTTCTTACGCCAAGCTTCTTGTACTTGTCGGAGAGTGCCATGATTCTTCCGAAGTAACCGGAGTTCGGGTCAGCAGGAACGGTGGGGATAATCTCATCATAGATGTTACCGGTGGAGCCATCAAGGGAGATAGGATCTCCTTCGTGGTAAACCTTGCCGGCGAGAGTGAACTGCTTGTTCTCCTCATCCATCTTGATGTCGCCGCAACCGGAAACACAGCAGGTTCCCATTCCTCTTGCAACAACAGCGGCGTGAGAGGTCTGTCCGCCTCTGACGGTGAGGATACCCTGAGAGTACTTCATACCCTCGATGTCTTCGGGAGAGGTCTCGAGTCTTACGAGAACAACCTTCTCCTTGTTCTTACCATGCTCAACAGCATCCTCTGCTGTGAATACGATGGTGCCGGCGGCGGCTCCGGGAGAAGCGGCAATACCCTTGCCTACGGGCTTAGCCTTCTTGAGGGCGGCAGGATCGAATGTCGGGTGGAGGAGCATATCGAGGCTCTTGGCATCAATCTGCATAAGAGCTTCCTCTTCCGTAATCATACCCTCGTCGATAAGGTCGCAGGCAATCTTGATAGCCGCCTGAGCGGTTCTCTTGCCGTTTCTTGTCTGAAGCATATAGAGCTTGCCGTGCTCGACGGTGAACTCCATATCTTGCATGTCTCTGTAGTGATTTTCGAGGGTCTTGCAAACTTCGGTGAACTGCTTGAACGCGTCGGGGAACTTCTGCTCCATTTCGGAGATGTGCATAGGAGTTCTTACACCTGCAACAACGTCCTCGCCCTGTGCATTGGTGAGGAATTCGCCGTAAAGACCCTTGTTACCGGTAGACGGGTCACGGGTGAATGCAACACCAGTACCGCAATCGTCGCCCATGTTGCCGAATGCCATCATCTGTACGTTGACAGCGGTACCCCAGGAATAAGGGATATCGTGGTCCATACGATAAACATTGGCTCTCGGGTTGTCCCAAGAACGAAATACAGCTCTGATTGCTTCGTAAAGCTGCTCCTTGGGATCGTCGGGGAAGTCCTTGCCGAGCTGAGCCTTGTACTCAGCCTTGAACTGGTTGGCAAGGTTGTGAAGATCGTCGGCATCGAGCTCAACGTCGTAAACAACGCCCTTCTCCTGCTTCATCTGGTCGATAAGCTTTTCAAAATGCTTCTTTCCGACTTCCATGACGACGTCGGAGAACATCTGGATGAATCTTCTGTAGCAGTCCCAAGCCCATCTGGGGTTACCGGACTTCTCGGCGATGACGTTGACAACATCTTCGTTAAGACCGAGATTAAGAATCGTGTCCATCATACCGGGCATTGAAGCTCTTGCGCCGGAACGAACGGATACGAGAAGAGGATTTTCCTTGTCGCCGAACTTCTTACCGGTGATCTGCTCCATCTTCTCAACGTACTCCATGATTTCAGCCATGATTTCATCATTGATTACACGACCGTCCTCATAGTACTGGGTGCAGGCTTCGGTGGAAATTGTGAAGCCCTGAGGAACAGGGAGACCGATATTGGTCATCTCAGCGAGATTTGCGCCCTTTCCGCCGAGAAGCTCACGCATGTTTGCGTTGCCTTCGGTGAAAAGGTAACAATACTTTTTACTCATACTTTTTTACCTCCAAGTTATTTGACCGATTTCATTCGATTTTGCCCATAAAACGGTTACAATAATTATATCAGATACTTCTCATTTTTTCCATACCCTTTGAAGAAAAAATATGACAAATTACAGACACAAAATTTGTGCATTTTTATACAAAATGCAACGTAAGAATGCTCTTGAAAGAATTTTTCGTTTGCGCTATAATAAATTGGTTTAGAATGAGCGTCAGAAAAAACGCTCTTAATGCGGATTATGGAGGCAGACATGGAGAACGCGATTATCCTCGCCGCCGGTGCGGGAAAAAGAATGCACTCAGACAAGCCGAAGGTTCTTATGGAGGTGCTCGGGAAACCGATGCTCTCATGGGTAACGGAAGCTTGCGAGAATGCGGGAATTGAAAATATCTGCGTAGTCAAAGGCTATGGTGCGGATGAAATAGACAATTATCTTTGCGGAAAATATGAAACAGTTTTACAGTCCCAGAGGCTCGGAACCGGTCATGCGGTTATGTGTGCAAAAGAGTTTCTTTCGGATTTTCTTAAAAAGAATCCTGAAAGCCACACGCTTGTTGCTTGCGGTGACTCCCCTTTTATCGATTTCAAGACGATAAGAGCGGCTCTTGAATTTCACAAGCTGAGCGGAAGTGCGGCAACCGTTATCACCGCCGACTCCCCTAACCCATACGGTTACGGAAGAATAGTCCGCAAAGGCGGAGAACTGAGTGCAATTATCGAGGAAAGAGACTGCACGCCCAAGGAAAGAAAAATCCGGGAGATCAATTCCGGATGCTATTGGTTCGACACCGAGAAGCTTCTCGAAATTCTTCCGATGCTGACAAGAGAAAACGCTCAGGGAGAGTATTATCTTACAGATACCGTCGCCCTCATGACCTCAAAAGGCTTGAAGGTCACTGCGTTCAAAACGGACAATTCTGACGCAGTTTTAGGCGCTAATGACAGAAAAGGGCTGTTGAAGCTCAATGACATTGCAAGAAAGAGAATAATTGAGAGACACCTCGAGAATGGCGTTGAGTTTATCACAACCGACGGAATTACAATTTCCCCCGATGTCAGGATTGGTGCAGGCACGAAGATTTTGCCGTCAACTATTCTCACCGGCAACACCGTTATAGGTATGAATTGCGTTATCGGTCCGAACTCTAGGCTTGAAAATACCGTTGTCGGGGATAATTCGACGCTCGATAATGTTGTGGCTCATGATGCTACTGTCGGATCGCATGTTTCCGTGGGTCCGTTCGTACAGTTGAGAGCCGGTTCTGTTATCAAAGACTATGCCCATGTCGGAGATTTCGTCGAGATTAAAAATTCCGTAATCGGAGAAGGCACGGCTGTTGCTCATCTTACATATGTCGGCGACAGCGATGTTGGGAAGAACGTCAACTTCGGTTGCGGCGTTGTGACGGTCAACTATGACGGAACCAATAAAGCAAGATGCACTATTGGCGATAATGCGTTTATCGGATGCAATACTAATCTGATTGCTCCTGTCAATGTCGGCGACTGCGCCTACACTGCGGCAGGGTCTACAGTCAGCAAGAATGTACCGGACGGGGCGCTTGCTATTGAACGTTCAAAGCTTGAAATCAGGGAAGGTTATGCCGAGCATAAGCTTAAGCGCCATATAGAAAAAGGCAAAGAGCTCGAAGAGAAGCTAAAAGATTAAGTTATAATTAAGAAAAACCACTCACCCGCCCGACTTCGGTTGTGCGGGTTGAAGTCATGAACGGAGGACATACAATGGGGTTATTTACGAAAAAGAAAGAGACAGCCGGAAGCATTGAATGGATTATTGTCGGCTTGGGAAATCCCGGGTCTCAGTATGAGAGAACAAGGCATAATTGCGGTTGGCTGACGGCAGACAAACTGGCGGAGAAATATAATGTCAAGCTCAAAAAGCTCAAATTCAAATCGCTCTGCGGAGAGGCTACGATATCCGGCAAGAAGTGCCTAATCATGAAGCCGACAACGATGATGAACTCGAGTGGCGAGGCTGTCATCGAGGCGATGAATTTCTATAAAATTCCCATCGAGAATGTGCTTGTCATCTGCGATGATATCTCGCTTGATTTAGGCAAAATCCGGGTTAAGAGAAAAGGCTCTGACGGAGGTCAGAAGGGACTTCGGAGCATCATATACTTAAGTGGAAAGGACACCTTCCCCCGTGTCAAAATCGGAATCGGTGCGAAGCCGAACCCCGAATATGATCTGGCGGCATGGGTGCTCTCAAGGTTTACCGACAAGGAATTCGTCACCATGAACGAAGCCTTTGACAGAGCTATTAGCGGTGTTGAACTTATCGTCGATGGCAAGATTGACGAAGCTATGAACAGACTTAACTAAGGGTGAATATATGGGAATATTTTATGATGCCATAGACAGGCTTTCGTTCTTACGGGAGCTTAATTCGGCAGTAAAATCCGGACAGCTCCCCACTTCGGTGACGGGGCTTTCGTCCGTTCATAAAGCACATGCGGTTCTCAGCCTTTCGCAGGACAAACCGGTTCTGGTCATCACTCCCGATGACGCAAGCGCAGTGAGAATGGTCTCGGATATTAACGAGATGGCTGGAAGAGAAATCGCCTGCCAGTTCCCTGCAAGGGATATAATACTCGCCGATGTCGATGCTGTCTCGCGGGAATACGAGCAAAAGAGGATTTATGCGCTCGAAAAGATTCAGAATGGGTCGGCTAAAGTGCTCGTTTGCAGTGCCGAAGCATGCCTTGAGGGGACGATTCCTCCGGAAGTGCTCCGGGATATGAGCTTTACGCTCTCCCCTGCCGACTCGGTAGATACGGGAAAGCTCTCAGAGAGGCTCATCGAGATGGGCTATACGCGATATCCGCAGACTGAAGGCGTCGGGCAGTTTTCGATAAGAGGCTCGATTGTCGACATCTTCCCCGTCGGGATGAGCATGCCGATAAGGCTTGAGCTCTGGGGCGACGAGATTGACACGGTTTCAACCTTTGATATCGAATCTCAGAGACGATTTGACACTATCAAGAGCGTTACCATATCACCTGCCAAAGAGCTTCTGATATCGGGCGAGAATCTTACCTTTGAGATAAAAGAACTACTCGAAAAAGTCTCAGGCAAGCGTTCACCGGAGATTAAGAAGCACCTGAATCAGGATCTTGATCTGATAAATTCTGGTCTTATGCCGGCAAGCCTTGACAAATACTACAAGCAGATTTACGGCGAGACAAGCACAGTTTTCGATTATTTCGAGGACGGCGTTTGCGTTATCTGCGAGTATTCGGACGTTCTGAAGAAAGCGAAAGACGTAACAGCACAGCTTTCGGAGGATATTAAACTTCTGTATGAAGACGGGCTCTTGTTCAAGGAAATGTCGGGATTCACTATAGAGCCGGCTGTGATGTTCCAGAAAGCACTTAAGATGGGATGCGTTTATCTCGACACGTTCATGCACGGGTCAGACGTAAGGCTCAAGAAGCTTATTTCGGCGGAGGCTTACCAGTCATCCGTCTGGAGCGGAGACTCGGCGACTCTTGACGACGAGATTGAAAACTATATTGCCAGGGGCTTCTGCATGGTCGTCCTTGTCGGGAGCACAAAGGCGGCAAGCATCGTATCGCAGGATATCGAGCGAAGCGGCTATAAAGTCCAGAGGCTCAACGACAAATCGGTTTATCAGGAAGGGCTCGTGTATGTCGGTGTCGGCTGTCTTTCGGGAGGGTTCGAATACCCCACGGCGAAGTTCGCCGTCATCACTCAGCAAAAGGTCTTTACAGCTCGAAAGAGAAACAAAAAACGCCCCGACAATTCGGAACGAATCAACAGCATTTCGGATATTTCGAAGGGCGATTTGGTCGTCCACAGCCTGCATGGAATCGGCAAGTTTGAGGGAATCTCGAGCATTGAGACGAACGGCGTCACGAAGGACTACATCACTATCAAGTATGCCGGAACAGACGTATTGTACGTCCCCGTCACACAGCTTGATATGGTTTCGAAGTATGTGGGAACCGGCGACGACGAGAACGTCAAGCTGAGTAAGCTCGGCGGAACCGAATGGGCGAAAACGAGAGCACGGGTCAAGAAAGCATGCAAGGACATGGCAGACGAGCTTATAAAGCTTTATGCCCAGAGACAGCTTGCAAAAGGCTTCGCATTTTCGGAGGACAACGTCTGGCAGACAGAGTTTGAGGAGAGATTCGAATATCAGGAGACCGACGACCAGCTCAGATCAATACAAGAAATTAAATCCGACATGCAAAAGCCTGTCCCGATGGACAGACTTCTATGCGGAGACGTAGGATTCGGGAAGACCGAAGTAGCTCTCAGAGCCGCCATGAAGTGCATTCTTGACGGAAAGCAGTGTGCTATACTCGTTCCGACAACCGTTCTTGCTTGGCAACACTATCAGACTGCCATAAGACGTTTCGAGCACTTCGACGTAAATATAGAGCTGATGTCGAGGTTCCGTTCTCAGAAAGAGCAGAAGGTAATCGCAAGAAAGCTCGAGAGGGGCGAAATCGACCTCGTAATCGGCACTCACAGGCTTGTTCAGAATGATATCAGGTTCAAGGATTTAGGGCTTCTCATTATAGATGAAGAGCAGAGATTCGGCGTCGCCCACAAGGAGCATATGAAGGAGCTCTACCCCTCTGTCGATATTCTGACTCTTTCGGCTACCCCTATTCCCCGAACCCTCAATATGGCGCTCAGCGGAATAAGAGATATGTCTGTTATCGAGGAACCGCCGGCGGACAGATATCCCGTTCAGACATACGTTATAGAATATCAGCAGGGTGTTATCCTGCAGGCGATTCATAAGGAGCTTCGGCGTGGCGGACAGGTATACTACATACACAACAGGATTGAAACTCTCGATGCGTGCGCATACAGGCTTCAACAGAATCTCCCGGGAGCTAAAATTGGTGTCGCTCACGGACAGATGGACGAGAGGGAGCTTTCGGAAATATGGCGACAGCTTCTGGAGCGAGAAATCGATATTCTCGTATGTACCACTATCATTGAAACCGGCGTCGACGTTCCTAATGTAAATACACTCATTATCGAGGATGCCGACAGATTCGGACTTTCACAGCTCTATCAGCTGAGAGGGCGTGTCGGGCGGTCGTCAAGAAGAGCCTATGCTTACTTCACCTTCAGGCGTGGAAAGGTCCTGTCGGAGGTCGCCGCAAAGAGGCTTGAAGCGATAAGAGAATTGACGCAGTTCGGCTCGGGTTTCAAGATAGCCCTCCGAGACCTCGAAATAAGAGGCGTCGGGTCGATACTCTCCGCGAAGCAGCACGGACACATGGAGGCTGTCGGATATGATATGTATCTACAGCTCCTCGAAGAAGCCATCGCCGCAAGTAAAGGCGAAACCAAGCCGAAAGCATCGGAGGACTGCCTTGTCGACGTTACGATAGATGCGTTTATTCCCGAGACATATATCGAGTCGCTTAAGGCAAGGCTTGAAGCCTATCGTAAGATTGCTTCCATTCTGACCGTTGAGGATTCGGAAGACGTTATCGACGAGTTTATCGACCGCTACGGAGAACCGCCGAAATCGGTTATGGGACTTATAGACGTTGCACTCGTAAGAAATGGTGCGGCGAGACTCGGAATCAAGGAAATAACCCAACGAGGAAACAACCTTATCTTCTATGTCACCGAGAACGCTTCGGTAAATTCCATTATGAATCTGACGAAGAAGTTTGCCGGCAGAATCCTTGTAAACGGCTCCGATGGCGGATATATCCAGCTTACACTTGGGAAGAAAGAACAGCCGCTACAGATGATGAAGGCAGTCGTGGAGACAATGCAAGCAGAATAGTGAGAAAAGCAAAAGAGCCAACGTCACAAATCGTGCCGTTAGCTCTTTTTTGTTGCAAAATTTTATTCTGTTCTCAGTGCCTCTACGGGGTCCTTCTTCGCCGCCATACTTGACGGAACAAGTCCGGAAATAAGCGTGAGAACCGTGCTTATGACTATGAGTACAACTGCACTCGCCGCAGGAAGCGAAGCCGCAAGGTAAGAAATACCTGTGATGCTTTGGAGAATTATGTTTATAGGAATCAGCAACAGGAGAGAAATTATTATTCCCATTGCGCCAGATACAAATCCTTCGATAAGCGTTTCGGCGTTGAATACTCTTGAGATATCACCCTTTGACGCACCGATTGCACGAAGAATACCGATTTCCTTCGTCCTCTCGAGAACTGAGATGTAGGTTATAACCGCAATCATGATTGAGGAAACGATGAGCGAAATAGCTACGAACGCAATCAGGACATAGGAGATGGCGTTGATTATCGTAGTCATCGAGGACATCAGGAGTGCAATATAGTCGGTATAGGAAATCTGGTCATCCTCGTCAACACTTTCATTATACTCCTCTATCAAGGTTGAGATTTCGTCCTTGTCTTCAAACGATGCGGCGTAGATATAGATTGCACTGGGTGAGCCCTGATCGACATAGCCCAGAAGTGACATGTTGTCATCATAGGTCGAATCCGAAAAACCGCTCGGAATATTCTCGTCATAAAGCGACTGGTATTCATCGTCGGATAGCTCATATGAATCGAACATTGCGGCAACCTCAGCATCGCTAAGAGCAGAGAGCTGAGTCGAGATGGTCTCGGCATATTGCTGAGCAACCAAAGCGGAAAGAATCTGGTTTATATATGTGTCCTCTGTAGTGGCATCGAGCGTCGCGATATAAGACCTTATAGACTCTTCATCCATCTGGGTCTGGCTGACAAATGCCTGTACGAGAAGGTCCTCAATCTGTTCATCGGTCATCGTCGTGCGGTATTGCTCAACAGCTGTGCTTATATAGTCTTCACTCGGAACGCTTGCAAGCGACAGGTATGCTTCCGCCTTTTCCGAGTCGGTGAGTTCTGAAATCCACTCATCAACTTCGACCTTGATTTCCTCAAGAGAAAGCTCATCATCTCCGGTTGAGAACTTGAGTCCTGTCAGGACATCGGTCTCGGGATCCTCCATCTGCTCTGTTACGAGATCACTCGACCCGGTTCTTTCGATGATATATTCAGTCAACGCGCCTGTGTAGCCGATAACTCCACTCATGAAGCTTGATGCAGAGTCTTCACTCTGACGGATGATGCCGACGACTTTAAGCTTTATAGCGCTGTCGGAATCATAGAGGAACTGAAGACCAGTTTCGGTTTCGGTGGCGTCGATATAGGTGGTTCCGTCTTCGCTGAGCTGGTATTTGTCGCAGTTCAGGATTACACGGAAATCAAGGTTCATGATGTCTTCATAACTCCATGAGGTCACACCGCTGTCTTCATCGTCTGTCTCTTCACCGCTCATCGCGCTGATAAGCTCATCGCTCGTGACGAGTCCCATCGCATAGAGCATCATGTCATTGATTTCGTTGTTCGAATCGACAACTATGACAATCTCATCATAGCTTTCTGGCCAACGTCCCGCTATGACGTCATACTGTTTGGTCATCGACTCGTTTACAATCTCGCCATCCATGCCGCTCAGAAGCTGTTGCCAAGCGTCAAGAGACATGTAGCTCGTGAGCGTTGAGCCTGAAATATCAACACCCATACTTGCATAAAGAGAAGTCATCAGGTCAGTTAAGTCCGATTTGACGATTTCACCGTCAGCATTCGTGACGTAGACACTCATATCGGTGTCGTACTCATAGCTGTATGCAGAAGCGTAGCTCTTCATCTCTTCCGACGTTTCAAGATATTCCTTGAACTTGACGAGGTTGTTTTCTCTCGTCTCGATATTCGTCATCGACTCCATCATGCTTGACATGATACTGCTCTTGTAAACGGCGTCAAGCTCATGCTCTTCTTCGCTTTCACTGCTTGTCGACATCAGTGATGTCATAAGCTCCGTCATGTCGACCTCGCTTGCACTGATGGTTATCGGATATGACGAAAGTGTGTCCTCCTGAACCCTGTCGATATAGTTCTGAACACCCGTAGACACAGCTAAAATCAAAGCAATACCTATTATTCCTATACTACCTGCAAAACAGGTAAGAATTGTTCGCGCCTTCTTCGTCATGAGGTTGTTAAGAGACAGAGATAGAGCGGTTCCGAAGGACATCGAAGGCTTCTTTTCTTTGCCGACTTTTCTTATTTCATCGGGAGAAGGCTGAGATTCATCCTCGGTATAAGGATTTGAGTCACTCTGGACCACACCGTCAAGACAACGGACGATTCTTGTGGCGTATTGCTCGGCAAGCTCGGGATTATGGGTTACCATTATGACAAGTCGGTCCTTCGAGACCTCCTTCAGAATCTCCATAATCTGAACACTTGTCGTCGAATCGAGTGCACCTGTGGGTTCATCCGCCATCAGGATTTCGGGGTCGTTGACGAGTGCTCTTGCGATAGCGACACGTTGCATCTGACCGCCGGACATCTGGTTCGGCTTTTTGTTTAACTGGTCCTCAAGACCTACTTTTTTAAGGGCATCTATAGCCCTCTTTCTGCGCTCAGCCTTGCCGACACCGGTAAGTGTCAGGGCAAGCTCAACGTTTGCGAGAACCGTCTGATGCGGAATCAGGTTATACGACTGGAAGACGAAGCCAACCGAGTGGTTACGGTAGCTGTCCCAATCGGAATCCTTGAATTTCTTGGTTGAACGGCGGTTTATGGACAGGTCGCCGGACGTGTATTGGTCGAGTCCGCCGATGATGTTTAAAAGTGTTGTCTTGCCGCAACCGGAAGGTCCTAAGATTGCAACAAATTCACTTTTCCTGAACTCGATGCTTATGCCTTTCAGAGCATGTATCGTTTCGTCACCGACGAAATAATCCTTTGTGATATTGGTTAGTTTCAGCATTATTATATGTCGCCTTGTTCAAGGCTCTCCTTTCACATATGTAATACCATTGCCCGACAACTTTTTCAAAGGTGTCTTATTATTGATTTTGTCTTAAGGTCTATAATATCATCACATGTCGCAAAAGTCAATTAGCCTCGGCTATCTTTCAACAGCTTTTCACCGCTGTATCACACTTAAGATGTTGAAAGCCCGTTAAAAAAGCCGGCGTGATTGCCGGCTTCTTATTAACTTATCTGAACAAAAGGCATGTGCCGCTTTCGCGATAATACCTGATTTTTGCTTCTATTGCCGCACGGCTTACCCCCAGATACTCCGCCAGGCAGTCGATGCACAGAAACTCGTCTGCACACCTGAGTACAAGCTTACGATAAATCGCTATGTCGTCGCCTTCGAGCTTGTGTCCGCACTGACGGCAGGTTTCGTAATTCGCCATCAGAGCTTGACGAGCTTAGCTCTCAGAATAAGGCAATCGTGAGCCTCAACATCGGCTGTGAATCTTTCGGCATAGGTGCCGATTGTTTCATGCTTCCAACAATCGTACATTTCGAAGCCGTAGCCCGCAGAGGACGGAAGTCCCATATCCCAGAACGGGAAGGAAGCCGCTCTGCCGAACTTGTCGCCGAAGTTGAAGAGACCGATTGCATAATCGCCGTTCTCAAGGGACTTGACAAGAATCTTGACCTGACCGTCGTCCCATCCCGAAGAATCGAGGACATACGCTCCCCTGCCTTCGGGGTCCTGATTGATGGCGATAACGTCCTTATTCATGAGGATTTCCTTGGTGGCATCGCTCATATTTCTGATGTCACAACCAATCATCAAGGGAGAATTCATCATCGCCCAGAGTGAGAAGTGGGTCTTGTATTCGGTATCGGTGCAACCGAAGCCGCCGTCGCCGATGAAATCATTATTCGAGCCGCCGTGCATTCCGACAACGAGCATATCGATATCATTCCAACAGTAAACACCCTGCTGGCTCTGTCTGCCAAACTGGGATTTTGCGAGGTTTACGATGGAGTTCCAGCTGTCCTGAATGTCGCCGGTTGAGCGGAACATCTGGGCACCGGTTTCCTTGATCCATGAGTAGACGTCGTCCTGACCCCAGTTACATGCCGAGAAGAGAATATCTCTTCCGCAGTTGCGGAGTGCCATTCCCATTCTCTTGTAAAGAAGCTCGCCGGGGATTCCCTTCGGCTTGAAGCAATAGTCATATTTGAGGAAGTCAACGCCCCACTCTGCAAAGGTGTTTGCGTCGACAAATTCATGCTCGAAGGATGCGGGATAAGCCGCACAGGTGTGGGTTCCCGAGCAGGAATACATGCCGAATTTGAGCCCTTTCGAATGAATGTAGTCGGCAAGATACTTCATTCCGTGTGGGAACTTTTCGGGGTCGGCAACGAGCTTGCCGTTTTCATCTCTTTCTTTTTTGGACCAGCAATCGTCGATAACTATGTATTCATAGCCGCAATCTTTAAGCCCCGTTGCGACCATTTCGTCAGCCGCCTGCATAACAAGCTCTTCATTGATGTTCCATGTGAAGGTATTCCATGAGTTCCAACCCATCGGCGGAGTACGTCCCAGATTCTTTGGCATATAATCTTTTCCTTTCAGATGCAAATATGAATTTATTAACCATCAAGGCTTTGCAACCGTTTTCGGGAAATTATCCGAAAAAACGCACAGCAAGCCTTTTATATTAAGATTATAACTCATACGGCATTGATTGTAAATATAAATATATGATACGGATTGGTGTACTTCCACACAATACAGCCGTCAACTTCATCCGTTCCAGTAATCCTTGAGCTTATCAAAGAAGCCTTTTCTCGAAGCCGAGTTCTTATCCTCAAGAGAATCATCGAACGCCTTCAGCAAATCAGCCTGTTTCTTATTCAAATTCTTCGGGACTTCGACTTTAACGGTTACATACTGGTCGCCACGATCATTCTTGTAAAGGCGTTTGACGCCCTTGCCACGAAGTCTGAATACGGTGCCGGTCTGAGTTCCGGCGGGAACTGTATACTTAACGTTGCCGTCGATGGTAGGAACGGTTATTTCGTTGCCCAGAACAGCTTGCATGTATGAAATCGGAACTTCGGTATAGATGTCGTAGCCTTCACGCTCGAAAAGCTCATCCTCGGTGACGTTGATCTTTATATTGAGGTCACCGAAGCCTCCGCCGTTTACGCCGCAGTTTCCGGCTCCCGGAACGCGAAGCGTCTGACCGTCGTCGATTCCGGCAGGAATCTCAACCTCGCGTGAAAGGGTCGAACGGACTCTGCCCTGCCCCTGACAGGTTGTGCAAGCTTCTCTTATAATCTTTCCTCTGCCCCCGCACCTCGAACAGGTCTGTGTTGACTGGAAGGTGCCGAAAGCGGTTCTCTGATTTATTCTTACCGTTCCCGTGCCGTGGCAATCGGGGCAGGTTTCCGGCTGTGCACCGCCCTTGGCTCCGGTGCCCTTGCAATCGGGACAGGTATCATAACGTGAAACTCTTACATTCTTCTTGGTGCCCTTGCAAGCTTCCATGAAACTTATTGTCATTTCCTGACGCAGATCCTGACCACGCTTGGGGGCATTCGCATTCGAAGCACTCGAACGGGTTGAACCGCCGCCGAAGAAAGCGTCGAAGATATCGCCCATATCGGCACCGAATCCGCCAAAGCCTCCTCCGAAGCCGCCGGTACCGCCGTAAGAGCCGTACGCTCCGCCGCCCTGACCGGCTCCATAGCTCGGGTCTACTCCGGCAAAACCGAACTGGTCATACTTCTGCCTCTTGTCCTTGTCGGAAAGAACCTCGTATGCCTCGTTGACCTCTTTGAATTTAGCCTCGGCTTCCTTATCGTTCGGGTGAAGGTCGGGATGATATTTCTTTGCGAGGGTTCTGTAGGCATGCTTGAGCTCATCGTCCGACGCGCCCTTCTGCACACCCAAGACCTCGTAATAATCTCTTTTATCCGCCATAATTTACTCCCATATTGAAAGTTTGCCAATCCGCCGCGCCATGAAGCTCGGCGGATTGGCTTTATTTTGTCTGTCTGAATCAGTCGGCGTCGGTAAAGTCGGCATCGACTACGTTGTCGTCTCCGCCATTATTGCCACCGTTATCGTCAGGTCCCTGCTGATTCTGCTGTTCTGCGGCAGCGGCAGAGTATACCTTTGTGGCTATATTCTGAATCGACTGCTCGAGCTCCTTCTCCTTGGACTTGATAGCTTCCATGTCGGTGCCCTTGAGAGCTTCCTCGAGAGCAGAAATCTTGGCTTCGCAATCGGACTTATCACTAGCGTCAACCTTGTCGCCGAATTCCTCGAGGGACTTCTTACACTGGAAGACCATTTGGTCAGCCTGATTTCTTGTGTCGACATCCTCACGCTTCTTCTTGTCCTCTGCGGCGAACTGCTCGGCTTCCTTGACAGCCTTGTCGATATCGTCCTTGGACATGTTGGTGGAGGAAGTGATTGTAATCTTCTGCTGTTTGCCGGTGCCGAGATCCTTTGCAGATACGTTTACGATACCGTTGGCATCGATGTCGAAGGTTACCTCAATCTGAGGGATTCCTCTCGGAGCGGGAGCGATACCGTCGAGGCGGAACATACCGAGCTGTTTGTTATCCTTGGCGAATTCTCTTTCACCCTGAAGGATGTTGATATCAACTGCGGACTGATTGTCTGCCGCGGTGGAGAATACCTGAGACTTGGAAACAGGGATAGTGGTGTTTCTGTCGATAATCTTGGTGCAGATACCGCCCATGGTCTCAAGACCGAGTGAAAGCGGGGTTACATCAAGAAGGAGAAGACCTTCCTTGACGTCGCCGCCGAGGATACCGCCCTGAAGTGCGGCACCGAGAGCAACGCACTCATCGGGGTTGATTCCCTTGAACGGCTCCTTGCCGGTAATCTTTCTTACTGTATCTACGACTGCGGGGATTCTTGAAGAACCGCCGACCATGAGAACCTTATTGATATCATTGGTCGAAAGTCCGCTGTCGGAAAGTGCCTGCTTAACCGGTCCTACTGTAGCCTCAACGAGATCAGCGGTGATTTCGTTGAACTTGGCTCTTGTGAGAGTGTAGTCGAGATGCTTGGGTCCTGTTGCATCAGCTGTGATGAACGGAAGGTTGATGTTGGAGGAAGCAACGTTCGAAAGCTCAATCTTAGCCTTTTCAGCGGCTTCCTTGAGTCTCTGCATCGCCATCTTGTCGTTAGAAAGGTCAATGCCATCCGACTTCTTGAATTCGCTTACGAGAAGGTCAATGATTCTCTGGTCGAAGTCATCGCCGCCGAGGTGGTTATTACCTGCTGTTGCCAATACTTCGGTTACGCCCTCGCCCATCTCGATGATGGAGACATCGAAGGTGCCGCCGCCGAGGTCATATACCATAACCTTCTGGCTTTCTTCCTTGTCGATTCCGTAGGAAAGAGCCGCGGCTGTAGGCTCGTTGATGATTCTCTTGACGTTAAGACCGGCAATCTGTCCTGCGTCCTTGGTTGCCTGACGCTGGGAGTCGGTGAAGTAAGCCGGAACGGTGATAACCGCATCGGTTACCTTCTCGCCAAGGTAAGCTTCAGCATCCTGCTTCAGCTTCTGGAGAATCATTGCGGAAATCTCCTGAGGAGTGTAGCTCTTGCCGCCCATCTGAGCCTTGTAATCGGAGCCCATATGGCGCTTGATTGAAATTACGGTGTTGTCATAATTGACAACTGCCTGTCTCTTGGCAACCTGACCTACGAGTCTGTCGCCGTTCTTTGATACTCCAACAACAGAAGGAGTTGTTCTTGCACCTTCACTGTTGGGGATTACTACTGCCTCGCCGCCTTCAACAACAGCTACGCATGAATTGGTTGTACCAAGGTCTATACCTATGATTTTTGACATATAAATCTCTCCTTATTAAGTATGATAAATTTGGATTTTTCTTGTTTTATTCGGACTAACAGTTTGCAACAGCGACCATTGCGGGTCTTATGACCTTATCACCACGCTTGTAGCCCTTCTGATAAACTTCGGCAACGACATTGTCGCCAAGGTTTTCATCAATTATCTGAGTTACGGCATCCTCTAATTGAGGGTCGAACTCCTCCCCTTTCGGGTCAATTACCTCAACTCCGAGCTTTTTGAAAGCATCTGAAAGCTGATTCTGAATCATCATGACGCCCGACTTGTATTTCTCGTCGGTCGTCTCGGCAGTAGCGGCACGCTCGAAGTTATCCGCCATCGGAAGGAATTCCTTTATTGCGGTAACCATTGCGTCGGGATAAATATCCGCCTTTTCCTTCTGAGTACGCTTTCTGAAATTGTCGTACTCGGCGGCAAGTCTCTGATACTTATCCGTGAGGTCCGCAAGCTCTTTTATTATTTCTTCGTTCTCTTTCTTCAAGAGTGTGAGCTCGTCGTCCTCGGGAGCTTCTTCGACTGCCTCGGAATTTTCAGCTTCGGAAGCTTCATCCGTGGCTTCAGCATCTTCCACTACTTCGGAATTCTCCTCTTTTTCAGGAGTCTCCTCTGTCTTCTCGTCTTTTATATCTTCATTACTCATCCTTAGTATTCACCTCATTTTCTTCGGTATCTGTCGTATCCGGCGGCTGTGAAATGACACCGTCGTCCGATATAATTCTCAATTCATTCTGTGCGCCCTCGGCGGTCGAAAGAATTTCGGAAATCTTATTTGTGAAAAATTCAACGTAAGGGATTACTTTCTTGTAATCAATTCTCATCGGACCTATTACGCCAAGATGTCCGGCAACCTCGCCGTTCTTCGTGAAATCCCCAGTTACAAGGCTTGAATTTCCGATTACAAAATTGTCATTCTCCTCAGAAAATACGACATGTATTCCGCTGAAGCTGTCATCAATGAGTTCGCGCAATTCGTCGCTCGTGTCGATGAAGGTCATGAGCTCGTTTTTATCGACATCGGTTCTCGTAATCAGATTCTTGGCGCCCGAGATGCTTATATCTCTTTGTGCCATATCCTTTGACATGTCGAATATTGCCTGCATTAGCGGTGAAAGCGTCAACAAGTAGGTTCCCATCGCCGTTTCAAGCTTCTCAAGCATCTCGTCGCTGAAGACGTTTACCGGGACGCCTTCAAGGTTCTCCTTGACGAAATCGGTGAAGTAGCTGAGCTGTTCGTCGGTCAGGTCAAGCTGTAGTCTGCATGTACGGTTCTGGATTCTTCCTGTCGAAGAAATCATCAAAAGGACATACATCCTCTTGCCTGTCGGGATAACCTCAACTTTCGATATTACCGAGAACTTCGGGTTCTCTGTCGTTACAAACGTCGCACAGCTTGTGAGCTCAGCAAGAGCATTGGAAGCCGACTTGACGAGGTTCTCTTCGGAATAGTCATCCTTAGGAAGCATGCTTTCGAGCTTTTCCTGCTCTTCCGGGGGAATCGGATTCGTCTCCATGAGATGATCGACATAAAGCCTGTAGCCGCTGTAGGTCGGGACTCTTCCCGAGGAAGTATGAGGCTGTTCAAGATATCCCTGCTTCTCAAGCTCCGCCATTTCGTTGCGGATGGTCGCGCTTGAGGCATTGACATAGCGCATTATTGATTTTGACCCTACCGGCTCGCCCGTAACGATATATTCGTCAACAACGGCGGCAAGTATTCTCATTTTTCGGTCGTCCACAATATTCCTCACCTTTGAATTAAGACTGTTGGCAATTTGAATTTTTAAGTGTTAGCACTCTTTCTTTCCGAGTGCTAATTATAGTATACCCCTTTTTCCGCGAAAGTCAAGAGGTTTTTAAAAATTTTTTTCAAATCTTCCGAGTGTGACAGATTTCGCGGCTTTACCGCCTTAAAATTATGCAAAAAGAACAAAAAAGGAGACGTGAAAAGCAATATGCCGGTATATATGGAATCGGATGACGATTGCGTCCTCACTGCAAAAATCACGGGCGAAATTGATCATCACAGCGCAAAATGGCTTCGAGCGGACATCGACACAGCCATAAACGATAACAAGCCTCAGTTACTCAGACTTGATTTTTCGGGAGTGACATTTATGGACAGCTCGGGAGTTGGACTTGTTATGGGAAGAAATCTTAATATGAAAGAAATCGGTGGAAAAGTTGAGCTTGTGAACATGCCGCCGTATATCGAAAGAGTCATGTCGATTGCGGGTATGGACAAGCTCACGGGGACTGTTTTCGGAAAAGGAGGTAATCAGGATGGCAAACAAGGCTAAACCCACAAACGAAATGAAGCTCGTGTTCCCTGCCCTGTCCGCAAACGAAAGCTTTGCGAGAGCGTCAGTCAGCAGTTTCGTCGGACTTATGGATCCGAAGATGGATGAGCTTATCGACATAAAAACAGCGGTCAGCGAGGCAGTCACAAACTGTATAGTCCACGCCTACAGAGACAGCTCTGGCAACATCGAGCTAACGGCAAAAATCTATTCCGACAGAACGGTATACATAAAAATCAAAGACCGAGGGTGCGGAATTGAGGATATCGGGCAGGCTATGGAGCCGCTTTATACCACTCATCCGGAAGAGGAACGCTCCGGTCTCGGGTTCTCCGTTATGGAAAGCTTCTGCGACGATGTGAAAGTGACCAGTAAACCCGGTTCGGGAACCACGGTAACGTTGCGCAAGAAGCTCGGAATTAAGCTTTAGGTATTATGAGCATTCAGACATATGCTAAAAATGAAGCGTTTCCTGACGTTATTGAAGACGAGATAACGGTTGAAAACAATCTCGGACTTGTCAGACTCTGTGCCGGAAGATTCAGAGGCAAAGGAATTGAATATGAAGAGCTGTACAGTGCCGGATGCGTAGGGCTCGTGAAGGCGGTAAAGTCTTTTGACACGTCGAGAGGCGTCCGATTTTCAACATATGCAGTGCCGGTCATATTGGGAGAAATAAGGCGGCTTTTCCGGGATGGCGGAAGCCTCAAGGTCTCACGCTCCGTAAAAGAGCGTTCCCTTGCTGTTTCGAGAGCTTCGGGCAAATTCGAGCTTGATAACGGCAGAGAGCCGACCATAAGCGAGCTTTCCGAGATAACCGGATTCTCACAGGAAGAGATTACCGAAGCTTTAAGCATATCACAGCCGACGGTGAGCCTGACTCCGGCAGAAGATGGCGAGCCGCAGCTCGATTTGCCTGTGGAGTCGCCCGAAACCAAAATCACAAATTCGCTCGCACTGAGGCAGGCGTTAAGCGAGCTAAGCGACAGAGACAAAGCGCTGATATACTACAGGTTTACTCTTGACCTCACCCAGCAGGCTACCGCCGAAAGATTAGGCATGACTCAGGTGCAGGTATCAAGAAGAGAGAAAAAGCTTCTTCTCTATCTTCGGGAAAAGCTGTACTGAAGTAAACAAGACCCTCATTACTTGATGAGGGTCTTTTCTTATTTTTATTCAAGATATTCTACTGTTATAGATGTCATATAATCCCGTTCGCCCTCGGAGAGCTCGCCGACTTCGGAATAATCATAGTTGATCGAGACTGTATAGGTCTCGCCTTCCTGTAGTCCGACGGTTCTCGTGGCACTCGTTCTGCCCTCGAAGGTTTCGCTGTAGACAGTCTCTCCGCTCGAGTCTGTAACGATAACGGTCATCTTTGCTGAATTGGTTGACGGGAGATTCGAGATCGTGAATGTGTAATCTGCGGTATGAAGAGTTGTAAAGACCAAGGCATCCGTGCCGAAGTATTCTTCGCCGTTCCATTCGCCGCTGTACCCATAGGATATCGAGTTCGAATATTCGGAAGCGTAAACGCTTGCTCCAAAGAGCCCGAGAAGAATCACCACTGCAAGAATTACTGCAATCGCACAGCTTCTCTTGGATTTCGAGGAAGATTTCAGCTTTTCCTCAGGCATTACAACACCTACGGAGGTGTCCTCCACTCCGCTGAGGCGATGAAGTGCGATTATCTCACGCAATTTCTTCGGTCTCAAAAGTATGACGGTCACGATAAGATACGGGAGAGCCGAAATAACCTGATAGGGCTCGTAACTGCTTATCGTAGATGAGAGCGAACCGCCGGCTATAAATCCGGAGTAGAATGCTCCGCAGAAATCGACAAAGGCATGGACAAGAACCAGAACCCAGATGTTACGACAGCGGTAATAAATCGCAGTAAGAGCCATTCCCATTGCGCATGCTGCCACAACCTGAACCAGAACTCCGACCGTATCGGAAGACATGAGGTTCGACAGGTGCATCAGTCCGAATACCATTCCCGAGCAAATCGTGGCGCACCAGACGCCGGCTGGGTCGTTGCCGTACTTATCGAGGAACAGGTTTGCGACAACTCCCCTGAAAAACGTTTCCTCGGCAAGTCCGATAAGAAGCACTGTCAGCACAAATACGACTATCTGCCACAGAGGATTGAACTCGACGCTATCCATCAAAGCTATATCAAAAACATAGATTACAAGCGAATAGAGCGAGACTACTATGAAGTATCCGGCGCTGAGGAAGCCCTTGCCGAGACCTTTTCCCCGTTCGTTCCAAATCCAGCCGTAGCCCATCAGGGCGACGAAGCCGATGCCAATCAGCGAAGTGAAGCACTCGACCGTTCCCTGATAAACATAGTCGCCGTTCGTAAGGAAGAAGCTCGGTGCGAAATAGGCTATCAGAATCGCCGGTCCCCACAGTGCTATCAGGAACACCACGACCGTTACTATGCTCCAAAGCAATGGGTGCTTGCTTACGGTTGTTCTCATTTCACTTCTCCTTTTCCTGTTCTATATCAAGACAAATCGCTTATCGACTGCTCAATCTTTGAGAGCTTGTCCTTGGCACGCTCGAGCTTTTCACGCTCAGATTCAACAAGCTGTGCGGGAGCCTTCTTTAAGAAGCCTTCGTTATTAAGCTTACCGGAGATGATTGCGATATCCTTCTCGGCGGATGACTTCTCACGATTGAGACGAGCTAATTCCTTGTCCTTGTCGATAATCTCACTGAGTGGGATGAAGAGTCTTGCCTGATCGGTAACGGCGGTTACACAGCCCTCTTTTTCTACCTTCTCCGTTATCTCAACGGATGAAGCATAGGCAAGGCGTTCAAAGAACATTATACCCTTTTCGAATATCTCAGCGTGTGATGTTTCGATGAAAAGCTCAGCTTTTTTCGACGGAGGGACGTTCATGCCGCTACGAAGGTTTCTTATAGCCTTGATAGCCTCGATAATCTTCTCGAAGTCGTATTCTTCCTCAGGATAGGAAAGAGCCTCCTCATATACGGGATAGCTTTCGAGCATCAAAGGAGTTCCGCCCTTCAAGTTCTGCCAGATTTCCTCGGTTATGAACGGCATGAACGGGTGAAGAAGCTTAAGGATTCTTATCATAGCCCAAACGAGAACCTTCTGTGCGGATTCCGCAGTCTCACCGCCGGCTGAAATTCTCGGCTTGGTGAGCTCGATATACCAGTCGCAGAACACATCCCAGATGAAGTCATAGAGCTTTGATGCAGCGACGCCGAGCTCGAACTTGTCGATGTTCTCCCCTACTTCTTTTGCAAGGGTATTGAGCTTTGAAACAACCCACTTGTCCTCGAGGGTGAGGGTTTCGGGAAGCTCTCCCGTTATCTCCATGCTCTCGGGAAGGTTCATCATTATATATCTTGTTGCGTTCCAGAGCTTGTTGGCAAAGTTACGGGCGGCTTTGACCTTCTCGTCGGAATATCTCATGTCGTTTCCGGGTGAATTGCCGGAAGCGAGCATGAATCTGAGGGCATCAGCACCGTACTGGTCGATAATCTCGAGCGGGTCGATACCGTTGCCGAGAGACTTCGACATCTTTCTGCCCTGTGAATCTCTTACGAGACCATGGATGAAGACGGTGTCGAACGGCTTCTCGTGCATATGCTCCATTCCGGCGACTATCATTCTTGAAACCCAGAAGGTGATGATATCGTAGCCGGTGACCATTGTGGAGGTCGGGTAGAAATACTTGAGGTCTTCCGTTTCGTCGGGCCAGCCGAGAGTTGAGAACGGCCAGAGTGCAGAGCTGAACCATGTGTCGAGAGTGTCCGGGTCCTGACGCATAGGCTTGCCGCAATGCGGGCAGACTGCAGAGTCTTCCTTCGTGACTATCATCTCGCCGCAATCGTCGCAATAGAATGCGGGGATTCTGTGACCCCACCAGAGCTGACGGGAGATACACCAGTCGCGGATATCCTCCATCCAGTTGAAGTAGTTTTTCTCGAATCTTTCGGGAACAAACTTGATTTCACCATTCTTGACAACTTCGATTGCGGGCTTTGCGAGGTCCGCCATCTTGACGAACCACTGAAGCGATACTCTCGGCTCGATTGTGGTTCCGCAACGATAGCAGGTGCCGACATTATGCTCGTGCTCCTCAACGGATACGAGGTATCCTCCGGCTTCGAGGTCCTTAACGATTGCTTTTCTTGCCTCGAATCTATCCATACCGGCGTACTTAGGATAATCATCGACAATCTTTGCGTCGTCGGTCATTACGTTGATAACGGGCAGATTGTGACGCTGTCCGACTTCGAAGTCGTTCGGGTCGTGTGCGGGGGTAATCTTTACAACACCGGTACCGAATTCCATATCAACATAGGAATCGGCAACTACGGGGATAACCCTGCCAACAAGAGGAAGCGTTACGGTCTTTCCGACATAGTCCTTATATCTTTCGTCCTTCGGATTTACCGCTACTGCGGTATCGCCAAGAAGAGTTTCCGGTCTTGTGGTGGCAAGCTCAAGCCAGCCGGAGCCGTCGGTGAGCGGATATCTTAAATGCCAGAAGTGTCCTGCCTGATCCTCATATTCAACCTCTGCATTGGAAATAGAGGTCATGCAGTGAGGACACCAGTTAATGATTCTCTCTCCCCTGTAGATGAGACCCTTTTCGTAATATTTTACGAATACTTCTTTTACAGCCTTTGAACAGCCCTCATCGAGGGTGAATCTCTCGCGAGACCAGTCACAGGATGAACCGAGCTTCTTCAACTGCTCGATGATTCTTCCGCCGTACTTGTCTTTCCATGCCCAGGCACGTTCGAGGAAGCCCTCTCTGCCGAGGTCGTCCTTGGTCAAGCCCTCTTTACGCATCTCTTCAACTATCTTAGCTTCGGTAGCTATCGAAGCATGGTCGGTTCCGGGAACCCAGAGCGTGGCATAGCCGGACATTCTCTTGTATCTTACGAGAATATCCTGCAAAGTATTATCGAGTGCGTGACCCATATGAAGCTGACCGGTAATATTCGGTGGCGGGATAACGATGGTATAGTGTTCCTTATCGGGGTCTGCGTGAGCTTTGAAGCAGTCGTTATCAAGCCAATACTGATAAATCTTGTCTTCGACCTGTTTCGGCTCATAGAGCTTGGACATTTCCTTTTTCATTTTGGATGAACCTTTCCTTATAAATTCCGCGAAATAAAAAATCGCCCCAAGAAATTCTTGAGACGAGATAACCCGCGGTACCACTCAAATTGCAGAAAAGATAATTTCCTGCCTCTTAATGCGGATAACGTTCGCTTACGGACGGGTTCTACTCGGGTCTTCCCTTTCTTCCCGTCGGCTCGGAAGCTACCGGCTGAGGCTTTCCCGACAGCTCGCACCAACCGCTGTCTCTCTTTGGGAGAAAATTACCTTGCCGCTCTTCGTCAACGCCATTTCTTTCTGTATGATAACATAATCGCAGAAGATTGTCAAGCATAAAAATGGCTGACAGGTGTTCAAACCTGTCAGCCGGAAAAATTATGCTGTTTTTTCGCCTATATTCACTATCCGCACAATAACCGGACTCAGAATCACATTGAAGAGAAGTTCAAACAGGAAGTTGCCACCGGCAAGAACTACGAACATATATACAACTACGTCCTTGTTATCAGCCGATGCCCAAGCAGCTACAGTGTCGTAGAAGAACAGGAAGCAACCGATGAGGAAGATTCCGGTGTTGACAACCGGGCAAACAACTGCCGCCGCTACTGTTGCAACGTATTTGCTTCCCTTGAACTTGAGCTTGTTGACAAGACTGAATACGAGACCTGCAACCAGTCCTGCGCATGTACCCTTCAGAATAACAGTAATTATAGTTCCGGGAACATTTACTGCCAGAAACACGGAAGCGTCTCCGGAAATGAGAACCACGATGCTGAACACGAAGCCAAGCCAAGCCCCGGACGCTGGTCCACAAAGTGCTGCTCCGACCACTATCGGGATAAGCACAAGTGAGATTGAGAAGACGCCAAATCTTATGAATGAGCCGAGTAGCTGTAAAACTACAACTATGGCGGTCAGCATTCCGAGGATTGTGAGCTGACGGATTTTTGCGGAATTTGTTTTTTGCATATTATCTACTCCTGACTGATTTCCGAATAAATCGGTAAATCGCCGTATTTAAACTCACGAAGCAGAATATTTTGTTTTAACGGTTTTTCTGATAGATAGCGTAGAGACCGTCAAGAAGAAGTCCGCCGTCAAGGACGATTCCCTCTGTTTTGCAGTAAGGAACAATGCTTGAAGCGAGTCCACCGGTTGCGATAACCTTGGCATCAGCGCCGAGTTCGGAACGATACCTTTCAATCATACCGTCCATCATCGAAGCGTTGCCGAGGATTACTCCCGAGCGCATTGAAGCAACTGTGTCCGCACCTATTACATCTACTGCACCAGAATCAGGATTGATGTCCTGAAGCTGAGCCGCAGACGAGGAAAGCGCACGAAGCGAGACATTAACGCCTGGTATAATCGAGCCGCCTAAGAAGCTTCCGCTACGGTCGATTCCGGAAATCGTCGTTGCGGTTCCGAAGTCGAAAATTATAAGCGGAGGAGCATACTTAAGGAGTGCTCCGACTGCGCCGCATACCAAATCTGCGCCGAGGCTTGCGGGATTGCCGATTTTGATATTAAGGCCGGTTTTGATACCTGCACCGACCACAACCGCATCGACACCGAAAAGCTTCTTTACAGCGTTTTTGAGAGCGGTCGTGAGCTGAGGAACGACAGTCGAAACAGCCGCACCAGTAATCTCCGCCTTGTCGACACCGTAAAGACTCAAAATGTCACCAAAAGCCACAGCGTACTGATCCTCAGTTTTAGAGGCTTCAGTCGCCACTCTTGAAGTGAATATGAGCTTTCCGTCGTCGTCAAATACGCCGAGGACTATGTTTGTATTTCCGGCATCAACAGTAAAAACCATAGCTATTCTCCCGTGTGAGTTTATGGATATATTTTATTCGCTTTTGATTCAAAATGCAATAGCCTGCTCCAAATTTTGTGTGCAGTCACAGATTTATTCCTGACCGTACTTTCAGAGTTGTGAAAATTTCTGTTGCAGTCTTGTCTCAAAAATCGTATAATTGACGTATAAAAATTCGGTTTGGAGCACATTATGACAGATATAAATAAGTTTCTTTCACTTAATTCATACTTGGATATTCTTAAGGCAACTGATGATCCCATATTTATCTACGGAATGGGTGACGGTTGTCTCAAGCTTCTTAAGATATTTGATGAGTACGGAATTCCCTGCGCAGGCATATTTGCGAGCGACGAATTTGTCAGGGACAAAATCTTTGAGGGGCACAAAATACACAAGCTGTCTGACATAGAAGGACAAGTAGAAAAGTTTACAATAGTGCTTGCATTCGGAGCCGGTTATCAGGAGCTGAGAGATAAGATTGACAGCATCGAAAAGAAGCATCGGCTTTTTGTCCCCGACATGCCGGTTATCGGCGACGGGCTTTTCACAAAAGAATATCTGAAAGAAAACTTCGATAAGATTTCGGAAGTCTATGAGCTTCTGGCTGACGAGCAATCAAGATTTTGCTTTGAAAAGCTGATTGAATACAAAATCACGGGGCTTCTTGAGCCCCTGCGGGCTTGCGAAAGCTCGCCGCACGAGAACATACTTGGTCTCGGTAGCGACGAAATATATGTTGATTTGGGCGCATACACGGGCGATACTATTTCGGACTTTTTGGAAGCTACCGGTGGAAATTATAAGGCGATATATGCCGTCGAACCGGACAAGAGAAATTTTCGGAAGCTTTCGGAGAACACCGCTTCTCTGCCGGGTATCAACCTCATAAACGCCGCAATCGGGGCTGAAGACGGAGCTACCCGTGTTCTGAAAGGCGGAGGAAGAAAAATCAGGCGAAGTGATAACGGGATAGAGATAGAAGTCAGAAGCGTTGACAGTATTCTCGGTAATTCCGGATGCTCATATATTAAGATGGACATTGAGGGCGAAGAAAAGGCGGCACTCTTGGGAGCCGAAAGGACTATCAAAAAGTGCTCACCGAAGCTGAATATTGCGATTTATCACAGGGTTGGAGATTTGTTTGAGCTTCCGCTTCTGGTTCACAAGATGAATCCGAGCTATAAGCTCTACATCCGGCATTATCCCTACTACCCTGCATGGGATACCAATCTGTTTGCTTTGAGTGAACAAATTTGTAACTGATAGCCCGGTTTTGTAACCGAGTTGTCACCATTTGTAATCTTCCTGTTCTTGAATCCGGCTCAAAATGTGCTAAAATAAAAGCATAGAAAAGATAAAGACAGCTTCCGAGACGTTACGGTTCAAAACGGGTCTTTACTGAACATTTTGTAAAGATGAAGCGTAAACGGTCCGATCTATATTATAAACTTCGCAGTTCCATCTTTTTCCTCCATCCAAAATATAGATAAGCAACAAAGGGATACCTACTTAAGTCGGGCATCCCTTTGGCTTATTATATCAAGTTGTCAGTAGGCAATAAATTTTTCAGCCGCTTTTCCGTGATCAGCCCACATCACAAGCAGGGTTCCATCGCCAGCAGTTACAGTCACGGGCTTTCCGACGGAATGATTGCTGACTCCTATCGGGAAGCTCGACGATATCTCACCATTCTGCATTTCATAGAACCCGCCGGTTATCGACACCCCGTGAGAAGTCCCGCCGAGCGAGAACACCGAGAAAATTCCGGTCGGTTCAAACGTGAAGTCATCCCGAATCACGGTCATGACCATTTCGGGGCTGTAGAGATATCCCCTTTCGCCATGCTCGGCGATATACGAAAGCGTCTGGATGTTGGCAATCGTGTGATCTATCCGCCCTCCGGTTCCGCCGTAGATATGGATTTCATTGAAACCGTGCTCGAGGCAATACCTGACGGCAAATACCGAATCCGTATCGTCCTTTTCTACGGGGAGCTTGATTACTTCGCCTGAATCGGGTTCGGGTGAAGAATCAAAATCACCGATAATCAGGTCAGTCTTGATGCCGAGGCTGTCAAGATACCTCATCCCACCGTCGGCGGCGATTACAAAGTCACCGTCTTCTGGGACAACCCGAAGCGGCACCGTCTCACCGGCACCGAATATAAACGCCCGGGACATTACGCTTTTTCAACTCTGAAGAGTCTCGGAGCAAATTTTCTGAGAAGAACGAGAACTACAACGCAGATGATGATGTCGGGAAGCATGTATGCGCCGTTGTAGAGGAAGCTGTAGACAACTGCGCCCATTCCGTCGGGAGCATAGCCGCCCCAGATGAGAACGCCGGAGAGGAAGCTACAAATAAATCTGAATACGCCGACAACTGCGGTTCCGACTCCAACACCGACGAGCTGATTCTTGAAAGGCTTGGCGAATACGAGAGCAAGACCAAGAACAGTGAATGCTACAAGGTAGTCAAGAAGAATGCAGCCAACCTGACTGAGAAGAGTTGTGCAGTAAAGGACGTTTTCGAAGCCGATAATCATCTGCAGAAGCCCATGAACAAGACCGGTGAAGCAACCCCACTTGGGTCCGTTTCTTAAGCCCATAAGGATAAGCGGAATCATCTCGAAGGTGATTGAGCCACCATACGGGAGATTGAAGAGCTTCAGGTAGGAGAGGATGGTAGCGAGAGCTATCATGAGTGCTCCTTCGACTAAGATTCTTGTTTTCTGTGAGGATTTCATTATAGTAATCCCTTTCTTTGTGTTATTTAAAACATCGCCCGGTTGAGAAGATTCCAACAAAAAAGCCCCGTAACGACGGGGCAATCAAAGCACAGTGTTCTGAATGCTGTGAGCATTCAAAAGCTATACGCCCTACGTCGGTATTATCCGAATCAGGTTATGGGTCGGAGCGAAACGCGCTCCCTCTCAGCCTGCCCTTGCAAGCTCCCCTGTTTTATTGATACGATATTAACACATTGCGAAGCGTTTGTCAAGAGGCTATTTTCGTAATTTGCGTATTTCAGCTACGAAGTGTTTTGCTTGACATAAGTCCCTCTTTCGACTATAATAGATGTAATCAACACAACGGTTTACGACAACGAATTGAAGGCAAATATAAATGAATCTTGACTTTATGAAGGAATTTCACGAATACGCCGGTGTCAAGACCATCGGAATTCCGAGAGCCCTGCATTACTACAGGTACGGCAGGCTTTGGATAGAATTTTTCCGTGGTCTGGGAATCGAGTGCGTAGTAAGTGAACCAACAACAAAAGAAATTCTGACCAACGGAATCAACCGCTCAATCGACGAGGCTTGCTATTCTCTGAAGGTATATCTCGGGCATGTCGACAGCCTTATCGGAAAGTGCGACGCCGTGTTCATTCCGAGAATCGCCGGATTCAAGCTGAGAGAAAAGTTCTGCACCCGGTTTGAGTCGCTTTATGATGTTGTTTCGACGATTTTCGCCGACAAGGGTATACAGGTTGTCACCCTGTCGCACGACTGGAAATCGGAAAACGAAATCGAAGACGACTATATCGAGCTCGGAATAAAGCTCGGCAAATCAAAGAAAGAGGCGAAGAAAGCTTATTCTCAGGCGGTCAAAGCTTCTCAGCAGGCTTCTCAGGCGGAAGCAAAGGAACAACGGCGTCTGGCGGTATCGGACGACGGATTCAAGCTTCTGATTGCGGCTCATCCCTATATAGCACACGACCCGTATATCGGTGGTCAGGTTGAAAGCTATCTTAACGAGCTCGGCTGTAAGGTATTGTATGTCGACAGAGCAAATACCCGTGCGGCTGTCAAAAGAAGTCAGGCTATGGTTCACACATTACCGTGGATTGAAAGCCGTGAAATCTTAGGCACGATTGATTTGTATAAGAACAAGCTTGACGGAATTATCCTAATGAGCGCTTACCCGTGCTGTACCGACTCAATGACCAATGAATACATACTCAGAACGGTCAAGGATATTCCCATCTTGCAGGTAACAATGGATGTTCAGGACGGCACTGCGGGTCTTGAGACAAGACTTGAGAGCTTCGTGGACATAATCAGATTCAGGGAAAACGGCGGCTATGGCAAGTAAAAACAATAAGAACAAAAAGAATAATACAAGTATCAGCGGCAATACAAGAAAAGTGGCATTTCCGACATTTGGCAACTACAACCTGCCCTTTAAGTACTTCTTGGAGCAAGGCGTCGGCGTTGAATGTGTTCTGCCTGCCGCACACACAAAAAAGACCGTTCACTTCGGTGAGCTTAACAGCCCCGACTTTGTCTGCACACCTTTCAAGCATACTCTCGGAAGTATGATTGAGCTTTTAGAGCTCGGTGCGGATACCCTCGTCATGAGCGGTGGACCTTGCAGGCTCGGCTTTTACGGAGAGCTTCAGAAGAAAATTTTAGAGGATATGGGCTATGAGTTCACGATGATCGACCTCGAATGGTACAAGGACGCAAAAAGAAGTGAATGGCTTAAGGTCATAAAATCGGTGAATCCCGACGTGAAGGTCCCTCAGCTTCTGCTTGAAGCAACAAACACCGTGAAGATGATAAAGTACATCGACGAAATCGAAGAGCTTTATCATGCGAATATGGGCTTTGAAGCAAACGAAGGCGCATACGACAAGATTTATCGTGATTTTCTCTTCGATATGAGAATGGCGGCTTCGGGTAACGACATAAAGAATGCCTATCGCAAAGCAAAAATGGCTATAGACGACGAGCCTCTCAACAAGCCGGATATGCCGCTGAGAGTAGGTATTGTCGGTGAGTATTACACCATCATGGATAAGTTCTCGAATCTGGACGTTGAGAATAAGCTCTGCCGGATGGGAATTGAAGTCCACAGACTGATGAACTTCTCCAACTACAACCTCGGCGGAAGTGAGCAGAAGATGTTCCCTGCGGCGAAGAACTATATGAAATTCCAGATGGGTCCGACAAGTGCGACAACCGTTGCCGCCGCTGAAAAGTACGCAAAACAGGGGTTTGACGGCTTGGTTCACGTCAAGTGCTTCGGATGTACTCCGGAGGTTGATGTTATGCCTCTTTTGCAGAAGCTCTCGCAGGACTATCACATCCCGGTTTTGTATTTGAGCTACGACACCCAGACCTCGGACACGGGTCTCGACACCCGACTTGAGGCATTTTATGACATGATTTCACTTAAGAAGAAGGTACTGAAAAATTGAGTAAAGCTAAAGCATACATAGGAATCGACATAGGCTCTATATCTACAAAAGGCGTAATCATAGACGAGTCGAAAAACATAATCGCATCGTCCTACTTGTGGACTGAAGGAAACCCGGTCGGAGCGGTAAGAAAGCTCCTTGGAGTTCTTGAAGAGCAGTTCGACGACGAGAAGTACACAATAGTATCGTCCGGAACCACAGGAAGCGCAAGAAGGCTTATCGGCGCTATGGTAGGCGCCGGAGTCGTCAAGAACGAGATTACCGCACACGCTGTAGGAACAACGACCATTCACCCGGGTGTAAGAACGATATTCGAAATCGGCGGTCAGGATTCAAAGATAATCCTCGTCGAGAACGGCATCGCCGTCGACTATGCAATGAATACCCTCTGTGCCGCAGGAACCGGAGCTTTCCTCTCGAGTCAGGCGCACAGACTGGGAGTCGAGGTTGAAGAGTTCGGCGAGATTGCCCTTAAATCCAAGCACCCGACACCTATCGCCGCAAGATGCACGGTATTTGCTGAGTCAGACCTTGTACACAAGATTCAGATGGGTCACTCGAGAGAGGCCATTATCGCCGGTCTTTGCCGTGCGGTTGCATCGAACTATCTCAACAACGTTGCAAAGGGCAAGAAGATTATCTCCCCCATCGTCTTCCAGGGCGGCGTCAGCAAGAATCAGGGCGTTGTCAAGGCGTTTTCGGACGAGCTCGGAGTGCCGGTTACGGTTGACGAAAACGGTCACCTTATGGGCGCATACGGTTCGGCAATACTTGCGATGGAATCAAGAAAAGAAGCACCCTTCTCGTTCGATGTCGGAGAGATGGACTTCGTTACGAAGGAAGTCACCTGCGGAAAGTGCTCGAACCACTGCGAGATTATCTGCGTTTCAAGAGACGGTGTTCTTATCGACTCATGGGGCAACAGGTGCGAAAAGGGCGAAATCAAGGCTCACGCAAAGAAATAAATAAGACAAATCAGCAATATTCCGGGAGAGGAGTGTTTCCTAAAATGAAAAAGAAGCTCTCAATAATCATCTGCGCCGTGTTTACATTTGTGATGCTCACATGCAATGTTTCCGCTGTGACCTTCACGCCCGACTTTGAGGTTTACTCGGAGGCGGCATATCTTGTAAGCCTCGACACAGGCGACGTTGTCTATTCAAAGAATGCCGACGAACAGCTTGTTCCGGCGTCGCTGACGAAGATTATGACAGCGGTTATACTTTTAGAGCAGTTTCAGGATGACATCTCTGCTCTCTCGACTACATATGTCTGCGGAACCTCGGAATGCTTTGATGAGCTTTACATGACCGGTTGTTCAACGGCGGATATACAGATTGGCGAGATGGTCTCCTATAAGGATTTGCTCTATGCGCTGATGCTCCGCTCGGCATGCGAAGCGGCGAATATCATCGCCTATAACGTCGGCGGAAGCCTTGAGGACTTCGTCGAGATGATGAACGACAAGGCTGAGGAGCTCGGGTGCGAAAACACTCACTTTACAAACGCTCACGGACTCTTCATCGACGACCATTACACGACAGCTCACGATATGGCTATCATCACTCAATATGCAATGAGCCTGCCTATGTTTACCGAAATAGCCTGCACCGAAAGCTACACCATGGAAGCGACCGCTTATCACACTTCCGAAAGAACCATCACCCACACCAACTACATGATGTCAAAGACCAACGGCGGCGACTATTACTACGAGTACGTCAAAGGCATCAAGACCGGTACCCTCGACGAAGCAGGAAGATGCCTCGTGTCGCTTGCCTATAAAGACGGCTACAGTTATCTTCTGGTCACGTTGGGTGCTCCCCAGTATGACGAAGACGGAAACACTGTTTATTATAACTTCATCGACCACAAGAACATCTATGAATGGGCGTTCGACAATCTTGTCTACACGGAAATACTCACTGGAACCGAGGAAAAAGCCGAGGTTGCGGTTGAATACGGTGACGGACAGGACTATGTCATAGTCGTTCCGGCTGAATCGTTCTCGATGATGTGGAATTCAAACATATCGACGAGCTCCATTCATGAGGTTATTACTCTGAGCACCGATGTGGTTGCTCCGGTAAGTGCCGGGGATGTATTGGGAACTCTGGAGCTTCAATACGGTGGCGAAACGCTTGCGGTTATTGACCTTGTTTCGGAAACTGACCTCGGTCGTTCGGAAAGTGCCGAGACACTCGCAATCATGCAAAGCTTCATCGGTTCCGACCAGTTCTATAAAGCGGCAATGTACAGCGCAATATTTTTTCTTGCGTATACTATACTGATTATCGTCCTCAAGATAGTCGTACACAGAGTGAACAAGAAGCGCGTGAAGGTATATGCCACACCGAAGAGGCAGTCTTCACGGAAGAAATGGTAATCAAAAAATCGGCTGAGAAAACTCAGCCGATTTTTTATACTTCTTTTCCGTCAAGATAAATTTGCGCATCTACAAGAGACTTTCCTCTTGCGAGCTTGCCGCCTTTTAACCTTAAGCCCAATACATCTTTGATGATTGCACGATAATACCACGCCGCAGAACCGGTATAGATTGACCAACCGCCTCTGGAGTAGCAGTTCTTGTTTGAATAGACATCGCCGCAGATATAGTAAGGCTCGGTTTTGTATCTCTCATATCCCCCGCTTTCGGAACGCAGAATCGGGTTGAGAGCTCTTAAGATTTCGAAGCCTTCGTCGGTGAGCCCTGCCTCTATGCAAGCCATACCGAGCCAGATTGCCGCATGGGTATATTGCCCGCCGTTTTCACGGATGCCGTCGGGATAGCTTGCTATATAGCCGACCTCGGCTCTTGCGTCATCGTTAAATGAAGGATAGAAAAGCTTGATAACGCCGTTTTCGGTGTCAGCAAGCCTTGAACAAGCTTCCGATAGTGCGGACTTTGTAAACTCTTCGTTGGGAAGCTCTGCGAACTGTGCAAACGACTGTGAAAGAGAACAAAGCTTGCAGGAGACGGAGTTCTCGGATCCCAGAACAGTACCCGAATCGGAATAGGCTCTCAGGTACCACCTATCGCCCTTGCCGCTTACGGATATTGCCGATTCAAGCGCTTTTACTCTTGCCAAAAGAGTTTCTCTGTAGCCTGATTTGCAAAATGTCGAGAATCGCTTAAGGACAAGCACATAGAACTCACTTAGCCAGACAGATTCGCCAATCCCCTTCTCGCCAAGATTCGAAAAGCCGTCGTTCCAGTCTCCGGTACCGATGAGAAGAAGTCCATGCTTGCCGGTTCTCGAACCGACATACTCTATAGCTCTTACACAATGTTCAAAGACACTCTCCCGAAGAGAAGTCTTATAGACCTCGCCGCATCTGTCACGCTCGCTATCAGACAGAGTAATCCCGGCGGAATATGCAACCTTCACATCGAGTATTGAAGCATCGCCGGTTTTGTCGACATACTCGCAGGCGGCATAAACGAGCCACAGAGGGTCATCGGAGATTCTTGTACGAATTCCGGTGGTCTTTTTGAGTGGGAGCTCATGCCACCAGTGCATCACGTCGCCTTCCATGAACTGTGCTCCTGCCGCTCTGATGATATGAGTACGGCATTCATGAGGATTTTCAAGGATAATCCCGACTGCGTCCTGTAGCTGGTCACGGAAACCGTAGGCTCCCGACGACTGATAGAAGCCGGTTCGAGCCCACATTCTTGCGTGAAGCGCCTGGTAGCGAAGCCAGTCATCTGACAGGATTATGAGCCCGCTCTCTTTGGACTTAACCAAAAGCTTATGCTCCCGGGTGTCGGTCTGCATTTTGAAATATTCCGGCATCAGTATTGCGGCTTTTTCGGTGTGAGCATAGGACATATAGAAGTCAACTACGGTTGTGCCTTGAATATCAACCGTTGCCGCCGCTATGTTGTCTTCACCGACGGCGATATTTTCCTGCCAATTACCGCTTAAGAATGCTTTTCTGTCAGTCTGAAAGCGGCATTCAAGCGACGATGTTATCGCCATGAATCCGTCAACAGGCGAAGCGCAATCAGAGACAATAAGCGTATTGCCTTTCTTTTCGGGTTTCAATAAAGCAGATCTTGAACGGTCGTGACCGAGGCAGGGCTCAGTATAGTATGACAGCTCTGCCGGTTCATCCACGGAAATATTCACACGGATGCGTTTGCACATGCCTTTTTCGGAAACGCTGACTGCAACACTGCCGTGAAAACGCTTCTCTTCGAAATAATATTCGGCGAGATAGGGAGCGAAGACAGCGGCTGACCCTCGGATTATATCGAAATATTCGTCGCCAATGTGCAGAACCAGGCGTTCACCTATATTATCCCTGCTTGTGTCGTTGTCCCACGGAGTGAGACGAAGCTCACGGGAATTATGGGCATAGGTGAAGCCGAGAGAGCCCTCCGAAAGAAGTGTTCCGAACTGCATTGAGGATAAGACATGGCACCAAGGCAGTGGTGGTCTCGAGTTTATGACGTACTTACCCCGGCAAAATCCGCCACAGGCGATTTCTTCGTCTACAGGCTGTTTCTTGGAACTGACAGGCTTAATCTCAATTTGCGAGAACTGTGAGGCTGGGATATTTGCCTCTATTTCGCCGTGAGAAATATGGCAGGCGTATGCTTTCAGAAGAGTGATAATCTCCTCACGAACAGCTGAACGGTCGACTGGATAGATTCCGCCTTCGGAATACAAAAGCCCTTCACAGGAAAAATCTCTTGCGACTTTCACAAGCGCAGTATAGTGCTCTCTTTCGTATCTGCCGGCATCATCGAAGAGAACCGCCATCTGCGCCTTGATCCCCGAAAGCCGCAAATCACGGAAAGCATGGATATAGACCGAGAGCTTATCGGCATCGGATATATCGTCGAAGCAATATAAAATAAGCGGTAAATCGGTTGAAATTGAAAGCTCCCAGAGGGAATTAAGCGGCAGGGTGTTTTCCTGAAGCGCTTCCCTCCTCTGCTGTGAATTACAAGGCGTAAAGAGCACATTCCCGGCAAGAATTTCGAGAAGCCTTGAGGAAGCGGAGCTGTAGCCGGTGCATGTTTCCGCTTGCCTTACCCTTAGCTCACTTACCGTGTTTATAAGCTCGTCGGGGCTGTCGGCAGTGAGGATGAACATATTGAGAGTTGCTTCTCCCGACGGCGGAAGCTTCACGGGAGTTTTTAAGAATATACAAGGGTCGGGCTCTGAAATAAGACTGCTCGAGACTTTATCCGCTCTGTCAAGAAAACCGGTTGCACCGTCGGGACGTGATAACACGTCTTCCCTGTCGAACGAGACCAAGCCTAAAGAGCTGTCTGTAAATCCAATAGCCATATAGGGCTTATCTGAACCGTCGCAATCACTTCTTGTGGCGGTGATAATATCGAGATTCGGGTCTACATCAAGCCGAAGGAACATCTTTTCGTATGCCGGATGAGCCCGCTCGGCATCATCCGAAAGTAACGACGGCTCAATATAAGAGCATAAAAATGCCTCTTTTTCGGCATCGGAATCATTCTTTATCGTGAAGGTCCTCAGCTCGCACGGCAATGTTTTGTGAAGGGTAACTCTCATCTCGGCAGAGGCATTATGGTAAACTGCAAAGCAGTCTCCGAATTCACAGGTGTCGCCGGTGAAGTATGCTTTTTCATCACCGGATATAATTCCGAAGAATGCGCCCTTGGGACGACTTACTTGGTCATGCGTTGCGGAGTAAACATTCCTGCTTCTGTATAAGGCGATTGATATGCCGCTGTCAGTGAGTGCGAGAGTATATTCGCCATTTCGTAAGAGCTTTACTCTTGGATTGAATGGCGATATAGCGGCAAAATACTCGGAGGTAGGAGCCGGCGGCTTCTCTGCTTTCCGGTGCTTCGGCTTGAGAACTGTGTCCTCGTAGGTGTTTCGCTCGAGCCTTACACGTTCATCAAGAAGCTCGCTTGCGCCCATGACGTTCTTATCGCGCATGAATCTGCGTCGGAAGACACCGTCTTCGAGAACGTTGACAGCCGAGATTATGCTCATCCCGACGTGGTGGGACATGTAGTTCTTCACCACTTCATAGCCTTCGGACGCGTCGGGCGCGGTAAAATCAAGTGCTTCATAGAAACCGTAGCGTGAATACATGCCGTATTTTTTAAGGCGGCTTAAGTTCTCCATGCCGTTATCTCCGGAATAGCCGAGCGAAAGATATGAGGAATAGGGCGAGACTACGAAATCCTGCTCCAGTCCCCTTCTCAAGCCCGTTTTCGTCACGCCGTGTGCCATATAGCGGTATGACAGACTACTGTCAAAGCTGTAGTAGCCACTTTCGGAAATGCCATAGGGTCTGCCAAAGGCTTTTGCGTATCTCTTCTGACACCAGAGAGCATAGCGAAGACTTTCGTTAAGAAGCGAGCCCTCGGGGCTTTCGAGGAGCATCTCGGGCATGAAGTATTCGAACATAGTGCCGCTATAAGAAGCTGTTCCGGCATAGAAACCACAGCTCAGGGTTGTTCTTGACAGGCTGTACCAGTGACTTTTCGGCACCTGATGCGAGGCTATTGCATAGAAGGAACCGAGTCGGGCTTCACTCATGAGGTAATCGTATCGGGAATTGTCGGGCTCGCCCGTTTCGGGATTGATGCCTATCGCCATGAGCCCACGGACATCGTCAAAGAAAACTGACAGGTCGCAATCGGCAATTATATTCTCAATTCTTGATATGGTTTCAGTGAGCTCGGGACAACGGGCTGTGTACTCCTTCAAGCCCTCTTTCAGAGCGACCAGAGAGCAGATAAAATTGCCGCTGTCGACGCTTGAAACGTAGGGATTCGGGCATAGCTTGAGGGTTTTGGTGTCGTACCAGTTGTAGAGATTGCCCTTATATTTCTCCATTCTATCAATCGAATCAAGAGTGCCACTTATGCGCATATTCATAACTTCGGGACTGATAAGGCGGCGGTCGCATGCCCCCAGGACAGACAGAAGATACATGCCGATATTGGTGGGAGAAGTTCTGTGGGCAATCCGATATACCGGTGAAAACTGGACGTTGTCGGGCGGCAGGCAATTCTCCGATTCGGTTACATAGTCGGAGAAGAAGCCCCACATGTCGGCAATTTGTGCCGAAAGCTCACGACAATTGCGCTCCGACAAGCTCTTATTTGATATTCCGGTTCTCCGCGTGCCGATTGTAAGAAGCACCGGCAGGAACGCAAATATAATTCCGAAAAATCTGACAATATAGCTCGGTGAAAATACAAGTACAGTTCCCGATATCCACGAAAGGAAGAAGAATGAGAAACCGTCTGAAGACTTACTGTCATACGATGACGACACCGTCCATTCCAAAAGCTTGCGCTTTGTTATCATTCGTATAATTGCTGTGAGCATTGCCCGGGCGGATTTGAGAGCGATTGTCGGAAGAAGAACCAAAGAATAGACAAGCGAAGAGAGATTCAATGCCGCTCCGCTTACCATTGCGGAATAGAAGCGGCGTGAGCCGGTGCCTTGATTCAGAAGCGTTCCGATAAGCCCCAGAAGCTGTGGAAACAGATACATTATGACTGCCGCAAGTGCGATTTTGCCGGAGGCTTCTGGATACAAAAATAACCCAAGAAGTAGAGTTGCAAAGACATCAATCGGCAAAAATGAACGGCGAAGATTCTCCCAGAGCTTAAGCTTTGAAAGCATATCAAACTTTCGAGAAAATATGAATCTGAGATTCTGGATATCTCCCCTTATCCAACGGTCGAGGCGCTTGAAATAGCTTACGGGATTTTTTGGAAAGCCTTCGGTGAAGATTACGTCGTGGGCATAGGCAGTATTCATCAGCTCACCTTCGAGGATGTCGTGCGAGAGAACTCTCTCATGGGGAAGAAAGCTTGTACGCTCAAGTAGAACCGATATCCTAAGCAGTCCTTTGCCGCAGAAGGTTCCCCTGCCGTAAACATCCTGCCAGAAATCCATGCTCTCGAGGTCATAGCCGGATATGGAGCCTATGCCGCCCATGGCTCTTGAGAAGCCGGTTGCAAGTGAATCGCCGAGACGGGTCACCATTCGAGGAGCGATTATGCCGTACCTACTGTTTGCCGGGTACAACGCTATCGACAGGAGCTCCGCCACGGAATCCATATAAGGCTCGGTGTCGCTGTCGGCACAGACGATATATTCCGTTCCGACAAGCTTCTCTGTACAGCCGAACATACCGTAAAAATCCTGCTCGCCGGATTTCATATAGCGTGCCAAATCCATTATCGCACCGCGTTTGCGCTCATATCCCATAAATTCGTCCTGAGTCTCGGAATAGGTACGTTTTCTTATTATGCAGGAGAAGATATCGCCGTTCTCACGATTGAGGCTGTCAATCATGTCTTCAAGGCTTTCTGAGATAGCTTTATCGTCACCGGTTACAGGAGTCTGGGATGAAGAAAAATCGGCAAGCAGGCATACGGAAATATTATGTTGAGGATTTGACGCATGGAGCTTTAAAAGCTTTGAATAGAGATTGTCGGAGTCGTTTACGCTGTTTACCACCGCTGACATAACAATCGCGCAGGGAGTGCTTCTGACTTCTTCCGAATTAATATCGAGACGAGGAAGACGAATTCTTGGCACACAACGGATAAGAATATCGTTGACGACTGCTTTGACGGCGGCATAGGCGGGACATATCAGAAACAGCGTTGTCCACGGCTCACCGATTCGTACAGTGAGCGCCATCGTGAACATAAATGCAATTACGACTTCAAGAAATTCAACCGTCAGATCCGTAGCGATTCTCGATTTGGGGCATCTGTTTGGAAAAAGAACGGGCTTCGAAGCGTAGATTTGCTCACGATATTGCTTTTTCGTTTTGCGGTCGCACTTGGGATAATATTCGTCCTGGGATAACTCTATTGCGACGGGATTGACCGTCTCGTTGATGCGGTACTCGTCAAGGGAGCTTAGCCCCGACAGCATGGCGACAGCTTCGCGGATATTCTGCTCGGACTTTTCGAGAAGATGATATGTCAGCTCAAACCTGAGATTTTCTATATCGCAGGGGTTGACTGTGTTTTCGGACGCATAGCTACTGATTAGAAAGATTATCTCATCCGAAGACGGGATTTTTCCCAAAAAGTGAGATATCAGATATCCGGCAAGAGGAAGCCCATCGGTTACCTCTGCCCTCGGGTCACATCCAAGAAGATAGCCGGTGGCATCGTTCAGAATCCTATAGTTATCTGCAAAGAAGATTTCGTCATCGGTGTTGCAACCGTCGAGGCAAAGGGCTTTATATCGCCGCTCAATGCGGGCACGCATCCTTCTTATTTTTCCGAAATACTTGCTTATTCTTATAAGTTCGCTCATAACCGTCGCCTTTCAAACAGTATTTTGTGCTATTATTTGCGGACGGCGGGAAATTATCCCTATAAGAGCTATTGCTTTTTTCTTTGAAATATGGTATACTGGGTACGCTTTATTGAATCACAACTCGAAGGAGACGATAATATGAAATATCTTGTTTTACTTTGCGACGGCATGGCGGACTATCCCGTCGAAGAGCTCGGCGGCGTTACACCTATGGCGAAAGCGTATAAGCCGAATATGGACAAGCTGGCGAAGACCTCGGAAATCGGTCTTGTCAAAACAGTTGCGGACGGCTTGAAGCCGGGATCTGACGTTGCTAACCTCTCGGTTCTCGGGTATGACCCGGCAATTTACTACTCGGGGCGTTCGCCTCTTGAGGCAGGCTCTATAGGCATAGACATGCTCCCCACCGACGTATCGTTCAGATGCAATCTTGTAACTCTTTCCGATGAAGAAAAGTATGAAGACAAGACCATGGTTGACTACTGCTCGGGAGATATCTCCACCGCTGATGCAAAGATTCTCGTTGATTTTCTGAAAGAACACTTCGACGATGAGGAATTCACCCTTTATGCAGGCGTAAGCTACCGCCACTGCCTTATTCAGAAGAACGGGACACTCGATGTCGGGACTCTGACTCCCCCGCATGACATTTCGGGAAGGGTTATCGGGCAGTATCTTTCAACAAGTCCGAACGCCGAAAAGCTTATCAATATGATGAAGAAGAGCTATGAGCTTCTTAAAAATCATCCTCTCAATCTCGAAAGGGTCAAGCAGGGCAAGAACCCGGCTAATTCAATGTGGTTCTGGGGCGAAGGCGTAAGAAAGCCCTTGGCTCAGTTCAAGGACAGGTACGGGCTTAAGGCCTCCATGATCTCAGCCGTCGACCTTCTTAAAGGTATCGGCAAGTTCAGCGGCATGAATGTTGTAAACGTCGAAGGCGCTACCGGATATATCGACACCAACTTCGAGGGCAAGGCTCAGGCTTGCATCGACGAGTTTGCCGCAGGACAGGACTTTGTCTATATCCACGTTGAAGCTCCCGACGAGTGCGGACACCGTCATGAGATAGAGAACAAAGTCAAGGCTATCGAGCTTATCGACAGGAAAATCTTAGGTCCGGTTCTTGAAGCTCTTGAGGGATATGACGACTACAAGATTCTCATCATGCCTGACCACGCCACTCCGTTGACTCTTAAGACCCACACCAACGACCCGATTTCCTATCTTATCTATCACAAGAATTCCCCGAAATCCGGCGTTGACTGCCTCTGCGAAGAATCTGCAAAAGAGACAGGAAGATTTATTCCCGTGGGGCATACGATTATGGACAGGTTTATCAAGGAAGACTGAACGTTTTGCAAACAGAAAAGCACCGCCAACTGACGGTGCTTTCTTTATGCTTGGATTAATCTTCCCAAGTATCTTCCGGAAGCGAATTAAGAAACGCTGTGAGCTCCTTTGCCATTTCTTCCTGTTCGGGGATTCGGGGGTGTCCTGGGGTGGCTTTGCCGCAACGGGTATAGGTGAAATGGTATACCCTGTTTTCCTCGCCGCCGAGGCGGTTCTTGATTTCTTCGAGGGCTTCATCCCAAGCCGGGTCGTGCATAAGGACGGTAAAGGCTAAAACTACGGTTGCATGATTGGTGTGGGAGCGGGTGTCCTCGATGATTTCGATATAGCGCTTCATCCACTTTTCGCGGTATTCAGGGTCGTGAATACAGCCGTTGTGCGGGTGGTCGTCGTTCTGACCGACGGCGTAAACCATGACGTGCGGAACGAACCTTGAGAAATCCCAAGGAGTTCTCGGAGGCATCGAACAATAACGGGTCTTGTCATAGCAGGACTCAAGACCGAGGGCAGGATCCTCGAAATAGCCGGTGCCGTCGAAGATGGCGATGCCGCCCTGAGCGGTGTTATAGACTTCAGCAGGAAGAAGACGGGCAGTCATCAGGGAGTAGCTGTGCCACGAGTTGTCATAAACGCCGTCGTGATTCTCAGGGTCGCACTGCCCGACATAATCTACAGCATCAACAACCGAGCCGGCGGTCACCGAATCGCCATAGAATTCTATGCGCTTTCTGGGCTTGGGAAGAGGCTCCAAAATCTCGCCGTCATCGGGGAGAGCAAAGCCCTTGAGTTTGAAATAGTGTCCCTCCATCCGCTTGTAAAGAACACAGTCGTGGCGGGTATTTTCGAGACCGGAAGCAAGGAGAACCTCCGCTTCGCCGTCGGGAATCGGGATACACTTCTCCTCCCCGTCGATTACGAAGCCGATGAATCTGCCGTACCAGTATTTCAGGTTTTCGATTACTGCCGAAATCTCGGTACCCTTGAACGAAAAGCTAAGGTAGCTTCCCGTCCAGCAAAAGACTGCGCTGTCCGGCTCCGAAAAGTCGATTCTGCCGGAATAGTTGAACTTATCGCCTATGGGTTTTATACGCTTCATGCCGCTTCCTCCGATTCTGTATAAGCGCTCTCAACCATGCGGTCGAGGGTCTTGATTTCGTCAAATGCTTCGATTATTTCCATGTCATAGAATTCGCATGAGCTTCTGTCGTAGTGGGTGCCGGTGGTGTCCCAGAGAACCGGGCACATTCCTCTTGTATATGCCGCCTCGCAGACGGAAGTGATATAATTCCTTATCTGGTCGGGCATCTTGTTAGATGTGGTGCAACCATACTCGCCGATTATGACAGGGATGCCGTTTGCGACATAAGTATCATAAAGCATATCCATTATTGAGTCGAGATAAGCATAGTCGTCTTCTGTTCCCCATGTCGTTTCCGCCTTGCCCCACGATGCGTCTTCTTCAATTACGGCGAAGGTCGACGGTGCATAGTAGTGAACCGAGATTGCATATCTGTTTGATGGGTCGTCGGGGAGAACGAAGAGTTCATCACATGTAAGCTCTGGGTCGGTGGCGTAGCCGGCTATCAGAAGATGCCGGAGCTCGTTGTTTCCACCAGAGGCTCTGACGATATCTACAAACGTCTGATTGATTTCACCCAAGAGCTCGAATGCTTCTGCTTTTCCTTCCGTTGTATTACCATAACGGTTCCAGATGTCGTCCCAACATCCTTCCTCGTTGAGGGATTCAAACATCAGGTCTAACGAGTAATCCTTGAAGGCTTCCGAAAGCTGTGTCCAGATGCTTTCGTACTTTGCCATGCACTCGTCTTTATCGGTCGAGAAGCCTTCCCACCAACCGCCGTCCCAATGGATATTGACGATGCACTTCATTCCGGCATCGAGAACCCAGTCGACAATCTCCTGAACACGGGCTAAGTATTCTTCATTGATGGTGTAATCCTCCGCCATCATATTCGACCATGCTACGGGGATACGGATAACGCCGAAGCCGAGGTCGGCATAGCCTTGGATAATTCTCTCGGTTATTTCGGGGCTTCCCCACGCCGTTTCGTATTCACGGACAGTCTCTTTTGTAAAGCCAGTGCACTCCATCGTGTTGCCAAGATTGATGCCCAAGCCCATACTTAGGACGAAATCCATTGTGCTCATGTCTTCGGCTGTCTCAGTCTCACTCGTACTTGAACAACCCGCAAACACAGTCAGCATCACAACCGCCGCTGTGAGAACGCATATAACTTTTTTGAATATCACCTTTAATACCTCCACATAGTATTCTGTATCTTCAAGTATACAGCATAACGCACTCTTTTTCAAGAATTTCCGAAAATTTTATTTGCATTTTGAATGCCTTTGTGCTATACTATCCTGATATCTAAATAGGAGGTTAGAAATTTGAAATTACTATTATTTGATTTGGACGGCACATTACTTCACCACGACAAAACCTTGTCGGAAAGAACCATAAAGACTCTTGAACGCTGCCGTGAACAGGGATACATACTCGGAATCGCCACCGCCAGAGGCGAATACAGCATCGGAAAATTCATCGACGCCTTCAAGCCGAAGGTGGTCATCTCAAACAGCGGAGCTCAGGTAAGAGCTTATGGGAAAATAGTTCACACTGCATCCTTTCCCGTTTCCGAAACAAGAAGAATCCTGGGGCTTATCAAAGAAATCTGCGGCGACAACCGCATCATGGTCGACACCGACGGCAGAGAATACCGGAACTTCATCTACACCGGCGACCGTCTCGGTTGGGACTGGGGCGAGATAGTCATCGACGACTTCAGTGACTTCAATGTCGAAGCCCTGAAAATCTGCACCGAAATCCCCGACCCCGAAGTCGCTCAGCGTATGATAAACGCCATCCCCGAATACTACTGCGGCAGATACTCCGACGGCTTCTGGCACGAAATCGGCAAAAAAGAAGTCACCAAAGCCTACGGCGTCGAAAAGCTCTGCGAAACCGGGCTCTTCGACCTTCAAGACATCACCGCCTTCGGCGACGAATTCACCGACATAGGAATGCTCAAACTCTGCGGCACCGGCGTCGCCATGGGCAACGCGATTCCCGAGACCAAGGAAGCGGCAGATATTGTCATTGGGACGAATGAAGAGGATGGGGTTGCCGAATACTTGGAGACACTGCTTAAGTGAATAAATAGGAAAAGCGAGGTTGGTGCCTCGCTTTTTATTCAATCAGTTCTGAAAATACTTTGCCTGAGACCTCAATATCGGTAAGCCATCATTTAGGCTACTATCAACCATCCAAATAGTATCAAAGTCCCAATCAATGTAGTTGGATATGTCTTTGAGTTCCTCCTCTGTATGTCCGTAAATGTTGTTGCTGAAAGATGAAGAACCTGCATCACCAATACCTTTATTTGAATATTCATTGTTGTAAATGCAATTTGTTACTTCAATGCTTGTATTGCTGTATATCGATTTATTGTCCACAAGACCAACTATGCCAGCGGATACGGTACCGTCATAATCACTGCTAATACTAACGTTACTATAACAAAGACTTAATTCTACGCTATTTTCATTTTTGGATCCGATTTCAAAGCACCCAGAAATCCCTCCAATGTTTATAGGAAAATCACCACTATTATCTGTATAAATGATAACGCCTCTACTTCCACAATTTGTTATCATAGTTCCCTCACTTTCCCCGATAAGTCCACCAATATTCACAGCTTGATCATTATTTTCTATTGTAGTCCCCGTTTCTATACCGTTAATATTGAAATTAACGTCACTATAACACTTTTCTATGTAACATATTTGTCCATTATAAATATTTGCTTTGCCACATATTCCACCAATATCTGCCTTACTCACATAACTTAGCAGGTAAACTGAGTTCAAAACAACTTCAACTTCTGCACAACATTCGGATATCGCACTATTTGACATATATCCACATATACCGCCAACTCTTTCCGCACTTATACTCGAAATATATACATTTTTGGAAGAACAATTAGAAATATTAGCACCGTCAATACTTCCGCAAATACCACCAATTTCATTATCATAATTTAAAATCACTGATTGTGCAACGTGACAATTATAAATTGTTGCATAATAGCCCATGCTTCTTGAAATTACACCAATTCTGGAATCTTCCTCTTTATTATTGAAGTATGAACATACACAATTAAGATTTGATACTATTCCTGCACAGCCATCAACTTGCAATATTGAGTAAAATAAGCCACCGCAGTTTCCACATAAACCATAAATAGTATAGTCATTTCCGTCAAAGCTTCCAGAAAACTTTCCTATAGAAGTCCATTCATTTATCCAGCTATTTCCAATATTTTCGTTAGCTTTAAGGTCATCAAAATCCCAATAGCTAATATCATTTAGCATAATGTCGTTAGTCAACTCAAAGTATACACCGCTAAATGTTACGCCATTATTTGTATCATATGAAAGCTTTGCCAACTGTTCTGCTGTTGCAATCTGATATGGGTTATCTATACTACCATTCCCACCGGCATAACTCTCAGCAACGCTACCGTCCCATACATTCAATGATTCAATAGCTTCCTTTGCCTTTTCTTCAACGCTTTTTTCCTCTGCAATCACTTCTTCATCTTTGGCATCTTCTTCTGCAATATTACTATTATCATGTTTTTCCTCAGTAGTCGAATTTGTAACATCCCCTGTTTCGCTATTTGCGCCACATCCAGAAAACAGTGATACAACCATCAAAGCCGAAAGTGCCAATGCCAATAACTTTTTCATAAACATCATCCTTCTAAATATATTTTTACGCAATAAAAAATGCGCCCCAATAAGAGACGCACGAAAAAGTGAATCCCTCATTGTTGCCACACAATCCCAAATTTTCGCAAAAGAAATCCGAGTAAGAGAAATACACCTTTTACCAATGGAAAAAGGATTTCTTTTGCTATAAAATATTAGATTATGTGGCACAATTATTGTATCATACTTTTTCGGCTTTGTAAAGGGCTTTTAATGCAAAAAGAACGGTTTTGAAGCCGTTCTTTTGATTTAGGGGTTTATGCTTCTTGGTGCTCGTGCAACCGGCTTTCGTGCTTTTCGTAGTAGCCGATGAGGTTGCCGGTGGGGGCTCGGAGGGCGACTATGTAGACGTCGGTATCTTCGTTGTCCCAGTTTTTGGTGTAGGTGTAGACTTTGTTCAGGTTGGGGTCGGTGAGGAAACGGTTGAAGACTGAGAGGATTATTTCTTTTGAGTGGGCGTTGTGGCAGTCGAAGATGGACTGTCCGATAAGCTTCTCGCCGCCACGCTTTTCATAGCGCTTGATGGCTGTCGGGTTCATGTAAATGATTATGTGATTCACGTCGCAGATAACAATCGGCGCATCGTCGGCGTCGACTACTGCTTTGAAATATTCGGTCATTGCTATTCCTCCATTGCTTTTTGTTAAGTTATTGTAGCATATTTTCGGTGGCATGTAAAGTGCTTAATGCAAAAAGAGCGGGTTTTGCGCCGCTCTTTTCGCTTTCAGGAAGGGTATTATATATTAGAAAGGATTTTCAACTGAGTAGTCTTCAAAGCTGACGAGCTCGCTCGCGCCGGTGGTGTCAACGGCGGTCGAGTAAGAGTCGACGGTGATAGTGTATTCGCTGTCGCCGGTGACGTAGACGGTGCCGTCGGAGCTTAAGATGGTGACGGTGTTGCCGTCGGCATCGGCGATGGTGCCTTCGCAGTAGAGGTTTGTGACAGTGCTGTAGTTCGTGACAATCCATGTCGAGGTCGAGTCAATGTAGACGTTGCACTCACCGTCGCCGACGTTGCCTGCATTCGATTCGTCGTCGACGAAGTAGCCGGTCAGGACACTGCCGTCGAGCATGTAGAAATCAAGGTTGCTGATGCTGTCGTAGATGACGGCTCCCTCCATTGCCTGCTTGCGGGCTGTGAATGTGCAGTCAGCGCCATTCGAGCCGATCGAGCCCCAACCGCGCTGATTGGAGTTGCCGGTGCACTTAAGGAAGAATTCACTGTCTTCGGCGTAGGTGATGTCAACGCCGCTGATAAGGAAGGTGCTTTCGGTGTTGGTGGTGTAGAACATGCCGCCGTTATTAGCTGTCAGAGAGCCGCCAATCATCATGAATGTGCCGTTGCCGACCTCCGAGTCGCCGGACATGCTCTGATAGACGATGACATTCCATGTGCAGTCGTTCTGAGAGCTGTCAAGCATACTGCCGGAGAGGTCGCAGTCGAAAAGGCGAATCGTGTTGAGACCTTCGATGCAGATTGCTTCGGAGGAATTGGCTGTCAGGGTAGCATTCGCAACGGTGATGTCGGCAGTGCTGTAGACTGCGGGAGAGCCGGTGCCATTCGAGACGTAGGTGCCGCCGTCAACAACCATGGTGCCACTGCCACGATCGCTTCTTATTGCCGCCGAGGATTCGCCCGATGTGCTGACTGTCAGATTCCATGCGTAGAGCGTTCCGCCGCCGGCAACATGAATGCCGCCCGAGGTGTCCTGCTCGGTGGTGATAGTGGTGTCGCTGACATAGGCAATGCCGTCGCCATAGGCGAAGACTCCTGCGCCGCCTGCCGAGTCGGAGGTGATGGTTGTGTTGGTAATTCTGAGTGTTCCACTCGTTACGAGAGCACTTGCTCCGACGCCATAGAAGCTCGAGTTGTCGCCGCCGGTGGAATCGGAAGAGATTCTCGAGATAGTGCTATCGGAGATGGTAACATCGCCGGAGGTGACCAAAACAGCGTTTTCATCGGAAACGGTCGAGGTGTAATCCATATCCGAATAAGTGCCGTCCTCTGTGTAGGTTACGACTGCGTCGTAGCTGTCGACGCCGGAGAATGAGCCGCCGCCCATACCGCCACCGTTAGAGAGGTTGCCCATGTCGGAGGATTCTCCGCCGACCACTATTGAGGTGATTTTGCCGCCGTCGTCAACGGTGAAGGTGAGGGTGTCCCCTGCTTCTATGTCGGAAAGAGTCAGGCTGTTGCCATCGGTGTCGGTGATTACCGATTCATTGGGAACTATGAGAGTTACCGTGAATGTGTTGTCGGAGCTTTCTGTGGGCTCTTCGGTTACATCGGCAAGAAGTTCTATTTCATAGTCGCCTGTTGAGGACATGGGTTCTGGCTCACCATTATTTCCGCCCTCGCCTTCTCCATCGGGCTTATCGGGAACATCGCCGCCGTCGCCGTTTCCGCCGCCCTGATCATCGTCAGAGGGCACATCGTCAGGCATATCGGAGGGGACGTCTCCGCCTTCGCCGCCCATATCGCCCATGCTGTTCATGTCGCCCATCTGCATATCTCCGCCCATGCCCATCATGTCGGAGTTGCCGGACGAAAGGGCTACTGAGAGGGTTATCTCATATCCTGAGACTTCCGTGACAGTTCCAGAAAGAGTGCAGGAAACGAGGAAAGCCGCGCCGACCGCTGAGTCGGTAACAGCAGTATCGGAATCACTTTCGCTGTCGCTTACTGATTCCGCACATGAAGAGAGCATGAAGACCATGCTGAGCACTATTATCATTGAAAGTATTCTTTTGAGTTTTAAGTTCATAATACAGGATTTCCTTTCTTATTAAGCTTCACTGTGGATATGATAACCCCTAAAGCTTAAATGAGCCTAAAAACTGTGTGAAACATTCGGGATAAAAGAAAATCCCCCGAAATTTCGGAGGATTTTTATATCTCTATGAGATTTTACTTTGATTCCTTTGAAGAAGCCAAAGCCTTGTAGCAGACACCTGCCAATGCTCCGCCTACGAGAGGACCTACGATGAAGATCCAGAGCTCCGAGATAGGAGTGGTGTTGCCGGAAAATGCGGCGATGAGGGCGGGACCAAAGCTTCTTGCAGGGTTTACGGAGGTACCGGTCAAGCCGATGCCAAGGATGTGGACGAATGTGAGGGTCAAGCCGATAACGATTCCGGAAACGGCGTTGTTCTCGGTTTTGCTTGTTACGCCGTGGATGGCAAGGACGAATACGAATGTAAGGACGATTTCGACCAGGAGTGCCGCAATAGCACTTCCACCGACACCCGATGTGCCGTTGGAGCCATAGCCGCCGGTTGCATCAACAACATCACCGAGGTTCCAGATAAGAGCAAGGATTGCAGAGCCGCATGTTGCTCCGAGAACCTGAGCGATGACATAGCCGACGAAATCCTTGACGGTCATCTTTCCGGTGACTAACATTGAAAGCGAAACGGCAGGGTTTACATGACAGCCGGAAATATTACCGATGCTGTAAGCCATTGCAACGATTGCAAGTCCGAACGCAAGAGCGGTGAGGATATATCCACAGCCCGAAACGCTGTCACAGCCAACGAGCATAGCGGTTCCGCATCCGAAGACCACCAATACGCATGTGCCGATAAATTCGGCAATATACTTCTTCATTTGATAAGTACCTCCTAATTAAAGTATAATCCCGTAATTCTGCTTGATTGCAATTTCAGAGATTACTTTAATTATATAGCTCTTTCGGAATCTTGTCAAGTGTTATAACATCGGAATTATTATAAATTTCATTCAGAATATCGGAATTATTGTCCATGAGATACCTTGTGTGCCAGTTCATGAACCAGAGCCAGTTTGTGTTATCTCTTCTGAAATCATCGAAATGCGGAAGATTGCCGATTTCGTGATAGCAAAGCGGCTTGTCGCAGACTTTCAAGAGTCTGTCCCAACCGAATTTGTTGGTGGTGCCATCGTAGGTGTCCGAGCCGACGATGTCGCAGTATTCGTCTCCCGGATACCAACCGGGCTTCACTTCTCCCGAATAGCCTAAGACCCAGATGAGATTATTCAAGCCATGATAGTTTGTGTATCTGTCATACATCATTCTCCACAGCCTGATGAACGGCTCGGGACCGCCCTTGCCCCACCAGAACCACTGACCGTCGAACTCGTGGAAGGGTCTCCAGATTACCGGGACATGCTCCGACTGAAGTATCTTCAAAGACTCGGCTCCCAGGTCCCAGTTTTTGAGCATGAGCTCGTTTTCCGGAGTACCCATAGTCAGAAGCTTATCGAAGTCGGGATTTTCCCCTTTACAGTCCTCATATGCTCCGCCATTGACACCGGTGTGCCAGCAGATTGTGACGATTCCGCCACGCATATGCCAGTCGATTGCACGGTTTATGACGCCTCTAAAATCGGCGTGCATGAAATCAAGTCCTCTGATTGCGGGGTATTTTCCCGTCTTCTCAAAGACGTAATTTACCTCCCACTCGGTTGTTCTTCTATGGGGAAATTCCTGCTGACCGGAAAGCATCAAGTGCTTGTCATAGCAATCGCAAAGATACTGAAACAGCCTTTTTGTTTCAGCCGTCGCGTTCTTGTTTACAAGTGAATAGGATTTCATATTGTCTCCTGTTAGTTAGCGTAATCTGTAAGCTTTGAAGTGTCTAACTTCTCATACTTTGTAAGGAACCCGCAAAGCTCGCTTGCGATAGTCTTGACTCCACCCTCACTGTCAGACTCGATATTAAGAGGCATCAAAGGCTCATGAAGGGACATGCGGAGAAGGAACCAACCGTCGCCGTGGTCTTTGTCAAGATTGATTCTGATGCCCTCATAGTTGCTGTCGGCAGGCGTCCAACCGGGCTGAGACTTTGAGTACTCCTTCAGATTCGAAATAATATCGTTGCCATAGGGCTTGAAGTCCTCGAGGTCGATATTCATTCTGAATTCCATGCTCTCGGCGGGCTCTCTTAAGCCGTCGATAAGCGAATGAAGAGTATAACCCTCTTTTACACCTCTTGAAAGCTCGATTATGAGTCTTGTGACTATATATGCGCCGTCGTCGAGGAAGTAATTATCCTTGAATGCGCCGTGACCGGAGGTCTCGATTGCGAGCTGACTGTCGATGCCCTCCTTGTTGAGGCGAATTGACTCGTTGATGACGTTGCGGTATCCCCTTCTGAATCTGTGGTGAACGCCACCCTTGGAGCGGATGAAATCACCAAGACCCGAAGAAGTTACGCTGTCGGTGACGATTGTTGTGTGCGGATGGTCTCTTAAAAGCATTGCTGAAAGCATTGCGATAAGGCGGTTTCGGTTGAGTTCACTTCCGTCGGAAAGGACTGCTCCTGCTCTATCGACATCGGTGTCGAAGATGATGCCTAAGTCAGCATGAGACTCTTTGACAGCCTCTGTAATTGACGCCATAGCCTCTTTGTTCTCGGGATTCGGAATATGATTCGGGAAGCTTCCGTCGGGGTCGAGATATCTTGAGCCGGTGGTGTCAGCTCCGAGAGGCTTAAGGACCTTTTCGGCATAGAAGCCGCCTGCGCCGTTTCCGGCGTCCACAACTATCTTTAAACCGGTAAGAGGCGTTTCACTGCCACAACTATTTCTTATCATGTCGGCAAGACGCTTGGAGTAGACATCCATAAACTCGTCTTTCTTCACCTCAGACGGCTTGATGCCGGTGTGAAGATCTGTCTCGGCAAGTTCAATCATTTCTTTTATGTCGCTTGCTTCAACACCGCCGTTGGGGGTGAAGAACTTGTAGCCGTTGCGGTTATACGGAAGATGGCTTGCCGTGACCATTACAGCACCGTCAAACATATAGCCATCGGTCTTGGTGGTCATGAACATTGCGGGAGTGCTGGCAAGACCCATGTCGGTGACTTCAATCCCCTCTTTTGCGAGCTCGTCCGCCATCCATCCCAAGAGTGTTTCTCCCGAAAGGCGGGAGTCTCTGCCGACCGCCACACGAAGATTTGTTTTCTGAGTTCTCCTGACAAGCCAGAGGGCGAAGCCTCTTGCTATATCACGGCAAGCGCCCTCGGTCAGGTTTACATCCTGACCGGGTACGCCCGCAATCGCTATTCCTCTTATGTCGCTTTCGTTGCGAAGCTTTGAGTAGTCCTTAGTTGTCGTCATAATAAAGCACCTTTTTCTTTGAAGATTTATATAAGTTCCATTTTGCCGTTCCGAAGAACAATTTTATACGGTGATTCCTGCTCGAATGTTGCAGTGCCTTCTCCGAAGCCTTCGGGAACCAAGAGAGTGACTTTTCCGCCCTGATTAGCGATTAGCTCGGCACTCTCGACCTTGCAGTTTTTCCAAGTCATATTGACGGTTACGTCTCCCCTTGCCTTCAAACCGCTGACCGAGCCGCTCTTCCAGTGTTCGGGAATTGCGGGAAGAAGTCTTATCAGACCATCCTGAGACTGCAAGAGCATCTCAGCGATTCCGGCAGTTCCACCGAAATTGCCGTCAATCTGGAACGGTGCGTGCATATCGAAGAAGTTGGGATATGTCGAGCAAGCGAGAAGATAGTTCAAGTGCTTTCCCGCTTCGTTGCCGTTCCGGAGCCTCGCCCACATGTTGACAATCCACGCTCTGCTCCAACCTGTACCTCCTCCGCCGTGGCTGAGACGCCTTTCGATGGTCGCCTGTGCCGCTTTCATGAGCTCGGGAGTCTTCTCGTATGTCAGCTGAGATGAAGGATAAAGACCGTAGAGCTGGGAGATGTGGCGGTGTCCTATTTCCGTCTCGTCATAGTCCTCTGTCCACTCCATTATCTGTCCGTGCTTGCCTATCCTGTTTTCGGGAAGCTTCGGGAGAAGGTCACGAAGCGCATCCGTGAGGTCGTCCTCGTCGTCAAGAACTTCGGAAGCCTTGATGCAGTCAGTGAAGAGGTCTCTTACAATCATGGTGTCCATTGTGGGACCGACGCAAATCTGTCCCTGCTCGCCGGACGAATGGATATATGTGTTCTCGGGAGAGAGCGACGGACCGGTCATAAGCTTGCCGTCGTGCTCAAAGAGATAATTTTTCATGAAAACGCAAGCGCGCTTCATAATCGGGAGATATTCACGGAGAAAATCTTTATCAAGGGTAAACTCGTAGTGCGTCCAGATGTGGGTGCAGAGCCATGCGGCGCCACTCGCCCAGATGGTTGCGGAAATCCAGTTGTCCTGAGGGGCACAGTCGCCGAAGAGGTCGGTGTTGTGATGAGCAACAAACCCCTCGATACCGTACATATCGCGGGCGACCTTCTCGCCGTTCGGAAGCATTACTTTTAAGTGCTCCAGAAGTGCCATGTGACAATCGGAAAGATTGCAGGGCTCGGCGCACCAGTAGTTCATCTCAGTGTTGATGTTAATCGTGTATCTCGAGCCCCATGCAGGGTAAAAGTCCTTATTCCAGATGCCCTGAAGATTTGCGGGCTTTGTTCCCTGACGGGAGCAGGAAATCATCAGATACCGACCGAAATCGAAATAGAGCTCACAGAGATTATTATCAGGTCTGCTATAGGTTTCGTGTATTCTCTGGTCGGTCGGCATGCCGTCATGGTTCACGTCGTCGTCAATGGAGAGCTTCACCCTGTCGAAATAGGTCTTATAGTCTTCGATATGGCGGGCTTTTACAGCCTGATAGCCGAGGCTTGCGGCATTCTCAAGAACAGACGAGCACCAAGCATGGAGATCTTCGCCGTGGAAGTCAGTTCTTATCGTCAGATACATCGTGACTTCGTCGGCATCGTAAACATTAAGCTCGGTTTCAGTGAGCTTTGACATTCCGCCGATGTTTTCGCAAGTGATTGCGATTATGTAGTCGCAGCCTTCGTCCCGCTCCCTGTAGTGAAGATAAACGCCGTTTTCGTCAAGAGAAGACTCCACAAAATCACCGGCTGTAAGGCAGGAAAAATCAATTTTAAGAGAAGTTTTGCCGCCATCGGGCGAAGCTTCGTGCATACAAAGGACGTTATCGGGTGCACTTACGAGATATTCTCTCGAAAAAGAGTGATTTTCCGAGCTGAAAGTTACGGTGCAGACGGCATTTGCGATATCCAGAACTCTCTTGTAATCGGAATAACCGTCGTGATTGAAGCCTATCATCAGGAAGCCAGCGGTGTCGTAGTGGCTCTCGTCCTGAGGATGAGGGTACATATCCGAGATTTCAAGCTCAGTCGCCTCACCGATTTTGCCCTCAAGAAGAAGCTCGCGGATTTTCTTGTAGGAACCGACAGATTTGGGGTTATAGCGTTCTTTGACGCCCTTACGGTTCCAGATGGTCTCCTCGTTGAGCTGAATAATGTCGTCAGTCGGGTCGCCGTAAATCATTCCGCCGATGCGACTGTTGCCGATGGGATACGCCTCATTCCAGCCTTCGCCGTTATAATCCTTCTCATCTTTGGTCGGTGCAGGATGGTCGAGCCAGATTTGCTTTTTTTCATATTCGTGTGTCATAATGAACACTCCCTTCTATGAATCCATTCTACAGTATTCGGGCGGTCATTTCAATAGGAACTTACGAAAGAATAAAATATTATCCGCTTCAAAATCGCATAGAGAAAACTCTCTTTACTTTGGAAAAGAAAGAGAGTTTATGTTATTTTATTCGAGCTCCGATACACACTCGCTCAGAAGAGTCGGGATGTCGAGATTCTGAGGGCAGTGCTCAGTGCACTGGCGGCAGGAGATGCAGTCGCTCGCCTTGCCGGTGTTCTTGACCGTCTCGGCGTACTTATCCTTTATCTCGCCGAGCTTGCGGATGTCGCGCTTATACTCGTTGTAATGTGCGAACAAATCAGGAATCGGGATGTTCATCGGGCAACCGTCGGTGCAGTAGCGGCAGGCGGTGCAAGGAATTGCAAACTTGAGGTTCTCGCTGACCTTCGAAATAACTTCATAGTCCTTATCGGTAAGAGGTTCGAAGTTCTGCATGTAAGAGGTATTGTCCTCTACCTGCTGCATGTCACTCATGCCGCTCAATACCATCATTACATTCGGCAAAGAAGCGCAGTAACGGACAGCCCATGAAGCATAGGACTTCGTGGCATCGTAGTCGTCGAATATCTTTGCCGCAGTCTTCGGAAGTCTTGCCAGTGCTCCGCCCTTGACGGGTTCCATTACGATTACGGGCTTATTGAATGCTGTCGCGACTTCATAGCAACGGCGGCTTCTTACCCAAGCGTCCTCCCAGTCAAGATAGTTAATCTGAAGCTGGACATATTCAACCTCCGGGTGCTCGGTTAAAATCTTCTCAAGAGTTTCGGGACTGTCGTGGAACGAGAATCCGATATGCCTGATTTTGCCCTCGTCGCGCTTTCTCTGAATATAGCCGAAGGCGTCTGTCTTCTCGATATACTCATAGATGTCCTTATTGACGGCATGAAGCCAGTAATAGTCGAGATAGTCGACTCCGAGGCGGGTCATAGACTCGTTGAAGATGTTTTCGCGCTCGTCCTCGTTCGGCTTGGAGAACAGTGGAAGCTTCGTCGTGATGGTGAAACTGTCACGAGGGTGACGCTTTACAACCGCCTCTCTGAAAGCAACCTCGCTCTTGCCGCTGTGATAGACATAGGCGGTGTCGAAGTATGTAAAGCCGCGCTCAAGGAACTTGTCAGCCATCGCCTTGAACTGCTCAAGGTCGATATTCGAATGATCGTCGCCGATTATCGGCAATCTCATAAGCCCAAAGCCTAATTTTTTGATATTATTCATTGTGCCACTCCCTATAATTCAAACATTTCTTACCTATAATTATAAAAGCATTTCCGGCAAAAGTCAAGAATCCGATAAGAAATCACGAAGCAAATCCAGGTTAATATCGTCGTGCTCGAGCTCTTTTGAAACAAGGCGGATAGTTTCCGTGAAATTGTCTCCTAATTTGCATAACTCATATATGGCTACGATGAGCTTGCACTCGGTCAGAATATCTTCTGTGTTGACAGCTTTTAAGAAGAACCTGAATATAAGATAGTCAAAGAGCGGCTCACTCTCCTGCTGGTGACTTCCCTGTTCGCAGTTTTTGAGAAGCTCCCACCACTCGGGTGTCAGGATTTCCGTATTCCCGAGAATAAATTCGCATAGGCTTTTGATATCTATCGGCTCGCTGTCGGGAATTTCTCCCTCGGGAGGTTCCAACGTGCCGAAGTCGATTTCTTCTTGCAGAAGCTCGCCGTATGTGATTAGCTGTGTTGGTTTCAATTCAAAGGCTTTCGCTCTCGCTTTGAGCAGGAAATCAAGAAGCTCGTCGCCGGTTTGCTCTTTGTAAAGTGCTTCATATTCGGCTTTGCTTGCCGAGAGCACGATTCTTGCCGCCTCGGGACACGAAACAGATAAGCCCGCTTCTGTGAAGGCAAGCCCATCGCCTGTGTAATACTCCTCGTAAAATCTCGGGTGCTTTGAGCAGACGTCACCCATCATGCCGGACAGTATGTACATTTCGCATAGACCATCCGTATTGAGATATGGGCAGACGTTATTCTTGTTTACGCGAAGCACCGTATCGCCGTCCGAACCGGTGCGGATATTCCTGTCTATTTCGAGCGACGGATAAGCTCTGAGCTTATCAATCGTCTCGTCGTCTATTGGAATCTCCCAACCGGCTTTACAGCAACTGTCGGGGCAGGCTCCCATAAGACAGTGGAAGCTGTCGAAATAGGACGGCGTAAAAAGCTTGCTACTGTTCATCATACTTTTACAGGTTCTTTTTCTTCCGGCTTTGTGATGCCAAGCTTTTCGTACTCCTCCTGCTCAAGGATTCGATATGCTACCTTGCCGACAAGGGTTTTCGGAAGAGTTTCCCTGAACTCGATATCATAAGGCATTGCGTACTTTGCGATGTTCTTCTTGCAGTACGCCATTATCAAGCCCTTGGTGGTCTCGTTCGGTTCATAGCCGGGCTTGAGCATGATGAAAGCCTTGATTTTCTGCATCTTGTACGGGTCTGGAACGCCGATAACACAGCTCATCTGAACAGCCTCGTAGCCGTCAAGGACATTTTCGAGCTGAGACGGATAGACGTTGTAGCCGGATGTTATAATCATTCTCTTGATTCTTTGCTTGAAGTAGATAAAACCTTCCTCGTCCATATAGCCGAGGTCTCCGGTGTGAAGCCAGATTCTGCCGTCGCCGTGGAGTCTTAATGTATTTGCGGTTTCCTCGGGCTGGTCGAGATAGCCGAGCATAACGGTCGGTCCCGAAATGCAGATTTCGCCGTCGGTGCCATAAGGAACTTCGATATTAGTTCCGACATCAACTATCTTATAGTAGTTATCAGGCAAAGGCTGACCGATTGAGCCCTCTTTATAGAGGTGAATAGGTGTCAGACAGCTTGCAGTGACGCACTCGGTGGTGCCGTAGCCCTCACGGACGCTGATGGTTGCGCCGTGGTCAGCAAGGAATTTATCAAAGCGCTTCTTGAGCTCGACAGAGAGCGAATCTCCGCCGGAGAATACGCCCTTGAGGCAACTTAGATCTGCGCCGTCCATCGAAGGCTGTCTTAAGAGAGCCTCGTAGAGGGTCGGCACGCCGGCGATGAAGTTGCAACGGTGCTTGACGATGTCCTTGGCATAGGTTTCAGCCGTGAATCTCGGAACGAGAATGCAGTTACAGCCGTTTGAAAGCATGGCGTGGATGGTGACACCCAAGCCGAAGCCGTGGAAGATGGGCATTACGGAAAGCATCTTGTCGCCCACCTGCGCCATCGGGTTGGTCTCCATAAGCTGCTTGGAAAGTGCGTTGAAGTTGAGGTTCGAAAGAAGTATGCCCTTTGTCGTGCCGGTGGTTCCGCCGCTATAGAGGATTACCGCCGGGTCTTCCTTCTGGACATGTGCGATATAATCTCCGACATAGGACTTGCCCTGCTTCATGAAGTCATTCCAGATGATTACCGGCGCGTCCTTCGGGATTTTCTTAATCTTCTTCGCTTCGGTAAGGTCATAGCCGAGGGTTACAGGGAAAGCAAGAGCGTCACGGGTGCTTGCGATGATAAGATTTGTGACCTCAGTGTGCTTCATTATCTCCTCGAACTTCGGATAGAACATGTCAAGGGTCAAGGTGCAGACGCTCTTCGAGTGACTGATGAAGAAAGCGATTTCGTTTTCACTCGAGAGAGGGTGAATCATGTTGGCGATTGCGCCGACTACGTTGATGGCATAGAACATGATGACAGCCTGAGGGCAGTTGGGCATGCAGATTGTGATTCTGTCTCCGGGCTTGATACCGATTGATTTCAGACCCTTGGCGCATATGTAGACCTGCTTCTCGAAATCGCGATATTTGACCTTGTTGCCCATGAACTGATATGCAATCAGGTCGGGGTATCTGTGCGATGCGTCACGGACCATCTCCCACATTGAGCCCTCGTAATATGAGAGATGGAAATTTACATTTCCGTAGTTATTAAGCCATGGGGCTTTTACTTCTGTAGCCATATTTTTCCTCCTTAAAATTCAACCGGAGTTTCGATGGGAAGCTCCAAAAGCTCGGGATGAGCCAAAAGATGTCTTATAATTTTTATAGACTGCGAATAATAGTAGCCGTCTGCGATTCTCTCGTCGATGGTGACGCCGAGGTCGATTCCGTTGTGAACTTCCATGGTGCCGTCAGCATTGGCAAAAACGGTCGGCTTCTTCTCGCCGATAACTAAAAACAAAGAATTGGTTCCCCACTCGGCAAGATGATGATACGAAGCGTGGAGCTTGATGCTACCAAGGTTCGTGATAAAACAGCTCGAATAGTACGGGTCGCCGTTCATGAGAACGGACGGGTAACAGCCGTGATATTCCATCCAGTTGAGAGCTGCGATGACAATCTTGAAGACGAATCTCGGGAGCTTCTGGAGGGAGTCCATGATGTCGCCGATGTCGTTATTCTTACCCTCTTTTCTTATGTGGGTGACGAACTTCTGGATTTCGTCGTGGACATGCTCGACGGGGATTGTTCCCGTTCTGTCGAACTTGACGGTTGCAAGCGCTTCGCCGCCGTCATCAGCAAACTTCTTCTTTGCGGTGAACGAAATGCTGACGTCCTTCTTCTCCCAGAGTCTGTGACCCGAGAAGAAATAATTGAGCTTCGGGCGCAGAACTATTGTCTTCGCGATTGCGGCTGTTATGACGTGGAAGAATGTGTATTTGAACTCAATCCCCTCGTAATTTTTCTTTGCGAGATATTCCTCAATCGGAGTAATATCAATAGTCTCGTTCAGGACGGCCTCGTTTGCGGTTCTGCCCGGGATGTTATAAGGCATGATGAAATGCATCGAATCGACGTCTCTGACAAGCCAAGCGTCCTTGCGGTCTCCCCTGCGCTTCTTTTCTTTTTTAGCTTCTGCCACGGCTCACAGCCCTTTCTTTTGAATTTCGTGTATACCAAGATGTAAACACAACAGCTAAATTATAATACTTTTTGTGCGCTTTGTCAACGAAAATTGTCGAGTTGTCGGGGAATTAACACAAAATTCAGGCACAACAAAGCTCCCCACCTCTCGGCAGGGAGCTTTTCAGGTTCTTCACCCGGGCTGTAAGCCCTCCACAATATTTCAGAGCGTCACTTTCTCTTTGAGGAGACAATCGCCAGAGCGGCTATTGCCAGAGGTACAAGCGAGAGCGCAACGCCGGTTGTCGGATTGGTTTCTGCTGAAACCTCCGGCTCGGAAACGGTTTCGCCTTCGTCCTCGGTCTTGGTGTTGGTGTCTTCGATGGGGTCGGAGACGGTTATAGTCTCTTCGGTTGTGGTTGTAGTGGTTGTTGTAGTGGGAGTAGTGGTCGTTGTTGTACTACTCAGGCTTGAGATATCAATCTGACTGTCGCTATACCAAACGCCATTATAGTAGATAGAAGCTATCTTTGTCGGAACGCCATTACTGTACGACGAAGTGATTGTTGCGGGAATGACAGTGCGACCGCCGCAAGAACTGCAATAGAATATACCGACTGCCGAATTTAAGTCGCTCGACCAGTTCCAACCACTCAAGACATATGTATGTGTATGCTCTGTTGAAGCCTCTTCAAATGTCGGGGTGATTGTAACTGCCGACGAAGGCATTGTGAAGGTATAAGCACTTCCGGACAATGTCACCGTAATAGTGTTTCCATAGGAATCAACAACCGTAACGCCGGTAACTGAATAGCCATCTGCGAGAGTTATTGTTATGGTAACGGTCTCGCCCTCTGCCGCTTCGGTCTTATCAACCGTAACAGTACCTCCGGTAACGGTTACGGTAACTGTTACCGTGTATGTTTCCGAAGGATCTGTAGGCTCATCGGTTGCTTCTTCTTCAAACACAGCCGCTACAGTTACATTGTTTTCGGGCATTGTGAACGAGTAATCATCAGCAACGGTAATTTCATTTCCGTCAGCATCGGTGACAGTTACACTCGAAACAACATAACCTTCATCAGGTGTTACAGTCAAGGTAACTGTGTCTCCTGCTTCGGCAGTGTCAACATCAGCCGTAACCGTACCGTTCTCAGCTTCGCCGACTGTTACTGTATAAGTTGTAGGTTCAACTGCTTCTGCTTCAAATACGACTGAAATAGTAACACTGTTTTCAGGCATTGTGAATGAGTAATCATCAGCAACGGTAATTTCATTTCCGTCAGCGTCAGTAACGGTTACACTCGAAACAACATAGCCTTCATCAGGTGTTACAGTCAAAGTAACTGTGTCTCCTGCTTCGGCAGTGTCAACATCCGCCGTAACCGTGCCGTTCTCAACTTCGCCAATTGTTACAGCATAAGTTGTAGGCTCGGGTTCCGTTTCATTAATGGTAACGGAAATATCGGTAACGCTTACATATGAGCCATCACTGCCAATCCACCAAAGCTGAATCTGTGCATAATCTGAGGCAACATCAACCGTATATGTCCAGACATCGGGAGATGCTGTGGATTCAATAGTTCCCGCACTTGCCCAAGAATAACCTTCTTCGGCTGTATCATCGGGAGTATTGACTCCGATTGTGCCGTTGAAATAAGTTCCGTCACTTTCAACTGTAACATTGATAGTAACATTATCACCGGAAACTATCTCATCAGCGTCATCGCAATAATCGCTCAGTGTGAACGCAAAACTTGCATAGTTGCCATTATCAGCCCATTCGTCTCTTGTAACTGTCCAGATTGCCGTGTCTTCCACAACCTCGGCAAATACAGCCGTAACGGTGACATCATTTTCGGGCATTGTGAATGTATAATCATCAGCCAGAGTTACTTCGTTCCCTGCTTCGTCGGTAACAGTCACACTTGAAACCTCGTAACCATCATCAGGTGTTACAGTCAAAGTAACAGTATCCCCCGCCGCCGCAGTTTCGACATCCGCAACGACTGTGCCGTTTGTGGTTTCGTCAATTGTGATTTCGTATTCCGGTACATAGTTGTAGTGAATGGTTGCATAATAAAGCCCAGTATTGCAAGAGGATAGTACACAGACATCTATTGAATTCCATTCACTTTCCGAACCATAGTAGTACACATCAGTTAAATTTTCCCCAAAAGTTAGAGAATCCCCAAATGCGTAATAACCTATACTTGTCACTGTCTTTGGAATATACAATGTCGCCAAATACGAAGCACAATCAAAAGCATACTCACTAATGTGAACCACACTGTTAGGAATCGCATATGATACGTTGCTTGATTTTCCAGAATAAGCCAATAAAACTGTCTGATCTTTGCTAAATAATATACCATCAATATCACAGTAATACTGATTGTCCCCATCCACGTTGATACTAGACAAATTATAGCATGCACGAAACGCAGACTCTTCAATGTTTGTAACACCAGCAGGAATATCAATACTTGAAATATAAGACCACATAAACGCTTCTTTGCCTATGCTCAAACCGCTTACATCTTCGGAGATTGTGACAGTCTTTATTTTTTCACTGCAAAATGCTTCAACACCTATGTTAGTTACGCTCGAAGGAACAGAAATATTTTGGAGATGCTTGCAACTGAAAAAAGCACCATCAGCAATAGTAGTAACACCGTCTGGAATAGCATAAGACGCACCCGTACGACCAACAGGATAAAAAATAAGTTCAGTACCATCTTTGTTGAATAGAACTCCATCCACATCTAAGTAATACTTATTATCTTCTGAAACTGTAATTGACGTCAAACTCTCACAGTAAAATGCACCACCGCTGGTAAGCGCCGAGCCAGTTTCATCAACATATACATACGAAGCTGCGTCGATGCTAACAACAGAATCAGGAATACTAACACTTGTTAATGCAGTTTCTACAAAAGCATATTCGTGAATCTCCAACAATGTATCTGGTAACGACACGCTAGAAAGCGAAGTGAAGTAGTAAAAGGCGCCTTTTCCGATGGTAGTAACACCTTCTTCAATTACAACAGATGTAACAACCACGTCAGCAGTATATGAACTTTTGTAAATTGACCACGGAACATCTGATAGAATTCCTGTATATCTATAATTACTAAAGTCTTCCATAGCACCTGTTCCGGAAATTGTTAGTACTCCGTCAGACGTGAGTGACCAACTTAGGTTGCTTCCATCTGCTCCGAATGTACCTGAATCAACAACCGTAACATCATCCGCCACCGTGACCATGCCAAGCATACTCACCGCCAGTACCAATGCTGTGACGACCGCCAAAACCTTCCTTAATTTCTTCACAATAAATCCTCCTCGGTTGTGCCAAGGAGGACAAAATACAGATAAAAAACCCCCACAGCACTGTTTAGTGTCGGAGGTTGAAAATTGGGCGTACGAAAGGTACTACCCCCCCGCATCGATTTTTGTGATTAAGTATCCGACAGGATGCTCAACCTATGTTAAAATTGTAGCATAATTAATCCCGGTTGTCAATAGCTTTTTATAGATATTTTGAATTTTTTTGCGGACAGGTTGAAATCGGGTCGGAAATCACTTATAATAGCTTCGAAGACATTTTCACTTGGAGGCATATTATGATTACAGCAAAATACCCGCCTATGGGGTGGAACAGTTGGGACTGCTACGGCGCGGCGGTTGACGAGAAGACCGTTCGGGCTAATGCGGACTATATGGCGAAGAATCTTAAGGAATACGGTTGGGAGTATATCGTCGTTGACATCGAGTGGTATCAGCCGACGGTCACGACGCACGAGTATCTGCCGTTTGCGGAGCTCGTTATGGACGAATACGGCAGACTTTTGCCGGCGGAGAACCGGTTCCCTTCCGCAAAGGGCGGCAAGGGCTTTGCGCCGCTGGCGGAGTATGTCCATGAGCTCGGGCTCAAGTTCGGAATCCACATTATGAGAGGAATCCCGAGGCAGGCGGTTCACGAAAACTGCCCGGTTCTCGGAAGCGAGTTCACCGCCCGTCAGGTTGCCGAATACAACGACGTCTGCGAGTGGAACCCGGATATGTACGGGCTCAAGTACGACTGCAAGGGCGCCGCAGACTATTACAACAGCATTTTCAGGCTATATGCCGAGTGGGGCGTGGACTTCGTCAAGGTCGACGACATCTGCCGCAACAACGACAACGAGGGCGAAATCATGCTCATTGCTGACGCTATCAGAAACAGCGGCAAAGAGATGGTCCTGAGCCTTTCACCGGGACCGGCAAAGGTTTCGCAGGCGGAGTTCCTCAAAAAATACGCCAACATGTGGCGCATCACCGACGACTTCTGGGACAAGTGGGAGCTTCTTTACGCGATGTTTGAGCGTGCCGAAGCTTGGTGCAACCATGCGGGACCGGGGCACTTCCCCGACTGCGACATGTTGCCGATCGGTCCCATCAATCAGGTCTATTCGAAGGACAACCGCACCAATTTCACCCGTAACGAACAGAAGACGATGATGTCGCTATGGTGCATGGTGCGCTCTCCCCTGATGATTGGCGGCGAGATGAACGGGTTTGATGACTTCACTCTGTCGCTTGTCAAGAACCGCGAGCTCCTCGAAATTGAGAAGACGACCTTCTGTGCCCACATGTTCGAGAGGAAGGACGTTGACGGTTGCGAGACGATAACGTGGTTCGCCCCGAGGGTTGACGGAAGCGGCTGTTACCTCGCCCTCTTCAATGCCGGTGAGAAGCCTGCCCGAATCAGCGTCCCCTTAGATTCCATCGGCATAAGTGTGACAAAAGCCTACGACATCTGGGAGAAGACAACCGAGGACGTCAAGGACGTTGTTTCGGGAGTCGTGAATCCGCATGGGGTCAAGCTTGTAAAGCTGAGTTGAATTAAAAATCCCGTCCGAATCACTCCGGGCGGGATTTCTTATATATTCTCCTCTTATCTTTCTTTGATTATTCGGCGGTCACCGTGACGATTTCCGATTCAACACCGGTCGCCTCAATCTTGAAGTCATAGCTTACGCCGGACTTAAGCCCGGTGATGCTGACCTTCTCCTTAGAAGTAGTCCCCGCAACCTTCCAAATGTCGGAAGAAGAACGCTTCCAATAAACAGTATAGGTCGAATCCTCGACAATCTCGTTCCAAGAGAGCTTGACCCTCCCGTCAACAGCTTCACCGCTGAGACCATAGGCTTCGCCAAAAGGATGATAAACGGCATTGCTCATTGCCAGGAGCTCATCGCCATAGAGCTCTTCATAGCTTGTTTCGCTTGTGTCGTGGGAGCCCATAAGTCTAAGGCGGTAATAGTAACCGTCCTGATACCACAAGTACTCCAAATCCTCACTGATTGTGTTTTTGTAGGTAGAGGCTAAATTATAGAAGTAGACAGTAGTTCCGTTGGCTGATTCAAGCACCTTACCTGAATAAACTCCACCCTTGGCGTACATTATCGGAGTATCAACGACGATACGTTCAGCCGCTTCGGTGTTGTAGTAGTAGGTAAACTCAAGCGTTATGCCGTCAATCTTGAAATACACATAATAGAAATATGTGCCTGACATGAACTCAGTTATGTCGTCAAAGGTCAAGCCTTCGGGAAGATACAAGCCTTCAAGCCCCTCGACACAATCATAGCTCTCATAATAAACGCCATGGTCTTCATCGGTTTCTCTCAGGTAGTTCCGGTACTCGATAAGTTCACTAAGCGAGTAAAATCTCGGTCCCGGGTCTGCACCGTCATCATACAGTTCATCTGTGTTAATGTCGCTCTCGTCCTCATCATCCGCCCAAGCCATCACGGACATCGAAGTGATGAGAAGTAGTCCTGCCAGAAGCATTGCGAGTAATTTTTTCATTGTAATTTCTCCTTAATTTTGCAATAAAAATTGCCGTTCTGATTATAATACAAATCAGAACGGCAAATTATTGCACGGAAATAAAAAATTTTTTATTTTTTCTTCTTACTCAGGTAACGCTCTTCCTCACTGAAGATACAGCCGCAGTATTTTTGCATGTAGTAGCCGGCTTCACGGGCACGCTTCTGCCCTTCACGGAAATAGGGGCGGAAGTCGCGATAGAGGAAGGCAACATTGTACTTCTCGGCTTTTCTCTCGGCGACTTCACGGATGAGGTCGTGCTTCTGGTAAGGGCTGATGAGAAGCGAGGTCGAAAAGCTGTCGAAACCGTTTTCGGAGGCATATTTTGCCGCACGATCGAGACGGATGTCATAGCACTTCTCGCACCTGTCCTCGAGGTCGGGATAGACGAGGCGGACAAATTCACGAAGTCCGTAGTCGTCAACGGTCACAAGAGGCATGTTGACGTTCTGAGCATGCAAAATCAAGGTGTCACGACGCGCCTTATATTCGGTGTAGGGGTGAATATTCGGGTTGTACCAGAAGCCGGTGACGTCGATGTCCTCAGCCCGAAGGGTCTCAATGCACATAAGAGAACAGGGCGCACAGCAGATGTGCAAAAGCGTGTTTCTTCGAAAACGCAGCGTACTCATTCGAAAACGCCGTCCTTAAGAACGCCGGAGCGAACCTTGCCGATCGAAATGTAGTTGTTGACGACAGCCAGGGTGTCGCTTCCCTCTCCTGCTTCGAGGCATGGGTCGCCGGTGACGGTGAGGGTAATCGTGCCGTCGGGATTTTCGGAAGGAACGAACTCGGTGGTGTAGTAGGACTTGCCCTCGGGTCGCCTGTCCTCAAGAATGCCCCTGAGTTCATCAAGCGAGCAACCCGGGAAATTGACGTTCCAGAGCTCGTACTTCTCAATAGGACGGGAAAGCAAATCTTTTGCGATATCGGCAAGCTTTTCGCGGATAATCTCAAAGTCGCCGTTCATACTGTTCGAAAAAGCGATTGCGGGAATGCCTCTGACAAGGGCTTCCTTTGTGGCTCCGATAGTGCCGGAATACATGATGTCGATACCGACATTGTAACCGTTGTTGATTCCTGAGAATACGACATCGGGAGCCTCGGGCATTACGTTCATAAGCGCAACCTTGACGCAGTCGGCGGGAGTGCCCGTAATGGAGTATGCCTTTACGCCTTCAACAGGGAAATCGGTTTCGTGTTTGAGAATCATATCGCCGAAAACGCTGATTCTCTGGGACATGGCAGAGCACTGGGTTGCGGGTGCCACCACCCAGACTTCGCCGAGCTCTTTTGCGGCTCTTGCAAGCTCGATAAGTCCTGCGGAGCTGATTCCGTCATCATTTGTAACTAAAATTCGCATCATCGACGAATCTCCTTTTTATCAAGAAAGATGGTTTGTCCCTCTGTGGGGAGTATGCGGCATCCCGCATTATTGGAATTGACATTCTCGGGTCGCTGGTTGTGGATAGGCACCAGGCACTTCGGCGAGACGGTGTCAATCATATGCTTGAGGCACCAGGGGCTGGCGTGACCGCCCAAGCCGAGTTTGACATACTCGATACCGGCTTTTTCAAGAAGCGCCTGCATCTTCGGGTATGACGGGTCGTAATCTCCGAGCGGATAGCCGTCCATATGAAGATATACTTTGGCAACGCTCGAGAGATCCAACAGCTCATAAGAGTTGCGATAGGGCATCTGTAGCATATAACCACTCGGGTTTGCAAGGATTTCATCTCTCGAGATGAGCTCCGCTCCGGTTGGGACAGGTCTTTCGCCTACTGTTTCTGCATAGACGCAGAGCTTATCGTCGGGATAGAATTCGCCGAGATAATCGGCTTGAGCATTGTCGAGAACAAGCTTTCTTTGGTGCTTTACGCAGAGATTATAGAGATTATGGATTCTGCCGACGTTTCTTTCGTAGGGATTTATAATAATCAGGCTGTGGGAGCCTTCAAGAATCTTGTCGACTTCCGAAATCAATGTATACTCGGTTCTGGGCTCATCGACGGGCTTTTCAAGAGTGAGCATGTCGAACTCTTCCCAGCTTGCATTTGTTCCTTCGGTTATCATTATATCAATTCCGGCTTCGCGGCAGGTCTTGCCAAAGCCCTCGGTATACTCGGGATTGAGACCGTGGAAGCGATAGTCGCCGGTATAGGCGATATTGCCGTCGGGAGTTTCGATGATGAAGCCGGTTGCTCCCGTGCAATCGTGGTCGATGGGAAGAACATTCACTTTGATGTCCCCCACTGTGAAATTGTCACCATAAGGGATACCGATGCAGTTCTTGTGGGCACGGTATGTAAATTCGCCCTGATTGCAGAGCTTGCGATAGAGTCTTAAGGAATCCTCACTCATATAGACCGGAATTTCCGGGTCGAGCATATCGAGACCGCCCATGTGGTCGATGTGCATGTGTGAGATGATAAAGAAATGAGGCTTTTCTGTCTTGCCATATGGCACGCATCCGATTTTTGATGCGACGCTGTTTTCATAAATTCCATCGGCGGCAGGAAGACGACCGATTCTTACAAAGTCCTCGGGGATATGACCGTCACGGAGTCTGACATTGCTGTCAATATCGCGCATGACGGTAAAGCCGAAGTCGAACATCATTACAGCTTCTTCGGTCTCTACTTTGATAAATGTTCCGCCGATTACGTTAAGTCCTTTATAAAATGTTATCTTAGTCATAGTATGAATATCTTTCGGATAAAGTATGGGGTCAAAAAGGGACTCACCTTTTGCGGCAAGTCCCTTTCGTGCTAATGGTTGTTGTAGACGATTACAGAGTTACTGCAAAATTCCGTTTACGAGAGCGGCAAGTTCATCAAGAGCAGTCTGTCCGTCAGCACCTGCAAGAACCAATTCCTCGAACTTGGAACCAATGTCGTTACGGACATCGTAGCTTCCATCGAAGTTGAGTGACGAGAAGTAAGCATCCTGCTGAGCGTAGCAAGCCTGAGCTGCCTCGCTTGAAGCCATGTATTCCTGATACTCGTCAGACTCGAAGCCTGAAGTACGGATAGGCATGTAACCGGTTGCCATAGCCCAGTATACAGTGTTCTCAGTGTTGGTAAGGAACTTGAGGTATTCCCAAGCAGCAGCCTGCTTGTTAAGGTCAGTGGTGAACATCATTACGTTGGTACCAGCAGTGTTAGCAGCCTTGGTGGTGTTGCCAGGGAGAGTGGAAACGCCGAGTTCATAGCCTTCGTTCATGGTGATATAGGAAACACCGGTGGAAGAGCCGACATAAGCACCAACGAGACAGTTGCCAAGAGGTCCGGAGAAGTAGAGGTCCTCACCTACGAGACGAGCATAGCCGTTGTTGTAGAGGTCCATGAGGTAAGTGATAGCCTCGAGTCCTTCCTCAGTGTCGAACTCTGCACCATCTTCGCTGATGTACTCAGCACCATTCTGGAGAAGGGTTGCTTCGATAAGACCGGCGAGGTCATCATAACCGAGGGAAACCATACCGAGCTCGCTCTGGAAGGTCTGACCGATGGTGATGAGGTCGTCCCAGGTCTCAGGAGCGGAAAGTCCGAGCTGATCAAAGAGGGTCTTGTTGTAGAAGTAGAGGTAGGTGGACTTGTTGAAAGGCATACCGCTGATGAAGCCGAACTCGCTGTTTTCATCACGATAGGATTCAAGGATATCCTCATAATTCATCTCGTCATAGTCTCTCTCAACATATGCATCAAGATGAACAAGCTTGTCAAGGTAAGATGTGACGTAGTTGTTATAAGCCTGTGAGAGATCGGGAAGAGTATCGGATGCTGCGCTTGCGGTGAGCTTGGTGGAAAGGTCAGTGTATGCGCCCTGGTTTACAAGGGTAACGGTGATTCCCCACTCGTTGGTTGCATTGAACTCATCGGTGATGGCAGTGAGAGCTTCTTCCTGCTTGTTCGACATTGCGTGCCAGAAGACGATTTCGCAAGCTTCAATATCTGCGCTATCAATGATCTGATCAGCTGTCGGAGTGGTGGTGCCGCTACTGTCGTCATCGTTAGATGTGCTGCCACAAGCGGTGAGTATGCTGAGAAGCATCATAGCAGAGAGAAGCACGCAAAGAATTCTTTTCATTTTCATGTGATTTTTTCTCCTAACTTAAAGAATTTTTCCTGCCCACGGTATAGGATTCCGGGAGCATCGGTTTATATCGTAGACGAGGAATTGCAATCAGCCTTTTACGCCGCTGAAAGCAACGCCCTCGAGAACGTACTTACGGAGAACCAGGAAGAGGATTACAACAGGCATTACGAGCATGCAGGATGCCGCCATTGTCAGCTGATAATCCGCGCCGGATTCGGTCTGGAATCTTACGAGTCCGATTGAGAGGACACGCATATTCGGATCGTTGGTGACGAGCAAGGGCCAGAGGAAGGCGTTCCACGAGCTGATGAAGTTCAGTATCGCGATGGAAGCCAGACAGCTCTTGTTCATCGGAACCATAATCTTTGCCATGAACTTGAAATCACTGCACTTATCAACCTTTGCCGCGAGATAAAGCTCATTGGGAACCTGCTCAAAGAACTGGCTCAGAAGATAGATATAGAATACGCTCGAAATATAAGGAACAATCATGGAGGCGTAGGAATCTATCCATCCCAAATTACTTACCGTCTGGTAGTTAGTGATAACGAGCATTTCGCCGGGAATCATAAGCGTTGCCATGAAGATGGAGAACACGAGATTCTTTCCGGGGAAGTTAAGTCTTGAGAATGCAAACGCGGAAAGTGTTGAAGTGATGAGCACTCCGATTGTTGTACAAACCGCAACTATGATTGTGTTCAGAAGATATCTTGCGAACGGTGCCGAGTTCCACGCCTCAACGTAGTTTGACCACTGAGGAATCGACGGGAAGAACACAGGCGGAATCGCATTCAGTTCCTGATAAGTCTTGAGACTCGAAAGAATCATGTACAGGAACGGAAGCAGGGTCATTGCAGCTCCCAGAATGAGCACTACATACTCGACAACCTTGGTGATTATCGCAGACGGCTTCATCTTGATATGCTGTGAATGAGTTTTCTTAGTGGCTTTAGTCATTGTCATTTGCTCTTCACCTTATCCCTATCTCTCGTGACATATCTCTCAATCATAGTGAAGACGAAGATAATCACGAACAGTACGACTGCCGCAGCCGCCGCAATACCGTAACGATAACTGTTGTAGAACTTGGAGTAAATGTAGTAAACAACCGTGATTGCGCTGTTTGCCGGTCCCGCACGGGTTCCTCCGAACAGAGAGTAGACCTCGTTGTAGACCTTGAAAGCACTTATAAAGCCCATCATGAATGCGTATACGATAATCGGTCTCATCTGAGGAACGGTGAGTTTGAAGAATACACGCATCTTCGGAGTCGAATCCACTCTTGCCGCACGATAGATATCCTGCGGAATTGTCTGAAGACCCGAGAGGAAAATCAGGATGTTGAACGCAAGGCTCTTCCACACACTGAATATTATCAGCGCAGGCATGGCGTATTTTGGCAAATTCAGCCACTCAATAGATTCTATTCCGAAAAGATTGAGAATACTGTTGATAAGACCGTAGTTGGAGTTGAACATCCATCTCCATACCAAGCCGATAGCGATGACACTCGTTACATAAGGCAGGAAGTAGAGGGTCTGGAAGATTGCTTTTCCTCTTACTACGTCATTGATGAAAACCGCGATTATAAGCGAAAGAACGACGGAAATCGGAACCACGAATATTACATAGATTCCTGTGTTCTTGAGAGCCGCCAGAAATGTGGCATCAGAGAAGAGCTCCTTATAGTTCTCAAGATTGATTGCCGTGTATGTGCCGTTGACAAGATTGTAGTCCTCCATAAAGCTCATCATAAATGTCTTTATGAGCGGATAAATTGTGAACACGCACAGAATGATGATAGACGGGAGAAGATACAGGAAGCCCTTGAAAGGTCTCAGCTTTCTTCTGACCGTATAAACGGGAGACGAATAATCCTTCATGATACCCCTCCCCTTTATCAAACCTTAGCGAGTGTCAGATTGTCCTCGCTGAAGATCATAAGCTGGGAAGCTCTTACTCTGAGATTGAACTCACTGCCCTGAGAAAGTCTCTGGTCAGAATGAGTAAGAAGTCTGAACGGAGTTTCACCCAAGGTGAAGAATACCTGAAGCTCACGACCGGTCATGAGAACTCTGTCAGCCGTTGCGGGAACACCGTCATCGCAAAGCTCAAAGTGCTCGGGACGGATGCCCATTTTATATGTACCGTTCGGGATTTCCTTGGACTTGTCCGCAAAATCTTCTCTTGCTCTCAGGAGATTGCCACCGAGGAAGACGCCCTTATCGGTGACTTCACCGTCGAACATGTTGATCTGAGGAGTGCCGAGGAAGTTCGCAACAAAGGTATTGACAGGATTAAGATACATATCCTGAGGCTTTTCGAACTGCTGTAAAACACCGGCATCCATAACCGCGATACGGTCGGAAATACTCATTGCTTCTTCCTGATCGTGGGTTACGAAAATGGTTGTAATCTTGACCTCCTGCTGAATACGGCGGATCTCCTCACGGGTTTCCACTCTCAGCTTTGCGTCAAGATTCGACAAAGGCTCGTCCAATAAAAGAACCTGGGGCTCCTTGACCAAAGCACGCGCTATCGCAACTCTCTGCTGCTGACCGCCGGAAAGAGCCTTCGGCTTACGTCCGAGAAGACCTTCGAGGTGGACAACTTTAGCCATTGCCTCTGCACGTTCCTTTGCCTCTTTCTTAGGAACCTTTCGGTTGATTAGGGGGAACATTATGTTGTCGAGTACGCTCATGTGGGGATACAAGGCGTAATTCTGGAATACGAGACCGATCTCTCTGTCCTCCGGAGGGATTCTCGTGACATCGGTATCGCCGAACAGGATTGTACCCTCCGTCGGGTCGGTAAGACCGGAGAGCATAAACAGCGTTGTTGACTTGCCGCAACCGGACGGACCCAGAAGACCGACCAGCTCGCCGCTCTCAATATCGAGCGTAAGGCTGTCAACAGCTTTAAAATCACCATACTTTTTGGTTAGACCTTGGATTGAAATTTTCATTCAAGCACCTCTTATACACCGCTGATTTTTATCATATGCCGGAAACCGGTCATTGACACAATAATAATACTCTTTTGGGGGTTAAATCTCAACTGCAGTCCGGTTAAGAATATGTTAAATCGGACCGGCAAGTATAAACAACTGTCCCATGCAAACTGCTATCTTCTTCTGATGATATAATACAGGTTCCGAAGGAAGCCTTCAAACCATGGTGAAATTTAAACGTCGATTTGGTGACTCGATAGGTATATTATATCCCTTATTTCGTCACTTGTCAACCACCGAATTCTCATTAAATTTTAAAATCCGATTTTTCGTGGAAATCAAGAAAAATGCACAGCCCTTGTCGCCAAGCACTGTGCATTATTTTAATATCAGTCTTTCTTCTGAGCTCTCTTAGCGGCGAGGTCGATAAGCGCGTCCTTGCGGCTGAGGTTCAGTCTGCCCTGATCGTCGATTTCGATAACCTTGACGAGGATTTCATCGCCGATGGAAACAACGTCCTCGACCTTGTTTACTCTCTGCATATCAAGCTTGGAGATATGAACAAGACCGTCCTTGCCGGGAGCAATCTCGACAAACGCGCCGAAGTTCATGATTCTTACAACCTTGCCCTTGTAGATAGAGCCGATTTCGGGATCGAAAGCAATGGTATTGATGACGGAGATAGCCGCCTTTGCCTTGTCGAGGTCGAGACCGGAAACGAATACGTTGCCGTCGTCGTTGATATCAATCTTGACGTCGTAATCAGCGGAAATCTTCTGGATGACCTTTCCGCCGGAGCCGATGACTTCACGAATCTTGTCAACGGGAACCTTGGTGGTGAGCATCTTGGGAGCATACTTAGAAACCTGAGGTCTCGGAGCGTCGATAGCCTTAGCCATAATCTCATCAAGGATATAATCTCTTGCCTTGTGAGTCTTGGCGAACGCTTCCTCGATAATCTCGTAAGTAAGACCGTCAACCTTGATATCTACCTGAATAGCGGTTATACCCTTGTGGGTTCCGCCAACCTTGAAGTCCATATCGCCGAAGAAGTCCTCAAGACCCTGAATGTCTACCATTGTGGCGAATGAGCCGTCTTCCTTGGTGATAAGACCGCAGGAAATTCCGGCTACGGGAGCCTTTATCGGAACACCGGCATCCATAAGCGCAAGTGTTGAGCCGCAGATGGAGCCCTGTGAAGTGGAGCCGTTGGAGGAAAGAACCTCGGAAACAACTCTTATGGCATACGGGAATTCCTCAACGGAAGGAAGAACCGGAACGAGAGCCTTTTCAGCAAGCGCACCGTGACCGATTTCACGACGTCCGGGTCCACGGGAAGCCTTGGTCTCACCTACTGAGTAGGACGGGAAGTTGTACTGGTGCATATATCTCTTCTCGGTCTCTTCATCAAGACCGTCAAGCTTCTGGCACTCGCTTACAGGAGCCAGAGTTGCGATTGAGAGAACCTGAGTCTGTCCACGGGTGAAGAGTCCGGAGCCGTGAACTCTCGGGAGAAGACCAACCTCAGCCGCCAGAGGACGAATCTGGTCGAGGCTTCTTCCGTCGACACGCTTGCCCTCATAGAGCCAGTTGCGGACAATCTTCTTCTGGAGCTTATAGATGCACTCGTTAATCATCGCAATCTGGTCGGGATACTGCTCGTCATACTTTTCGTGGATAGCATCCTTGATGGGTTGGAGTCTTGCCTCTCTTACGTTCTTGTCGTCGGTGTCGAGAGCAACCTTTACGTCCTCCGCCGCCATCTCCTCGATAGCGTCAAAGAGGTCGTGGTCAACCTCCATGGACTCAAACTCAAACTTGGGCTTACCGATTTCAGCCTTGATTTCGTTGATGAACGCAACCATCTTCTGGATTTCCTTGTGTCCGGTCTTGATGGCGTTAAGCATAGTCTCGTCGTCGACCTCGTCGGCACCGGCTTCAATCATGACGATTTTCTCCATGGTTCCGGCAACGGTGAGGTTAAGATGATTTCTTGAGCGCTGTTCAAGAGTCGGGTTGAGGACGATTTCGCCGTCAACCAGACCTACGCTGATGCCTGCAATCGGTCCTGCCCACGGAATATCCGAGATGGAAAGAGCGATTGAGGTTGCGAGCATACCTGTGATTTCAGGTGAGCAATCGGGGTCAACCGACATAACGGTCATTACAACGGTTACGTCGTTACGCATGTCCTTCGGGAACAAAGGACGAATTGGGCGGTCAACCATTCTTGAGGTAAGAATAGCCTTCTCGGAAGGCTTGCCTTCCCTCTTTGTGAAGGAGCCGGGGATTCTTCCCACCGAATAGAGCTTCTCCTCGTAATCAACGGAAAGCGGGAAGAAATCGATGCCGTCTCTCGGCTTGACTGAGGCGGTTACGTTAGCCATGACTACGGTTTCGCCGTAGGTGACCCAGCAGGAGCCGTTTGCTAATTCGCTGGTCTTGCCTGTCTCGACGGTGAGGGGGCGTCCGGCGAATGTGGTTTCATACTTTCTGTACTTGTCAAACTTCTTGAGTTCTGACATTGCCATAGTGTAATATCCTCCTTAAAAATAGGTTTTTATATTTTCAAGCGGATGTTTTAGCAATAAGTTAAGGCTTTTGTACTCCAAAGGGCTTAACTTATTACTAAAAAACATCGCCTGTCAATACAATTTCATTTTTCTCAAGACTTATTCAAAGGGCAGTAAGCCGCTCGAGAAAGCCGCTACTGCCCTATGAGTCGTGATTTACTTTCTCAAGCCGAGCTTTTCAACGATTTCGCGGTAGCGGTTGACATCCTTCTTCTTGAGATAGTTGAGAAGGTTACGTCTCTTACCTACCATCTTGAGAAGTCCTCTTCTTGAGTGGTGGTCGTTCTTGTTCGCCTTGAGATGCTCGGTGAGGTCGGCGATTCTCTTGGTGAGAATTGCAATCTGGACCTCGGGTGAGCCGGTGTCGTTCTCGGACAGTCTGTTAGCCTCAATAATTGCGGCTTTTTCTTCTTTTCTGAGCATTTGTAATACCTCTTTCAAAATTACTTCCGTCAGCATGGACAGCGGCAGGTATCTCTCCCCTTTGGGGCTGAATCCGCTACCCGAGTCTGCGGTATTGTCCGCACAGATTATTTCTCCTGCACAGACTGATATATGTTATCACAAAATTTCCGATTTGTAAAGGGGTTTGGGGCGAGTTTTGAAAATTTTTTTGTGAACCAGAAGAAAGTTTTTTCAAAAAAAGCCTTGACAAATCATCTTGGGTGTGTTATTATATGTAACGCACTCGGGGCGAGAGCCCCTTGTGATATATCGCGGGGTAGAGCAGATGGTAGCTCGTCGGGCTCATAACCCGGAGGTCGTTGGTTCAAGTCCTTCCCCCGCAACCAGAAAAAAATCCCGGATTGATTTCAATCCGGGATTTTTATTATTCCCCGAGATCTTGATCTCGTAATATCAGGATAAATCAATATCTGTCTTTCTATCGGTCATTGAATTTTGGCTCGGTATATAGTATAATTTTACTATAACCTTTTGAAAGGAACATCAAAATGAAGAAAAGGATAATCGGCCTTATGACAACAGCTACTATTCTCGGCGCAGCCCTTACCGGTTGCGGCAGTGCAACAGCATCTGACTTTACTATCTCGAAGAATCTTATCGACACCGAGGAGCTCGGCTACAGCGTCGGTGACACTTTGGCGGAAGCAAACAAGTATGTCGGCGAGAACAACCCGATTTCATCGGTCACCTTCTTTGCCGACCCGACCTCCGTTGAGTATAACGGCAGGCTCTATGTCTACGGCACGAACGACAGCGAACAGTATGATGCCGGAACCGGAAACGACGAAAACACCTACGGCTCAATCGGCTCACTTATTTGCTACTCCACTGACGACATGGTGAACTGGACATATGAGTGCACTATCGAGGTCACCGAAATCGCGACTTGGGCGGGATGCAGTTGGGCGCCGTCGATTGTTTCAAGGGAAACAAAATCCGGAAAGACGGAATTCTTCCTCTATTTCGCGAACGGCGGAAGCGGCATAGGAGTTCTCAAGTCCGACTCCCCCACCGGTCCTTGGGAAGACCCTATCGGCGAAGCTCTGATAAGCCCGACTACAGGCGTACTTGCCGACGACCCGGTTTACTGGTGCTTTGACCCGGGAGTCGTTATCGACGATGACGGCGTGGGATGGCTCGCATTCGGCGGCGGAAGCGCTATGCACGACGACGAGGACGGAATGTACACCGGCAACTGTCGGATTGTTAGATTAGGCGAGGACATGGTTTCTCTTGACAGTGAGATAACAAAAGTAAACGCTGTATACCACTTCGAGGCAAACGAGCTGAACTATATCAACGGCACCTATGTATTGACCTACTGCTCGAACTATGAGGACAGATACAAGTGGGATTCATACGATTCGGACGAGGAGGCTCCGACCACCTGCTCGATGGTCTATATGACTTCGACCGATCCTCTCGACCCGGACAGTTGGGTTTACGGCGGCGAATATCTTTCGAATCCGTCGAAATACGGCTTCTCATTCAGCAACAACCACTCGCATCTCCAGAAGTTCGGGGACACATACTATATCTTATATCAGACGGTAATGCTCCTTGACAATATGGGCTCATCTGCAAGCGGTTACAGGAGCATCGGGGTTGATGTTATTGAAGTCGACGAGGAAACCGTCACCATCTCCCCTGCCATCATGACAAGAGAGGGCGTCGAACAACTTAAAGACCTCGATGCGTTTTCTATAAATCAGGCTGAAACAGCGGTTACCACTGCGGGCATTACATACTTCACAAGTGAGGACAGGACATTTATAACGAATATATCCGGCGGCGATTGGTCGGCGATTTCATCTGCAGATTTCGGAAACGGTGCTAACGCCTTTGCGGCTACCGTAAGAGGAAAAGGCATCATCGAGATAAGACTCGATTCTGTAGATGGCGAGATTGTCGGAAGCGTTCAGTTTGAAACAGGGAGCGACTTTGAGACGATTGTCTGCAATCTTGACAAGACCGTTTCGGGAACACACGACTTATACTTCGTTTTCGGCGGAAGCTTCGTGTTTGACGAATGGCAGTTTGCATATATCGAAGCCGAATAATCTACGATAAAAACAGGGACACCGCACTATGCGATGTCCCTTTTGTTATGAGCTTATTTCTTTTTATTGTCTTTCTTAGCTTTCTTTTTCCTCTGGTTCTGATAAGGATAAGGGCTCATCTGAGCTTTTTCTCTCTTGTCATCAAGAATGAAGCCGTAAATCGTGAGAACGGCGAAGACGACAAATCCGATTCCAGCAGGAACAGCTACGCACCAATAAGGAATGGTATCGGAGGCTTCGGGCAGAGCCTGAATCTTGAGGGTATAGCCGAGAGCTGTGCCGCTTAAGCCCATCGCCGAAAGACCTTCGGTGAAGAGCTCCTCCTCGGAAGATGTCATTGTCTTGAAGCGTCCCGTTATCTCAACGATACTGCCCTGATAGCCCGCATCCGGGTCGGCGGCATACTCAAGATAGGCGTCTATGACCTCCTGAATCTCATCATCACCGCGCTTGTCAGCCTGAACGAGAGTTGCAACCTGTTCGCCGTTGATGTCGAGATACATTACATAGTAGTAATAGGTTGCGGCGTCCTCGGTGGCGGCAATGTAGCCAATTTGCGCCAGGAACTTATAGGCACTGCCGGTTACATACTGGTCGGTAAGGTCGTAGGTAAGCGTTACATCCGAAAGAGCTATGACGTTTTCAGCTGTTTTGACATTGTGATATATTGTTCCGATGGTCGCCGCAGTCGGCAGGAATGCAATAAGGCATATGATAGCCGCAATCAGAAGTATATAGATTGTTTTCCCGGAGAGGAACCGCTTCAGCTTGGTGTCCTCGGTCGGGGCATATTCTTCTTTTACTTCGTAGGTTTCGTTATTTCCGTCTAAAATACTCATTTTATGTCCTCCATGACATGGGTTCCGCGGCAAGCCGCCAACAACTAACGAAAATTATAGCACATTACTTCGTCAACGTCAATTATTTTGTAAGAGGTTTTCTTTTTCAAACTGCAACATGTAGAGCTCGTAATAGTGACCCTTGAGTGCGATGAGCTCGTCGTGGTTGCCGCTTTCGAGTATTTCACCGTGAGAAAGATAGATGATTCTGTCGGCTTTTCGGATTGTCGAAAGTCTGTGCGCCACTATGAGAAGCGTGCCGATATTCATCATCTTTTCGAGCGAATCCTGAATAAGGATTTCCGTTTCGGTGTCGATATTGGCAGTCGCTTCGTCAAGAATCATGACCTCGGGCTTGTGGATGATGGTACGGGCAAACGAAAGAAGCTGTCTCTGACCGGCAGAGAAGTTGTTGCCACGCTCCCGAACCTCTTCATCGAGACCCTTGTCAAGCTTCTCGATTATCTTATCCGCATTGACATAACGGCAGACGTCCATTATCTCCTCATCGGTGAAGCTGTCTTCACGAAGAACTATGTTGCTTCGGATAGTACCCGAGAAGAGGAAAACGTCCTGAAGCATCTGACCGAAATGTCGACGGAGGCTTGAGACAGTGTAGTGCTTGATATCGACGCCGTCGATGAGAATCTGACCCTTCTGGATATCGTAGTTACGACAGATGAGGGAGAGTATCGTCGTCTTGCCGGAACCGGTTGCTCCGACAAATGCAACCGTTTCGCCGGCATTGACCTTGAACGAAACGTCTTTAAGGACCCACTCGCCTTCATTATAGGCAAACCAGACGTGCTTGAATTCGATATCTCCCTTGCAGGTTTTAAGATCTACAGCGTCCGGCTCGTCCTGAATCTCAGGGACCATGTCGAAAATGGTGAAAATCTTCTCGGCGGAAGCGAATGCCGACTGAAGCCAGTTGAACTGCTCGGCAAGATTCTGGATCGGGTTATAGAACTTTGAGATGTACATATAGAAGGATACGACGGTACCGCTGGTGATAGTCTGACCGAGGAAAACAGTATCCTTGATATATCCCCTACCGCCGAGATAGAAGAGGCAGAGTATAGACGAAACATAGAGCATATAGACGAGAGGACGGAAGACCGCAAATGTGAATATCTGCTGAGTCTGTGCCTTCTCGAGCTTCTTGTTGCGCTCTTGGAATTCGCCGAGCTTTCTGTCCTCACGGTTGAAAATCTGGATAATCTTCATGCCGGAAAGATGCTCGGATATGAACGTGTTTATTTCGGTTGTGCCGTCCTTGACACGTCTGTAGGCACGGCGGGAGAACTTTCTGAATATAACCGTGAAGAGAAGAATAAACGGCACAAAGCAAAGAACCATCAATGTGAGCTGATAGTTCAGCATCAGCATTGCAACCAGTACTCCGACGATTACGAAGAAGTTCTTTATAAGGTTCACGAGGATATTCGTGAACATTACCGAGATGGCGTTGGTGTCGTTTGTAACACGGGTTACGAGCTTTCCGACGGGGATGTTATTGAGCTGTGCATGAGACAAGCTCTCGATGTGCTTCATGAGGTCTTCACGGAGCGCCGAAAGAATCTTCTGACCGATTTTCTGGAGTACTATCGCCTGAACATAGGTGCATATCATCGAGATGATGAGAATGCTTGCATAGACTGCTATGTAGGCGAAAATTTCATTCATCTCGAAGTCGCCGACTATCATGTCCTCGATTTCGCCGATGATTAACGGGGATATGACGTCGTAGGCAACGGACACAAGCATTACAAAGAGAACGAAGATGAACTGTCCCAGATAGGGCTTGGCATACTTGAGAAGTCTCTTGAGAATCTCACCGTCGGACATGTTTCTGTCGAAGCCCATTGCTTCTTTTCTGTCCTTGACGGAAAGATAAGCGACTATAAAGACGATTGAGACGACGCCGATTACCGCGCCGACTGCCAAAAGAGGATAAAACTCACGCATTTACGACACCCCTTTCGTTTTCAAGACGCTGAAGATCGACCGTCAGCTTGTACTGCGGACAGCTCTTATAGAGCTCTTCATGGTTTCCGACCGCAAGGATATTGCCGTCGTCGATGAAGATAATCTTGTCCATATGCTCGATGGTGGTGACTCTGTGGGCAATGAGAATCGTTGTCTTGCTCTTGCGTGAAGTCTTAAGACCGGAAAGAATCTCTTTCTCGGTTTCGATATCTACCGCCGAAACGGAGTCGTCAAGGATGAGAATAGAAGCATCCTTCATTAGTGCTCTTGCAATCGAGATTCTCTGCTTCTGTCCTCCGGAGACGGTCACGCCGCGCTCGCCCAATACTGTATCATAGCCTTCGGCAAATTCAACGATATTGTCGTCGACTGCAGAAAGCCTGGCGGCTTCAACGGCTTTTTCATGGCTGACATTATCGGTTGCAAATTCGATATTGTGCTCTATCGTGTCGCTGAACAGGAAGTTATCCTGCGGGACATAGGCACAGTATTTTCTGAGAGATGCTATCGAGATTGAATTTACATCCTTGCCGTCGACGAATATCTTGCCGTCGGGAACGTTGTAGATTCTTAAAATCAGGTCGGCAAGGGTAGTCTTGCCTGCTCCGGTTCTTCCGATTACGCCGACGCTTTCACCAGCATTTATCTTAAACGAAGCGTTCTTGAGGACGTCATACTCGCCGTCGGGGTATCTGAATGTAAGGTCTCTGAATTCGATATCGCCCTTGACATCTTCGATATCCGCAACGCCTTCCCTGTCCTTTACGTCCACTTCGGCGTCAAGGAGCTCGCTGACTCTCTTGAGGGACGCCGCGCCCTGAGAGTGCATGTTGATGAGCTCGGCGACTGCCATTACCGGCCAGACGATTGAGTTGAAGTAGCCCATGAATTCGACAAGCTGTCCTGCGTTGAAGGTACCCTTATAAACAAGATAGCTTCCGTAGCCCAGGATGACGCAGATTACAGACTCGACAAGAAGGGTTACAAAGATTGTCATTAGGGTTGAAAGACGAGTATATTCGACGTTGGCATCCTCATTCTCTTTGTTGAGCTTGCGGAACGCCATGAGCTCTCTACTCTCTTTTACGAACGCCTTGATTACGGCGATTCCCGAGAAGCTTTCCTGAGAGAAATCGGAGAGCTTCGAGAATGCCTCCTGACGGACTTCCCACTTCTTTTCCATGTACTGCATGAGCGTCAATCCGACACCGAAAAGAAGGGCTATCGGAATCATGCAGAGAAGCGACATGAGCGCATTCATACGGAGCATCTTTATGAACGAAAGAATGCCCAGGAATGCGGCATCACAGGTCATGAGGACTCCGTTTGAATAGCAGTCACGGATGGTTTCGAGGTCGTTTGTGAAGAGCGACATCAGGTTGCCAACCTTATTCTTCTGGTAATACTGCTGAGAGAGGTCCTTGCAGTGGTCGAACATACGGAATCTCAAATCCGCCGCAACCTTGTTTCCGCTTCCGTTGAAGCAGACGCGCCAAAGGAATCTCCCGCAGACTATTCCGACGATGATGCCTATCATCGGCAGACAGATTTTGTCCAAGAGATAGTCGATATCGAATGCCGCCGTGGTGCCGTCGTCAAGAGTGACATAGCCCTGATTCAGACCGTTGATGACATCGCGATAAAGCTCGGGAATGACAAGCTGCAGGTAGTCGACGAGAACCAGCGCGGCAATGCCGATTAATAAAAGATAGGCATATTTTATGTAGTAGCGATTTATGTGCTTTCCGAAAAGCAATATAATCCCCCCAAAATTACAAAATTCAAAGGCGATTATAGCACAATGCACCGTTGAAATCAAGAGGCAATTTCGCTATATTGTATTTCACCGAAAGACAAATTTTTGGCACGAAAAAGCCCCGAGATAATTCCCGGGGACTTTTCTTACTGCTCTTCTTTTGTGTAATACTGAGCCTGTGCGTTCCAGAGTTCACTGTACTTGCCGGTTTCAGAGATAAGCTCGTCGTGGCTTCCCTTCTGTACGATGGAGCCGTGATCAAATACGGCAATTTCATCGCAGAAGCGGCAACTTGAAAGCCTGTGACTGATATAGATAGCGGTCTTGTCCCCTACTATATCGTTGAACTTCGAGTATATCTCCGCTTCCGCCATCGGGTCGAGTGCGGCTGTCGGTTCGTCAAGAACTATAAACGGCGAATCTTTATACAAAGCTCTTGCAAGTGCTATCTTCTGAGCCTCGCCGCCTGAGACGTTCACGCCGTTCTGGTCAACTTCGGTATAAAGAGTAGTTTCAAGACCGCTCGGAAGCTGTCTTAATCTGTCCCCGAAGCCGGTTTTCACGAGGCAGTCGGTGGCTTTATCGCCGTCATAGGTCATGCTTGAGGCAACAACCTCGCCCAATTTAAATGCCGGTAGCTTGAAATCCTGAAAGACTACTGAGAAGACATCCAAGTATTCACGGTAGTTATACTTCGTGATATTGATGCCGTTAAGGAGGATTTCGCCCTCGGTCGGGTCATAGAGACGGCAGAGAAGCAGTATGAAAGTAGTTTTGCCGGAGCCGTTCTCGCCGACAACAGCAAGTCGCTCACCTACTCTGAACTTGACGTTGACGTGCCTGAGGGCATAGTTGTCGCTTCCGGGGTACTTGAACGAGACGTCACGGAATTCTATCTCATAGTCTCTGTCAAGCCTCTTTTCAACCGTCAGGGAGCCCTTGTACATGCTGTGGGGGATGTCGAGGTATTCAAGGGACATTTCGAGGAACGGAGTGTTGGCTTTGAGCTGACCGAGAGTTGTGAGGGTCTGGGTTAGACCACCTGAAACACTGGTTATTGCGGCGACGTACTGGGTTACATAGCCGATTCCGAATGCACCGCCGAGTGCTTTCAGGCAGACATAGACATAGGCAAGTCCTGAGAACATTGTCGCAATTCCGCTTCCGAGAGCGCTGAATGTTCCCATTCCTCTTCGTGCAAAGTGAGCAAACATGCCATCGGACAGGAATATCCCCGATTTGTCGCAGTTGTATTTCTTACTCATCTTGTGCTGATTGTACATTCTCACGTCGAGAGAATACTTTTCTTCGGTTCCTAAGAATGAGTGGTAAGTGCCGAGTCTGTTGGCTAAGTTATGGTCACCGACATTTTTCGACCAATAGCTTGAAGCTTTGTTGGAACACATCGGCGCTAAAAGCGTAACGCCGATCATTACTGCAACTACAAGGATTATGCAGATGGGATTATTGAGGAACGCAAGGGATGAGCCGTCTGGAACTCTCGTTGTAAAGAGAGTTACAGTCAGCGCAACACCGCCTATGATTGTGAAAACGCCTTTGATGAGGTCATCAACCCAGCTGAGAAGATACACAAGTCCCCAACCTCCGCTATTGACATTCTGAGTGATAGCCGAATATGTGTCTTTTGTCTTCTGGTTGTCGGCGTCGGCAAAATCCATGTCGAGCTGTTTCTTGGTGTAGTTGCCCATTCCCCTGAAGAAGTTTGTCAAGCCGCCGTAGGTGTTTTTATACTTGTTCAGAAGTCCGCTTATGAGCGCAACTGCTGCCGCCAAAACAAGTGTTGCCAGAACAAGCATTGTCAGCCTGTTTCTATCCCTGTTGCCTGATAACTCTGTTATGATGAGAGCCGACATATAGATTCCGATATAGGGGCTAAGAGCAGTCCAGATTGAATTGACTATTGTCGAGATAACCAAGTGGGGACTGTTTTTATAGAGAATTTTGATACCCTGAATCGTCTTGGATGCCATCCGGCGATAGGTGATTTTGTCCTTGTTCTTACTCATTGATGTCACCCTCCCTGTAGTATTTGCTCTGAACTTCAAAGAGTTCGGCGTATTTCCCGCCTTGTTTAAGTAACTGCTCGTGGGTTCCCTCTTCCAATATCTTATGGTCGCCTATCAGGATGATTCTGTCACAGAATCTGGTCGAGGCGAGACGATGGGAGATATAGACGGAGGAACGTCCTGCGGTCATGTCGTTATACTTGTTGTAGAGGTCGGCTTCGGCAATCGGGTCTAAAGCCGCAGTCGGCTCATCAAGGACGATTACGGGAGCATCTTTATACAAGGCTCTTGCGAGCATCAGCCTTTGGGTCTGACCGCCTGAGAGGTTCACGGCGTCCTCATATACTTCACGGTTGAGCTTTTCCTCAAGACCGTCCTTGAAGCCTTTGACCATTTCGGTGAGTCCTGCCTTTTCGATGCAGGAATTAACCTTGTCATAGTCGATGTCGTGGTCGGTCTGGGCGACGTTTTCGGCGACCGAGCCTGCCCAGAGAACGCAGTTCTGGAATACTGCCGAGAAGACTTTGTAGTATTCGCGGCGGTTGAATTCACGGATGTCGACGCCGTTCAGGAGCACTCTGCCCTCTGTCGGGTCTTCCATGCCGGTGATAAGCTTGACAAGTGTTGTCTTTCCTGCGCCGTTCAAGCCTACTACTGCCAACTTCTCGCCTGCGTGAAGTGTCAGATTGATATCTTCAAGAGTGTAGCTGTCGGATGAGGGATACTTAAACCAGACGTGGTCAAGAACTATCTCATATTTTCCGTCAGCGGGAACAGGAACATCGGAGCCATCCTCGAACTTGAACTGTTCGGGATAGTTGATAATTTCGATGACGTTTGAAAGCTCCAGGCACTGACGGTGCATGGTGGTGAGGTCTCCCAAGACTCCTGTTACCCAATCGGTGAATCCGCCGACAGTTGAGAAGTAGAGGATGAACATCGAAACGTCGATTGAACCGTCCAGAACGAGGGCTATGAAGTAGGCATAGGCTACAGCGTTTCTTAGGAAGCTCAGGACGAGGTCGGCAATTCTGCCCCAGATATAGACGTTCTCACATTTGCGATGGAAGGCTTCAAGGAGAAGGCACTGCTTGTCGTAAAGCTCAGTGAACCAACTCTTGATGCCGAAGATTCTGACATCCTTTGCAAAGCTCGTTTCGGAGGCTGTTTTGCGGACATAGCTCAGAGTCTCATCAATCTTCGCTTCTTCCTCACGATGATTATAGCCGTAGCTGTTGAGCTTGTTCGTGATGAAATAGCCGACAAGAGCGGTCACCGTTACAAGAAGGAGAATCCAGACGTTTGCCGTCGAAAGTATTGCGGCATAGATGATAAGTCCCAGGAGATTGCTTAAGAATGAGCAAATTGTTTTCCAGATAGCCTCGCAAGCAGAAGAGTTAGAGTATGTGGTTGGCAAAGCTTTATTGAGAATAGTCTTGAACTTTTCGTTGCCCAGGTTCGGGTATGAGGTTTCGGCACACTTTGTGTTGATGAGGTTTATGATTTCCGAACGGGTTGTTATCCTGCCATAGAGGATGTTAGAGTCGATATATTGCCTTGCCATTGCGAGGAACACAAGAATCAGCGTGAAGCCGATTATCGTGATGAGGAGCTCGGATACAGTTCCGTTTCGCTCAAGCACTGCAATTATCGAGGGCGAGATATAGAGTCTCGCTACGCTCTGACCCGTTACCACGAGCGAGAAGAGAAGCCCAAGGATTACAACCTTTTTCTCGCCATTGGTCCAGGCGCATTTAATCATGAACCAGACACAGCTTAAGATGCCGTACTTTGGTTTTTCTTTTGTCTTATCTTTGGTATTTGTCATATTGGCACCGCCTTTCATGATTCTATTATAGCGGAAATTTTAAAGAGCGCACGTTTTGGGGACGAAACGCTCTCTGTGGGGGACGAATTGCAAATTTTCGCTATTGCGGGAGGAGAATTTCGGTCGAGAAGGCTCCGTCCTCGCTGTTGCGGGAGACATAGCCGCCGTACTTTTTGACAAGAGAATCAATACGGGCAAGCCCCAAGCCGTGACCTTCACCCTTGGTGGTATCGAAAATTAAACGCTTCTTGTCGGCGGTGAAATTGGTGAACGAGATGTAAAACTGACTGTCTCGGACTGCCATATAGACGCGAATCATGCGTTTGTCTTCGGGGAGCTTCTTTGAGGCTTCTATGGCGTTATCAAAGAGATTTCCGACTATTGAGCAAAGATCTATATCGGAAACCGAGAGCTTCACGGGGATTTCGGCATCAGCTTTGACGGGGATTTTTGCCGCCTTGGCGAGGGAAATCTTGCTGTTTAAAATAGCGTCGCACATGGCGTTGCCGGAATGGATAACGGTGTCGACGGTGTTGAGGTCGGTTTCGAGCTCATTGAGGTATGCCATGACGGAATCCATATCGCCGGACATAACACGGGTCTTGAGAATCTGGATATGATTGCGATAGTCGTGCCGCCAGCCCCGGATTTGCCTGTACATGTTGTCAACCTCGGCATAGTGGGTCTTTAAAAGTTCCTGTTGATAGGCGTCTATTTTCCTGTTCATTTTCTTTGAAAGCTTCGGCATCGCATTCACTCCTTCCCTACTCTATGAATCAACGCCCTGTTTAACGGCTCATACTGCCCTCTTGGCAACGGAATTACGATATTGTCTTTCAGATAGATTTCGGTTTTGGTAACTTTTCTGACATAACGAAGATTGACGATATATGAACGTCCGGTGCGGTAGAAGTTCTCATCAAGTAAGCTCTCAAACTCGCCGAGAGTTTTCTTGACGGTGTAATCCTCGTCGGCATGGACAGTGACGTAGTTTTTGATGACTTCGAGATATTTTATGTCAATAAGAGGGACTTTGACTGTTTCATCTGTCAATTCAAGTGTAAGCATACGCTCACTTCTTGCAATCTTAACTACTGCTTTGTCGAGGACTTCGAAAAGCTTTTCTTCCTTCAGAGGCTTCATAAGATAATTCAGGGCGTCTACATCGTAACCCTCGGCGATATAATCTGAGTAACCGGTGATGAATACAATCTGTACATAGCGGTTATCCTCACGGAGCTTCTTTGCGAGACTGACCCCGTCCATGCCGCCCATTTCTATGTCCAGAAGAAGTATGTCATAATCTCTGCTTTCGGAATACGAGAACAAGAAAGCTTCAGAAGAATCGAAAATATTGATTTCGGTTGTCAGGTCTCTGGCGGTCGCCCATTTTTGCGTGAGTTTGTGAACAAGATTCGTCATGTCCTGTGAATCGTCACAGATTGCTATCTTATACACGTCGGTGCCTCCCCTCTTATAATCCATATCCATTTTATAACACTCAGGCTTAAAAGTCAACATAACAAAAAGAGCCTGCCGCCCGGGCAAGCTCTTTCTATGGATTTTTGATTACTTAATCATGGAAGCGATTTCTTCAGCGAAGTTCTCTTCCTTCTTGGCGATGCCCTCGCCTCTCTCATAACGGACGAACTGCTTGACTGCAATCTTACCGCCGAGGTCCTTGGCACACTTCTCGACATACTTGCCGACGGTGTACTCATTATCCTTTACAAACTCCTGCTCTACGAGGCAGTTCTCAGTGTAGTACTTGCCGAGCTTGCCTTCTGCAATCTTTGCAAGGACAGCCTCGGGCTTATTTGCCATCTTCGGATCCTCAGCCATCTGAGCCATGACAATCTTCTTCTCGCCTTCGAGAACGTCAGCGGGAACGGAAGCTCTGTCGAGGTATGCGGGGCTCATAGCAGCAATCTGCAAAGCGCAGTCCTTACCACAAGCATAAGCCTTGTCGCCGAGGTCGGTGTCGAGCTGTACGAGAACGCCGATTCTGCCTTCACCGTGAACATAGGAAACGAGGTCGCCCTCGAGACGGGTGAATCTTCTGATCTGGATGTTCTCTCTTATCTTTAAGAAGAGTTCCTGGAGCTCTTCCTGAACGGTCATTTCAGAACCAACTGCTTTGCAAGCCTTGAGTGCTTCGACATCTGCGGGATTCTCAACAGCGATGGTCTTGGCAACGGTCTTGACGAAAGCCTTGAACTGGTCGGTATTTGCAACGAAGTCGGTCTCGGAGTTGACCTCAACGACTACGCCGACGCCATTCTCAACGAAAGCCTCAACCAAGCCCTCGGCGGAAACTCTTCCAGCTTTCTTAGCCTGAGATGCGAGACCCTTTTCTCTTAAGATAACTATTGCCTGCTCGAAATCGCCGTCAGCCTCTACGAGAGCCTTCTTGCAATCCATCATGCCGACGCCGGTTCTTTCTCTCAAAGAAGCAACGTCCTTTGCGGTTATATTAGCCATAGTAAAGATTCCTTTCTTGCTATCGTTATATCTAAATTACTCTTCGACGGGAGCTTCCTCTGCAGGAGCTTCTTCGGAAGCTTCTTCAACAGGAGCATCAGCCTCGCCCTGTCTGCCCTCGATGATTGCGTCTGCCATTGCGCCGGAAATGAGCTTGACAGCTCTTATAGCGTCATCGTTGCCGGGGATTACATAATCAACCTCGTCGGGGTCGCAGTTGGTATCTACGATAGCAACTATCGGAATACCGAGCTTTCTTGCTTCGGAAACGGCAATCTTCTCGCGCTTCGGGTCAACGATGAAGAGCGCTGCGGGAAGCTTCTCCATGGTCTTGATACCGCCGAGATACTTCTCAAGCTTCTCGATTTCGAGAGTGAGCTTTGCAACTTCCTTCTTCGGAAGAAGCTCGAAGGTGCCGTCGGTCTCCATCTTGTGGAGCTGTTCGAGACGGGCGATTCTTGTCTTGATGGTCTCGAAGTTGGTCATCATACCGCCGAGCCAACGGGCATTAACATAGTGTGCACCGGCTCTTGTTGCCTCTTCCTTGATGGAATCGCCTGCCTGCTTCTTGGTTCCTACAAAGAGAACCTCGCCGCCGTTTGCGGAAACGTCTCTCAAGAACATGTAAGCCTCATCTAACTTCTTTACTGTCTTCTGAAGGTCGATGATATAGATTCCGTTTCTTTCTGTGAAGATGTAGGGAGCCATCTTCGGGTTCCATCTTCTTGTCTGGTGACCGAAATGTACACCGGCTTCAAGAAGCTGTTTCATTGATACTACTGACATTGTAGTTCCTCCTAATTTGGTTTTTAATTTAATCCTCCGCACAGGTTACCTTGCCTTCACCCGGAACTCGGGAACCACAGCAAAACCCATGCGTGCGAATTGCGGTAATATTATATCACGGGAATTATGAGATTGCAAGGGGTTTTGTAAAAAAAGTTTGCGGCGAAACCCCTCCACCGGCTTCGCCGGTCCCCCTCCCCTTTCAGGTGAGGCTATTTGAATTCTCTCGTAAGTTTGTACAGGCGCAAAAAGGCTCTCCTGAAAGGGGAGCTGTCGCCGAAGGCGACTGAGGGGTTTACCCTCGCTTATTTGCCACAGTTGCCGCAAGGGCAATCGCCATCGGGAGCATTGCAAGTGCAATCCCCGTGGTCGGGTTGGTTTCTTCGTCGGTATCATCGACGTCGATGTCGTCCGGTTCGGTTTCGGTGTTGGTGTCCTCTATCGGTTCGTTGATGGTGACCGTCTCCTCGGTGAGCTCTGCCGCCTTGAGGTTCGCAATCGCCGTCTCTATTGCCTCGGCGTAGCCGTTGACCGTCGACTGGTTCAGCACATTCAGATTCCACTGCACCGCATTTATCGCCGCCGTGACATCCGCGAAGTTCGAATAGTCGCTCGCATTCAGGGCATTAGCCTTCGAAATCGCGTTATTTACGGAGGTGTAATCCGCCATGATGGTCAGCAGGCTTCTGCCGGTGGTCTTGGTGTCGGTATATGGCGTGCCCCCGAACGTGACCTCAGCGGTTCTCGTGACCATTCCGAAGAAGTTCTTTGACGTAACCGTTGCGTCAACCGTCTGAACATCGTCGCCCTCGGTGCAGGTGAACGTCGCCGTGCAGGTGTTGCCGTTCCAGGTGAACACAGGCTCGCCATAGCTGTGACCCGTCGCCGCAATCGTTTCGGTGTAGCTGTCGCCACATACCGTGCATGTGTAAGTCATCTCACCATCTTCGGTGCAAGTTGCTTCTTTTGTGACAACACCGGTATCGTAAGTATGATTGCCCGTAGCCGCTATTACCGTTCCAGTAGTTATAGTTTCACCACAAACAGTGCAGACCTCGTCACCGTTATAACCTTCCGCAATGCAAGTTGCATCCTTGGCGTTCTGGATTTCGGTGGTATGACCGGTAGCTGTCGCAGTGACTACTGTCTGTGTTTCCGAATATATTTCATTTGCAATGGTAGCCGTGGCGGTACAATAAGCAGTGCCATCCATAGTACAGCTTACGGCTGTTACCTCCTTGGATTCTACTGTGCATTCAATCTCTTTTGTGGAGTCACATTCTGAACAATAAATAGTTACTGTGCAAGTAGTGTAGTCCGAGCTCCATTCATATGTTGAGCCGTGAACATGTGAAGTGTGTATTGATGTGCAGTTATAGTGGATAAAGGCATCTGTAAGATTTTCATTGCCGCCATCGGAAATGCTAATCGCATTCCAATTTGTCGAAGAGCCTTCATAGTAGACATCCAAAATAGAATTGCTTACACCCCAGTCCGGATAAAAAGCAACACGACCGATGGATGTTACACTGCTACTTATGTATACACTTTCAAGCGATGAACAGCCATAAAAAGTATTGTTGTTAATGGTTGTTATACCGTTGCCGATAACAACACTCTCCAAAGAAGTGCAAGCCTCAAAAGCATACTCAGCAAGCGTCGTCACACTATCGGGAATTGTAACCGAGGTCAGCCCCGTGCAGAAACAAAATGCACCGCTTCCGATTGATGTAACACTGTTTGAAATAGTTATTGAAGTCAAGCCTTCACAATATGCAAATGCACTTTGTCCGATACTTGTCACACTGCTCGGAATCTCTATCGAAGTCAAGCCTGTGCAATGGTAAAACGCATTCGTGCCAATGCTCTTTATACTGTTCGGAATTGTTATTGAAGTCAAACTCGTGCAATACTCAAAAACAGCTTCATAAATTCCTGTTACACTACTCGGAATTTCTATAGAAGCTAAACTTGTACAACCACTAAACGCATGATTGCCAATATCAGTCACACTGTCGGGAATCGTTACCGAAGTCAGGTTCGAACAACCATAAAAAGCAAATCTGGCGATGTAAGTAACGGCTGAATCTATAACAACCGACTCAACACTACTTCCATAAGTGTCACGATAACTATCTGTCCAATCAGCCATGCCGTTATCGCTATAAATATTAAGTGTGTGATCAAATTCCAATACCCAATCCGTCCCGAAAGCAATGCAATCCAGCTCCCCGCACCCGGTGCAGACGTGGTCAACATAGTTGTGCCCCGTCGCCGGAATCACTTCGGTGTAACTGTAGCCGCAAACCGTGCATGTGTAAGTCATCTCACCATTTTCGGTGCAAGTAGCTTCTTTGGTAACAGTGCCGGTATCGTAGCTATGCCCCGTCGCCGCAATCGCTTCCGTATAGGTATTGCCGCACTCCGTGCATGTATAAGTCTTTACACCCGCTTCGGTGCAGGTTGGCTCTTCGGTTATGACGCCGTTATCGTATGTATGGCTTGCCTGATTGATATTACCGTTTGTCAAAGCAGGAGTATTGCGGAAAGCATCAGTCCCGATGATGGTTGCACAACTTTCAATAGTAACAGTTTCCAAACTTGTGCAGTTACTAAATGCGTAGTTACCAATGCTTGTTACACTGTCAGGGATTAATACTGAAGTCAAGCTTTCGCAATAGGAAAAAGCATCTACACCAATGCTTGTCACACTGCTCGGAATTGTTACTGAAGTTAATCCAGAAAGTTTAAAAGCGCCTTCACCAATACTCGTCACACTGTCCGGAATCGATATCGAAGTCAAGCTCGTGCAACTGTTAAAAGCACTCTTGCCTATTGAAGTCACAGTATCAGGAATTGTCACCTTAGTAACGGATGTTCCTTTGAAGGCGTTATCTCCGATTTTTACAACTGTATATCCGCCAAGCGACGACGGTATAGTAATCTCAGTATCAGTGCCCTTGTACTTAGTGATGGTTCCTGATGCAGTATACTCATAATCTGAATCCGCCGCAAACGCCATTACCGTCATCGTCACTATAGCCATGCAGACGGTCAGGAATATAATAAATAGTTTCTTCTTCATAATAAAAATACCTCCTTACTTTTCGTGAAGGAGGAATTGTTCTGGGTCGCCTCCAAGCACGAAGCTTTTGTTGGGTGGATGGGGGTTGGGCTCGGGTGGTTGTTGAAATTATTGTAACATACAAAAGAATGTTTGTCAAGCGCTTTTTGGTCGGATTTGCAAATTTTTTGCAAAAATCTGTTTATTAGCCTGCGCTAATTAGCTTCAGCTAACAAGCTTTAGCTTCGGAAGGTTGGTGTCCTCGGCGAAGTTCTGGGCGTTGTAGAGGATGAGGACGGCGTCGTAGGAGGAGAGGTCGCCGATGGAGGCGGTGGGGTTCGTGAGATAGCGAAGGTCAAGGACGGTGATGTCGGAGTAGTTCTCGGCAAGGAACGGGACGAAGCAGTTGGCATAGGAGTCCTTGATGACGAGGAGCTTGCCGCCGGTCGCGTCGGAGACGACCTCTGTCTTTCCGACGTTCTCGCCGAGGTAGCAGAGATATTTGTCTTTTCTTGAGAGATAGCTTTCGTCGAAGACGCTTGAATAAACGACGTTCCCCTCTTCGTCTGTGGAGACTTTCGAAACCGTGCGGGCGTTGCTCAGGTAAAATTCGATGGTGTCGGCTTCGATGCCGCTGTAGAGGACGCTCGAGTGGAGCGAGCCGTAGAAGCTGTGCGAGGCATAACGGACGTCGAACTTGTCAAGCGTCGAGGCGGTGTAGCCCATGACGTCGGCGGCGGAGATGTAGGCAAGATATGCGCCTGTCGAGGTCCAGTGGTGGTCGGTGCGGTAGTAGATGTACTCATCCCGACTGGAATAGAGGACGCTGTAGACGTCAATCGGCTCGGCGGAGGAGTTTTCCTGAAGATAGGAGTAGGCATAGCTGATGAGCTCCCGCTGACTGACCTTCTTAGAGGTGTAATCAACCTCGTCCGAATAGATTTCGGCGGCAGTCGGAACAATCATGACATAGACGGGGGTGTCGGAGAGGTTGCTGAGATACGATATAGCTTCGAGGGAATTGTCGACGACGTCATAGTCGATTTCGTCGGTGAGCTCAAGGAGGCGGTCGTCGGCGATATAGATGCCGTTGACCTCGCTTCTGCCCTGGAAGAGCTCAAGGCTTGTGTGGAGAGAAATCCATATCGTGCGCATAGCGAAGTGGTCGTCGAGCCAATCGGTCAGGTCCTCGGCATAGTCCCCCGAGAACCAATCGGAGGCGGAGAAGTCGGGCATGTCCGCAAGGTAGCGGTTTTCCGTTTCGGAGAAGTCGTCCTCGGGCACAACCAATGAAACCACGGCAAGGATGACCAGAAAGCCGAGGAAAACGACGATATTTAGAATCTGAGTGACTTTTTTCATCGTGAGTTGCGCCTCCATTTCATCAGAAGTTGAAGTATAGGAACGGATTGTAGCTCGAATTGACGAGGTATGCCGTGCAGGCTATGAGAAGTGCGGCGGTCAGGACGGGGGTGATAGCCATCACGACCTTTGAATCCTTGCCGCCGAGGCGGGAGATATAGTTGCCGGTCGCCCCTGACGAGAAGAAGAGGCAGAATGCGAGCGGGATTGCCGCCTCGGAGAGGAGCGCCGTCGCCTGCGAGGTGATGAAGCTTCCACCTGCGCCGAACATGGCGCCGAGGTACTGAACACCGAGGGCGAGGGAGTCCGTATCAAAGAACACCCAGCCGATTACCACGGCGATCATGGTGTATAGCCACGAAACCGGCTTCGGGAGCTTCTTAAGTATTTTCGAGAAGCCGAGGTGCTCGATGACGATAAGCATGCCGAACCATAAGCCCCAGAGGACGAAGTTCCAGCTTGCGCCGTGCCATAAGCCGGTCAGAAGCCAGACGATGAGGAGGTTGCGGACGGTTTTCCACGTCCCTTTCATGCTCCCGCCGAGGGGGAAATAGACATATTCCCGGAACCACGAGCCGAGGCTGATGTGCCACCTGCGCCAGAACTCGGAGACGGATTTCGAAAGGTACGGCAGATTGAAGTTCTCCATAAAGTCGAAGCCGAGCATCTTGCCGAGTCCGATTGCCATGTCCGAATAGCCGGAGAAGTCGAAGTAAATCTGGAACGTGAAGGAGATGATGCCGACCCACGCCGTGAGCACCGGCATTTCGGAGTAGTCCATAGCCTTGACCTGCGACCAGACAGTGCCGATGTTGTTCGCAAGGAGAACCTTCTTTGCAAGACCGATGACGAAGATCGTCACGCCCTCGGAGAACTTCGAAAGGGTTACGGTGCGCTGGCTGAGCTGTCCCTCAACATCCTGATACTTGACGATGGGACCTGCAACTATCTGCGGGAACATGGCGATATAAGCGAAGAAGCTGACGAAATTACGTTGCGGCTTGCTTGTGCCACGGTAAACATCGATAGTATAGGACATGCTCTGGAATGTAAAGAACGAGATGCCAATCGGTAAAGGCAAGCCCGGGTCGGGTATGGACAGGCTGAAAACAGAATTAATAGTTGTGATGGCGAAAGAAGTGTATTTGAATACGAAAAGAATCGCCAGGTCAAGGATTATCGAAAGAACGAGGACAAGCTTGCGCTTATTTTCGTATTTCGACATCAGAAGACCGGCGACATAGTTGACTATAGAGGTTATTATCAGGACGACGACATAAACCGGCTCTCCCCACGCATAGAAAACAAGCCCCGTGAGTGCGAGCATGGGGTTCTTGAACTTCATCGGCACGGCGCAACAGAGAAGAATTGCCACCGGCAAAAAGTAAAAAAGAAATTCTACGCTTGAGAATACCATTTTCGGTTACTGTCCTTTGTTTATTTCGTCCGCTGTTTCACGGTATTTGTCATAGCCGACAGTGCGGTTGATTGCTTCGAGTAGCGAATTCACGTTGAGCCTTTCGGGGAGATTAAGCCTGTGCTTGAGCTCATCCCGACGTGAAGAAGAATCCGGTCGACCGGTGAAGCCGTCTTCGTAGAAATCCATTTTTGTGACAAGACGGTCGTCTGACGATTCCTGTTCTTCAGAAAATGGCTTCAAGACTTCGAGGAGCACACTGTCGGGCAGGCCTTCGACGCCCAATTTACCCTCGGCGGACGGCGCAAGCTTGCGCTTTTCCTTGCCGTAGATATCGGGGATGTAGGCACAGCGAACGTTGCCGTTTTTGATGATGCCTTTTATATGTCCACGGATTCTGAATCCCGCAGAGTCGCTGTCAGTCAGGATTATGAGACCGCCGTTTTCGGAGTAGTATCTCAGGAGCTTTACAGTCTCATTGCCTTTGAAGACTCCGAAGCCGTTCACAACAACTATCGGGCAGTCGACGAGACGCGCAACTTTAGCCTTGTCATACTTGCCCTCGACCACTATTGCGCCATTTATGTGGAGCATATTTACCTCCTGTAGGAGAGAATTTTGCTGATGGCTTCCTCCAGAAGAATCTTCGGGTCGGTGCGCTTCGACTTCATGTCGATATCGCACTGTGAGAGAATTCCCAAGCCGTAGCGAATCTTCTCAAAAGGAATATTCATGCAGTCACGGAAAGCGTTTTTGACGGCGAATTCCCTGCCTCGGTATGCAAAGTCACTTACAACATCACTCTGTGAACGGTTGCCTATCACAGCGGTTTTGGCACGGTATAAATCCATGAACGAACCGGAGATTACGGACAGAAGCACAATAGGCTCCGTTTGCCGTGAATATAGCTTGTCAAGGGTTTTGAAGGCTTCGCTTCCCTTCCCTGACAGGACGGCACGGGAGAGCTTATAGGCATCCGTTTCGAGTTGGTCGGAGACAAGAAGGTCTATCATCTCTTTCGTTATCTCGCCCGAGCCCGCATATGCCGAAAGCTTGTCGAGCTCGTTGTCTATCATCAGGATACTGCAATTCTGGAGGCTTGCGAGATATTCGGCATTCTTTGGGGACATGAAACAGCCGACGGGGGTGAGCCTTGACTGAATATGATTTACAAGCTCGTTCGGCTTCTTCTGCTGAAACTCGGTGACTATGCCGCCGAGCTTTGAGATGTGGTCGCAGAGCTTTTTGTTCTTCGGTGTGAGTGCCTTCTTCCCGGCGGCGAGATCAACACCGGTTGTGTAGAAAATGAATGTTGTGGTTTCGGGGTCGAGGTCGGAGATGACTTTCATGAGCGTGTCCTGCTCGTCTTTTTTGAGATTGCCGGCGTTAAGGTCGTTGATGAGAGTTACGGTTCTGTCGGCAAAGACAGGCAGTGCCTCGGCAATGTCGGAAAGCTCGGACGCCGAAAAGTCCGCACCGGTTATAAAGTGATAGTTCAGATCTCTCTGCTCTTTCGGCAGGAGCTTGTCCCGAAGCTTTTTTGCGATGCTTTCGGACGAGGCGACATCCTTGCCCCAGAAGAAATATACTCCCCGGATATCTCCCTTTCTTATTGACTTTATGAGTTCGGTATCGGATAAATAAGGCACACCTAAGCCCCCAATCTCATTGATGCAACCATTATAATACATTATCGCCCGATTTGCAAGTTGACTTTATCGCAAAAGCGGATTATAATAGTACATAGCGCAATTTTTTATAGCAAGGATTTGAAAACACGATGAAAATTAAAAATATACTTATCATGATTACTGCAATGGTTCTCGGGCTGTCGCTCTGCGGGTGCTCGATGACAAGCGACATAAGCACAGACGCAAATATGGACTTTGACCAATACGGCGAGGGCTATCCACAGATTGCCGAGGGCGACGACGCTTACTACTATGCTGACGGTGAAAATATCTTTGCCTACTACACCGACACGGAAGAAACGGCAGTCTATTGCGAAGGCTTCGGGAGCATAGACTATCTCGGCTACTATGACGGCGGAGTTTATGCCGTCAGCGACAACACGCTTTATTCCGTCTCTGAAAACATCAAAGTGAAGCAGTTTGAGATTTCCGAAGTTGGGAATCTCAGCGGCAAGCAATACGTCATGCACTCGGGTTGGCTTATAGTCTGCGGAATTTCGGACGATGCAACCGGAGAAGTTCTGACATATTCTCTTGAATCGGGAGAATGCGAGACGATCTATGAGCTTGCGGAGGCTGACTACGTCAGACTCTGCCCTTATTCGGACGTTTTGTATATACTATCCGGCAATTCAGGAATTACCGAGCTTTGCGGATATGATTTGGAGTCTTCGGAGACGAGCGTACTCTACAGCTCCGGAGATTGCGTTTTCACTGACCCGTTCTTCAGGGCGACCGTTGAGGCGGCTTATATAAGCGAAGGCGGAGCGATATATGCTTATGACGTAACGACCGGCGAGATTGCGATATCGTTTGATTTCAATGCGGACGATACGACGGCTTACGAAATCGGCGGAATTGCCGAGTATTACGTCTTTGCAGGCTACGGCGACGACAGCGGATATCACCTCTATGTCAAGGACATCTACGGAAACGACAAGATTGTCACCGACATCGCGCTTTCGAGCGAGATTGAAGCCGTTATCTGCGGAAATGACAGTCAGAGAGTATTTGTCTGGGTAAATCCCGGTTCAAGCGACGGCTCGGTTATAGCTGTGAACTTCCTTAACGGCGACTTCCAGACTCTGTGGTAACCGCGCCGGCGGGAAATGTTGAAATATCCCTTGAAATAAAGGCGAAGATATGATACAATAACGCACGGACAAATTATATTAAAATACCACGGAGGAAAATATGCTTTTGATAGATGAACTCAGCCGCAGGCTGAATGAATACCGCCCGAAATTAGATGAGCTCCACAAGGCTCTCAACATCGAGGCGGCAAAGGAAGAAATTGAACAATTACACAACAAGGCGGCAGAGCCCGGCTTCTGGGACGACATGGAAAAGTCACAGAAGATTCTGCAGAGGACCAAGTCTCTTGAGAATGCAGTTGAAAACGACCGCAAGCTCTTCTCTCAGGCGGACGACATCGAGACCATGATTGAGATGTACACCGAGGACGGCGACGAGGAGCTTCTTACGGAAATCGAATCGGAGCTTGACGAGTTTGAGAGTAAGATTGATCAGCTGACGCTCTCTACTCTTCTCACGGGTGAATATGACCACTCGAACGCAATTCTCAATTTCCACGCCGGAGCCGGAGGAACCGAGGCTCAGGACTGGACGGAAATGCTCTTAAGAATGTACACCCGTTGGGGCGAGGCTCACGGATATAAAGTGTCGGTTCTCGACGTACTTGATGGCACCGACGCGGGAATCAAGAGTGCTTCGGTTATCATCGAGGGTGAAAACGCTTATGGATACCTCAAGAGCGAGGCGGGAGTTCATAGACTTGTCAGAATCTCGCCGTTTGATGCGGCGGGAGCCCGGCACACGTCCTTCTCGGCGGTCGAGGTCATGCCGGAAATCAACGACGACATGAGTGTTGAAATCAGACCCGAGGACATCAAGATGGACGTCTTCCGCTCGAGTGGTGCCGGCGGACAGCACATCAACAAGACGAGCTCGGCAGTCAGACTGACGCACATCCCGACAGGAATCGTAACATCCTGCCAGACCCAGAGAAGTCAAGTCCAGAACCGCGACTACGCCATGAAGATGCTCGTTGCGAAGCTGGTTGAAATCAAAGAGCGCGAACACCTCGCCAAAATCGAGGACATCAAGGGCGTCCAGAAGGAAATCGCCTGGGGCTCGCAGATTCGCTCCTACGTCTTCATGCCCTACACCCTCGTCAAAGACCACCGCACCGGCTACGAAAACGGCAACGTTCAGGCAGTCATGGACGGAGAGCTTGATGGGTTCATAAACGCTTATCTTAAAGCTCTTTCGAGCGGGACGCTTGAAAAATAATTCGGACATAATAAAAGCACGGCAGAGTTTCGGCTCTCCGTGCTTTTTTATTGCTTGTATTACAGATCCAAATCGCTTCTGACAGCGTTGATGAGCTTTCTTGTCATGCCGCAGGTGCCGCAGTCGACTCTTTGCATGCCGATGAGGATCGTGAGACCGCTTTCGGGGCTGTTTGAGAAGTAGGGTCCGAGCCAGCCGTCCCAGCCGTACTCGCCTTTTTCGGCGAAGATGAGGGTCTGACCGGAGTCGACGCAGTTGCGCATGAGGTTGCCGTAGCTGTAACCTCTGAGCCCGCCCCAGTGCTCGCTTAAATCCTTCTGTTGCCAAGGCATGAGGCTTGCGGACGTCATGTATTTAACGGCGGCTTTTGAGAGGATTCTCTTGCCGTTGTATTCACCGCCGTTCTGGAGCATGGTGGCGAACTTGGCATAATCGTCGAGCGTCGAGACGAGTCCAGCTCCGCCCGATTCGAACTCAGGCGGCTTTACCATCGAGTATCTGATGCCAAGGTGGTTGCGGTCCTTGTCCTCTTCCTCGATGCACCACTTTTCGTAGTTGGTGCGGTATATCTTCGAGAGTCTCGGCTGTTTCTCCGGCGGGACCCAGAAGCCGGTGTCAACCATGCCGAGGGGATCAAAAATCTCTTTTTGGAGGAATTCGCCGAATTTCATGCCGGAAATAAGCTCGACTACGGCGCCCAAGATATCCGCAGAAGAACCGTACATGAACTTCTCGCCGGGGTCAAAGCTCAAATCGCACTCGGCGATTCTCTTGGCAAATTCCATAGTCGTCATCGGGTTGTCGCCGGCGATGCGCTGACCGAGCTCCCAGAAGACCTCCGAGACCTGCTGCTCGGCGATGCCCTCTCCGGGATAAGGGATTCCGGAGGTCATGTTTAGTAAATCTTTAACCATAATCTCGTTCTGAGTCTTTACGCGCTTGCCGTCCTTATAGGTATAGGTCGGCTTGAAGCCCGGGAAGAACCAGCAAAGGCAGTTCGAGATGTCAAGGAGTCCCCTGTCCATGAGAATCATGACTGCGGCGGCGGTTATCGGCTTGCTCATTGAGTAGAGGCGCATTATTGTGTCCCTCGAAAAAGGCACCTTGTTTTCCATGTCTCTGTAGCCGAAATCCTCGTAGATAAGCTCCTTGCCATTTTGCAGTACGAGCATATTCACGCCGGCGGTGAAGCGGTTATCTACGCATTCCTGCCGCATTATTTCTTTATAATTATTCATTCTTTGACCTCCCGGAAGTATTTAAGCTGTTTCAATTATATACCCGTGGGAGGTTGATGTCAACGAAATTCTCTTAAAATACTTGAACTTGGGGAGAATTTAGAGTACAATAGCTCTTGTGAAATGGCGGTGACAATTTGAAAACTGTTAAGATATACACCGACGGAGCTTGCTCGGGGAATCCGGGAGCCGGCGGTTGGGGCGCGATACTCGACTACAAAGGAATAAAAAAAGAGATGAGCGGTGCGGAGGAATCCACGACCAACAACCGCATGGAGCTTTCGGCGGCGGTCTATGCCTTGGAAGCACTGAATGAGCCGTGCAAGGTCATTCTCACGACCGATTCGCAGTATCTCGTGAACGGCATGACAAAGGGCTGGGCGAAATCATGGAAGAAGAACGGCTGGATTAAATCCGATAAAAAGCCCGCTCTCAATTCCGACCTTTGGGAGAGGCTTCTTGAACTCGACGGGATTCATGATATAAAATTCGTCTGGGTGAAGGGACATGCAGGGCACCCGGAAAATGAACGGTGCGACCGTCTGGCGGTCGGAGCATACACCAAGCTGAAAGAAGGGCTCAGGAATGGATAAGCAATATATCTATGCCGACAACGCCGCAACAACGAGAGTTTCGGACAGCGTTATGAATGCGATGATGCCATGGTTTCAGGAGAACTTTGCGAATCCGTCGGGGCTCTACTCCCCCGCTACCGCTTCCGCAAAAGCCATAAGGCAGGCAAGAGCGGATATTGCGAAGTGCTTGGGTGCTGAGCCGGACGAGGTGTTCTTCACCTCATGCGGAACCGAGGCGGACAACTGGGCGATCAAGTCGGCGGTTGAGCTGACGGGCAAGAAGAGAATTATTACTTCGAAGCTTGAGCACCATGCTGTTCTCAAGACATGCGAATATCTGAAAGCCAAGGGGTGTGAGGTTACCTATCTCCCCTGCCCTGAGAACGGCATTATCGAGCCTGAGGATTTAAGAAAAGCTATCGGAAATGACGTCGCCGTTGTCAGCATCATGCTTGCGAACAACGAAATCGGGACGATTCAGAGGGTTTCGGAAATGGCGGAAATCTGCCACGAATACGGCGTCCTCATACATACCGACGCCGTGCAAGCTGTCGGGAATATGCCCGTTGATTTCAAGGCTCTGGGCGTGGACATGCTCTCCCTTTCGGGACACAAGATTCATGCTCCCAAGGGCATCGGGGCTCTTCTGGTCAGAAAAGGCATCAATCTGCCGTCGTTTATTCACGGCGGCAAGCAGGAGGTCGGCAAGCGTGCCGGGACGGAAAATGTCCCCTACATAATGGGACTTCGGCAGGCGATTGCGGATGCGACTACGGATATAGAGAAGCGTTCGGAGTATGTTTTATCCCTCAGAGAAAGGCTCATCGACGGGCTTCTTAAAATTGAGAAGACGAGGCTCAACGGCGACAGAGGCTGTCGGCTTCCCGGAAATGCGAATATCTCGTTCTATGGGATTGAGGGTGAGAGCCTTGCACTGCTTCTTGACATGAAGGGTATCTGCGTATCGTCAGGGTCAGCCTGCACCACAGGCGACGCCGAGCCGTCGCATGTTCTCAAGGCTATCGGTCTGACGGACGAATGGGCGAAAGGTGCGCTCAGGATTACGCTGTCGGAAGACAATACCACAGAAGATGTCGACTATATTATTGAGATGATTACTGAGATAGTGAAGAAGCTGAGAGCTTCGAGCACGCTTTGGAAGAAAACAGCCCTGTAACTTTAAAAGCCCCTGCATTTTCATGCAAGGGCTTTTTGCTACCGAATTATCATTTTATGTATTTGAAAGAGTATACAAAGAGTAAAACAGTCCGTTTTCCTGCATGAGGGAGTTGAAATCGCCCTGCTCCTCGATTTTGCCTTCCCTTAAGACAAAGATTTCGTCGTATAACTTCAATATGCTTTCTTCGAGACGGTGAGTGACGGTCACACTGGTGACATCACTAAGATTAAGTATAGATTCATTGACGCTCTTGGCGGTTTCGGCGTCGAGAGCGGCGGTGGCTTCGTCGACGAGAAGAACCGGAGTGCCCTTGAGAAGGCATCTTGCAATCGAGATTCTCTGGCGTTCACCACCGGAGAGACCGTTGCCGTTTTCGCCACAGATGTAGTCATAGCCCTTCTCGGAAATCAGCTTGTCAAGACCAGCACGCTCGGCGGCTGTTCTGACTTCCGTTTCGGGGAAATCACCAAACATGGTGATATTGTTCTTGATAGTGTCGTTGAAGCAGAAAACGTCCTGACCGATAAGGCTCATGACATCATAGAGGCTGTCGGCGTTGACATCTCTGAGCTCATGACCATCAATGGTGATTGAACCACTATAATTTGAATTTGCGCCCATCAGGAGATTAAGAAGCGTTGACTTGCCGCTTCCCGACATTCCGACAATGGCATATCTGCCACCTTTTTTGAGATTCAAGTTGATGCCGTTGAGAATCGTGTCCTCACCATAGCCGAATGTGACATCTTTAAGAGCGATTTCGTTTTTGAGGTCTGCATCTATCTTCAAGCCGTCATTGCGAACATTTTCTTCGGCGACCTCGGACATCTTGACAACCAGAGCCTTAGCGGATTTGATTCCGGCGAAGAGCTGAGGGAGCTCACGAATCGGGCTGACGAGGTAGTTTGCACCGTTTGCGAATATGAGAACCGTACCGACGGTGATGTTTCCTCTGAGCGCCAGAAAAGTTGCAACTGCAAAAAGTCCCAACTGCATGAAGAGCGATGCAGCGACTGAGGAGACATACATAAGTCTTTGATACCAGCGGCGGGAGAATTTCTTATCTTCAAGCTGTTCGTTCTCGCTCGAAAAGACGGTTTTCACTCTCGATTCAGCCTTGAAGCTCTTGATTACCGAGAAGCCTCTGAGTAAATCCTGAAGGGAGCCGACGAACTTCTCGTTCTGCTCACTGACGGCTTTTTCGTTTTCAGCCATCTTCCCTCCCATCGAGATTGCGACTACCAACGGCAGTATGCAAAGAACAATAGAAACCACCGTCAGAACAGGGCTATAGTACATCAGTAGGCAAAGCGTTGCGACAAAGAGAAACAGGTCAAAGACGACATCGAAGATGTTGGCAAGATATTTGTCCTCGATTGCGGTTACATCGTTTGTGAGAACCGAGAGGTATCTGCCGGTGTTTTCTTTTGAAAATGCCGAAATTGCTTTTGCGGTGAGCTTGCCATAGCAGAAGTTGCGATAATTCCTGACGGCTTTCTGGATGAAACGGGCTTTCAATCTTCCCTCTAAAATACCAAGGATGAAGTAAGCTACTATTGCGACAAGAATCAGAAGCGCTACCCTCAGAAGCTGGGCTTCGGTTCCGTCAGTGATTATGTCCAAGAGCTGTCCTATAAGTACGGTTATTGAGAGATATGCGGCAGTCAGAAATGGCGTTATCAGCAGAACTGCGACGAATAGTAGTTTGTTTCCCTTGTAGAATGAGCGAAAGTAGTCTTTGCTCTTTGGGGCTGTTTTATTTTTCATGATAATTCCTCCCGAGATTCAGTTAGCATTTGCTAACTATGATTATACACTATGTCTGTTTCGATGTCAATAGGTGTTTTAAATATTTTCAAGGTACGGCTTTTTGCGGTTGCAGATGGCACAGTACACGGCACTGTTGCGAAGCAAAATCCATCTGGCTAAGTAAAGAAACGGCACGAGACCGCAATAATCATTCAAAGAATAAGCCCGAATGGTTTTTGATTCGTACCCAATGTTCATTGCACCTAACAGTCCGGCGGATTCGAGGTCAGAAAGAATTTCTTCGGCTTCGTCCTGAGAAATCCCTACTCCATGCGAAACGGTTGAAGCGTGGATATAGTTGTCACCAGCGGAATCACCCGAAGCGAGCCAGAGAACCACTTTCATAGCATTCTTTCTGCCGAGTGCCGCAAAAAGCTTGGTGTATTCCTCCTCAGTGGCAAGATTATGCTTGTAACCGCACTCAGGCTCCGGCAGAATCAAGGTCATCGGGCAATCCTCTGCGAAGATGGAAAGCATGATGCCGCTATCGTCCGCAACAACTGTGCGGAGCCATGAAATATCGTCGCCGAAGCCCACATTGGCATAGGCTGACGGACGAATCTGGAAGACGGTTTTGTCGGCATCGTCTATAAAGTTTGCTATCGGTTCAAGTCCCGAAAACATTGCCAGAGAAAGCGAAAACAGCTCGTAAAGCCTCTTGTCGCCCGGGATGCTTGAAAGATAATCCTTTATAGTATCTGACATTGGTTTTGAGTCGTGGGCACTTCTGCCGAAGAGCTCATCGATGGTGACGCCGAGCTTGTCTGCCAGAATCGGCAGGAGCATGACGTCGGGCGTGCCGCCGTTCTCCCACTTGCTCACAGCCTGTGCCGAAACGCCGACAGCGTCGCCGAGCTGTTCCTGAGTGAGTCCCCTGTTTCGCCTTAAATCCGAAATCCTTTCGCCTATTGTCATGATTGTAGCCGCCTTTCTGCGCAATGCTATTGCGCATGTTATCTCGAGATGGTTGTATTATATCACAATCGTTGGTTGAGCGCAACGGAGTTGATTTTGCGTTAATTCAACTGTCGGTTGTACTCATGCAAACAAAAGTCCCCGCCACTTGGCAGGGATTTCATTCACTCGCCTGTTGCGGCGGAGTAGAGCTCAAATATTATGCTGTTCGACACGAGTGCGCCCTTGTCGGTGAGGGTGATGCGGTTGTCGGTGAGGCTGAGGAATCCGGCATCGGCATAGGGCTTGGCTTTTTCGGTTACGGCGTATGCGTTGCCGCCGAGATCATTTACTATTTCGAGGGACATGCCGTCGCTCAGCCGAAGCGAAAGCATGATGTATTCTTCGAGACGGTCGGGTTCGGCGTCCTCAATAAGCTCCGGTTGAGCTTCGGAAGCGATATAGGTTTTCAAATCGTTTGGGACATAGAAGCGCTTGCTATTGAAAAGTGAATGTGCGGATGGACCGAAACCGAGGTAATCCTCGCCGGTCCAGTATTTCATGTTGTGACGAGAGCGGAGCCCGGTCTTCGCGAAATTCGAGATTTCGTAGCGTTCGTAGCCCATGGTTCTCAGTTCGTCGCAGAGGGCGAGATACATATCACAGACGGTGTCTTCGTCGGCTACGGAATTGCGAATCTCGTTGCAATCATAGGGCGTGCCGTCCTCAATCTTCAACATATAGGAGGAGATATGCGGGATGCCGAGGCTTGTCAGTTGCCGGCAGGAACTAAGAAGGCTGTCTATAGTTTGGTAGGGTGTGCCTATCATCAGGTCGCAGGAGATGTTCTCAAAGTCGGCTGTTCGCGCCATATCTATTGCGTTCAGGGCGGTTTTTGCGTCGTGGAGCCTCCCGAGAGCTCTGAGCTCGTTGTCATTAAGGGACTGCACGCCGAAGGAGAGGCGATTTACTCCCATTCTATAGTAGCCGGAAAGGCTGTCGGAAGTCACTGAAGAGGGATTTGCTTCCATGGTAATCTCACTTGATGGAGAGAGGTTAAAGCTCGAACGGATTGCTTCCATAACGGTATTTACGTCTCCGGGAGTCAGAAGCGAGGGCGTTCCGCCGCCGAAATAGACGGTATCACACGGCAGACGCATGTCGGAATATCTGCGGATATTTCTCGCAATAGCGTTGACATAATCGTCCTTGAGGCTTTCGCTGTAGGTTACCGAATAAAAAGCGCAATAGGGGCATTTTCTCAGGCAAAAAGGAACATGGATATAGATTCCGAGCACGTCTTCCCTCCTCCATAGGTTCATTATGACGATTTTAGCACAACACCCGGGAATAATCAAGCGACAAGTAGATGGTTTTGTGAAACTTCGGCTTCAAGAATTGATTTTTTTCGCAAGATGCGTTATAATAAAAAAAGCTATGGATTTTTTGTGACTCCATGCAATAATTTGGGGGTTAGATTTGTATTACATATGAGTGATAACAGATGTATTTATCTTGATAACGCCGCCACTACGAAGGTAATGGATGAAGTGAGCGAGGCGGCTGTATATGCGATGACGGAGGTTTACGGGAATCCGTCAAGCCTGCACCGCTTGGGAATTGATGCGGAGCGGCTTATTGCATACTCGAAAAAGCAAATCATGTCAGCTCTCGGAGTTACTTCCGAGCAGGGCGAGATTATATTCACCTCGGGTGCCACCGAGGGCAACAACACGGCTATCTTCGGAATCGCCGAAACCTATGGCAAGCGCAGAAAAAGGGTTGTGACGACCACAGTTGAGCATCCGTCGGTCGAGAAGGCTTTCGACAGGCTCGAAGAGAAGGGCTTCGAAGTGGTTCGGGTCAGCCCCGACGAGAACGGTGAGATTACGGCTGAGTCTCTTTTCGAAGCTGTAAATGAAAATACCTGCCTGATAAGCGCAATGCTTGTCAATAATGAAAACGGATATGTGCTTCCGATTGGCGAGGCGTTCCAGAGAATCAAGAAGCGTTATCCCGATTGCTTCACCCACTGCGACTGCGTGCAGGGGTTCGAGAAGATTCCGATTTCGCAGAAGAAACTCAGTGCCGACGTAATCACCGTGAGCGGACACAAGATTCATGCTCCCAAGGGCATCGGAGCGATGTTTATAAGAAAAGGCGTCCGCCTCAGTCCCCTGATGGTCGGCGGCGGACAGCAGAAGGGCATCCGTTCCGGAACCGAGCCGGTGCCGTTGATTTACGCTTTCGGTAAGGCGGTTGAAATTCTGAATGCAAATCTTGCTGAAAGATATAATCACGCCACTGAAATCAACAATTACGCAAGAGAAAAGCTTTCCGGAATAGGTGCTGTGATTCTCTCCGGTGTTTCGGCAAGTCCGTATGTATTAAGCATTGCTGTGCCGAACATCAAGAGCGAGACGATGCTTCATTTCCTTGAAGAAAAGAATATCTTCGTTTCGAGCGGGTCTGCCTGCTCCAAAGGAAAAACGAGCGATGTGCCGACGGAGTTCAGAGTTCCGGAAAAGTATCTTGACAGCATCATAAGGCTGAGCTTTTCCTACGAAACGAGTGAAAACGACATCGACACTCTTGCGGAAGCCGTATCTGACGGCATGAAAAATCTTGCGAAAATAAGGAAGTAAAAATATGCAGAAGATTATACTGTGCAAATACGGCGAAATAGTCCTGAAAGGCTTGAACCGCCAGACATTCGAGCAGACACTGATGAGAAACGTTAAGAGAAGGCTTGCGCCGCTCGGAGAGTTTGAATGCCGGCAGATTCAGTCGACGCTGTTCATCGAGCCGAAGAGCGACGACATCGACTTTGACGAGGCTTTCGACAGGATAAGAAAAGTCTACGGCTTCTCGAAGATATGTGTCGCGATTCCGGCTGAGAAGAACCTTGATGCCATCTTCAAGGCTGTGGAAGAAAATCTGTCGGACGAGCTTATGAGTGCAAAGACCTTCAAAGTCGTTGCGAAGCGTTCGGACAAGAGCTTCCCGATGAACTCGATGCAGATTATGGCGGAGCTCGGCGGGATGATACTCGAGAAGTTCCCGCGCCTCAAGGTCGACGTAAAGAAGCCTGAGCTCACGGTTATATGCGAGATAAGAGACAGAGCGGCTTATGTTCACCTTCCGGACATTGACGCCGCAGGAGGATTGCCGGTCGGGACCTCGGGAAGAGCTTTGCTCCTTCTCTCGGGAGGAATCGACTCCCCTATTGCGGGAATCATGATGGCGAAGCGTGGCGTCGTTATCGGAGGAATCCACTTCCAGTCGCCGCCTTATACATCCGAAAGAGCACTCATAAAAGTAAAGAGACTCGCCTGCAAGATGACGGAATACTGCGGAACCATGTCCGTGTTCATCGTGCCATTTACAAAAATTCAGGAGGCTATCAGGGACAACTGCCCCGAGGAGCTTTTCACTATCATTATGAGAAGGCTCATGATGGAGATAGCACAGAGAGTCGCCGAAAAGTACGAGTATCAGGCACTTGTTACCGGCGAGAGCATCGGTCAAGTTGCCTCGCAGACGACCGCCGCTATGGTCACGACCGACGCCGTTTGCAGGATGCCGGTCTTCCGCCCATGTATCGGGCTTGACAAGCAGGAGATTATCGACAGGGCTTACAAAGCCGACACCTTCGACATTTCGATAGAGCCCTACGAGGACTGCTGTACGGTATTCACCCCGAAGCATCCGAAGACCAAGCCGGTTCTTAAAGATGTTGAAGAAGCGCAGAACGCTTTCGACTTCGAGCCGCTGATTGAGGAAGCGGTCGAGGGCATCACAGTTGAAACCTACAAGCCATATATTGAGTACGATTTTTGAGGCGAAAAGAGTATGCTTTCATGTGAATTAAGACGAATTTCCGGGCTTAACCCTGCCGAAATTCCGACATATATTGACAAAGCGGCACAAAATGTAGTACAATATTATATTGCGAATAAGCTTCATGTCGCCACGGCGGAAAGCTGTACGGGAGGAATGCTGGCGAGCTCAATCACTTCCGTCTCGGGAGCTTCCGAGATGTTCGAATGTGGGCTTGTAACCTATTCGGAACGAATAAAATCCGAACTTCTTGGGATTCCACAGGATTTCATCACAGAGCACGGCGTTGTTTCGGAAGAGGTCGCCCTTGCGATGGCAAAAGGCGCTCTTGAAAAGTCCGGGGCGGACGTCGGAGTCGGGATAACCGGAATTGCGGGACCGACCGGCGGCACGAAAGAGCAACCCGTCGGGACTATATATGTTTCCGTCGTTACCAAAGACAAAGAAATCACCGAAAATCTTGCCTTAAGCGAGCCTGCGGCAGACGTGGATGTAAGGCTCAGAAACCGCCTTATGGCTGTTCTGTATTCGCTCGAAACGGCTGTTGAAATTCTGAAATAGCTTATCCGGGCACGTCTCTTAAAAGGAGAATCGAATCATAATGTCAATGCTCAACGAGGTTCGCCCTGCCGAAGCGCAGGAACGGGACCGTTCCTTCAAAGGAAGAATCAAAGAGCTTCTTCCGTGGAAGGGCGACAGCATTAAAGAAATAATAAGAAAAGTCGTGTACTTAGGCTCAGTCTGTGCGCTTATTTATTGCGGCTATACCGTCTATGTCTATGAGTTCGGAACAAGCGACATGTATGAAAATCAGGAGTATCTCTCGAACCTCTACCACTCTTCCGACACCACTGAAGAGACCGAGAGCTCCGATGACACCCTGACCTCGGACGTGACTGTTGACGTCACAGACGATACAAGCACCGACAGCGACACTACCGCAACGGTCTCGAAATACCCCACGGGAATGCTTTCGAGCTTTGAGGCTATATACGACATAAACCCGGACGTTGTAGGCTGGCTTTCGATTGACACGCTGACCGACAGCGACGGAAACGCATATATCGACTACCCTGTCATGCAGACAACCGACAACGACTATTATCTCACTCACGATGTTTTCGGAAGTGAGGCGACCTACGGTGCGCTTTTTGTCGACTATAACGAGAAAATCACCGCAGAAGGCAATTCGCAGAACCTCATTATCTACGGGCACAGCATGGCGAGCGGAACATATTTCAGGCACCTGCTTGACTATAAAGAAAGCATTTCGACCGTTTCCAACAACAGGGTTATCACCTTCTCTTCTCTCTACGAGGAGAACCAGTATATCGTGGTTGCGTGCTTCATAATCGGCATCTACGATTATCAGGACGACAATCCCCTCTTCGCTTATCATACAATCTACGATTTCGATACAATCGAGGATTTCGACTATTGGTATCAGAATATCCTCTATCGCAACTACTACACCACCGATATCGAGTGCACGATGGATGATGAGTATATCACCCTCTCCACCTGCTCCTACGAGATTTCGGATTTGCGTTGCGTAATTGTTGCGAGAAAGCTTCACGACGGCGAGGACCCGAGCGTTTACACCTACAAATCAAATCCGAACGCCAGAAAGCCGGCGGCTTACTACATTGCATATGGCATGAGTGTGCCGGACGATGACGGACCGGACTATCAATATTACACGGAAGACGACGAATAAATCACAACCCATAAGGAGTATAATTGAATGAATCAGGCAAAACCAATCAACAAGACAGCACTTTTTCTTGCCGCAGTGATGGCAATCAGCATCTTTACAGGGTGCTCAAAGCAGATTGAAGAGCCGGAGGTCACCGAAGGGACAACCACCGCTGTCACCGAGGCTACCACCGTTCCGACAACCACCACGGAGGCTACCACCGAGCCGGAGCCCGAGCCCGAAATGCTCGAAAAATACGTTGAGTACTATGAGCAGAACAACGACTTCGTTGGTTGGATTTGCATCCCGACACTGACCGATTCAAGCGGAGACCCGTACATAGATTACCCCGTCGTTCAGGCGGACGACAATTCGGAATATCTTGAGCTTTCGTTTGAGCGGACAAAGTCCTCCGCCGGCTGTATTTACGCCGACTATAAGGTTCCGATAACCGCCACAAGTCATGCGGACAACATCACCCTTTATGGGCACAGCATGGCGAACGGCACATTCTTCCGTCATCTCTTAGACTATAAAGACGGCGTAAGCGTCGTTCAGAACAACTACGTCATCAACTTCGACACACTCTGGGAAGAAAACGAGTATGTCATCGTCGCCTGCTTCCTTATCGGCATTTACGAATGGCAGGACAGCGAGCCGCTCTTCGAGTACTACAAGTGCCGCAACTTCGACACCGAGGAAGATTACAACTACTTCTATGAAAACATTATGCTCAGAACCTACTACACAAGCAATATCGAATGCGAATATGGTGATGAGTTCCTGACCCTCTCTACATGCGCCTACGATTTCAGCGATTCACGTTGGGTCGTCGTTGCAAGAAAGGTAAGAGACGGCGAGGATATATCCGGCTATACATATGAGAAGAACTCCTCAAGACACAAGCCGGACAGCGTAAGCTACAACTATTGATCCTGAATAAACACGGAAATTATTGGCAAGAATCTTTGACAGAAAGGAGCTGACGCTTTGAAGAAAAGATTTACTCTTAAACGGATCATAATCATCCTGAGTCTGGTGCTCATTTATTCCGCCGCTTTGAACTATATAAGAGTCCTGGCTGAGAGCACAGTCTTGAACGACATAACCTTCGACAGCGATTCCGCTTCGGCGCTGTCAGATGAAGCGGAAGACGTGGCTGAAGCCGAAAACTTGACGGAAGAAGTCGCAGAAGTTGTCAAATACTACGATTCCCAGATACAGAAAGCGGATATCGACTCATACGAGATATTTGCGCCGGTAACAACAGAGGTAACCGCAGTCACGACGGTTCCCGAAACGACCGAGGTCGCTACGACAACGGCTCCCGAGGAAACATCGGCGACGACAGCCGGCACTACCACAACCACAACAGCGGCAACCACTACGGTCACTACCACAACCGAGGAAACCACCACGGAAGAGGACATTGATATCGACGAGGATGTTGACCTTGACGAGGATGTCGATGTTGACGAAGACGAAGAATCCACCGACAGCGACTCATCAAGTAACATCTGGTATGTTTCTTCGAGCACGACGAGCAGTTATGCAAACGACAATCTGAATAACGGCAAGAGCTACAAGGACGACATCGTCACCGTGTATGACAGCAGTTCGGGAAGATACGTCACCGGCAACGCCTTTGACATAGTATGTCAGGTCACCTACAGTGAGGTCGGAACTTCTATGGAGGAAGAGACGATAAAGGCTCAGGCAGTCGCCGTTTATACCTACATCAAATATTACGAGGCGAAGGGCGAATATGCTTCCGTTCCCCTCAAATCAGGCGTGCCCGACAAGATTATCCAGTGTGTAGAGGCTGTCGACGGACTGGCTATGTACTATGACGGCGAATATATCCTGTCGGTTTACTGTGCCGCTACCGCAGGTGTCACCTGCTCGAGCGAAAACGTCTGGGGCGGAGACAGAGAATATCTCCAGTCGGTTGTTAGCGAATATGATTTTCTCGATACCGACAACTACGGAAGAGTCACCACCTACACCGCGGAAGAGCTCAAAAAGAAGATTGAATCGAAGACCAACATCACTCTTTCGGACAATTACGCAAACTGGATTCAGATCCTCTCCTATACCGACGGCGGATATGTCGGAAATATCGCGATTGACGGTCACACCACGGCTGTCGTTTCGGGAACGGAAAGAACTCTGACGGCGTATGTGTTCAGAACCTACATTCTGAATATCCGCTCGGCTTGCTTCACCGTCAGCTATTCGAACGGTGTGTTTACCTTCGTCACCTATGGCTACGGTCATGGAGTCGGAATGTCTCAGGAAGGAGCAAATCTTTATGCCATCTATGCAGGGTACAGCTTCGACCAGATTCTGCACCACTACTATACCGGCATAACGATTGCATAAAATTATGAAGAAACTTATATCAATACTGCTGATATCCGCAATTTCGCTTTCAATCTTCACTGCCTGCGGAGAAGAAGACGCTTTTGCTGACGTCACCACCGATGTGGCGGATTACACCTACTCTTCGGAAGCAGATGAAGAAGAGCCGGAAGAGAGCACGGAAGAGGCGGAAAGCGAATCCGGAATTTATGACAACACCGCTGTTGTCGAAGCCTATAAGACCGGCGATACGAGCGCACTTTCAAGCGACGACCTGCTTATTTTACAGGCGGCTTCGGACGCTATAGCCGTATTCTATGCCGACGGAATGAGCGACTACGAGATTATACTGGCGGCTCATGACTATATCACGACACACGTCACCTACGACCTCGACGAGCTCAACCTCATCGGCTCGGCGAAATCGGATTCAAGCACACCGTTCGGCGCGCTTATCTATGGCGAGGCAATCTGCATGGGTTACACAACAACATTTCAGCTCATGATGGACATGCTCGGAATTGAGTCGATAATCGTCAGCGGCTCCTCGGACGGCGAGGACCACGCATGGAATATGGTCTGCATTGATGACAAGTGGTATCACGTCGACTGCACCTGGGACGACTTTGTCCCCGATTATGAAGGAAGAAGAGCGTTTCACACCTATTTCATGGTGACCGACGGCGTTATGGCTATCGACCATGTATGGGATATGGATTCCACTCCCACAGCTGATTCGGAAGACTGCGTCTACTATTTCACGCAAAATCTCTATGCAGAGACAACCGAAGAACTGAAAGCGATTATAGAAAGCGAAATCGCCTCGGGAGACTTAAGAGCTGAGGCTGCGGTTCCTCTCGGCGAGGACTTGGGTATTCCCTCTTTGAAAAATGCGTCTATCTATGCCTACTGGCAGAACGATTTCGACACTTATTCGGTGGTTATCTACTATCTTGAATAGCAATCTCAAGCGGCGCAATATTGCGCCGTTTTTCATACTTGCAAACCGTGAATAAATACGTTATAATAATATGAAGAGGTGATTGGATGAAGGTAGCTCTTGTTACAGGTGGCTCAAGAGGCATCGGTGCGGCGGCATCCGTGGAGCTTGCAAAGCTCGGGTATGCCGTGGCTGTGAACTATAGGACAAACTATGAAGCCGTAAAAAGCGTCTGCAAAGAGATTTCGGACTTCGGCGGAGTTGCGGAGGCATTCAAGGCGGATATTTCGGATTCGGATGCACTTGATAAGATGTTTGAAGACATTCATGACGACCTCGGCGAGATTTCGGTGCTTGTGAATAACGCAGGCGTAGCTTATATCGGGCTGTTGCAGGATATGAGCGACGAGGAGATTAAGAACCTGAGCGACGTGAACCTCCTTGGAGCGATGCTTTGCACCAAGCGTGCAGTGCCCGATATGATCAAGCGGCACGACGGCGTGATTATAAATATCGCCTCAATGTGGGGCGAGGTCGGAGCCTCGTGTGAAGTTGTGTACTCCGCCTGTAAAGCGGGAATTATCGGGTTTACCAAGGCTCTTGCGAAGGAGCTCGGTCCATCCGGAATCAGAGTAAACTGCGTTTCCCCGGGAGTTATAGATACGGACATGAACTCGGAGCTTACCGACGAGACAATCAGCGAGCTCTGCGAGGAGACTCCCCTCCTCCGGATTGGCAAGCCATCGGACGTGGGAAAAACGATAGCATTTTTAGCGAGCGATAAAGCCGGATTCATCACGGGACAGGTTATCTCGGTGAACGGCGGCATAATTTGAAAGGACTATAAACCATGGAAACTATAAGAGAGCAGTTGGTTTCAAGACCATTCACAAAATCGGACAGAACAAAACAGTATCTGATTACCATTCTTTCGTTTGTATTGGGACTGGCGGTGCTGTTACTTATGATAAACATATTCACCAGTGTATATTTTCTTGTCGGGCTTGTGCTCGGAATTATGCTGGCTGTGGGAATAATCTATCTCGGATATTATCTCATCGGCAGGCTCAATGTTGAGTATGAATACTGCGTTGCGGGAACCAATATCTCCGTCGACAAAATTATCGACAGAAAAAAGAGAAAATCTCTTTGCAGTTTTGATCTGAGAGATGCAACCGGCTTCTATCATTCAAGAAAAGATCAGGGCGACGCTGTTGCCTACAGCGTCGAGGGCGACGAGGGCGATGTCTATACAATCGAATTCAGCGACCCACAGAATGGAAAGATTTATCTCTATTTCACTCCCGACGAGAAAACCCTTCAGATGATTTCCGTCTATCTTCCGAGGCTGTCATGAAAGTTGGAATTGATTGCATAGACATCTCACGGATTGAGAAAAGCATCGGAATTCCGACATTTCTTGAGAGGATTTTCTCGGAAAGTGAGCTTGCGATGTTCACTAAAAAGAAGATGAACCCCCAGACGATTGCCGGAAACTTCGCCGCAAAAGAGGCATTTTCGAAGTCTCTTGGGACAGGCATAAGAGGATTCAAGTTAAAAGAAGTATCTGTGCTCCGGGACGACTTAGGTGCTCCCTACATAGAGCTTACCGGCAAGGCGGCTGAACTGGCGGGAGACACGCAGTTCACCGTCAGCATCACCCACACCGACACCGTCGCGACCGCGATTGTTATCGCATACTGAATTATGAATACTACCTCAACAATTTCATGGGAAGCCCTATACAACGCCGAGCTTGCCGCACAAGAAAATAATGTCCACATCTCTGCCGTTTTGGAACCGGACGGCGGAGATATTAAAGTTGTCGACAAATACATTGCCGAAGCTCTGATGCGTGAGAATATCGGGAGCCGTCCCGTGAACTCCCATAAGGGCACTTTCGGAAGACTTTTGTCTGTAGTCGGTTCAGACAGATACCCCGGAGCGGCGGCTATTTCGACCATGTCGGCTCTTCGTTCCGGCGTCGGGCTTATTAGCGTCTGCACGACTGAGCGGTCGGCGATTTCGCTTGCTTCGAACGTCATGGAGTGCACCCTGTTCCCCTGCCATTCGGACGAGGACGGGTTTATTAAACCCACCGAGCACGAGCTTGAGGGGATTCTTGAATTGCTTAAGGCTTCCGATGCTGTTTTAATCGGCTGTGGGCTCGGGCAATCCGAGAGCACTATGGCTGTCCTCGAAGCTGTTATCGAAAATGCAAATTGTCCCATAATTATAGACGCCGATGGCATAAACCTTGTCTCAAAGCGCATAGAATGCCTTAGAAAAGCAAAGACAGATATCATCCTGACACCCCATCCTGCGGAGCTTTCAAGGCTCGCCGGGGTCGACACAAGGACTGCCGTCAAAGACCGCTATGCTATTGCTAAGAGACTGGCTAACGACTATGGCGTGACCGTCATTTCGAAATCCTGCTCGACGCTGATTGTAAATTCGGAAGAATCGTATGTCACGATGTTCGGAAACAACGGGCTTTCAAAAGGCGGGAGCGGAGACCTGCTGGCGGGGCTGATAGCTTCGTTCACGGCTCAAAGGAAATCCCCCGTTGCCGCCGGAATACTCGGAGTATACGCCATGGGAGCTTCCTGCGAAGAGGTCTCGAAGCGGCTGTCAAGAACAGGGATGCTGGCAAGCGACATTATTTCCTATCTGCCTGAGCTTTTCAAGAACTTCGAGAGGGCTTGATTGAGTTTGAGGCAAAATCTAAGAAAAATAACTGTAGTATTTTTATCGGTAATTCTGGTAATGGGGCTGAGCGGATGCTCGCTTAAGTCGGTCGTGACAAATGAGAAATCGCTTCCGACCGCATTCACTGCGACCGCTGAGGTCGACTTTGACGACACCATTTATGAAATGCTCCTGACGCGTTGGAGCGACGGTTGGTGGAATATTGAGCTCACCTCCCCTGCCATAGTCAGCGGACTCATATTTGACGTCAAGGGTGAGGAGACGACCATCTCCTTCAAGGGGCTGAACTTCACCTTTGACAGCTCAAAGTTCCCTGTAGGCTCGGTTGTGGCGCTCGTGACAAAGTCGTTCGACAAGCTCGTACCGCTTGAGCTTGACGTCACCGAGGGCACAGAGTCCGACTACTGCTCCGGAGAGACGAACGGCGCAGTCTATACGCTGACGTTCTCTAAAACCGGAATCCCGCAGATCCTGGAGCTCGGCGATAGCGACGACGAAAACTACATGCGGATTACGTTTGTTGATTTTGAGCTCATCACCTCCGAAAGCGAAGGTGAAAACGAAACTACGGAAGAGACTACCGAGTATGATATAATTATCGAAGAAGAATAAGATTAATGCCCTGCCGAATGCGGGGCATTTTTTATATTCAGGCGAAATCTTAATCAAATCTTAAGAATTGAACTGTTGACTTGAGGCTTAATCGGCATTAAAATTATATTAATGGAGATGAAGCCTATGGCAACTGCTAAAGCAACAGATAAAACCAAGAAAAGACATCCACTCAGAATTGTGCTTATACTTGTCGTGATTATCGCGGTGGGATTTTACATCTATGATAATACGAAGCCGCAGAATATGATATATCTCAGCGACGTTATAGATTACGATCAGCATCCCGACTATCCGACCGGGTGCGAAAGCGCATCGCTTTACATACTTCTGCAATACTACGGCGTTGACGTGACTATGGAGGAGATAGTCGAAGCTCTGCCGAAGGGTCCTGTGCCCTACGAAGTCGACGGCGTTCTTTACGGAGCTAACCCCGAGCGGGAGTTTGTAGGCGACCCGCGGGACTCGAGCTCATACGGTGTATTCAACGAGCCGATAAGAGAAACCGCCGAGCAGTTCAAATCGGGAGCAATCTCCAAGACAGGTGCTACCCTTGAAGACATCAAAGAAATTATCGCAAACGGCAACCCGGTTGAAGCGTGGTACACGACCAACATCGAAGGCGGCATCGAATACCGCCGTGAATGGATAGATTACGAAACCGGCGAAACCGTCCGCTGGCCTGCCTACGAGCACGCCGTCGTCATCTACGGCTTCGACGACTACAACAACGTCCTCTATAAAGACCCGAACACCGGGAGCTCCCATGCTATGGGATGGGATACTTTCAAAGAGGCGTTTGAGGAACTGGGCGGGATGATTGTTTATTATGAGGGATGAAAAAATGCCAAAGAAAAGGAAAAGAAAAAGAAGAATAAGATACGACCGGCTGTTTGCAATATTTATGGTTCTGGCTTTGATGATTGCCGGAGTTTGTGCTTTCACACATAAAGATAAGTTGGATATTTCAGATGACGAGGTTGAAAGCGAAGACACGAACGAACTGGAAGCTCTTGAAGAAGATAAGCAGGAGTACATTGAATCTCCAAGCGAAGAAATAGCATCCGTATGTCTCAACAACGTTATTGAATACAGCCAATATCCCGACTATCCGACAGGTTGTGAAGTTACTGCGCTTTACATACTTCTCAAGTATTATGATGTCGATGTCACGATGGATGAATTGGTTGAGGCTCTGCCGAAGGGTCCTATTCCCTGGTATGATGCAGACGGCGTGCGCTATGGAGCAAACCCCGCAAGGCAATTTGTCGGCGATCCGAGATATTCGGATTCCTACGGCGTATTTAACGAGCCTATCAGGGAGACTGCCGAGGAGTTCAAAACAGGTGCAATCGCCAAGACAGGCGCTACTCTTGACGACATCAAGGAAATCATCACCTCAGGCAATCCCGTTATCGCCTGGTATACAACCAATATCGAAGCAGGAATTGAATATCGGCAGGAATGGCTCGACTATGATACCGGTGAGACGGTCACATGGCCTGCATATGAGCACGCAGTGGTCATATACGGCTTCGATGAACTTAGTAACATAATGTACAGAGACCCAAGTACAGGCAGTTCAGCCGCCGTTGGCTGGGACACCTTCAAGGAAGCGTTTGAAGAGCTGGGTGGGATGATTGTTTACTATGACGAATAAAAAAGCGGCTCGGTGGGGTTTTAAATTTGGGGTTGATAAGTTCTGAGATTTGTGGTATTATATCATATAGAGAAGATGTGAGGAGATGACGAGCGTTGAAGATATACTTGGATTGTTGTTGCTACAACAGACCGTTTGATGACCAGACACAAGAGCGGGTTTATCTGGAGACGCAGATAATCGAAGGAATTCTTCGCTCATGTCAATCAAGTATCTATGAACTAGTCGGTAGCTCTGCTTTGAGCTTTGAAATCAGCCGTATCAACGACTTAGACAAAAGAGAACAAGTGATAAGGCTTTACTCTTCAATTACTTCATATGTAAATGTCGATGATGAAATCGAGTCAAGAGCAAGTGAGATTCGCTCACAATCAAATATCCGAACTTACGATAGTTACCACATTGCATTAGCAGAAAGAGCAAATGCGGATGTGATGGTAACTACTGATGTTAAATTAGAGAAGATGGCTTCACGGTTAGAGCTGAATGTAAGAGTAATCAGTCCAGTGGCATTCATGATGGACTATATGTACGGAGGTGCAACTTATGAAACAAGTGAACTTGAATAATCCAATGGAAGTCAGAACTGTTGGCTTTTCCGCTTTGGAAGAGGCTTTGGGTCCTGTCGGCACAACCTTGTTTATAAAGCAGTTTGACTTAGGGCATGGCGATTATACCAAGGAAAAATACGATACTGACGACATAAGCATTGAAGAAGCCGGAAATTTGATGAGGGCGTTCAACAAGTAGTAAGCAAATAAAAACCGGCTCGGTGTATTGCACACTGAGCCGGTATTTTTATGCTTATTATTCACCGCTTGCGCCGTAGTTCGAAAGAACTCTTGCAGAGGGGTCGTTGACGTTGCAGCCTTCCCACTCCTTGTTGGGCATCCAGAAGTCTACGACCATTTCGGCGTTGCCGGGGTAGTACTTCTCGAAGATTTCACGGTAGAGAAGTGACTCTTTCGTGAAGGGCTTCGCAAAGGTGTATTTGGAGCTGAGAGCTTCAAACTCTTCATCCGAATAGGTCTCCTCGGCATACTCTTTCAGATAATCGACCATCGAGTGACCGACAGCGTCGGAGAAGGCGGCTTTTTCGCGGTAGAGAATGTCGTGCGGGAGATAGTCGCCCTCGAAGGCATGGCGAAGAAGATACTTGCCTTTGCCGTAGGTGTTGAGCTTCATTTCCGGGTCAACCGCCATAACGTACTTAACAAAATCGAGGTCTCCGAACGGGACTCGTGCCTCAAGAGAGTTTACCGAAATGCAACGGTCGGCACGAAGAACATCATACATATGGAGCTCGTGGACACGCTTTTCGGCTTCCTTCTGGAAGGCATCGGCGTCGGGGGCGAAATCGGTGTACTTATAGCCGAAGAGCTCGTCCGAAATCTCGCCGGTGAGAAGAACACGGATGTCGGTGTTCTCGTGAATCCACTTGCAGAGGAGATACATGCCCATACTCGCGCGGATTGTGGTTATGTCGTAGGTGCCGAGCATCTCAATAACGGTCTCAAGAGAGCTCAGGACGATGTCCTTGTTGATGATGACTTCCGTTTGGTCGCTGTGGATGTAGTCGGCGACCTGCTTCGCATACTTGAGGTCGATTGCGTCCTCGCTCATGCCGATGGCAAAGGTGCGAATCGGCTTATCAGAGTATCTCTGGGCGACAGCGCAAACCAAGGACGAGTCAAGCCCTCCCGACAGGAGGAAGCCCACTTTTGCATCTGCCACAAGCCTCTTCTTGATCCCCTTTGTTAATTTGTCGTGGATGCTTTGGCAGACCTCATCGAGGTCAGCCTTTATAACACCCTCAGGCTTGGATATGTCGCAGTAGCTGATGAACTCCCCAGCCTTATAGTAGCACCCCGGCGGGAAGGGCATGACTCTTTCGCATATGGGCACGAGATTTTTCGGTTCACTTGCGAATACTATTTTATCATCACGGTCATAGCCATAATAAAGCGGACGGATACCGATTGGGTCTCTTGCGGCGATGAACTCTTTTGTCCTGCCGTCAAATATAATCATTGCGAATTCGGCATCGAGCATCGAAAACATGTCGGTCCCGTATTCAAAATATAACGGAAGAATTATCTCGCAGTCGGAGCCGCTCTTGAATTTGTAGCCTTTTTCGATGAGCTCATCCTTGAGCTTCTCAAAGCCGTAAAGCTCGCCGTTGCAGACAACAGCTGAGCCATCCAATTCGAACGGTTGCATGCCCTCTGGCGTCAAGCCCATGATGGCAAGACGGTGGAAGCCGAGGAGCCCATAGCCCGTATCAATAATTCTTGAATCGTCGGGTCCACGGGAAATTGTCCTGTCGAACCCTTTTTTAAACTCCGAAAAAGAGACACCGCTTTTGCAGTAACCCATAATCGAACACATAAGTACATCTCTCCAAATCTACTAAATCAGCATTCAATAGGGCAAGTGCTGTTACTCGCGGTGCCACCTATCTTTTCAGTCTACAAACCTTGGTCAAGGCTTGTATCTTCCTCCGGGCTTCAGCCAAAGCCCTTCCCTGTAACGCAGGGACTACGGCGCACCTAATGGGATTATGAATCCGTTCAGATTGCAACTTACTCGGGGTTACCACTGCGGCGCATATCTATGCACTCTCAGCTCGGTTTCGTAAAAACCGTGTGCAGCTCTCTTTGAAACTGTGTGCCGCAGGGCATATCCGAGTTCAAACGCTTTTAGGATTTTATTATATCAGGGATAAATTGCGATAGCTTTTTATTCAACGTCCTGAAGGGCATCGAAGCCTTCCTCGCCGGTTCTGACCTTGACGACGTTCTCGACGTCATAGACGAAGATCTTGCCGTCGCCGATATGACCGGTGTAAAGAACCTTCTTTGCGGTTTCGATGACGTGACGTACAGGAATCTTGGATACTACGATATCAACCTGTACCTTCGGGAGGAGGTTTGTCTCAACGGCGACACCTCTGTAGTACTCAGGCTTGCCACCCTGCTGACCACAACCCAGGACGTGGGTAACGGTCATACCGGTGATTCCAAGGCTCATCATAGCGTGCTTGAGCTCATCAAACTTAGACTCCTTGCAGATAATCTCGACCTTGGTGAACTTGGGCGTCTCGCCGTCCTCCGCAAATGTGGGAACCTTCTTGACGGGGATAGCTTCTGCAACCGGTACATCGGAGGTTACTGCTACAATTCCGTCGGCAGGAGCGTATGAGGAATACTTGCTGACAGCAGGAACAAAGTCGGGATATGCGCTGGGAAGACCATGCTCGCTGATATCGAGACCGGCGACTTCGTCCTCCGCAGAAGCTCTTAAACCGTGGAACTTTTTAATAAGTGCAAAAGTTATTACCATCATAACCACGGCATAGACGCCTACTGAAACAACGCCGAGAAGCTGGAGCCCGAACTGTTTGAACGAACCGGTGTAGAAGAGACCCGAAAGTCCCGCAGGAGCGTCAGGGTTCGCCAGAAGTCCTACAGCCAATGTTCCCCATACGCCGTTTGCCATATGTACGCCTACGGCGCCGACGGGATCGTCGATGTGAAGCTTGAGGTCGAGGAGCTCGACTACGAATACAACGAGGAAGCCGGAAACCAAGCCGACAACTGCAGCACCGATTGCATCGAGAGCGTCACATCCTGCCGTGATTCCGACGAGTCCTGCCAGAGAGGCATTGAGACACATCGAGACATCAGGCTTTCCGTTCTTGACCCATGTGAATATCATGGTCGTAACAGTTGCCACTGAGGGTGCGATGGTGGTGGTGAGGAAGATGGAGGCAAGTTCGGATGCAGAAGTTGCAGCCGCTCCGTTGAATCCATACCAACCGAGCCAGAGAATGAACACGCCCAGCGCGCCGAGGGTTATTGAGTGTCCGGGAATGGCGTTTACCTTGGTAACCTTGCCGTTCTCGTCCTTGACATACTTGCCGATACGGGGACCGAGGAAGATTGCGCCGACGAGTGCGGCGAGACCGCCGACCATATGAATAGCGCAGGAGCCTGCATAGTCGTGGAAGCCTAAGCTTGAAAGCCAGCCACCGCCCCAGATCCAGTGAGCCTCAATCGGGTAAACGAATAACGAAATTACTGCCGAATAGATGCAGTATGCCGAGAACTTGGTTCTCTCTGCCATGGCACCGGAAACGATGGTTGCGGTTGTGGCGCAGAAAACGAGGTTGAATACGAATGTGGATGCTCCGGTGAAGCTTCCGTCAGCAGGCGAAGCGATAAATTCTTTAAAGTTCGTCCACAAGTCCATGTTCGGAAGTCCGATAAGTCCGAAGAGTGTGTCCTCGCCCATCATGAGCGTGTAGCCTAAGAGCGAGAATACCACGGTACCGATGCAGAAGTCCATCAGGTTCTTCATGATGATGTTGCCGGCGTTCTTTGCCCTCGTAAAGCCGGTTTCTACCATCGCGAAGCCCGCCTGCATCCAGAATACCAAAGCAGCTCCGATCAAAAACCAAAATTCTACTGTCATAATCTTTTCCCCCTTGTTGAATTAGGTTTCGCTCGAGGCTTTGGAGGGTATTCCAAAGCCTTTTGCGTTACCTTCAAAGAAAAGTATAATTTATCTCACCCCGAACAGAAGATCTCCGTAGGTCGGGAATGGCCAATAACTCTTGGCGGTTACGGTTTCCGCCTCGTCACAAGGTGCTCGGAGTGCGTCCATCTTCGGGATTACAGAATCCTTGATGCACATTGCCGCCTCGGTGACGTCGTCTAACTTCTTGTACTCAGCAACTGCCTCATCGAGAGCATCCGCCGCCGCATCAATCTTATCTTCGAGGTCTGCAAGCTTCGAGATAAGCTTTGTCTCGTATCCGCAAGCGGCATCGGGAGCGGCTGTCTTCTTAGCATTCAAAGCCTTTGCGAGGTCTGCCTCGTATGCGCTTACTGCGGGCATAATCTCCTTGCGAGCCATATTGAGCATGGTTTCAGCTTCGATATGTACGGTCTTGTGGTAATTCTCAAGAAGAATCTCATAACGGCTTTCAAGCTCAGGTCTTGAATATACCTTATGACGTGTGAGCATATCCACATTCTTCTCGTCAAGAAGCTTCGGCATTGCATCGGGAGTAGTCTTGAGGTTAGAGAGTCCTCTTACCTCGGTTGCCTCCTTGATCCAAGCGTCATCATAGCCGTTGCCGTTGAAGATGATTCTCTTATGATCCTTGATGGTCTTCTTTATCATCTCGTGGAGAGCGGTCTCGAAGTCCTCAGCACCCTCAAGTCTGTCAGCGTAAATCTTGAGAGATTCAGCGACTGCGGAGTTGAGCATGATGTTCGCACAAGCGATACTGTTGGAAGAGCCGAGCATTCTGAACTCGAACTTATTGCCGGTGAATGCGAACGGTGAGGTTCTGTTACGGTCGGTGGTGTCACGGAAGAACTTAGGAAGTACATGTACACCAAGCTTCATGACGGTCTTCTCGGTTCCGTTATAAGGAGTATCGTTCTCGATAGCGTCAAGAACTGCAGTGAGCTCGTCGCCCAAGAACATCGAGATGACTGCCGGAGGAGCCTCGTTGGCGCCGAGTCTGTGGTCGTTGCCGGCGGTCGCTACGGAAAGTCTCAGGAGATCCTGATAATCATCGACTGCCTTGATTACAGCACAGAGGAAGAGGAGGAACTGAGCGTTCTCATAAGGAGTTTCGCCCGGAGTGAGAAGGTTGACACCGGTGTCGGTTGCAAGCGACCAGTTGTTGTGCTTTCCGGAACCGTTGACGCCTGCGAAGGGCTTCTCATGGAGGAGGCATACAAGACCGTGTCTGTCTGCAACCTTCTGCATAATCTCCATTGTAAGCTGGTTGTTATCGGTTGCGATATTTGTTGTAGAGTAAACAGGTGCGAGCTCGTGCTGAGCAGGTGCAACCTCGTTATGTTCGGTCTTTGCAAGGATTCCGAGCTTCCAGAGCTCTTCGTTAAGGTCTTCCATATAAGCGGCAACTCTCGGCTTGATAACTCCGAAGTAGTGGTCGTCGAGCTCCTGACCCTTGGGTGCCGGTGCACCGAAGAGGGTTCTGCCGGTGAAGATGAGGTCCTTACGCTTGTTGTACATTTCCTTGTCGATAAGGAAGTATTCCTGCTCGGGTCCGACGGAGGTCTTTACGCACTTTACATCGTCATTGCCGAAGAGCTTGAGGATTCTCAGAGCCTGCTTGTTGAGAGCCTGCATGGAACGAAGAAGAGGTGTCTTCTTGTCGAGTGCTTCGCCGCCATAGGAGCAGAAAGCAGTCGGAATGCAGAGCGTCTTGCCCTTGATGAAGGCGTATGAAGTGGGATCCCAAGCGGTATAGCCTCTTGCCTCGAAGGTAGCTCTCAAACCACCGGACGGGAAGGAAGAAGCATCAGGCTCGCCCTTGATGAGCTCCTTGCCGGAAAACTCCATCAAAACTCCTCCGTCGGGTGCGGGAGAAATGAATGAGTCATGCTTTTCGGCGGTGATGCCGGTCAGCGGCTGGAACCAGTGAGTGTAGTGGGTTGCGCCGTTCTCGACCGCCCAGTCCTTCATTGCCTGCGCTACGGCATCGGCGACCTCAATGTCAAGTCTTGCATTCTCGACGATGGTCTTGTTCAGGGAATTGTAGACCTTTGACGAGAGTCTTGCCTTCATCTCGCGGTCATCAAATACCATACATCCAAAATACTCGGGTATCTTTTTCATATGAAACGCTCCTTTTAGATATTTTCGGGATACAATACTGATGGTTGCATCGGGTCCCGATTAACAAAAAAGGCGTCCTTGGGAACATCCCAATACGGGGTTCTCAAAGACGTCTTTGCCTTATGCGTTACATTATACTCATAAAAATCTTTTTGTCAACGCTTTTTTGAATTTTCGCCCTTTAGACGAAAGAAAGCGAGTTTTGTTAGCCATCCTTGGGGCGATTTGCATAAAAATTTTAGCTCAGATTTTTACTTGGTAATCGACATGAGCGTTTTCCGAGATTTCAAGACTTTCGGAGTATTCGACTTTTCCAATCTCGCAACCGTCGCCTATCGTTACATTAGCGCCACGGACTACATCAGCCTTGACAAGCTCAAGTCTTATCTCATCGCCCTCGATAGTGCCGATTTCTGAACGCTTTATTTTCTTTTTGCCGAACCAATGTGCTTTCTTTTCTTTTTTGGGAGCTATTTTGATAGTTCCACCACCGATTTCATTGGCTTTGACACCATCACCATCAAACGCGATTCTTATTTCGTCGCCGTTAATAAGTCCATTGACATTTGCCACACCGTCAATGATGACTTTCTCGCCCGAAACATTGCCGTCTGCAATGACTGAACCGGCGAACCACAATTCTCCATTGGCTTCTATGCTTTTAACTTTTGCGGAACCGGCAAGACGACAGCTTCCGCATTTTATGTCGCCGTCAACCAGAACAGAACCAGCGATTTTGAATTCACCTGAACATTCTACAGAACCCGCAATATGCACCGAGCCGGCGCTCTTGAGACTCTGGCACCTGACATCTGATGTCACCTCGCCTGAACCACTTATGCTTATGTTTTCATACTCTCCTCCGCCGACATTGCCGGCGCCACTGATACGTACTGAATCTGCCATTATATTATTCCTCCTGAGATTTATTTATTACTGTGTTGCCTGAGATAATCTCCGTCAGATCTCTCTCATCACTGCCCATCTTAACGATGACCGAAACTAAATCGGATATATTTATCTCTTTTGTCCAGTGCTTTGAATTGATGATGAGCTTCGCCTCATGCTCGGTTTTGCCCTGAAGCTCACGCGCAATCTGTTCAAGCGGGACCTGATCCTTTCGGGCGATTATCGCCTCGATACGCTCGCAGATTTGCTCCTCATCAAAAAATGTCTCCTGCCCTGTGTAGGTGGACTTCTTGACAAGCCAGTCATCAGGTATCAAGCCCATCCGCTTCCAGCGGTAAAGGGTGCCGTAGGAGATGTTGTACTTATTAAGAAGCTCTTTTTTGGATATCAAACCACTCAAGTTATCACTACCTCTCTTTATTACCTAAGAAGCCTAAGCCGCCATGTTGTAAAAGCGGCTTTAAGCTTCCAAGGCTTCGGATGAAACGGTGCTTTTTCGTAACAATGTTATGTTACGATTAGATTGTAACATAACATTGTTACGTTGTCAATAGGCAAATACGGATTTTTCTAAAAAAATTTTCACAGAGAATTGTCTCAGCAAAAAAAGTGGGCGGATGATATCCGCCCATACAGTTTTATGCAATTTACGCCCTGTCTCTCGGTCTTCGGTCAAGTCTCGTCGAAAGGTGTGTGCCTACCGTCTGGATTATCTGAACTAAAAGAATCAGGAAAACGACCGCTAAGAGCATGACTAAGTAGCGATAACGATAGTAGCCGTAGTTGATGGCTATCTTGCCGAGACCGCCACCGCCGATGATGCCGCTCATGGCTGAATAGCCGAGAATTGTTGTCATCGCAGTCGTGAGATTTGAAAGAAGCGAAGGGATGCTTTCGGGAATCATTACTTTGACGATAATCTGAATCGGTTTTGCACCCATGCTCTGTGCCATTTCGACTATGTTCGGGTCGAGTTCACGAAGACTCGTCTCAACAAGTCTTGCAACAAACGGGAAAGCGGCGATTACAAGAGGAACAATGGACGCGACGGTTCCTACTACAGTTCCCACAATCAGTCTCGTCAACGGGAATACCATTATCATAAGAATCAAAAACGGGATTGAACGCAACAGATTTATTATTACGTTCAGGACATGGAGGAAACCGGAAGGGATTTTCAGAATCTTCTTGTCCCCTGCCACGAGAATTACTCCGAGAGGCAGACCGATTACGACCGCAAAGAAGGTTGAAACAACGGTGACATAAATTGTCTCCCATATTGCCATCGGAAACTCGTTGACGAATATTTCAATAGTCTTCTGGACTTCCTCGGAGCTGAAAAATTCAAGCATTTGGTCTTACCTCCTCTGCGATAACGTCGGGGATTTCTCTTAAGTAGCTGATGGCTTCGTTTGCAAGGGCTTCGTCGCCCGTGACGCTCAGGAGCATGTTGCCGTAGGCTTTGCCGCCGATGCTCCGGGTGGAGGCGGAACGGATGCTTGCCGGGATGTTTTTGTCCATTGCCATCTGAGCAATAAGAGGCGTCTTGCTGACCTCTGCGCCGTTATAGACAACACGGATAAAGTACTCATCGGGAGACGGAGAAAGGACTTCTGTCGTATAGCCATCCGGATAGACAAGGCGCTTTGCGGCTTCTGACTTGGGAGCAGAGAATACTTCATTGACAGATCCCTCCTCAGCGACTTCACCGCCATCAAGAATCGCAACTCTGCCGCAAATTTCTTCAACTACGCTCATCTGGTGGGTTATGACTATGACCGTTAAGCCGAGCCTGTCCCTTACGTCGCGGATAAGCGAAAGAATCGAGTGTGTTGTCTGGGGGTCGAGGGCGCTCGTAGCTTCGTCGCAAAGAAGAATCTTCGGATGGGTTGCAAGAGCTCGAGCGATTGCGACACGCTGTTGCTGACCGCCGGAAAGCTGTGCGGGATAGTTCTTAGCTTTGTCGGCAAGACCAACGATTTCAAGAAGCTCGGTTGCTCTTTTGACGGCTTCCGACTTCTTCACTCCCGCCAGTTCAAGCGGGAAGCAGACGTTTTTCGGGCAATTACGTTGCATCAGGAGGTTGAAATCCTGAAAAATCATCGTAATCTTCTGGCGCTCCTGCCGAAGCTGAGCCTCGGAAAGCTTACTGAGATTCACGCCGTCAATAAGAACGCTTCCCTCGGTCGGGCGTTCAAGCATGTTGATGCACCGGACGAGAGTGCTCTTTCCCGCACCGCTCATGCCGATGATTCCGTAGATTTCGCCGTCGGGAATGGTGAGGGAGATGTTTTTAAGTGCCTCGACATCACCCGATTTAGTGGTGAATGTCTTCGACAGATTCTTGATTTCTATCATTTTATCTCCTTGTGTGGTTCAACCCGAAAATACGCCGAGTGTTATTCGGCGTATTCTCTGGGGTTTAAGTTAGGTTTACTGGTAAAGTATTATTCGGTTATAGCGTCGAGAGAATCCTGCTTGCCTCCGTAGAGACCCATCGGCTCAACATGGATAGGAGAAACAGCAACAAGATGTGTGCCGTTCTGCTCGTTGAAGTCGTCAAGGTAAGGAGTGTGCTGGAAGTAGTTGGCGTCAATCTCGCCACTCTCAACGACGTTGTTCGGAACAACATAATCGGTGTACTCGATGATGTCGAGGGTGATGTCCTTTGCGGCGAGAATTTCCTTTGCTACTGCAAGAATCTCTGCGTGAGGAGTGGGAGAAGCGGCAACTGTGATGGTGGTGCCTGCGAGTGCATCATAGTCAACGGTCTCATCATAGCCGTCGCCGGGGTTGTCAACGGTGCTTACAACTGCTCCGTCATAGCTTGAAGCGATGAAGTCAGCAACCTGCTGGCTTTCGAGAGCTGCCTGAAGAGCCTTGATCTTGTCGGTTTCCTCGTTGCCTTCCTTTGCAACAAGAACATTGCTGTATGCAGAGGATGAGCCTTCCATTGCAAGCGAATCCTCAACAGGGTTGAGACCGGCTTCGATTGCGTAGTTCGAGTTGATGATTGCATAGTCAACATCCTGCAAAACGTTCGGGAGCTGTGCGGCTTCAACTTCGTTGAACTCGATGCCGTAGGGGTTGTCCTCGATGTCGGCAACGGTTGCGGTGATTCCTGCGCCATCCTTGAGGGTTATGTAGCCGAGCTCTTCGAGAAGAAGGAGTGCTCTTGCCTCGTTGGTGGTGTCGTTCGGGACTGCGATGGTTATAACGTCATCGGTGTCGCCGCAAGCGGTCAGAAGTGTGAGCGAGAGAACTGCGCACAAAAGAAGCGATATAAATCTCTTGAAATTTTTCATAGTGTGTGATTTCCTTTCTATGCGAACCAACCTTGAATCGGTTCGGTTTTGATGTTCCCTATTCTACACCCTTCCGACAGATTTGTCTAATACGTCGTTTGAATAGCGGGTTATAGATTTTACCTATAGGGTTTTATTTTTCACTGTGGTTTTGTCCGAGATAATTTTGTATCTCATCAATGTATCTCTGTCCAACAGAGCTCAGTTGCATATTCTTCTTGGTGATATATCCGATTTCCATACGGCTACCCGATTCGTCCTCGGTTCTGAACGGAATCGCCATATAGTCGCTTCCGTTGAGCTCTTTGCAGATGATACCGCTACAAAGAGTATAGCCGTTTAAACCGACCATCAGATTGAGCATGGTTGCACGGTCGTTGGCTTTTATCGTATAGGCATATTCCGAGGTGCTGAGGATTTCCTAGGCGAAGTAGAAGGAGCCTGTGTCGCCCTGCTCAAAGGAAAGGCAGGGATAATCTTTTAGTTCCTCGAAGCCGATTGATTCGTTATTTGCGAGGGGATGTCCCTTCCAGAGATAGACATAAGGGGCACACTCGATGAGGTGATGAAATTCGAGGTTGTTGCTCTTAAGAATCTTGCCGATCGCGGCACGATTGAAGTCGCAGAGGTAGAGGATTCCTATCTCGCTTTTCATGGTGGTGACATCGGAGATAACGTCCCTCGTCTTGGTCTCGCGGATGGCGAACTCGTATTCTGCGGAGTCGTAGTGCTTGACAAGCTCGACAAAGGCTTTTACGGCGAAAGAATAATGCTGAGTTGAGACGCCGAACTTCTTTTTATAGCTCTGGTTGCCGTATTTCTCGACGAGGGATTCATACTGATTGTAGAGCTGTCTGGCGTAGGGAAGAAACTCCGCGCCGTCGTTTGTGAGGCTTACTCCCCTGCCCGAGCGATAGAAAATAGTGATGCCGAGCTCCTTCTCGAGCTCCTGCATTGAGCTTGTAAGGGACGGCTGGGCGATGTATAAAACCTCGGCGGCTTTGTTGAAAGAGCCGGTTTCGGAGATTGTGATTGCATACTTTAGCTGTTGGATTGTCATGTTATCATCCCTTCGTATAGATAAACTTTTTGCCCTCTTTGCCTTCGAAATTGATAAGCCCCATCTCTTCAAGTATCTTGAGCGCTCCGTAAAGCACCACGCCGTCAAGCCTCGTAAGCTTTGAATAGTCTTTGCGGGTGAATGTGTCCGGCAGAGCTTCGGGAAGGAAAATGCGGTAGTCTGAGGGCTCACTTAAAAAAATCTCGTCATAGAGCTCAAGCGGCATACGGTCGTTGCGGGTGGCGCGGTGCTTCTTTCCCTTGCCGTAGCCATCTTGGTTCTTGATGTCCCAGACGTCTATCAGCTCGAGAATCACCTGCACCTTGCCGCTCGTGAGATAGTCTTTTATGTTATAGAGCTCATAGATGCAATCGAATGCCGTGCCGGTTTTCGGGGAGCGGCGTTTCGGAGTGAGCTCACCTGTTTTCGGGTCGAGCCACGAAATCCACTTTTTATGCGGAATCGGATAGACGACGGTGGTATAGTAGCCCTCGGATATGTAATACTCAAGCTTTTCCCGAAGGCGTTTCAGAGCCCGGGTCTGAATTTCAATAATATCTTTATCCCTGCAGATATCTGCAGTGAATTTGCCGATACCCACCTCGTGATAGTCGGGGTCGGGCTCATGATAATATTTCAGGACCGCGTGGAGATACTTTTCGGAAAGGGTTCCGACACCTGCGGACACAAGAAGCTCTTCTTTGGGTCTCTCCAAGAGCTCCGAAAATCGCTTTTTCTCTGATTCTGTCACATACCTGTCCCCTTTCACGTTGAAATTAAATACAGTATAGCACAAATCAGCGCAAGTTTCCACTGTAAAATCGAATTATTTGACCGCCGCGGCTTGCTTTTAGACACGAAAAGGTGTATAATCGTTATTGGTAAATTTTTAAAACCACAATAACGATTACATATAGGAGGTTAATTAATGTCAGAATTATTCCACGGCTTTGCCGAAACGAGAGTCCGTGAGCTCTCCGAAATCGACGCGAAGCTCCACGAAATGAAGCACGTTAAGTCGGGCGCACGACTTATCTGGATTGAGCGCGAGGACGACAACAAGACCTTTGGCATCGCTTTCAAGACCCTGCCGGAGAACGACACCGGTGTGTTCCACATTCTTGAGCACTCGGTTCTTAACGGTTCCGACCGTTACCCCGTCAAGGAGCCGTTTGTCGAGCTTCTTAAAAACTCGATGAATACGTTTCTTAACGCAATGACTTTTTCGGACAAGACGGTTTATCCCGTTTCGAGCAAGAACAATCAGGACTTCATCAATCTGATGAAGGTTTATCTCGATGCCGTTTTCCATCCGCTTATCTACTCGAAGCCTGAAATCTTCTATCAGGAGGGCTGGCACCACGAATTTGCCGAGGACGGCACCGTCAGCTATAAGGGTGTTGTCTTCAACGAAATGAAGGGCGCAACTTCCGACCCGGACGACATTCTCGAAGAGGCAGTCATGCAAGGGCTCTTCCCCGACAACTGCTATAAGCACAACTCCGGTGGCGCGCCGGCAAGCATCCCCGACCTCACTTACGAGATGTTCATCGCAAACCACAAGAAGTATTATGACCCGTCGAATTCCTATATCTTCATCGACGGCAGTGTCGACATCGACACGACACTCGGCATCATCGACGACGAGTATCTCAGTCACTACGATGCCGCTCCCGAGATTCCGCCGATAGATATGCAGAAGCCGATTGACGGCGGCGTTCTTGAGTATGAGTATGGTCTCTCACCTTCCGAGGAGTTAAATGGACATACAAGGCTTGCCTATGGCAACGTTATCGGAACCTATGACGAATACGAGAAGCTAATCGCTATGGATGTTCTGGCAGATGTTCTGGCGGGAACAAACCATTCACCGCTCAGCAGAGCAATTCTCTCGGAAGGTCTTGCCGAGGACGTTATATTCAGAATCTCCGACGGCATTTTACAGCCTTATGCCGTAATCGAAGTAAGAAACCTCAAGGATGAGAACAAAGATAAGGTCGAAAAGCTTGTCCGTGACACTCTTACCGGCATTGCCGATAACGGCGTTGACCGCGAACAGCTTGAGTCCTCGATGGCAAACCTTGAATTCAAGCTCCGTGAGAAGAACTACGGACCGAAGGGTCTTGTATTCGGGCTCACCACTCTTGACACCTGGCTCTATGGCGGCGACCCCGCGACAAAGCTTGTTGTCGGCGACATGTTTGAGGATCTGAAGAAGAAGGCTGATGAAGGCTATTTCGAACAGCTCATCCGTGACGTGCTTCTTGACAACAAGCACACCTGCAAGGTTGTCCTTAAGCCCTCGCACACCTATGCCGAAACAACCGCTGAAAAGGAACAGGCAAGACTTAAGAGAGAAGAAGAGTCATGGACTCCCGAAGAGCGCGAGGCTCTTATCGAAAAGCAAAAGAAACTCGAAGCATGGCAACACAGCGAGGATACTCCCGAGAATCTGGCAACGCTCCCGATGCTCAAGCTCTCGGATCTCCCTGACGAGCCGGAGAAGTTCCCGATGGAAGAGACTGAAATCGGCGGCATGAAGGTGCTCTTGCACAAGCTGAATACTTCCGGAATCGTCTATACAAATCTCTATTTCGACGCTACCGACCTCAGCGAAAAAGAGCTCTCTGCGGCTTCGCTTCTTTGCTCGTTACTCGGAAAGCTCGACACCAAGTCACACTCAGCCGAAAAGCTCCAAACGCTTCTTAACTTCTATTGCGGAAGCTTCGGTGCGAAGGTTTCGGCTTATCCGTCTTCCGACAATTATGACGTCAAGTTTGTCGTTTCCTTCTCGGCTCTTGAGACAAAGCTCGAAGATGCAACAAAGCTCGTCTGCGAAATTCTTTCGGAAACCATGCTCGATAACGAGACCTCCGTTATGGAGATTCTCAGGCAAGAGAAGACAGACGTCTTCCAGAGCATTCTTATGAGAGGAACGGCGGCTCCGGGCAGAGTCAACGCCCAGATTTCGCCCGCAGGCGTTGTCGGTGAATACACCTCCGGCATCAGCTACTACAAGACCCTCGGCGAGTTTGAAAGCGAGAGCAAGTCACTTCTCTCTGCTCTTGAAAGCGTCAAGAATAAGGTTCTCGGCTCCGACAGAGCTATCGTGAGCATCACCGGTGAGATGAATAGTGCCGCTGAGACGGTTGTTGAGTGCTTAAGCGCTACCCTTCCGGCTGTCGGAAAGCCCGACGGCAAGGCAGACTTGAAGCCGTTCGGCATCAAGAAGGAGGGCATTGCGGTTCCCACTGAAATTGCCTTTGCGGCTATGGGAAGCAGTGTTACGGATCTCGGCGAGAAGGTCACCGGAGAATACAGCGTTGCGGCAAGAATCCTGACCTACGGCTACCTCTGGAACGTTATCAGAGTTCAGGGCGGTGCATACGGCACCGGATTCGTCGTAAGGGATTCCGGATATATCACCTGCCACTCCTATCGTGATCCGAGTGCAAACCGTTCGCTCGGCTACTTCAAAAAGAGTGGCGAGTTCCTGAGAGATTTCCTGAAGAATAATGACGACCTCACCGGCTTCATCATCGGAAGCGTTTCGGACATGTTCCAGCTCACCACTCCGAGTACGAAGGGCGTTATCTCCGACAACAGATACTTCACGGGCATCACTCCCGAGCGTGTCAATGAGAAGTACCACGAGCTCATCAGCACAACTCCCGAAAAGCTCACGGAGCTGTCCTATAACATCGACAAGGTCATCTGCGACGGCGGCATCTGCATCGTCGGCTCGAAGAAACAGCTTGACGAGTGCGAAGAGCTCGATAACGTCGAAACTCTTTAATCCCAAATAAAATAAATCAGCCGGTTTAGTGCCGGCTGATTTATTATGCTAATTCGTCCATTATTTCTTTGGCGTACTTAAGAATCGGGAGTTCGCATTGCGCTACCAATCTTCCAAGCTTGGATTCTTTAGCATTTTCATATTCTTGAAGAGCTTCTTCGTATGTAAGCTTCACTGTTGACAGATGAAAATCATTAATTTCATCAGGATTTAGATGTTTCTCACCAAAAGCCGTTATCCTGCAAAGATAGAAATTATTGATGTTATGCCTGTGTATCAAGTTATAGTAATCACTGACAACCCCAAGTTTGCAGATTACATCAACTGTAACTCCAAGTTCTTCATTCAGTTCTCTCTTAATCGCTTCTTCGGGTTTCTCACCGGGTTCTACTCCACCGCCTGACGTTCCGATATAAGAGCATTTTCCAAAATTGTCGTCACGGCTCGTCTTCACGAAATAGAATTTGCCCTCATCGTCAAAGACTATTGCCCGGGCAATATTGCGATCGTGGTCGGTGTAGGTATATTCCCACTCGGTGTCCCGGAGCTCGATATTCAGGGGTTCGTGCATTTCATTCTCTTCTTTCTTATGTTTCTCACCAGCGTCCCGATTCCGAGACCGGCGAGGGAGATTATAGCACCTACGAACCACAATGTCAAGTTCGGGAGATTGAAATCGCCGAAGGCGATGGTGTTGGCGAGCTTGAATGTGGCGTATTCGGCGAGAGTGTACATGATTCCGAAGATGACTGCTGACAGCCATTTCCACCTGCCCCAGTAGTCGTTTATCCCGATGAGAATCGAAAGCACGAAAGTCGTCACCGGCAAAACAAGACCGATAACAATCAGATAGTAGCCCATGGCGTCCGAGCCATCTGCTACACACCAGAAGAGAATCATTGCGATTGCATAAATTACCAAGTAGGTTGCGATTATTATCAGCTTGCCAACATTACGCTTGCTCTTGACGGTGTCGGTGCTTTCTTCGAGGTATTCGAGGTATTCCGTCACGGGGGATTCCTCCTTTAGAAGATGGTCGAGGGTAACGTGATAGAGGTCACTCATCTTTACGACACTTATGATGTCGGGATAGGTTTTCCCGTTCTCCCAATTTGAGACGGTCTGCCGACTGACACCAAGGACTCCCGCCGCTTGCTCCTGAGTAAGCCCAGCCGCCAGTCTTGCGTTTTTGATTTTGGTTCCGATGTCCATGCGAGCACTCCCTTTCTGCAAGCTTATTATAAGCTATTTTCGGGATTTTGTCTATCAATTTGTCTTTACTTATGGGATTTTTTGGTGTCAAAATGGTTTGACATGGAGGAGTTATATGGCTGCATCCACGGACGCGCCAACAAAAAAACGCCTTTCGGCGCTTCTTTGTTGGCGCGTCCTACAGGATTCGAACCTGTGGCCTACGGCTTAGAAGGCAGTTGCTCTATCCAGCTGAGCTAAGGACGCATAAAAAATGGAGCGGGTGATGGGAATCGAACCCACGCAACCAGCTTGGAAGGCTGGAATTCTACCATTGAACTACACCCGCAGGTTATCCGTCACCGAGAAATCTGTTTCTCAGCAACGAACGATATTATAGCATAAGAAAAGGCAAATGTCAAGCGTTTTCTTCGGGATTTTTTCAAATTCAGACGTCTTCTTTTTTGCGCCTGAGCTTGTCGATTATTTTGTCCTTGAAGATTATCCCCACCAGTCCCAGAACCGCCACAACCGCGAACAATATAATCGCCGCGATAAGGTTGCCGTCGCTAAGGCTTGCACCGAAAACAGTCGAGAGGATTATCGCAGGAATTCTTGCGAGCATCGAGAGGAAGAAGAACCGGGACGGCTTAATCTTCGTAAGCGGCACGATATAGGTCAAAGCATCCTTGGGCATGCCCGGAATCAGGAAGAGGATAAAGACGGTCGCCTCAAGCTTCTTATCGTCGTTTAAGAATTCGAACCGCTTGATGCCCTTGCCGTCGACAAAGGCTTCAACCACCGGCATGCCGAACTTTCTCACAGTCATGAATACAACAACTGAACCCAATAACACTCCCAAGAAGCAAAGAACCGTTCCCCAGAAGTTTCCGAAGAGAACTCCGCCGAGGATCTGGATAACTCCGCCCGGGATGAGGGCAACGACCACCTGGAGCATCTGCAAAAGAAGGTAAACAATAACGCCCAGGACGACATTGCTGTCAACTATAGCCTGAAGGGTTTCCCTGCCCTCGTCGGTCGAGAGGAGCCTGACAAGCGGGATTCCGGCTATCGTCAGACCCACCATAACTATGACGAGTATAACAACAGCCGCGATTTTGATTGCCTTTTTGTTTTGGAAGATGTTTTTCATAGAAAATCCTACCGCCGTTTTCCGTGTCCGAAAAGCTTGTGCCTCAGCTTCCTCTCATAGATATAGAGAAGCCGGTCAAGGAGTATATCGAACATCGCAAATACAACATTGCCTACTGCCAGCAACAGAATCCAGAACCACGAAAACTCGCCCATCATGTCCGTTTCGGTGATGCCGAAGACGAAGATTATGATGAGATATGCAAGGATCATTGCGACGTTGAAGGTCGCGAACTTGAGAAGAGTTTTCAGGACCTTCGGCTTCAGCTTCTGTATGTAGACCCGAAGTATCGGATAATAGCCGAAGAGTGTGACATACATCATCGCCGCTTCCTTGTCGGGGCACATGAACAGTGAAAGGACAGACACCCCGACATAGGCGCAAAGGCTCGTTTTCAAGCCGCATTCGGTATAGAGGATATACATGAGTATTGAGCATATCATCGGGAAAACATACAGAAATATCGGGAGTATCCCCACCGAAAACTCAAGTACAAGGCAGAGTGCCGAAACTATCCCGCCGAATGCGACGTTGAAGGCTGTCTTTCTCATTTCGAGAAGTGATGCGAGTGCTCGTTAAGAAGCTCCTGCTTGATATCCCAGAGCTTCTGGGAAAGGTCGACATAGTGTATATGCGGGTTCTCGAAACGAAGAACCGAATCCCACATTGTGGCGATTTCGCGGATGCAGTGGTTTCTGCTCTCACTCAAAGTCGGCATGTTGTAAACGCACTCGCCATTCTTGAAGATTGGCACAAGAAGCTCACGGGCGGTGTAGTTCTCGAGAGTTCTGCGCTTCCATGTATAGTCGGGGTCGAAGATTTCGAGCGGCTCCATGTCGTTGACGGATTCGTCGTGCAGGCAGAGATAATCCGCAATCGCCTTACCGTTTTCGTTGTCATAAAGGCGATAAAGCTTCTTGAAGTGAGGAGTCGTAATCTTCTGAACGTTCTCGGAAATCTTAATCTTCGGGATGACGTTGCCGTTCTCGTCTTCAAATGCGACGAGCTTATAAACGCCGTCGAGGACGGACGAAGGCTTCGAGGTGATGAGTCTTTCGCCGACGCCGAAGGAATCTACCTTTGCTCCCTGCAAAAGCATATCACGGATGAGATACTCATCGAGGGAGTTCGAAGCTGTAATCTTGCAGTCGGGATATCCGGCATCATCGAGCATCTTTCTCGCTTTCTGAGAAAGATAGGTTATATCGCCCGAGTCGATTCTGATGCCCTTGGGGCGCTTGCCGAGGGGCTTCAGAACTTCATCAAAAGCCTTGATTGCGTTCGGAACGCCGCTCTTGAGGACGTTATAGGTATCTACAAGAAGCGTTGCGTTGTCGGGATAAACCTCGCAATAAGCCTTGAAGGCTTCATATTCGGTGTCAAACATCTGAACCCACGAGTGAGCCATGGTTCCGGTTGCCGGGACGCCGAACTCTTCGTCCGTAAGAGCGCATGCCGTTGCCGCCGCTCCGCCGATGTATGCGGCTCTTGCTCCGAGAACTGCCGCATCGGGACCGTGAGCCCTGCGTGAACCGAACTCGGCGATTACTCTGCCCTCGGCGGCTCTGACGATTCTGTTAGCCTTGGTGGCGATGAGCGACTGGTGGTTGATTGTGAGGAGCAAAAACGTCTCAAGAAGCTGAGCCTGAATTGCGGGAGCCCTGATTGTCATTATCGGCTCGTTCGGGAAGACTACAGTTCCCTCGGGAACCGCCCAGACATCGCCGGTGAACTTGAAGCTCTTCAAGTACTCCAAAAAGTCTTCGGAAAACTGGTTCTTGGATCTGAGATATTCGATATCCTTATCGTCAAAGTGCAGGTTCTTTATGTAGTCGATCGCCTGCTCAAGTCCAGCCGCGATGACATAGCCGCCGTCGCCGGGAACTCTACGATAGAAGAGGTCGAAATAGCAGACCCTGTCCATCAGCCCTTTTTCGAAGTAGCCGTTGCCCATTGTCAGCTCGTAGTAGTCAAAAAGCATTGTGTAATTTACGTTGTTCATTTTCTCTTGCCTCGATTATTTTTATTTTGGGAAGACGCGCTTCCCTTTTGAATAGCATTTCTTAATGCCGTAAGCTCCGCCGGTGTCAACTCACGATAGTCGCCCGACTTCAGCATTCCAAGCTTTATAGGTCCGACAGCGGTTCTCTTAAGTCTTGCAACCTCGAGCCCCACTGCGTTGCACATGCGCCTTATCTGGCGGTTTCTGCCCTCACGGATGGTTATCTGAAGGACCACCCTGCCCTCTTCCTTCGTGAGCACGAGAACTGTCGCAGGAAGAGTTTTCTTGCCGTCATCAAGGACCACACCTTCGGAGAGCTCGACAAGCTGTTCCTCGGTGATGTCCGGTCTGACCGTTACCCGATATGTTTTTGAGATGTGACAGCTCGGGTGCATGATGGCGTTTGCCATCGCACCGTCGTTTGTGAAGAGAAGAAGCCCCTCGGAGTTCATATCAAGCCTGCCGATGGGATATACTCTTTCCTCCACTCCCTCAAGAAGCTCTGTCACGCATCTTCTGCCCCTGTCGTCGCTCATCGTCGTGACATATCCTCGGGGCTTATTCAGCATAATATAGATGTTATTTTTCTTCTCATCGGTTGGAAGATTGATGCCGTCTATGCTGATTATATCCTTTCTCGGGTCTGCTTTGTCGCCAAGCTTGCATGGTCTGCCGTTTACCTTGACCCTGCCCTCGGAAATCATAGCCTCTGCTTTCCTTCGGGAGGTGACTCCGCAGTCGGAGATGATTTTCTGTATTCTTTCCGTCATTATATCACCGTCATATTTTTGTATATTTCAGCCGATATGCGTTACTGCTCCCACCATTGAGAAGCAGTAATCATAAAGGTTTGTGTGGTCATACCAGTCGTTCGGGTCGCTCAGTGTAACGCAGATAAGCGTTACTCCGTCACGCTCGCATGCGGAAACAAGGCATCTTCCCGCCTTATCGGTAAAGCCTGTCTTCACACCTATAACGCCGTCGCAGGAGCTAAGGAGCTTATTCGAAATTGAAAGCCAGAAGCTCTCGCCGTCGCCGAACTCAAGGCAGATGGATTTCGTCCCGCAGATTTCTCTGAACGTCTCATCAGAAAGAGCAAGACGTGTGAGATTTGCCATGTCAAGAGCAGTCGAATAGTGCTCGTCGGTATAATCGTCAAGTCCCGATGGCGTGACAAAGTGGGTATTCGTCAGCCCGAAGTTTTCGGCTTTTTCGTTCATAAGGTCGACAAAGTCTTCAATGCTTCCCGCAACCGCCACTGCGGCGGCATTTGCGGCATCGTTGCCGCTCGGTAGCATCATGCCATAGCATAGAATCCTCTTTGTGACTATCTTGCCATCACTTAACCCCATTGACGAGCCCTCGACCTTGATAGCCTCGCTGTCGACCGTGAACCAATCGTCGATGTCGCCGGATTCAAGCGTCAGAAGAGTTGTCATTATCTTCGTCGTGCTTGCCATCGGGAGCTCAAGCTCGGCGTTTTTCTCATAAAGAACCCTGCCGGTTTCGTACTCGACGACCACCGCCGCCCTTGCCGCAATCTGGGGCTCTGAGCGCACGGATGCCGACAAAACACTCGAGCTCGCCTGTGACGAAGCGCTACGCGACCTTATGCAGATGCAGGACGCCATCACAACAAGACATATCATGCAGACGGCAACCCGCTTGATTGTATATTTATCCATAAACTTTTTCGTATTCCTTTCCGGTTGCGAAAGCAACTGTTTGATACGATTAGTTTGTGGACATACATCAAAAATTATTCGTCGACTTCCCCGTCTTCGGAGTCATCGTAGACGACTTCAACCTTCTTGCCCTTATCCAAGAAGCTGACGACCTTGTCGATAACGTCGGGGATTGTGGCGAGTGCCGCATTCTCCTTGGGAGCGTTGACAGTGAGCTGCAGGAGCTTTGTGGAGCCGTCTGGAGAGATTGTGATGAATGCAAGAGGCGTAACGGTTACACCGCCACCCATTCCGCCGCCGAAGAGGTCCTTTTCGCTCTTGGCGGGAATATCGGAACCGCCGGAACCGAAGCCGACCGAGACCTTGGAAACGGGGATAATTGTGGTTCCGTTCGGGACGGTTATCGGGCTTCCGACAACGGTGTCGACGTCGACGACTTCCTTGATTTTCTCGATTGCGGTCTGGACGAGACCTTCAAGATTGCTTTTCTTTTCGTTCATGTTAATCCTTCTTTCTCGGAATTACTCTCGGGCTCGGCTTTCGGGAGCTTATCGAGAGCTGATTTTACTTTAAGATAGTTTATAAGTATATACACGGCTAACGCCAATATAGACAGGACTCTTGCCTTTATAAGAAGGCTTCCGTTTGCGTCAAAAGCCTTATTCTCATAATCGCATTTGATTTCGGTTTTCTTGATTTTCACACTGAAAAGACAGCATATCAAAGCGAGCGCATTATAGAAAACAGCGTTTATTTTGCCGAAATTCGTTCCGGCTGTAGCGGCATCCTCGCCGCCGACGGTCAGGTGAAGCTCCAAATCATTGATTTTGATGAGCTTCAGAAGCTTCTTGAGAGCAGTTTTGACATTTGGGAGATAAACTTTTATTACGTTCCACTTGTCAAGAAGCGAACTGCCCTTCTTCTCCCCTTCGGGTTCTTCGGACTCTTCATTCTTCTCTACCTGCTGTTCGAGCTTGGGCTCAGATTCAGGCTGTGGCTCCTCAGAAACCTCCGGAATTTCGGTAATTTCAATTTCGGGCTTTTTGGGCTCGGGTTCGAGCTCAGGCTTTTCATCGGAAGTCTTGGGTTCTTCTTTCGGCTTGTCCTCTTTCTTCTCGGAGGTGTCTAGGCTGAATACTTTCAACCAAAGATACTTGACCGAGAGCCTGACGCTTTTTTTGTCGACGCTGACATAAACCTTAACCGAAAACAGTGTTAATATGAAAATCAGTAAAAGCAGAGCAAGAAGCACTATGCCTATGATTTTCAATATCGTAAGAAATATTACTATAGCGCTTCGCCTCCAGTCAGGTTATTCTTCCGGTTCGTTCTCGATTTCATCTATGCTTATCTGCCCTTCATCCGCCGGCAAAGGCGGAAGCTCGCCCAGGTTTGAGATTCCGAAGCATCGGAGGAAGTTCTCTGTCGTCTTGAAAAGAACCGGCTTTCCGGGAATGTCAAGCCTTCCCGCTTCGGCGATAAGCTCTTTCTCAAGAAGATTATTGACAACTCCGGAGCTGTCTACTCCTCTTACATCGTCGATAAAGCTACGGGTGACAGGCTGGTTATAGGCAACTATCGTAAGGACCTCAAGTGCCGCCTGAGACAGTGCAGAGCTTCTCTTCGAGCGGACCGCCGCAGAGATATAGGGCGCAAATTCTTTCTTCGTTACGAGCTGCCGGGAAGAATCAAGCTTTATCACTTCAAGAGCCGAGCCCAACTCGGAATACCTGTCGTTCAGAAGATTTATGAAGCTGTCGAGCTCACCCTGCTCTATTCCTGCGGACAAAGCAAGCTTTTCGTCCTCCACCGGCTCGCCCAAAGCGAATAATATCGCTTCGAGTGCCGAGAGCTTTTCGTTATATTCCACTTTCATGCTTCCTCCTGTTGAGAGTTATCTCGGTGTTGTCGTCATTCAAGCTCACTCTACCCGACTTGGCGAGCTCCAGAACCGCTAAGAAAGCCGCTATCTTTTCCGATTTCCCGTCGATTCCGTCGAGCAGAACCGACACCGGGCAGGTCCCTGACTTGTAGAGCCTCTTCAGGACGGAAACTATTCCAGTCGAAACCGATACAACACGGTGTGAAACAAGCGGCTTGAAAACGGACGCTTCGACCGGGCGCTCACGCATCTTCTTGTCGAAAATGCCGATGTAGGCATCCAGAAGCGCCTGCGGGTCACAGTGCCCGACATAGGTTTTCGGGAGCTCGGGGAGCGTCGGTTCGCTTGCGAAGACCTTATCACCGACATAGAGGAGTGACAGCTTCTCCGCCGCCTGCTTGCAGACGGAATACTGGGTCAGCTTGCCCTCTAATTCCTGCTTGAGCTCAATCGCCTCTTCGTGCTTCGGGAGCAGATAGAGAGTTTTTATTAGGATAAGCCTTGCCGCCATCTCGAGAAAATCTCCGGCATATTCAAAATCATAGTCTTCGATGCCGTCGATATAGTCAAGATATTGGTCAAGGAGTGCCGAAATCTCGATATCGGCGATGCTCAGCTTGTGCTTTGAGATGAGGAAGAGAAGTAAATCAAGCGGTCCCTCAAAGCCCTCGAGCCTGTATACAACGTCGCTTTTGCCTGCTACAGCCGTTCCCATATGTTAAAATATCGCTTTCATAATCAGTACTACCCAGAAGAAGAGGTAGTAAAGTCCCTTATAGAAGATGTTTATGAGCCAGTTGAGCGGTCCTGTGAGGATTCCCGTGAACAGAAGAAGCAGGAAGCCGATATAGATATATCTCTGATATCTTGCGAGCCATGCGTTGACTTTATAAGGTGCGAAGACGCTCAGGATTCTCGAACCGTCGAGTGGCGGAATGGGGATGAAATTGAATATTGCAAGGGACAGATTCACAGTTACGAAATAGTAAACCGCAAGGAAGACGTAATAAAGAATATTATAGGTCGTTTCTGTAATCGCAATGCAAACAGGAATGTAATTTATGATTCTTAAGAAGAACATTCCTATTGCGGCGCAGAGAAGGTTCGAAATAGGTCCTGCGGCGGCGGTTATAGCGGTTCCCTTTTTGTAATCACGGAAGTTTCTCGGATTGATGGGAACCGGCTTTGCCCAACCAAAGCCAAAAAGCAAAAGAAAGATTGCGCCGAAGATGTCGAGGTGCGACAACGGATTCAGCGTCATTCTGCCGTTCATATATGCGGTTTCGTCGCCCATCTTGTGGGCGGCATAGGCATGAGCATATTCGTGGACAGGGAGAATTGTAAATATGATAAGCAGTCTGATTCCGATAAGAATTATAAGCTGCTGAGGGTCGTTAAGGTAAGAGAGTATCGACACCTGATATGGCTCCTTTTCGTTATTTTGCGGTCGTCAAAATTCACGCAGTCTAATCATACACCATTTATGTGAAAATTTCAAGTAATCTTTGCCCACATTAATGCTTTCGGCGTGAAATTTTAAGAGTTTTGACACATTCGGGCAACAAATCAGGCGTTTTTTGCGGCTACGAAAAAAATATTTCAAAAAACACTTGCATTTGTCGCGGAAATTTGATATGATAGATGACGTTGAATTATGACTATAACTACGCTGATTGAGTCGGCACGTCTTGTGGCTCTCTCAGAAGCTTGAAGAAGGAGGTGCAGCCCAATGGCAAAGTGTGAAATTTGCGGTAAGGGTGTTACTTTCGGAAATAAGGTATCTCACTCTATGAGAAGCACCAACAGAACTTGGAAGCCGAACATCATGAGAGTAAAGGCTATCAAGAACGGTACTCCCTGCCATATGTATGTCTGCTCGAGGTGCTTAAGATCCGGAAAAGTAACCAGAGCTTAATACACGCAAAACATGCAAAATCAAAATCAGTCGACCTTATTCGGGTCGGCTGTTTTTTTATTTGCAGAGTTTGTCTGAAAGAGCTATAAGCTCATCCATTTTGAGCTGTTCGGGTCTTGAATTGAAAGCTATCCCCGCTTCGGTCATGGCTTCTGTCACCGTCGCCTTGTCAATTCCCAGTGAACCGCAGATAGCATTTACGGTGGTTTTTCTCCTCTGGGTGAACATGCCTCTGACCATTCTGAAGAAGAAGTCCTCGCTCTTTACTTCCGGAAGGGTCTTTCGCATGTCGAATCTGACAACACAGCTGTCGACGTTCGGGCTCGGCATGAAACAGCCCCTTGAGACGTTGAAGAGAACCTTGCCCTCGGAATAGTAGCTTGCCGCGACCGTTACGGCTCCGGCTTCACGGGTTCCGACAGGCGCACAGAGACGGACGCCCGCCTCTTTCTGGACGAGAGCGGTTATGGATTCTATCGGGAGCCTCGACTCGAAGAGCTTCATGAGTATCGGCGAGGTGATATAGTACGGCAAGTTCGAGCAGACGGCAACTTTGAGTCCCGCAAATTCTTCTTCGATGAGCTTGTTTAAATCAAGCTTCAGCACATCGGCTTCGATTACTTTTACATTATGGCAATCCGCAAGGGTTTCATGCAGAACCTCGATAAGGCGATGGTCGACCTCGATGGCGACGACTTTGTCGGCACGCTTCGAGAGCTCAACCGTCAGGACGCCCATTCCGGCGCCGATTTCGATTATGCCGAATCCCTCACGGGCATTCCCCGCCTCGGCGATTCTGGGGCAGACGGTCGGGTCGATAAGAAAATTCTGCCCGAGCTTTTTCGAGAAGGTGAAGCCGTGGCGGCTGAGGATTTCTTTTATTACGGTTGGGTTTGAAAGATCTCTGGTCATATTGTCTCCGGTTGGTTTATTATGCGTTGCTCTTTCTCTTCCAGAGCGAAGGCATCAGTATGAAGAGAAGAGGATATATTTCAAGTCTGCCCAAAAGCATGGTTATAGATAAAACGATTTTCGAGAAGGCTGAATAACCGGCGTAGCTACCCATAGGTCCCACCTCAGCAAAGCCGGGACCGATATTGTTGAAGCAGGCGATGACAGAGGACGCTTTTGCCTCAAAGCTCAATGGCTCAAAGGAAATCGCAAGGAACGCCGCTATCATGATGAAGATATAGAGTGAAAAATAGGTGCCGATGCCCTTGATTGTGCTGTCGTCGACGGTTTTGCCATCCAACTTTACGGCTCCGACAGAGTGCGGGTGAATCATCCTATAGAGCTCACGCTTGATTGACTTGAAGAGAACTACAACTCTCGAAATCTTGAGTCCACCGGCGGTGGAGCCTGCACAGCCGCCTATGAGCATGAGAACCAAGAGCACAGCCTTCGCCACGGGCGACCATAGATTGAAATCAGCCATTGCAAAGCCGGTGGTCGAAAGAATCGACATTACCTGAAACGCCGCCGTTCTTATGGTCTCGCCCAGACCGTCATACAAAGGATATATGGAGATGGAAACCACGGTAATCGCAACTATGATTATGCCAAAGTATGTCCAGAGCTCCTCCGACTTGAATGCCGCCTTGAACTTGCGCATAAGCAGGAGGAAATAGACATTGAAGTTCGTTGCGAAGAGAACGAGGAATATCGTGATTACCCACTGAATATACGGGCTGTAGCTTGCAAGGCTGTCGGACATGATGCCGAAGCCGCCGGTACCGGCACTGCCGAAGGCATAGATACAGCTTTCATAGAGGCTTAAGCCCCCGAGGCTGAGGAAGCCTATTTCAAGAACCGTGAGCCCGACATATATAAGATACAAAATCTTTGCCGTCTGACGGACACGGGGGACGAGCTTTCCGACAATCGGTCCGGGCATTTCGGCGCGGAGGATGTGCGTGGAGCGGTCTGTCGATGTGGGAGATACCGCCATTACCAGGACAAGAACTCCCATGCCGCCGACCCAGTGAGTGAAGCTTCGCCAGAACATGATGCCGTGGCTCATGCCGTCGTAGCTTGTCAGGATTGATGCTCCGGTCGTCGTGAAGCCGCTGACCGTTTCGAAGAAAGCGTCGACGAAATTCGGGATTTCCCGACTGATTACAAACGGAAGACAGCCTACCAGAGATAGCAATACCCAGGAAAGAGCCGTTATTATGAAGCCCTCTTTTGAGTAGATGACCTTGTTTGACGGCTTGAATATAAGAACCATAGCCCCGCCGAGGACAAGAGCTATGAGTATTGACGCTATAAATGCGAAAGCGCATGTTTCCATATAGATTGCGGAAACAATAAGAGGCAGAAGCATTAGAACTGCTTCCACCAAAACCATCTGTCCCGCTACATAGAAAACCATTCTGCGATTCATATAAGTTGCCTTCCCGGGAAACCCCTCCACCACCGGCTTCGCCGGCGGTCCCCCTCCCCTTTCAGGGGAGGCTATTTACGTTCAGTCAAAATTTATGCTAAAATATCCACCAAGTCACTCAAGCCGAGATTGCCGGAGATGACCACTACCCTGTCGCCGACGGATATCACGTCGTTGCCGGACGGGATTATCGTCTTTCTGCCACGCATGATACCGGCAATAAGGATTCCCTTCTTGAGCTCGAGGCTCTTAAGTGGGATTCCGGTGAGCTTTGATTCGGAATTCACCAAAAACTCAAGAGCTTCGACCTTGCCGTCCATAAGCTTATAGAGCGTTTCGACAGATGAGCCGACGCTGTTCTCAAGGGCTCTGGCGTATTTTACAACTACGGATGAGGTTATGTCCTTCGGTGAAACTACGCACTCAACGCCGATTTTTGTTGCCATCTCGACAAGCTCGTCACGGTTGACCTTGGCAATAACCTTCGGGACATTCTGCATCGAGGCGAATATAGCCGTCAGGATATTCTCCTCGTCAAAGCCGGTGAGCGAGACGAACGCGTCGGAGCTTTCGATTCCCTCCTCGAGGAGGAGCTCCTGTTGCATGCCGTCGCCGTAGATAATCGACGTGTTCGGAAGAATTCCGGCGAGCTCTTCGCAACGAGCCTTGTTTTTATCTATAATCTTGGCATAACCGCCGCTTCGGTTTATCAGTGCGGCGAGATAGAAAGCAATTTTGCTTCCGCCGAGAATCATCGTGTGCTTTGCCTTTTTCTTGAGGACGCCGAGCATCTTAAGTAACTTCGACATTTCGGAAAGCGAAGCCGTGATGCCGATTTTATCCCCTGCCTTAAGCTCGAATGCACCGCCGGGGATATAGACGCTTCCGCTTCGTTGGACACAGCAGACGAGGAAGTTGGCATTATATTTTTCACGCATCTTTATAAGATTCATTCCGTCGAGCTCGCTGTCCTGCGGGATGATTATTTCAATCATTTCGAGATTTCTCTTCGAAAAGCTTTCGATTCTGACCGCCGAAGGGAACTTTAAGATATTGTACATTTCCTGAGCCGTCAGGAGCTCGGGATTAAGAGCAAGCGAAAGCTCAAGATTCTTTCTCAAGAAGCCAAGGCTGTTGTCGTTATATTCGGGATTTCTGATACGGGCGATGGTGTTCTCGGCGCCCATCTTCTTTGCGAGGAAGCACGCAAGCATGTTCTGCTCATCGGAATCCATGCAGGCGACGAATATGTCGGCTTTCTCGACGTTCGCCTCGACAAGGGTTTCATAATCGGAAGCATTGCCGATAACGCCCATGACATCGTGGACGTTGGTTATAAGGTTTATTACGTCAGCATCAATGTCGACCGCAACGACGTCATGACCCTCAGCCGCCAACGCCGCAACAATCTCCATTCCGATTTTTCCGCATCCCGCAACAGTAATTTTCATTTTGCTCGATATTCCCTTCCCCGCCAAGGCTCGGCGGATTTCAACACTATTTTATCACCTTTTCACACAGTTTGCAACTGTTATTTCAAAGCCGTGGTCATATGCAACAAAATCCCCACCGATTGGTGAGGATTTTATTATCTGTTTTGGCTTAAATGTCGCCAACAAGCTCTCTGTAGAGACCCATGTAGAGCTCAGCCGAGCGAGCCCAGCTGAAATCTTCACGCATTGCATGAGATGTGAGCTTGCCCCACTGCATTCTCTGATCGTAATAGGCTCTTGCACGAACCGTTGCGTCGAGCATGTCGTGAGCATTGTAGGTCTTGAATGTGAAGCCGTTGCCGCCGGGACCGCCGCAGTCGACGATAGAGTCCTTCAGTCCTCCGGTTTCACGGACTATCGGGATTGTGCCATAGCGTAATGCCACCATCTGAGCCAAGCCGCAGGGCTCGCTCTGGGACGGCATCAGGAACATATCGGCACCGGCATAAATTCTGTGTGCAACATCCGGGATGAAGCCGATCTTGACTCCCACTCTGTCCGGATATCTGTACGCCATCTCGCGGAAGAAGTCTTCGTACTGCTTCTCGCCCGAGCCGAGGATTACGAACTTATAGCCGAGGTGAACCATGTCCTCGAAAACTCTCTTTATGAGGTCGACGCCCTTGTGGGAGACAAGTCTTGTGACGATGCCCATTACAGGCTCCTTGCCGTCGGGAAGACCGAATTCCTCAAGAACCGACTTCTTGCAGATAGCCTTGCCGGACTTATCGTTTACGCTGTAGTTAGCCGCAAGCGCCGGGTCGGTTTCGGGGTTATAGACATCCTGGTCGATTCCGTTCAGGAAGCCGGTCAATTTATACTGCTTGCTCCAGAGAACGGGGTCGAGACCGTGCGAGAAGTAGGGGTTGAGGATTTCCCACGCATAGGTCGGGGAAACGGTTGTAATCTTGTCCGAAACCTCGAATGCACCCTTCATGAAGTTACAGCAGTTGTCATACTCGAGGATTCCTCTTGCATAATCGGGAATTCCGAGGAGGTCGGAGCAAAGCTCCATGCCGTACTTGCCCTGATACTGGATGTTGTGGATGGTGAACACCGTCTTGATATTGCCCATCCCCTCTTCGCCCTTGTAGAAGAGGTTATAATAAACAGGGGTCAGAGCGGTCTGCCAGTCGTTGCAGTTGAGGATATCCGGCTTGAAGTCGATATGCTTGATGAGCTCAAGAATCGCTCTTGCGAAGAATGCGAATCTCTCGGCGTCGTCATAGTGACCGTAAATGGTGCCACGCTTGAAGTAGTACTCGTTATCAAGAAGATAATATGTAACTCCCGCCGAAACGCCCTTGAAGACGCCGCAATACTGGCTTCTCCACGATACGGGGACGAAGAAGTTTGTCACATACTCGAGGCTGTCACGAAGCTCCTGCTTGATGGTGCCGTAGAGCGGGAGAACCACTCTGCAGTCCTGTCCTGCTTCGCAAAGTGCCTTTGGAAGGGAGCCCGCAACATCGGCGAGACCGCCGGATGCCATATATGGGAGCGCTTCACTTGCACAGTATAGAATTTTCACTGAATCACACTTCCCTTCGATGTTAATCAAAGAACACGCTTCTTGCCGATATAGAGAGGACTTCCGACGGCGGATGAGATTCTTAACTCGTCGCCGATTACAACGTCCTTATCGGTAATGATGTTGGAGATGATGGTTGATTTTCCGATTGAGGTGTCCTGCATGAGGATGCAGTTCTTGACAACTGCGCCCTTGGCGACCTTTACGCCTCTGAAGAGGATTGAATCCTCGACAACACCGTCGATAACGCATCCGTCAGCTACCAGAGAATTGTTGACCGAGCTGTCAAGACCATACTTCGAAGGTGCGTCGTCGCGAACCTTGGTGTAGATGGGTCTCTTCTTCAGAATAAGCTTGCCGAGGTTATCGGGGTCAAGAAGCTTCATATTCTCGGTGAAGTAGCTTTCGAAATCGTGGATTCTGCTGTAGTAGCCGGTATATTCGTGAACACGGATGTTGAGCTTGCCAGCCTTAGCCTGCAGGACGTCACGATCGAATACGTTCTTTCCTCTGGGAGTCAAATCCATAACGAGGCTCTCCAAGAGTGCCGTCGAAAGTATATTGATGTTAAGACCCAAGGTGTACTTTCCTGCCTTGGCGGCATTAAGGATTGTCTCCTTGACTCTGCCTGTCGAATCTGTCTCGAAAGCGACAGCGTCGGCAGTTTCGGAAGCGGAATAGTTGCCGGTGGAGGCGACACAGGTGATGTCGGCGCCGGTTTCAATATGCTCTTCGATAATCTTCGAGTAATCGGCATTGAGAACGACGTTGCCGTCGGCGAGTATTACATACTCACAGCCGGTCTTCTTGATGTAGCCGAGAGCGCCTCTCAAGGCTTCAAGCTTTCCGACATACAAGCCGGAGTCGATATTTCCGTAAGGTGGAAGGATTGTAAGACCGCCGTAGGAACGGGCAAGGTCCCAATATCTTGCAGAACCGATATGGTCAAGAAGCGACTCATAGTTTGACTTTGTGATAATTCCGACGGTCGACATTCCCGAATTGACCATGCTCGAAAGCTGGAAGTCGATAAGACGGAATCTTCCGCCGAAGGGCACGGATGCCATCGTGCGGTTTGATGCAAGCTCGGGCAAAGCCTCATCATGGGAATTTGCGAAGATAATGCCCAATACATTTGTCATATTATAGCTCATTGCGGCTTCCTCCTTACATATCGGCAGAGATTATCTCTTTGGGCTTGACAACGGAGCCTGAGCTTACGGTTACGTCGTGACCGACGACAGCTACGCCCCACTCGTCCTTGTTCTCTACCGTTTCGGGTCTTGCGCCGATATGCGCACCCGACTCGATAACGCTTGACTCGCCGACAATCGAATACTCGACTATTGCGCCCTTCTTTACTGTAGCGTCGGGCATGAGAATCGAATCGGTTACGACCGCGCCCTCCTCGATGGTGACGCCGCCGGAAATCATCGAGAACTCAACCGCACCGTCGATAACACAGCCGGTGGTTACCATTGAATTCTGAATCTTGGCGTTCTTGCCGATGATATGAGGTGCACGGGAGTCGTTGTTCGAGTAAATCTTCCAGCTCGGGTCATAGAGGTCGAGAGATACCGTCGGGCTGAGAAGATCCATATTTGCTTCCCAAAGGCTGTCTATCGTTCCGACATCCTTCCAGTATCCTTCGAATCTGTAGGCATAGAGTCTTTCCTTGTTCTCAAGGAGTGCGGGAATGATGTTCTTGCCGAAGTCCTTGGTGGCGGTTTCGTCCATCTCGTTTTCGGTCAGGTACTTCTTGAGGGTCGGATATGAGAATATGTAGATACCCATTGATGCGAGAGTGCTCTCGGGAACCTTGGGCTTTTCCACGAATTTGGTGATTGCGTTGTCCTCGTCGACCGACATGATTCCGAATCTGGATGCTTCCTCATATTCAACGTCGAGTACTGCGATTGTGCAGACGGCGTTCTTTTCCTTGTGGAAATTGAGCATTTTCGAGTAATCCATCTTATAGATGTGGTCGCCCGAAAGGATTACGGCATACTCGGGATCGTATCTGTCGATAAACGACAGGTTCTGGTAGATGGCATTGGCTGTGCCTTCATACCATTGTGCGCCGGAGCTTGACTGATAGGGCGGCAGGATATGCACGCCTCCGTGGATTCGGTCAAGGTTCCATGCCTGTCCGTTGCCAATATAGTCGTTCAGAACGAGCGGCTGATACTGGGTCAGAACACCCACTGTGTCGATACCGGAATTGACACAGTTTGACAGCGGGAAATCGATGATTCTGTACTTGCCTCCATAGGGTACGGCGGGCTTGGCTACGTTCTTTGTCAGTGCGTACAGTCTTGATCCCTGTCCGCCTGCCAAAAGCATCGCAACGCATTCTTTTTTGTTGTACATTACACTCTTCCTTTCAGATTTTGATTGAAAACGCTCTATTTTTTGTCAGCATTATCCGGCGACTGTTCCTCTATCGCCTTGGCGGCTTTTCTGCCACCGTATTTTCTGACTTTGAAATACATTACCGACATCGGAGGAATATCGATGGCTATCGACTGCTCCATTCCGTGAGACGGAATATTTTCCGACTTGACGGTGCCGTTAAGATAGGGCGAACCGTTCTTTGAAGCCGAGTTCATAACCTCGGTATAGGTTCCTCTGTATGGCACGCCGAAGCGATAGCCCTTTCTCTCGACGGGAACGAAGTTGCAGACAACCACAATTTCCTTCCCCGCTTTGTCGATTCTTCTGAACACGATTACGCTCTGCTCGTTGTCATCAGCCGAAATCCAGCTGAAGCCCTTCCACGAGTAATCCTCCTGCCACATCGGTGGGTTATCAAGATAGAATTGATTCAGATTCTTGACATATTGCTGGAAATCACGATGAGCCTCGAACTTCTCGGGCATGAACCACTCGAGCCCGTTACTGTAGTCCCACTCACGGAACTGCGCAAACTCGCTTCCCATGAAGAGAAGCTTCTTGCCGGGGTGAGCCATCATATAACCTAAGAACGCTCTGTCGTTTGCAAGCTTTGAGTCGGAATCACCCGGCATCTTGTCGACAAGCGAGTGCTTGCCGTGGACGACCTCGTCATGCGAAATCGGGAGAATGAAGTTCTCGGAAAACGCATAGAAGAAGGAGAACGTGAGCTTGTCGTGGTTGAACTTGCGGAAATAGGGATCGAGAGACATATAGTGCATCATGTCGTTCATCCAGCCCATGTTCCACTTGAAGTTGAACCCCAAGCCGTTCATGTCGACCGGCTTTGTGACGTTAGCCCATGCTGTAGATTCTTCGGCAATCATTATGGCGTTCGGGCATCTTGAGAAGACTGCGGTATTCAGCATCTGCAAAAATTCCACAGCTTCGAGATTCTCGTGTCCGCCGAATTTATTCGGTCTCCACTCGCCGCCCTGTCTGTCATAATCGAGATAGAGCATCGACGCAACCGCATCGACTCTTAAGCCATCGACATGGTATTTTTCAAGCCAGAAAAGTGCGCTTGAGATCAGGAAGGAACGAACCTCGGGACGACCGAAGTCGAAGACTCTTGTTCCCCAAGCCTTGTGCTCCATCTTGAGGGGGTCGGCATATTCGTAGCAAGGCGAGCCGTCGAATTCAAAGAGTCCTGCGCCGTCCTTCGGGAAATGAGCCGGAACCCAGTCGAGGATAACGGCGATTCCCGCCTGATGGAATTTGTCGACCATTTTCATGAAGCCCTCGGGAGTGCCGAAACGGGAGGTCGGGGCGAAGTAGCCCATAACCTGATAGCCCCACGAGCCCTCGTAGGGGTACTCGGTAAGCGGCATGAACTCGACATGAGTGTAGTTCATCTCTTTCAGATAAGGGATGAGCTCATCCGCCGCCTTTTCGTAGCTATAGACGTTGCCGTCGGGATATTTCTTCCACGAGCCGAGGTTTACTTCATAAATATTCATCGGCTTGTCATAGGGAGTTGAGCGCTTGCGCTTGTTCATCCAAGTGGTATCGCCCCACTTGTAGTCACCGATATCGAAAATCTTTGTTGCGGTTCCCGGAGGTGTTTCCATGTGGACGCCGTAAGGGTCCGCCTTCATCCTTCTTGAGCCGTCTGCGCCTTCTACAAAATACTTGTAGGTCGAATATGTATCGAGTGCCTGCGCCGTGCATTCCCAGATGCCGCCGGTGATTTTGTGGCACGGGTTGGCATTTTCGTCCCATCCGTTGAAATCGCCAACGAGCGAGACACGCTTGGCGCGAGGAGCCCAGACACGGAAAATGTAGCCGCCTTCGTCCCTTTTGTGAGCACCCAGGAAGTCGGCGCAATCGTAGTTTTTGCCGTCAAGGAAGCTTGCGACTGCCGCATCCACGTCATAGACCATCTCCGCCTGTTTAACGCTGTTCATATCTATACCCCTTCTTTCTTAAAGTGAAAAAGTTGTGGAAAACTAATATTTTTGCATTCAGCGAGACAACACCAATTCCGTTTACTCGCTTATGGATTCATTATACCAAGCTTTGACGGATATTGCAAGGAGTTTAGACCAATTTGACGTTTTTAACATTTTTCAACGCCTTTTTTTGTGCAAACTTTACAAAGGGTTTTATCGTATTTTTGATATTCTGATTGAGGCTACTGTAATATCGTCGCAATAATTTTCTTTCTGACTCTTGTGTGCTTCGCTTACCACCAGAGCCGCCAGATCATCGGTTGACAGGTTGGCGGAATCAAGTGAAAGCTCCGCCAGCTTCTCTATTCCCAAGCCGTCTGTGCCGTCGGTCATCATGAGAATCGAAAGCTCATCCGACGGAGCTATGCGGGTGCTCGTGAGGCTGATTTCCTCCAAAATGCCGATTGGATAACCGCCCTGCGGTATCGGAGTGATACCGCCGTCACGGAGAATATAGCTCTTCCCCGCCCCGCATTTGATTACGTTCACCTCGCCGGTCATAAGGTTCGCCGAGAGAATATCAAGAGTCGCAAAGGACTCGTCCGGCTGGCAGGAGCGGACATATTCGGACGAAAGGCGGAGGGACGACTCGAGGGAGTAGCCCGCCTCGCTGAGGTTCTTGAACGTTCTGATGAGATTCTTCGCAACCGCACGGGCATCGCTTCCTGTTCCCATGCCATCGGAGAGGATGAGATAGCTGTAGACTCCATAATTCCAGACTTCGGCGCAGTCGCCGCAGATGCCGTCGCCAAGCTCTTTCGAGTTCGCCGACATCTGGCAAATTCCGGCGTCGAAGTGCCACTTAGGCTTGGGAGTGAGAGTGTAGCGGATATAGCTGTTGTTCTCGCTCCTGAAAAGCTCGACGTCGCTCCCCATTCCGGCTTTTTCGGCGGCAGAGATGACGGCGTTTTCGGATATCCGTGCGTTTTTCGGAAAATAGAGCTCGACCGCACCGTCGGGAATCGGGACAACGGTAACTTCGGCAGAGATTCTTTTCGAAAGGATTTCGGACAGACGGGAGACTTTTGGATTGCTCTTCTCCAGTGTAAGCGATTTTCCGAGGTCGCTTTCAGTGAGCGCGAGAAGCTCAACCATGTTTTCGAAGTCGTGTTCACCTGAGCCCGGTGTCACGAACTTCGGGAAACGTGTGAGGGCGCTCCTAAGAAAGCTGAGTCTTAAGGATGCGGAGCGTGCCGCTGACGAAAGGGCTTCATTCTTGCGGGTGAGCTTGTATACACAAATAACGCAGACAAGGAAGCTTAATATCTCGCCGAGGTGATAGGATGAGGCTATCACCACGGCGAAAGCGAAGAGCGCAAGAAGCTGAGGCTTGGTTGCGGCTCGGACGCCGGATTTGAAAACGGTTGTAGTAAGATGTGTACATGCGCAAAGTATTGCGCCGACTGAGATGATTCTTACGTAGTAGGCAAAGCTTGCTTCCGCAGTGGCACCTGCGAATACAGCACAACCGAGATATGACATTGCCGCGACTATCGAGACTACGATCGGATACCGCCTGCGGCTTGTCCCTTCAAAGAGTAATCGGGTCAGGAGAACCACCATCGCCGAAGCGAGTGATGCCACCTTGCCTGCCGTGATTTCCGTGAATATTGCCGTTATGAGTGCTCCCAACAGTGCCGAGAAGCCGCAGACGGGCGGCAGGGCGGCAATCAATGCGGCGCATAGCACCGAGTCTTCTCCCAAAACCTCCGAGCCTGCGAGAACGGCTCCCGCAAGAAAGCTGAAAATTGGCTTTGCGACTTTGATTACATTCGTTTTCGGGACGGCTTTTACTGATTCCATGAGCTTCATACTGATACTTCCTTTCGCTTAGTCAAAGTAATTTTAGTCTAAGCTAAATAAGAAGTCTGTCGAAACCTAACCTCCACTGCAAGCAGTGGAGGTTAGGCGAAAAAAGCGAAGCTTTTTTCCTCGAAAAGTTTACTTTTCGAGTTTATTTGTCGAAGCTCGGGTTGAAGGCGTAGAAGTTCTTTGAGTCGAGCTGGTCGGTCACGAGGCGCATCGCTTCGCCGAAGCGCTGGAAGTGGACTATCTCACGCTGACGGAGGAACTTGATTACATCTCTTACATCAGGGTCGTCGACGAGTCTTAAGATATTGTCATAGGTCAGGCGAGCCTTCTGCTCCGCCGCCAGATCCTCCGACAGGTCGGCAATCGGGTCGCCGGTCGACTGGAAGAGCTCCGCCGAGAAGGGCGTGCCGGAAGCGGCAATCGGATAGAGCCCGGTTGTGTGGTCGACGAAATAGGTGTCGAAGCCGGATTCCTTGATTTCCTTCGGGGTGAGGTTCTTGGTGAGCTGATAGATGATGGCGCAGATCATCTCCATGTGCCCAAGCTCCTCAGTCCCGATGTCATTTAAGATTGCCTTGACCTCCGGGCAGGGTGCGGTGTATCTCTGGGAGAGGTAGCGCATCGAGGCGTTGAGCTCGCCGTCAGGTCCGCCGAACTGCGAGATGATTATCTTCGCCGCCGCAGGGTCGGGATTCGCTATCTTGACGGGATATTGCAGTTTCTTCTCATATTGCCACATATCTCACACCTCCTCGTTTGCGGAAAGTTCCCAAGGCCACGGAGCCTTGACCCACTGCCAGCATTCGTCATTTGCGCTCGAATCGGCAGTCAGAGGTCCATAGGTCGCCTCGTAATCGGCTTTTGCTTCTTCGTAAAGCTTTTTGTACTTGTTGTAATATGCAAGAGCATCGGCGCAGTTCGGATGAGAGTCGAGGAAAAGCTGTGCCTCCAGGACTGCGAACGAATACTGCTGTACATACTTAAGCGGATTAGTATTACTCATATCGTTCTCTCCCCTATAAACGGTTTGTCAAGCTCTTCGAAGATGGTGCCCCGCGGCAGTCCGACCTGCGGCTCATAGACCTTCTGCCACGACTGATAAGGCACATAGAGCATTCCAATCGGCGTGCTTGCGGGCAGAGACGTCGTCGGCTGTTTGCAGTCAAGAGACGGGCTGTCGGAAGCATCACAGCAATCGGTTGCGTTCAGTATATTGGTAAGTTTCATCTTGTATCTCCTCATTCTTATTGAGGTCCGCCCAAAAGCGAGCCTCTGCTTATAGTATGAGACAAGGTGAAATGATGTTACTGAGATGCGCTTTTGCAAGCGCAAAAAAAGCCGCCCTTTCGAGCGGCTTCTAAAATGTTCAAGACTTTATGGGCACACTGCATTCATACAAGTGCTCCGGTGCGATGTCTATGTCATCATCCCAGACGACCGTCCCGCACTCTGCTTTCGCCCCGAGGAAAAACGGCAGACTCTTCAGCGGAGAGTAGATACTCTTCTCAAGAAGCGGCTTGGCATCATATAAGCCCTCTTTGCCGTCCGCAAAGGTTATAAACAAGGTGTAATCGCTGTTTGCCTGAACTTTTCTGACTACCCAAATTGGCGTGTTCATACTACCGATTCTCCTTTCTGTAGCAATAGAAATACCCGATTATCTCAGTGGTTCGATTTTGTAAAGAGGCTGTTCGCTCATTGCAAGCTCCCAGTTGGCTATAAGCTCATCCTTGTGAAGCTCCGCCCAAGCGGCAATATACTTTCTCTGTGGCTTGGGCATATCACCCTGCGTCAATTCACCGTCCATATTAAAGACTGCGTTATAGCCTTGGTATGAAGCGTGAAAGTGCGGCGGGTTATGCTCACCGTTGTTGTACATTCTGATTATGATTCCGTAAAACATTGAAATTGCCGGCATCAATATCCCCTCCTGACTACGATTATATTATAACACATTCTGAAGTCAACGTCAACAGAAACCTACAAGAAAAAGCCGCCCGAGCCGTCCGCCCGGGTGGGCGGTGGTGGGTGGCAAAACGTGAAGGAAGTATCAGTTTAAGAGGTACGTTCCGGCACGGGTCGCCCCATGCCGGAACCTGCGGTATAAGATATATTTCTCCTTTTTGGGGGCTTTCACTATTAAAGACGCTTTTTTAAGCCGAAAGGTTACGCGATTTTTCAGGAAAAATCGCAACTTTGTGAAAATCGACGGGATTCAGACTTTTCAGAAGTCTCAAATTGTGCAAATTAATATCAATTAAGTTTGACATATGATTGTCCAATGGTATGCAGAGTGCCCGAGAACTCTTGTAATCCCAGATACAGCGACATATCCATAGCTCCATCTCCGATAAGGTATATCAGTCTTATGTTGCAGGTCATTCCCTCGTCAAACGGCGTGTAGGAGTAAACAGTATACTCAGGGATTTCATAGACCTTTGCGGCGGCATCTGCCACAATTTCGTCGTAGTTTACTACGGTTTCGCTTGTCAGATGATATTCATACACCCGAGCCGCATTGTCATATATGGGATAATACTGATAGAAGTAATTTTCTGACGTTTCAGACATCCCGACAAAGAGCGGATAAAGCTCCAGGCAGATGGTCTGCAAGCTGTCATCGGAGTGCCACTGTTCCAAAACATTCGTCATGTCGAAATCAATCACCACAAAGGTGTAACCGTCAGCCGCTTCGCCGGTGCCGTCGATTACCATGTCTTCATAGCCGACCTGGTTTGTGAGACTGCCGACTTCCTCGCCATCGGCGTTATAAATTACGCCATCGGAAATGTACATGCCATCGGGGAGAGTATCGGTATACTCAACGCTCCTGAAAGTATAGTCAGTCACGCCGCCTTCGTAACCTTCAGCGATAAAGCCTTCAACGCTGATTGTCGAGGAAAGAGCTTCTTCGAGTGTATAGATTCCGTCGGAATGGGTGACTTCCGTCGTTGTCGAGAGTGCCACAAAGCTGTCAGAGGTTTCGTCTTCCGTATAGTCAATAGTCTCCGATTCCGTCTTCCCCACTGCTCCGCAACCGACGAGTGCCGTGCAGAGAAGAACTATGCAGAGTATCGTCGCCAAAACAGACGATGGAGTTATTTTACGATATTTCATTATCGCCACTATCCTTTCTTCTGAGGCTCGCATCGCAAATGCTGTGGTAGCAGGAGCGTAGCCTCTTCTTTGGTCTTCAAGGTCTATGAGCGTCAGCGCGTAGTCTGCCCGGCAGTCTCCGGAACACTGACGAAGCAAGGCTTCATCGCACCTAAGCTCGATATCCCTCGATAAAAATTTATTCATCACCCACACAAGTGGGTTGAACCAATGGACGCACACCGCCGCACTCGAGATGCCTTTCAGGAGGTTGTCAAGCTTGCGGATGTGGATGTATTCGTGCATAAGGACGTATTTCAGTTGCTTTTGGTCGGACAAGTCCATGCTCATCGGCAAGAGAATTACGGGGTGAATTATGCCGTAGGTCAGGGGCGTGGTGGTCTTGTCGGAGAGCTTGACGGTGACGGTGCGCCTTAGTTTGTTGGAGCTTTGGAAAGAGGCTATGAAATCTGATTCCAAGTTCTCGGATTTGTTGAAGCGGCGGATGCTCAGGATATACGAGAGCGCAAGAGCCACGGCGCAGACGACTGCTCCGATAAGCCAGATGATGCCGAATAGGTCTGCCCGCTCGGCGGTTTCGGCTGTGGGCTCGGTTGAGGAGTTATAGCTGTTGAGGGTTATAACCTCCCTGACTTCAGCCTCTGCCGTGGGAGTGACAGCTTCGAGAGTATAAACTTCGGGAGCTTCGGAGGCAGTCTCAGCCGCAGTCGTCCCGAAAAAGCTCACGGGAACCAATAGCCGCAGGATCACCACCGCCCACATCACGATAAACGCCGTTTTCGGCAGGCGGTTCAGGAATATTGCCCGCAGGAGCAGTACCAGAAGAATCAGCACACCGCCCGTCAGGGTCATTTCAAGTAGGGCTGCCATAAAGTTGCTTCTCCTTTATTCTTTACTACTAACACGCCAGCCGTCGTCGGTGAGGGTCATAATGAGGGTGTATTCCCTTGCGGATTCTCCCCAGACATCAGGGTTAGTGACTTTGACTTTTGCTGTACCGTCTGCATTTTCCAAGACTTCATAGACATAGTCATCAGTCAGAACGTAGGCTCCCGCAAAACCGGTGCAATATAGCTTGCCATCAATATCAGCGAATGATTCATCACTGAGGGCATATTCAGCTTTTTCGCCGCTATAAACAGAGTAGATATATGCTTCCCATTCATCCCAGGTTTCAAAGCCTTCCTTAACGACAGGAAACCAATCGTATTTACCGTCTATCGAATTTTCCCAGTCGTAAGGCGGAGGTTCAACTGAAAGATATTTGCCAATCTGGATATCACCATCTATCAAAGCAACTATCTCTTCGTCGGTGATAGTACCGTCTTCGACGATTACTTCTTCGTCATCGATAACTTCTTCAGTTGCTCCGCAGGAACAGAGAGTCAGAAGCAGGGTAAGGCTCAGGAGGATGCAAAACAGTTTCTTCATAATGATTCCTTCTTTCTTTTAGTAGTCGTCGCCGATGCGCCAGCCGTTCTCGGTCAGTGAGAAGGTCAGGACGCTGTGGAAGGAGTTTTCCCCTGTCAGGCTTGGGTTGTCGATGCTGATGAGGGCTCTGCCGTCGGCGTTTCTCAGGATTTCGTAGGTGTATTCGTTGGTGTAGGGATAGTCACCGTTCGGGATGACGGTGTTGCGGTTGTAGGCGACGCCGTCGACGTCAAGATAGCCCGACCATTCGCCGCTGTCCTCGTACGCCGACATCTCTCCGCAGAAAATAGAACAGGCGTAATCCACTATTTCTCCCCAAGTGTCGAAATCTTCATCCAGAACACGGTAATAGGTCGTTCCGGCTACAGTATAACTGTCGGTCTGGTCGACATTTGGAGCCGAGAACTTCGCAAAGTATACCCAGTCGAAATAGTCGTCAAGAAGCGAGACTATTTCCGCATTGGTTATTTCGCCAGAGGGAGTTTTGGTGCCTATCTGTCCTGTGAAGGCAAGGGCGACTATTACTATAATCAGGACTGCGGCAATCGCTATGCTACAGACAGAAGCGGGCTTGAACTTCATGATGGCGGTGACGTGCTCCTCGGAGGGCTCTTTTGCGAAAGCAGTTCCGAAGGCGTAACCACGACGCTTGTCTTCGAGGTCTATAAGCGTTAGGGCATAGTCGGCTCTGCAATCGCTGTCACATTGCTTCAAGAGCGCTTCATCGCACCGTAGCTCGATATCTCTCGACAAGAATCTGTTCATAACCCACACAAGTGGATTGAACCAATGGATACACACCGCCGCACTCGAGATGCCTTTCAGGAGATTGTCGAGCTTGCGGATGTGGATGTATTCGTGCAGGAGGACGTATCTGAGTTGCTTTTGGTCGCTCAAGTCCATGCCTGCCGGCAATAAAATCACCGGATGAATTATGCCGTAGGTTAATGGGGTTGTGGTCTTGTCGCTGAGTTTGACAGTTACCGTTCGGCGAAGCTTATTCGAGCTTTGGAATGCAGAGATGAAATCGCTTTCCAGATTTTCGGATTTGTTGAAGCGACGGATATTGAGTATGTACAGCGTTGCGAGGATTATGGCACAGATTATTGCGCCGGTGAGCCAGACTATGCGGAAGGCGCTTGCCTGCTTCGATGCTTCGGTGATGGCAACGACATCCTCGAAGGTATATGACTCTTTAGTCGTTGTAATGTTTGGAGAGGCTACGGCTTCTTCGACGAAGATGCTCTCAACTGCGGAAGCATCGACCTCGGTTGAGCTGAAAAGCCCCACGAAGCTGGCGGGAATCAGAAGGCGGATGAGAACCACCGACCACATCACTATAAACGCAGTCTTGGGAAGGCGATTAAGAAATACCGCACGGATGAGAAGAACAAGAAGTATCAGGATGCCTCCTGTCACAGTCATTTCAAGAAGAGTGAGGGTCACTGCTTACTCCATTTCCGCGACAATCCGGCGGAGCTTTGCGATTTGTTCGTCGCTGAGGGTGTCTTTCCCGAGAAGTGCCGCGAAGAGGCTGTTCTTCGAGCCGTCGTAGAGCTTATTCACGAGGTCCTCGGTCATGTCAGCCTGAGCTTCCTCTTTCGACACGACAGCATGGCAGATGAATTTCGGGTCTTCCCGCTCGATAGCGCCCTTTTCCAGGCACTTGTGGATGATGGTGTAGGTGGTGTTGACATGCCAGCCGACAGTTTCAGCAAGAACATCGGCAATATGCTTGGCGGAGCAGTCGCCGTCATGCCAGATCACGTTCATAACCTTGAGCTCGGCGTCGGTAAGTTTGATCATAGTAATTTCTCCTTCGATTTATTCTAAAGTTGTAGTATGCTCTACGCTTATATTCTACACTATTAGTATGAGATTGTCAATACTAAATTTTTAGTTTTTCGTATTTTTCCGAAAAAAAGAAGCCCGAAAGGCTCGGGCTTGGGGATTAAAAAGTATTTCAGCGGAGCATCTGCTCGATTTCCTCGGCTATGATGCAGGATGTGCCGTCGTTGCCGACAACAACATGCTCCATAAGGGTTATCCCCTCCTGCTTGAGCATCGCTTTTAGCTGTATGGTTGAAGCTCTGTCAAGGTCGGAGGGCTTGCTGATATCCACCGGGTGATTATGCCCGATGGCGCAAACTTTGCAGCCGGAATCTTTGACGAACTTTATGATGTTCTGGGGATTGAAAACGACCTTGGTGGCGCTCCCCTCTCCCAGAAGATAGGCATGCCTTAGGTACATCTCATCATCGAAGCAGACGAGCCACGCCTGCTCGACAGGACAGCGGGAAAGCTTGTCCCGGAAGTATCTGCACAGGTCGTCAGGAGAATTGTATTTCATCTCCTCGGGAGACTGGTACTGGCGCATTTCGTCCTCGGCAAGGCGCTCGCAAAGCTGCCGGACAAAGTCAAGGAACAAAACCGCACTGTCGCCGAAGCCGTTGACCTCGCGAAGCTCCTCGGGAGTTGCCGAAAGAACTGCTCTGAGGCTTCCGAACGTGTCAACAAGTCGGCAAGCAAGCGGATAGGTGTCGGATCTCGGAATAACGTAGAAGAGAAGCATCTCAAGAGCTCTTGCGTCTGTAAGGGCGGTTATGCCGTCGGAAGCGAAGATGTCCTTGAGCCTCTGGCGGTGCCCTGCGTGAATATTTTCTGCCATGTTTAATCCCCCGTTTCTATCCTCAATTATAAAGCATTTCCCGGGTTTTGTCTACTATTTTTTGTTCACGACTATTGAAAGAGCGCAAACATTGTTGTATAATAATCTAAAAAAGATACGGAGGATTTCCTATATGTATACATTCATAAACGAAGATTTCATGCTTCATTCCGAGACGGCGAAGCATCTTTATCACACTTACGCCGAGAATATGCCGATTATCGACTATCACTGCCACATCAGCCCCAAGGAGATTTACGAGGATAAGCGTTTCGACAGCATAACCGAAATCTGGCTCGGCGGCGACCACTATAAGTGGCGTATGATTCGCTCGAACGGCACTCCTGAAAGCGAAATTACCGGCGACGCGGACGATTACACAAAGTTCTTAAGATTTGCCGAAGCTCTTCCGAAGGCTATCGGAAACCCGATGTATCACTGGACGCACCTTGAGCTGAAGCGTTACTTCGGCTATGACGGTATTCTCAACGCCGAGACCGCTCCCGAAGTCTATAAACTCTGCAACGAAAAGCTTAAGGAGCCCGAGATGAGCGCAAGAGGGATTATCTCCCGCTCGAACGTTAAGATGATTGGCACCACCGACGACCCGATTGACAGCCTTGAGTGGCACGAGAAGATTGCGGCTGACAGTAGCTTTAAGACAAAAGTCTGCCCGTCGTTCCGTCCCGACAAAGCCGTGAATATCGAAAAAGCGGGCTTCTGTGAATATATCCATGCCCTTGCCGAGGCTTCGGGAGTTGATATAAAGACCGCCGAGGATGTCAAGAAGGCTCTTAAGCTGAGATTAGACCACTTTATCGCTCACGGTTGCCTTGCCACAGACCACGGAATCGACTATATGGTCTACTCCCCCGCCACAGACGACGAAGTAGAGGCGATTTTCGAAAAAGTCATGAACGGCGGAAAGGCGACTATGGAAGAGGCGGACAAGTACAGGACCGCAATTCTTCTCTACCTCGGCGAGCGGTATGCCGAGAAGAATATCGTCATGCAGCTCCACTTCGGGGTTCAGAGAAGCGCTAACACCCGACTCTTCAATTCCATCGGTGCAGACACCGGCTTCGACTGCATTCTTACGAAGGACAACTCAAAAGAGCTTGCAGGATTCCTGAATGCTCTTGACCTGAACAATAAGCTCCCGAAGACTATCGTTTATTCCCTCAATCCGGGCGACAACGCGATGATTGACACCATTATCGGAAGCTTCCAGGGCACTGAAGCCGCCGGCAAGATTCAGCACGGTGCGGCTTGGTGGTTCCAGGATTCGAAGGTCGGTATGGATGCCCACATGCGCTCTCTGGCAAGCCTGTCGCTTCTCGGCAACTTCGTCGGAATGCTCACCGACTCAAGAAGCTTCCTGTCCTACACCCGTCATGAGTATTTCAGAAGAATCCTCTGCGACATAGTCGGCGACTGGGTCGAAAGCGGAGAATACCCGAATGACGAGAAGGCTCTGAAGGATATCGTCGAGGGCATCAGCTATAAGAACGCGGCTAAGTATTTTGGGATGGAGACAGAAGCATGAGCAAGGGCAAAAAAAATACACATTCGGAAATGGCAATCTTTTGAAAACACTCATATAGAGGTGTCTCAATATGTCAATCAGAAGTGAAGAACAGGTCTTGTTTGATGAGTTGAGAGCAAATAATCCCGCTGTAATACTTGATGGCGTTGTAGATGAACAGGAATATTTATCCGCAAGATACAAAATTGCGTATATTCTGAAAGAAGTCAACGGCGGTGCCGGTTGGGACTTAAGAGAATTCGTCAGGAAAGAGAAAGAGTACGGTCGACCCCAGACGTGGGACAATATAGCTCGTTGGACGCAAGGTATTTTGTCGTGGGAAGCTGAGCTTCCGTGGTGCGAGCTTGAAAAAGACAACGAAAACCGGCGAAAAACCTTTTTGAGAAAGATTGCCGCAATTAACCTCAAAAAGACCTCCGGCGGTCACACGGCAAACGCAGATGAAATTTATCGAGCCGCAGAAGAATACAGTCAAGTCATTCAGGCACAGCTCGACATCTACAGACCTGATATTGTCATCTGTTGCGGCACGTCCGGACCCTACGTCAAACATTGTTACAGAGGGAGTGAGCCGGAATGGAAAATGACAACGAGAGGAATATGGTATTTCCTTGATGGAGAAACCGTTGTCATATCGTATTCTCATCCTGAAGCAAGAACAAAGGATTCTCTTTTGTATTATGGCTTGATGGATGCAGTCAAAGAAATACTGTCAAATCATCAGCTATAAGAACGTCCCAAAAGAATTGGACGAATATTAAAATTATTTTGGCGAGCTCACTTGAAAGTCGGAAGCAAGTATGCTATAATGAGGTTTAATTTGATTCCGAATAAGGAGCGATTATATTATGAAGGACACAGCGGATTTTAAATATGAGGAATGGAACGAACAGGTTGCAAAATACGGTATCTTTGCTTACTGTAGCGAAAATGTGCGCACGAGCGGGCACCTTCACAGTCAGGTGGAGCTTGACATAGTCGAAAGCGGCGAGGTCAGGTTTATGGTCGACGGCAGGGAGCTCACCATCGGCGCAGGCAACGGAATTCTTATCTGCCCGCACACCATTCACACGATGGAATATACAGTTCCCGGCTCGACGAGCACGTTTGTTTTCGGGACCGACTTTCTTCTCGATTTCATGTCGTTCTTTGAGAGCACCAAGACGCCGTTTGTAATTCTCGACAAGGAAAGATGCCCGGCTTTTGCACTGGCGCAGATTCCGTATCTACTCGAGTTTTCCCACAGCTACAACGTCGGTAAAACGGTCGTGAAGGGGCTCCTGTCGGTGCTTCTTTCGGGAATGATGCCGGCTTACTCGGGCGGCGAGTTCGAGGAAAGAGAGGACAGGCTCTCGAGCTATCAGGTCTGCAGAAGGTTGCTTGCATATGTCGACGAGAACATCACCTCCGACCTGTCTCTCAAGAGCATTGCAAAGGCTCTCAACATTGTCCCCTGCTACGTTTCGAGCGTATTCTCGAAGAACTTCAACATGACCCTGAACCACTACATAGGCACCAAGAGAATTGCAATGGCGAAGACGATGCTCATCTCCACGCTAAAGCCGATGTCGGAGATTGCTTATGAATGCGGATTTTCGAGCGTCAGGAGCTTCAACAGACGGTTCAAGGAGCTCGAGGGCATGCCGCCGACGCAGTACCGCGAATCGTTCATGAATCCGGCGAAGAAGGCTAAAGAAGACGACGAAAAGTCAGCCGACTGAACGAAACCAAGACAAAAAGCAAAGCAGCCCTTTTCGGGACTGCCTTGCTTTCTCTTTTGAACGGGGAAACACCAAAATACATTGTTGAATTCCGAGTAAATGTTTTACAAGTACCAATTTATCACTTTTGAGCGCACTATGCAAGTCGATTCTTTAGTACTGAAAGTCAAAAATTCATCAAAAATACAGAGGTAAAAATATGCTTTGCTCTCTTGAAAAAATATGGAAATACTTTAACGGCGAGCCGCTTCTTCGCGATATCAATTTCACGATAAATGAGGGCGAGCGAATCGGTCTTGTCGGTCGAAACGGTTGCGGGAAAACCACACTTCTTTCAATCATCACCGGGAATCTGGGCTACGATACGTCCCCCGAGAACGACGGCAGGATGAGCTTTTCCGGCAACTGCCGCATAGGATACCTCGAGCAGGGCGTCGGGCTTTCGGCGGAGTGCTCTGTTTCGGAAGAGATGCGAAAGCCGTTTGCGGAGCTCGACCGAGAGCACGAGAGAATGGCGGAGCTCGAGGATGCACTTTCCGGCAGTCTTTCGGATGGTGAGCGAGAGAAAGCCGAAGCCGAATACTCGAGCATCAGCACGCACTTCGAGAACAACGAGGGCTATCTTATCGACGTGAAGATTAAAACGGTCTTGAACGGCATGGGATTTTCGGGGCTGGATTTATCGAGGTCGGTCAATTCCCTTTCGGGCGGAGAGAGGACAAGGCTGTCGCTTGCTAAACTGCTTTTGGAGTCGCCGTCGCTTCTTATCCTGGACGAGCCGACGAACCATCTTGACTTGGACACGATGACATGGCTCGAAGATTATCTTTTAGATTACAAGGGTGCGATTCTTGTAGTTTCGCATAACAGGTATTTCTTAGACAGGGTCTGCACGAGAATTTGCGAGATTGAGGACGGCAAGCTCAAATCATACAGCGGCAACTACAGCTTTTATGTCAAGCAGAAGCGAGAGGACAACCTCCGGCAGGAAAAGCTCTACGAAGCTGAGCAGGAGAAGATAAAAGAGCTTCAATTCTTCATCGACAAGAACCGTGTCAGCGCGACGAGCGCAAAGGCGGCGAAGTCGAAACAGCACATGCTCGACAGGATTGTGGATAACGCAGTCGAGAAGCCGAAAACGAGGGAAAAATCGGCAAAAATTCGACTTGAATATGACATCGAGCCACCGAAGGAGGTATTTTCGGCGGAGAATATAGACGTCTCGGTTGGCGGAAAAACGCTCCTCGAGAGCTTTTCCCTCAATATGAGACGTGGCGACAAGGTCGGAATTATCGGAAAGAACGGCACGGGAAAAACGACCATTCTCAAAACTGTTCAGGGCATCAATCCCCACTCAAAAGGCAGAATCAACTGGGCGCAGAACGTAAAGCTCGCCTACTACGACCAGAAAAACGAATATCTGAACCCGAATAACACAGTTATAGAGGAGATTCATCGCAGGTATCCGAGAATGACCGACTACGAAGTCAGAAGCGTCCTGGGAAGCGTTCTTCTTACGGGCGAAAACGTCTTCAAAGAGGTCGGAGTTATCAGCGGAGGAGAAAAAACGAAGCTGAGCTTTGCGCTGATGTCGCTGAAACGTGGCAACTTTCTCATCCTTGATGAGCCGACAAACCACCTTGATATCTCGACAAAAGAAGTATTGGAGGATGCTCTTAAGGAGTACACCGGAACAATACTGTTTGTATCGCACGACAGGTATTTACTCAACAAGATTGCCGACAGGATTGTCGAAATCCGTGACGGCAAGGCTTACGAATACAAGGGCAACTATGACGATTATCTCAAAGCCCGGGAGTTTGAGAAGGCGGAAGCGGAAAAAGCGGCTGTTCCCTCGCCTGCTCCGGCTGAAAAGAAGCAATACAGGACCAAATCTCAGCGTGCCGAGGACGTGAGAAAGAAGCAGGAGCTTGCGGATCTGGAGAAGAGCATTGCGAATCTCGAGAAAGAAATCGCCGACACGGAAGAGCTTATCTGCACTCCCGAAGTCGCCGCAGACTATCAGAAAATGACCGAGCTGTGCCAATCTCTTGATGACAGGAAAAACGAACTCAGCGAGCTTATGGACAGATGGATTGAAATTCAGGAATGACGTAATACAATATTTTCACATTTCAACCTGAGGCTGAACCAATTTATAAAATGGCTTGTTTTGCGGGCTTAGACAAAGTTTTTTCTGAAAAAAGTCCATGAAAACGTATTGACTTTTGTCGAAAATAGTGATATCCTATATGTTACGATCAAAAATATGAATTTGCATTTGGAGATATAAGCTTTGCAGGAATTTTATTTTGCACTATTAGGTGACGAGGTCAATTTGCCGCTTTATGTGACGGGTGTCGGCTCGACAGACCCCGAAAGGCATTGCGTCAGACCTACCGGACATGTTTACAATCAGGTTATATATACAGCCAAGGGTGAGGGCGTCCTCACAATCGACGGCGAGGAATATAGAATTCCCGAAAACTCCGGATTCTTCCTTCCCGCTCACTATCCTCACGATTATCTTGCAAAGGAAGGCGTTGATTGGGAGACTCATTGGGTTTCCTTCTCGGGTGCCGCTTGCGAGCCGATTCTCGAGAGTCTCGGGCTCTCAAAGCCTGTTGTCTTCAGAACCGGCGACCTTTCTTCCGTAGAGAGAATCTGGGAGAAGATGCTCAAGACCATCCACTCGACAAAGATTCACTCCGGGCATCACAATTCTTCGCTCATCTATTCCTTCCTTATTGAGCTCAACAAGGTCATCTCCTGCCCAGTTTCTCCGAGAGAGAATCACCGCATGGATCAGATCAAGCTCATCATGGACTATATCGACCAGAACTACATGAAGGACATTACTCTTAACGACATGGCTAAGGTTGTCAACCTTTCTCCGCAGTATATCTGCCGTATCTTCCGTGAAACGCTCAATATGAGACCGTTCGAGCACCTGACAAAGAAGAGAATCTTCGAAGCGAAGAACCTTCTCATGGACACGAAGCTTTCCATCAACAGCATCTCCAAGGCTGTCGGCTACAACGATTGCAGTTACTTCTGCGCCGTCTTCAAGAGACAGGAGAAGATTTCGCCTGCCGAGTATCGTTATTTATACGCAGATAAGAATTCCGGCAAGAGCACAGTCGATCAAGATCCTGAAAACAAGAGAATCCCGCCGGATACGCTTTGAACTTAACACAAAAATCCCGTGCTACTCTAAGTAACACGGGAATTTTTTATGTCTGTTAGGATTAGTGAACAACGTCTTCGTCATAGACCGAGGCTTCGGGCATATCCCAAGCGTGGTGGTCGGTATGAAGAAGGTGGTGCGACTTTTCTCCGCAGGGCTCACCGAGATAGTCGGCATAGATAGCCTTGATTTCGGGGTTCTCGTGGGAGAATCTGAGGGTGTTGGCGCTGTCGTAGTTATAGAGGACTTGTCCTCTCTCAGCTGCACGCTCTTCGTTATAGTGAATAGGCTGTCCGCCACCGCCGACACATCCTCCGGGACATGCCATGACTTCGACGAACTGGTATTCAACCTCGCCACGTCTCAGGGCTCTGATGAGTCTACGGGCATTGCCAAGACCATTTACAACAGCAGCCTTGACTTTAATTCCGCCTACGTTATACTCAGCCTCGATCCAGGGCTTGTCGCTGCCGAGGGCTCGGACTGCCTTGAAGGTCTCATCGGCATTCGGGTTCTCGCCAGTGAGGACATAGTAGCAGGTTCTGAGGGCTGCTTCCATAACACCGCCAGTGGTTCCGAAGATGACAGCAGCACCTGTGCCGGTTCCGAGAGGTGAATCAAAATCTTCCTCAGGGAGAGCTGCAACGTCAATCTGGTCAGCCTTGATCATGCGGCACATCTCACGGGTTGTAAGCGAGAAGTCGACGTCCTTGCAGCCTTCCTTGGCGTCGTTGATGCTCGGAATGTCGAGTTCCGCCTTCTTTGCGGTGCAGGGCATGATTGAGACGCAGACGATGTTTTCGGGATCAACGCCGATCTTCTCGGCGAAGTAGGACTTGGTGACTGCTCCGAACATCTGCTGGGGTGACTTTGCGGTTGAAAGCTGGTCAACCATGTCGGGGTACTGGCTCTTGAGGAAGCGTACCCAGCCCGGGCAGCAGGAAGTGAACATCGGGAACTTCTTGCCTTCGGGATGCTTGATTCTCTCAAGGAACTCAGTTCCCTCCTCCATGATGGTGAGGTCGGCGGAGAAGTTGGTGTCGAAGACGTAGTCGAAGCCTACGCGTCTGAGAGCAGCTGCCAGGCGCTTTTCGGTTGCGACTTCGGGTGAAAGTCCGAACTCTTCGCCCCATGCAGCTCTTACAGCGGGAGCAACCTGAACGACGGTGATCTTGTCCTTGTCGTCCATGACGCCGTTAACGCCGATAATGGCTTCCGTGTCGTCACGGGTGTGGAGGGCATTTGTCGGGCAGTGAGTGATGCACTGGCCACAGAATGCACAGTCGGCTGCCTCAAGGCTACGATGGTTCGAAACACCGACAGTGGTGTGAGCGCCGGTGCCGGCCATGTCCCAGATGCCTAAAGACTGAACCTTCTGGCAGACGGAAACGCAGCGGCAGCACTTGATGCACTTGCTCTCATCGCGGATGATGGGAAGCTTGTCGTTCCACTTGTCTTCAGGGAATTCGGTCTTGAAGCTTAAAGTATCGCTGATTCGAAGAGTTGAAGCGACCTTCTGGAGCTGGCAGGTGCCATTTCTGAAGCAGGAGGGGCAGTTGACTCTGTGCTGGCTGAGAAGAAGCTCCAAGTTGGTTTTTCTTGCTTCTCTGACTCTTGTTGTATCTGTGTGGATTACCATGCCTTCGCTGACGACGTTGTCGCAGGCGGTGACGAGGCGGTCGATTCCCTCGACCTCGACAATGCAGGCACGGCAGGCACCGATTTCGTTAATGTCCTTGAGGAAGCAAAGTGTGGGAATATGTATGCCGACAAGCTTTGCAGCATCGAGTATCGACGTTCCTTCTTCGACCTGAATAGGGGTGTTGTTAATTGTTACGTTTACCACTGTGTCTTTCTCCCTCCCTTGAAGATTCCGCAACCGAAGTGGTCACAGCGGAGGCATCTTGATGCTTCCTGGCAGGATTCCTTCTCGGTCATCTTGATTTCCATCAGCTCGAAGTCGTTTCTTCTCTCACCGGGTTCGCGCTCGGACATGTTGATTCTTCCGCAATACGGACGGTCAGTGAGGTTCGGATCGGGAATTTCGACATCGGCGGTGATGGTGTGATTATAGCCTAAGTAGTAGTCGATGTTTGCAGCAGCAACCTTACCAGCAGCGATAGCTCTGATAGCGGTCTTCGGGCCGGTTACGCAGTCGCCTCCGGCGAATACACCGGGAGCGTTCTCGACTTCTGTCCAGTCATCGCCCTTGATAACGCCTCTTACAACCGGGATTCCGGAGGATTCGAGCTTGTAGAAGTCGATTCCCTGTCCGATTGCAACGAGCACTACGTCGCAGGGGATTCTCTTGTCCTCAAGACCTGAGGGACTTGGATTCATTCTGCCGCCCTTTATAAGACCGGGCATATAGGGAGTAGCCCAGAGAGCCGCAACCTTGCCTTCTTCATCGGTTTCTATCTTGAGAGGAGCGTGGAGGTCGACCATTATTGCGCCTTCTGCGATTGCACCGTCAACCTCTTCGGGCAGAGCGGTCATGTCCTCCTTACGGCGACGATAGACGATTGAAACGCTTTCGGCACCGCATCTGATAGCGGAACGCGTGCAGTCCATGGCGACATTACCGCCGCCGATTACGCAGACCTTCTTGCCGGTGAGGTCGGGGATATTTCCGTCGCCGATTCCGCCAAGGAAGGAAACCGCAGACCAGACGCCCTCGGCGTCCTCGCCCTCGATTCCGACCTTCTTGTCGGTGTGTGCGCCGATTGCGATATAAACGGCGTCATACTCCTCACGGAGCTTTTCCATTGTGTATTCGCCCTCGCCAACCTTGGTATTGAGCTTGACCTCAACGCCGGTCGAGAGGATGCAGTCGATATCGCTCTGGAGACGCTCACGGGGAAGTCTGTATGCGGGGATGCCATAGATAAGCATTCCGCCGAGCTTCGAGTGCGCCTCGAAAACGGTGCACTGGTGCCCCATAAGCTGAAGATAATAAGCACATGAAAGACCGGAGGGTCCGCCGCCGACGATTGCAACACGCTTTCCTGTGGACGGAGCGCATTCGGGTGCCGGAACAACTCCTGCTCCCTCAACAGCCGCACGCTTGAGACCTCTGATATTGACAGGTGCATCAAGAAGGGTTCTACGGCATCTCGTCTCACAGGGATGCTCACAGATAAGAGCGCAAGCGGTCGGGAACGGGTTGTCCTTTCTGATGAGCTTGACGGCATCGGCATATCTTCCCTCGCCTACGAGAGCGATATAGCCCGGGATGTCGACGCCTGCGGGGCAGTTGCCGACGCAAGGAATGCTCATCGGAGTTCCGGCGAAGCAGTGATGCTTCTCGATATGGGATATGTAGTCCTCGCGGAAACCGTCGAGTCCCTTCAAAACCATCTTTGCCGCCTCAAATCCTATGGCACAGTCAGCCGATTCGGCGATTACATGCGCCAGTTTTTCGATTTTTGAAAGAGTGGTGTCGTCTCCCCTTCCATTGAGGACATCCTCCAATAAATTACCCAACTGTGCAAGTCCCACTCTGCATGGTACGCACTTGCCGCAGGTCTGGGCGTGGCACATTCTTAGAAAAGCCAGTGTCAGGTCGACGGGACAGACATCCGAAGAACTTGCGGCAATACGCCGCTCCATGTCCTTATAAATGCCCTCGACAACCGTCTCCGCACGACTTTCAGTCATTAGTGCAAGTCTTGACAAGCTATCACGCTTCCTTTCATACAAACATTTCGACAAATATTATAACACTATTTTTAAATATTTGCAAGGGCGGGACTGCAAATTGACGAAATAATTTGTAAAAGATAGGTTGCCGAGAGATACCTATGCTGTAAAATTTTTTCTTTCGGTGAAATTTTTTGCCCAAAAATTGACACTATTTAGGTGACGGTTGAAATTTTTCAGCCGAGCGAAAACCGAAAGGAGTCTTTTTAATGAAAAAAGCAGTATTAATCAGAACAAGTTCGTCTTCTTCGAAAACACATCCGGGTGCTTCTCACCATTAGCTATCCCGAATGATGTGTGATTAGCCCCCTTAAAAAAAGGTCTTATGGTGGTTTGCCAAGCGAACGCAAGCTGTCAACTCGGGAATCTGTTTATGAAAGGACTAATTCGAAATGAAATTTTTTAACGAACTCAGAAAAACTATCAACCTCACCCGTTACGCCCTTGTTAATATCATCGGCGGCATCAGAGCCCTGCCCTATATCATGATGACGCTTCTTAAGTCGGTCGTAAATGCGGCGGCGCTCGTGTCCTACACCCTTCTCCCCGGCTTCATCATCAACTACCTGATGGCAGGAGAAATCAGAACCGTGGTCATTCTGGCGGCAACCTTAGTGGCAACGCCGTTTGTGCAAAATTCATCCAATTCGCTGATTTCAGTCATTTTTGACAAGATGCAGCTTGGGCTTTCCACCGAAGTTCATGCGGAGTTTCACAACTACACCAGCCACTTGGACTACGAATATTTCGAGTCACCGAAAGTTCTTGACATGAAGGAACGTGCTACGAGAGTATGCGATTCCGTATTCGGAGTAGTAGACTGCCTCAATTCGATTCTTTCGTCTATTATCAGCTTCGTTGTGATTCTGTCTGTTGTTGCTTACATAAACCCGCTCATGGTCGTATTCATTCTCTTTATAGTTCTACTGAACTCTATGCTCACAAAGAGACTGAACGTCAAGAATCATGAGATAGGTATGAAGCAAGACAATTACTGGAGAGTATACTGGGGTGCAACATTCCAGATGGAAAATCCGTCATACGCCAAAGAGATCAGAGTCTATGACATCAGCGGAATGCTTCTTGATAACTTCCGCAAGGTCATGAAAAAGGGCAACGAGCTCGCACACAAGAGAACCGTTGAGTGCAACAAGACCTACTTCTTCCAGGCGATTGTCAACATCGTCAAGGACGGAGTTATCTATGGGTACTCGATTATCTCGGTGCTCCTGGGCAGGATGGCTATCGGTACAATGTCCATCTATATCAGTGCGGCAAACCAGTTCTCAAGCAACATCGGAAGCATCGTGAACTCTTATCTGAGCCTGTCGAGGCTCTGCATGGAGGTCGAAGAGTATAAGAAATTCTTCGAGCTTCCGCAGAAACAGCAGTCCTTCGGCACCCGCAAGCCGAGCTTCGGGAAGAACTCAACTATCGAGTTCAGGAACGTCTCGTTCAAGTACCCGGGAAGCGAGAACTATGCTCTTAAGAACATGAATCTCACCATCCGTGGCGACGAGAGACTCTGCATCGTCGGAGAGAACGGCTCGGGCAAGTCAACCTTCATCAAGCTTCTTTCGAGACTGTACTTCCCCACTGAGGGCGAAATCCTCCTTGATGGCGTGAACATCAACGAGTATGATTACAGGGAGTATCAGAACATGTTCTCGGCGGCGTTCCAGGATTTCGAAAAGTTCTATCTGCCGCTCTCGAAGAATATTGCGCTCGATAAAGACGTTGATGAGGCAAAGCTCGACAACATCTGCGAAAGAATCGGGCTTACCGACTTTGTCAAGAAGCTTCCGCACGGCTACGATTCCGCTATCGACAAGTGGGTTGACGAGGACGGAGTTAATCCCTCCGGCGGCGAGCTCCAGAGAATCTCGATTGCAAGGGCTGTATACAGCGACAGGGACATCTATATCCTTGATGAGCCTACTGCCGCACTCGACCCGAATGCGGAATATGAGATTTACACCCAGTTCCACAACATCATCACCGACAAGTGCGCTGTTCTTATCACCCACAGACTTTCGGCGGTTCAGTTAGCCGATAAAGTGGCTGTGTTTGAAAACGGACATGTCGAAGAGTACGGCACGCACGATGAGCTCTATGCCAGAAAGGGCATCTATACAGAGATGTTTGATAAGCAGGCTGAGTTCTATAGACAATAGAAGTTGCCTTTGGCAACTTCGGAAGTTCGGCAAGCCGAACTTCCACCCCGCAGGCGAAGTTTGCGAAGCAAATCTTCCGAAGTTCGCCTGCGAACTTCTGCGCTCCCCTTTCAGGGGAGGCTTTTTTTGTTCTATTTTCAGCTTGACATTACCCCATAGTTATGCTATAATCATCCCGTAATTGTATCATTTGAGACAAAAACGGGGTGATTTTTTTGACCGGGAAGAAGATGGCGGATATCTTAAGCTCGACTTTTCTTTTTAAGGGAGTTTCTGCGGAGGAGATTCTTAGGATTACCCGTGAGTTTTCCTGCGAGGAGAAAGCCTACTCGAAAGGCGAGGTTATCTTTTCGCCGGAGAAGTTCGAGAGAGTCTTGGGAGTAGTGCTTTCGGGGAGGATTGCCGTCACAAAGGGCAGGCTTTCGGTGAGCGAGCTGTCGCGAGGGAGCCTTTTCGGAGCGGCGGCGCTCTTCAATAACGAGCCTGAATACGCCTCTACCCTTACGGCGAAAACCGCCGCAACGGTGCTTTATTTCGGTCAGGATGCCATTCTCAGCCTCATCAACCGTGACGAGAGAATCAGGATGAACTATATCCGATATCTTTCGGCACGAATCAGGTTCTTATCCGAGAAGGTCGACACCTTGGGTGAAATCAGCAGTGAAAAAAGGCTTGCGAGGTTTCTTCTCAAGAACGCCGACGACAAAGGATATGTCAGCGGCTGTAACTTCTCCGAAATCGCAGGTCGGCTTGGAATCGGGAGGGCTTCGCTTTATCGTGAGCTTGCAAAGCTTGAGGAAGCGGGAGTCATCCAAAAAGACAGGAACGGCGTTGAAATCTTAGACCCCGAAAAATTGTCTCAGCCATAAAGAAAGGAAATCGTCATGACTAAATTCAAGAAAATTATCGCACTTATGCTTGCTCTTGCACTCTCGGGGTGCTCGGGCAAGAAGGTCGGAACGGAAATAAATATCGCTGTTCTGTCCGGACCCACCGGAATCGGCGCAGTTTACCTTATGGAAGCAAACGATGCCGGCGAAACTACCAATTCATACAACTTCACTGTCAGCTCGGCGAACGACGACGTTGTCGCCGGTCTCACAAGCGGTGAATATGACATTGCGGCTGTTGCAACCAACGTCGCGGCGAATCTTTACAACAAGACCGATGGGGCTATCCAGATTTGCGCCCTCAATACCTACGGCGTTCTCTATATCCTCGAGAACGGCGACTCAATCCAGAGTGTTGAAGACCTCCGCGGCAAAACAATCTATGCCACCGGTCAGGGTGCGAACCCCGAATATGTCCTCGATTATATCCTCACCCAGAACGGCATCGACCCCGATAACGACGTTACTATCGAGTTTATGGATTCGGACGCACTCGTCACACTGATGGCGACCGGTGAAGCTGAAATCTGCATGCTCCCCGTTCCCGCCGTCACAAGCGTTATGATCCAGAATTCCGACCTGAGAATTGCTCTTGACCTGACCGAGGAGTGGAACAACGTAACCGACGAGGGCGAGCTCACGATGGGATGTATCGTCGTAAGAACCGAATTTGCAGAGGAAAACCCCGAAGCGGTTGAGGCGTTCCTCGAGGAGTACGCCGAGTCTATCGAAAATGTTCAGGAGAACATTGAGCATGCCGCAGAGCTCTGCGAAACCTACGGCATTGTTGCGAAATCCACTGTTGCTCTTAAGGCTATCCCCGACTGCAACCTCTGCTGTATCACCGGCGATGAGATAAGAACCACAATCGAGCCCTATTACACAGTTTTGTATAATGCAAACGCTTCGTCCATAGGCGGAGCTATCCCCGATGAAGACTTCTACTTTGCGAAATAATCGGGTTTTAAGAATACTTCTCCCGACCGTCTTCTGGCTTGCGGTATGGCAGATTGCCGCCTCGGTCGTCGGACAGGAGCTTCTGATTCCCACACCGATTGCAGTTTTAAAGAGATTCTGCGAGCTTGTTGTCACATCCGGCTTCTGGATTGCCGCCGGGATGAGTTTACTGAGAATCTTTGTCGGAGCTTTCTTAGGCGGACTACTTGGCATACTCTTGGCGGCGCTGACCTGCCGGTTTTCGATAGTCGACATGATAGTCTCCCCTGCCCTTCGGGTCATCAGGGCTATCCCCGTGGCGAGCTTTATTATTCTCGTCCTGTTGTGGGTAAGAAAAGGCGCAGTTCCGGCGGTGATTTCGGGGCTGATGGTCATGCCGGTCATGTGGGAAAGCGTCACGGTCGGCATCAGGTCTGTCGACCCACAGCTTCTTGAGATGGCGGATTGCTACGGGATGAATTGGACTGCGAAAATACAGAGGATTTACCTTCCGTCCATAAAGCCGAATCTCGTCGGTGGAATCCGCAACTGCGTCGGGCTTGCGTGGAAGTCGGGAGTTGCGGCGGAGGTGCTTTGTCTTCCAAAGAACGCCGTCGGCTCGCAGGTTTACTACTCGAAAATTTACCTCGAGACGCCATCGCTCTTCGCGTGGACGATAACGGTTGTGCTTCTTTCATTGATACTCGAAAAGCTCATTTTTCTCATTCTGAGAGACAAGAAAGCCGGTGACAGTCCTGAAAATTGAGAATATCACATTTTGCTACGGCGAAAAGCCAGTTTTCGAGAGCTTCTCGCTCAACCTTCCCGACAGCGGCATCACTGCGATTTCCGGGGAATCCGGTCGTGGAAAGACGACGCTATTAAGGCTGATTGCGGGGCTCGAAAAACCGCAGAGCGGCACTCTTGAAGCTCCTAAGCCCGAAGACATCGCCGTCATGTTTCAGGAGAACAGGCTTCTCCCCTGCCTCGATGTCACGGGACAGCTTGAGGCGGTGCTTCCAAAGAATACCGATGTCGCGAAATATCTCGAAGCCGTCGAGCTTGAAGCTGAGGCGCACACTGCGATTGACAAACTATCAGGAGGCATGAAGCGAAGGGTTTCGCTTGCAAGGTGCCTTGCATTTGCGGAAGTCTGCAACAAGAAGCTGATTCTCTTGGATGAACCCTTCACGGGCATCGACTCCGAAAGGGTGCACAGAATTATGGAGTTCATACGAAGCCTTTCTATTCCCGTTATCTATTCGGCACATGACAGAGAAGCACTGGAGCTCGCCGATATTACGATATCTATATAAACCCCTCAGTCGGAGTTGCGAAGCAACTCTCGAAGTTCGCAGAGCGAACTGATGCGCTCCCCTTTCAGGGGAGCCTTTTTGTACCCTTACAAACTTTTGAGAGAATAAAAAAAGCCTCCCCTGAAAGGGGAGGTGGCACGAAGTGCCGGAGGGGTTTCTTAATCAAAGAGAAGTGTAGCCGCCGTCGACGGGAAGAACTGCACCGTTGACATAGGTGGAAGCGGGAGAAGCGAAGAAGATTGCGGCAGTGTCAAGCTCGCCATCAACGCCGTAACGCGCTTCGGGAATCATGGTGTGAGCATAGTTCTGGAAGAATTCGCTCTGGAGGGTCTCCTTGGTAAGAGGAGTCTCGAAGTAGCCGGGGCAGATGGTGTTGACGGTGATGCCCTTGTCGCCCCACTCGCAAGCGAGAGCTCTTGTAAGGTTTACAACGCCGCCCTTTGCAGCATGATAGGGAGCCGCAGGAGCAATCTTGTTTCCTACGAGACCGTACATGGATGCGATGTTGATGATTCTGCCGTAGCCTGCGGGAATCATTGCGTTTTTGGCAACTTCACGAGCCATCTTGAAGGTTCCGACGAGGTCGATATTGATTTCGTTCAGGAGAACTTCGTCGGTGATGTCCTCAGCGGGAGCAACTCCGCCGGTGCCTGCATTGTTGATAAGGATGTCGATGCGTCCGAACTTGTCCATTGCAGCCTTTACAACAGCCTGAACCTGCTCGGTAGAAGTGATGTCGCAAGCAACTGCCAGAGTCTCTACACCATATTCCTTGGTGAGATCAGCGGCAACTTCGTCGATGAGCTTCTGACGACGAGCCAGAACGACGATGTTGCATCCCTGATTGGCAAGAGCCTTAGCCATCTGGACGCCGAGTCCTGTTGAGCAACCGGTAACTATTGCAACGTTGCCGGTGAGGTCAAAATAATTTTTCATTTCCCATGTCTCCTTTGAGATGTATTTTCTTTTGACAAACTTTTGGTTTGTTCGTGCTAACAGTATAGCATACTTTGCGACTGTTTTCAAGAGCCGTCCATAAAAAATCTCCCCGAAAATCGAGGAGATTTAAATGACAAATAAGTTCAGATTGCAGTCCAGCCTCCGTCGATGCTGAGGAGCTGACCGGTGGTGTAGGAAGAAGCCTCGGAAGCGAAGTAGATAACCGCTCCGTCGAGCTCGCCGTCGCGACCCGCACGTCCCATCGGGCAACGAGCCTTGATAACTTCCTGGAAGTCAGAAGAGCCAATAACGTCGCTGGTCATCTCGGACGGGAAGTAAGCCGGACCGATTGCATTTACAGTGATTCCATACTTAGCCCACTCGGTTGCGAGCTGCTTGACCATCATGCGGATGCCGCCCTTGGTGGTTGCATATGCAGAAAGAGGAAGCTCCATCATGCCAACTGTGGAGTGGATAGAACCTGTCATAATGATTCTGCCATAACCACGCTCAATCATTCCCTTTGCTACTTCGCGGGAGAAGTAATAGGGAGCATCAAGATTGACGTGCATCATAGTCTGCCAGATTTCATCCGACTGTTTTTCTGCGGCGTCGAAAAGTCCGATGCCTGCATTATTGCAGAGAATGTCGATTTTGCCATAGTGAGCTTCAACATCCTTGACGGTTTGCTTGATTTCCTCAACGTTAGAAACGTCACAGCAATGGATGTAGCACTTTACACCTAACGCTTCAATTTCTTCTTTAACTGCAAGAAGCTTCGATTCACGGCGTGCAACTATTGCCAAATCTGCGCCCTGATTTGCAAGAGCCTTCGCAATCTGTACGCCAAGACCTGATGACGCACCCGTAACAAGTGCAACTCTGCCGGTCAAATCAAAATAATTTTTCATTTTCCACGTCTCCCTTGACACATATTTTATTTTGACAAACTTACGGTTCGCCCGTGCTAACAGTATAGCATACTTTGCGACTGTTTTCAAGAACGAAAAGTAAAATTTATGTCAAAGATTCCCCTAAATTTCGAAGACATACGACCCATAGCTATGTGGGAGCTTATCTGAGAGATTGTCCTCCGAGAAGGGTTTGAAATCGGGATAGCTTTTGCTCGCGTCGAGCGAAATTTCAAGAGTGTTATCGCCCGTCTCGAGATACATCTTCACATGCAAAATCCGGTTGAACTCATCGAAATAAGCGGTGCTGTTTTTGCTCAGAGTAACCGAAGTGTAGCGGTTCACCCAATTTACGCCTTCGCCGTTGAGGCGAATATCTGTGGGAGCCTTCGACATATGGATATGGGCGATGAACTCACGAAGCGGGAACTTGTCGTTATCCGGGCTAAGGCTGATTCTGAGGCTGTCAACTGCCTCCTCGCATGTGATTTCGGTGACGGTGTATTCGCCGGAAAGGTAATTGTCGGTCGTGCCGTCGTCGGCATAGATTTTTGCCGTCGACCTGCCGGAGGGATAAACTTCGGCTTCGAGCCTGCCGAAATCGAGCTCCCTTGTATTCATGATATCATCGGTCATCGGGATGATTCCGCCGGCTTTCACGAAAACGGGAATGCGGTTCTGCGGGGCATAAACCTCGTATTCCCTGCCGCCCTCGTAGACATAGTCATAATCGAAGTCATACCACTTGCCCTCCGGGAGGTAAACGGTGCGGGTGTTCTTCTGCGGCTCGATAACGGGAGCTATCAGCATGTTCTCGCCGAAGAGATACTCATCGGTAATTGTATGGGCTTTCTCGTCGCCCGGATAGTGCCAAAAAAGCGGGCGCATAATCGGCGTGCCGGTCAGGTAGTTCTCATAATACAGCGAGTAGATATATGAAATCAGGCGGTAGCGGAGCTTGATGTAGTGGCTCATGTCGTCAAAGGTGAGCTTGTTGTATCTGAACGGCACTGCTTCGCCGCCAGCGTGGTGAGAGCGGAAAATCGGCGTGAAGCAACCGAACTGCATCCATCTTTCATAGAGCTCGGCGTGTTCGGTCTTATCATTATGATAGAGGTTATACGGACAGTCGTCGTTGTTCGTAGGCGAGATGAAGCCGCCTGTGTCGCATGTCCACATAGATATGCCACTCATCTGGGTATTGAGAGCTTCGGGAATGTGCGCCCGAAGAGTGCCGTATTCCGAATATATATCGCCCGTCCAGAGAGCTGTGGGCTCGCGTTGGATGCCCGCCGTGCCGGTTCTTGTCAGGACGAAACTGCGCTTGTTCGGCGAATGAGACTTGGCGATATTATGGTAGGTCTTGGTGACGGAGTTACTGAATATATTGTGGATTTCCGAGCGACTGCCGGCATGATATGCGGTGCTTTCGGCGTCGCCCTCCGGCTCGGTCAGGTCGAGCCACCAACCCTCAACGCCGTCATCCATGATGCGCTTAATCTGAGGAGAAAGCCACTCTTCGATATCGGGATTGGTGAAGTCCATAAGCTGACCGCTGTAGTGCCCGCAGATTACGGGCTTGCCGTCTGTATCGTAAGCTAAAATCCCGGCTTCTTTTGCGCTCTCAAAAGTGTCGCTGTCGCTCTTGAGCATCGGTCCCGAGTTTGAAGCCATGAAATGGATTCCGTCGTTCTCGAGGTAACCCTTTATCTTCTCGGGGCTCTTGTCTTCCCATCTGTCCGCCCACTTGTAATTGTTGAAATACTGCGCCCAGTCGAAGTCGAAGACGATTGAATCAAGCGGGATTCCGAGGCGCTTATATGTGGCGATGACATCGTCGACCTCTTCCCAGTCCCAGAAGGAGCACTTGCTCTGCATGTAGCCGAGAACCCACAGCGGCGGGAGCTTGGCGCGACCGGTGATTTCGGAGAATTTGCAGACTATTTCGGGGATATTCTCGCCGAGAATCAGATAAATCCTGCAGGCTCCATCAGGAGCTGTGATAATCAGCTTGTCGGGAACCGTGCATCCGATGTCGACTGTGAGATTCGATGTGTTGTCAAGATAGATTCCATAGCCGCGGCTACTGACGATGAACGGAATCGGATAGTCGGCGGTGACGGAATTGTTGCTGATTCGCTGACCGGTGACCATGTCTCGGATTGTTCCCCTGCGGTCGAGGGAGCCAAACTCTTTGTCGTTGTCCTCGCCCAAGCCGTGAATATGCTCGCCGTCCGAAAGCCTGTGCTTTAGCTCAAAGCCGCTGTCAAGCTTCGAGTATTCGAACATTTCGGATATGAGCTTGCCGATTTCGGAAAAATCCCCTTCTGTTTCGGGGAGCGGCAATATTGCGCCCGAGTCGGGGTGAGTTCTGCCGTCGGGGATTTCAATCGAGAAGAGATTTTTTGAGTGGATGCGGAGCTGTGCGGGATAATCGGAAATGCTGATAGTATAGGGCATGTTGATTCCTCCGGTTTATGATTTTATGTCTGTTATAAGAACGGGCGGATATAGTGTCCGCCCGGTAAGTATTTATGGTTTAAGTTTCTTCTCCCTGTGATGCTTTCTGCACAGAGCGATATAATTATCATTTGCGCCAAGAACTACCTGATCCCCCTCGGTGACCATTCCGTGCTCGTTGAAGCGAGCGTTGCAGGTGGCGGCTTTTCCGCACCAGCAGACGGTCTTTATCTCTTCGATGACATCCGCCCATGCAAGAAGCCACATGCTCCCCGGGAAGAGATTTCTCTGGAAGTCGGTCCGGAGTCCATAGCAGATTACCGGCACTTCCAGATCATCGACGATATGAACAAAGAGCTCGACCTGCTCCTTTGTGCAAAACTGGGCTTCGTCGACGATGACGCAGTCGTAAGACTTGATTTCATCCTCGGGCATAGCCTCGAGATTCTCGACGAAATCGCACTTCTGGTTGAGACCGATTCGGGACGCCATCACACCTTCGCCGTCGCGATTGTCAAGCTTCGGCTTGACGAGGAGAGCACGCTTGCCTCTTTCGTAATAGTTATATGCTACCATAAGGGCGTTGGCGGTTTTTGAACTGCCCATCGCGCCGTAGCGGAAATAAAGCTTTGCCATACTTCTCCCCTGTTTTACAGAATTATAGTCTCGGTGCCGTCGAGACCCGAAAGAATCTCGGTCTTATCGCCGGAGATTATGCCAACGGTGACCTCCATCTGGACTTTGGTTCCCGATATCAGGACATTCACGGCATAGCCGTCTGAGGTTTCAAAGACCGCATCGGTCGGGACGATTACGGCGTCGTCTCTTCTTAGGGTCGTGAAAGTGACCTGAATTGTTCCGAAGTCCTCGAAGTCAACGTCCTCGTCGGGCTGTATAACATAGCTTGTGATGGTATTTGATTCGCCACTGAAACGGTCGTATGAAGTTGTCGTTATGGTGTCGATGACCTTACCGGTGGTTACCACGAGGGTTCCCTGCGCTATATCTACTTTCGTACCAAAGCTGACGTTTGAAAGCTGATTCTGATTGTCCGTAACGGTGAGATATACTTTTGAAGAATCCACAATAGTGCAGACTGTAGAGTTTGCTGAGACGGTTGCGCCGACCCAATAGTTGCCGACGGAGGTTATCTTGCCGTCGCATGGAGCGGTTATCGTGAGATAGTCGAGGCGCTTGACGAGGTTGTCGTAATTAGCCTGCTCGATAGCGAGGTCAATCGCCGCAAGTGCGGCTTCGTCCTCGTCACCGGCGGCTACGAGAGCGTCATAGGTGGATTGTGCTGAATCAAGAACAACCTTCTGCACCTCAATCTCGTCGTCAAGCTCGTCGGAGCTCAGGCGGACAAGGACATCGCCCTCGCTGACCGTCTGGTCTTCGTGGACGTTAAATTCGGTAATGGTTCCGCCGACAAGCGAGAAGGAAAGATTGGTATAGTATGGAGTATCGACGGTGCCGTCGAGAGTAACGGTCTCTAAAATCGTTCCGACATAGGCATCGGCGGTGTTATAGTTGACAGAGCCGGTGTTGATGGGGATATAGATTTCATCATCGACGGTTGCTTCGTCTCCACAAGCGCAGAGAAGAGAGCACATAAGTACGGCGGATGTCAGAACGGCAAAAATTCTTTTTTTCATAGCTAAGATTCCTTCCGAAAAAATGCAAAAGGCTGACGGCACAATTTCACTTATATTATGATAGCAGATTTTTTGGGAAATTACAATAGCAAAGTTTCGGGTATCAGAAATTTTCGGGCAAAATAAAGTCCCCTCGGGATTCCGAAGGGACTTACATAAACTTTTCCAATCAGTTTGTGATTGTGACGTTGCCGGAGGTGGTTTCGACGTCAATCTTTAAATTGCCGGTGCCGACGGTGGTTCTGCCTTCGCCCTTGAGAGAGCTGCCACTTGCGGTAACAGTGCCGGAGGTGGTTTCATACTCAAGAGTGTAGCCGGTTCCGGACGGAAGAGCTATTGTTGCACTGCCGGAAGTGATTTCGATGTCGAGCTCCTGAGAAATAGTGCAGGAAGAAATGGAGATTGCACCGGAAGTGGCATCTGCGCTCATTTCGGTGGCGGTGATGCCCTTGATGGTGGAGTTACCTGATGTGGTCTCAACACTCAAATCTCTGACCGAAAGAGTTCCCTGTGCGTCGGAGATTACTATGTCCGCCGAGGTCGCTTCGATAGAAAGCTCGTCAAGGCTCATCGAAGTCGGAATATAGACGGTCAGGTCTTTTGAGATACCAGCCGAAGAAAAGTTATTAGCTTTGATGAAGATAATCTTGAGCTCGCCGTACTTGTTTACAGTGTAGTAAAGAACGTTCGAAGAGCTGATTGTGGACGCGCTTGTCTCGCTGACCTGAATGGTGGTGCCACTATATGGGATAACCGTTACGCTTCCCGAGTGCCAGTCGATTTCGATGTCGGTGATGCCGGAGGTGTCCATCGTGAAGTCGCCTGTTGCGGAAGAATAGTTGCTGTTTGAAGATGAGGTTGCATTTGAGGTGGTGGGTGATGTGGTTGTGGTTGCGGCTGTGGTGGTCTGGGCTGTTGTAGTGGTTGCCGCCACTGATGTTGCGGCTTCGGTGGTGGTTTCGGGCTCTGCAGTGGTCGCCGCTGTTGTAGTGGTGACTTCGGGAGTACCTAAGTCTGCCGCCGTGGTTACTGCGGGTTCATCAACATCGCCATTAGCGGATTCGTCATCGTAAGCGACTACGATGTCGACGTCATCATCGGTAGCTCTGGTTGCTACGGCGGTGTCGCTCTGGGTGTCGTCCTGAGCCTTGAGGCTCGCGTTTATCTGGATGAGAACTACGAGTATTCCCAAAAGAAGTACTGCGGCTACAGCTCCGGCGATTATTTTGATAATAGAGTTGGTTTTGTTAGTCATGTTAGTGCTCCTTTCATTTCTTTGAGTTATAGATTTCGAATATTGCGTCCAAGACGTAGGTTAATGCCGCACCTATCAGGAATATTACCCATGTGACCGTCCAAGCGCCGGTGATTATACTTATCACGATGTATATCGCAAGGATGAGGCACCACATTATTATTTTCACGAGCTTTTCAGCCGAAGTTGCGGGATTATTGGCTTTTTCCGATTCGGCTTTTTCCTTCTGATAGGTTTCGATTTCAATCGGCTTTCCGACGTAAGCCCGACAGATGAATGCCCCGACTGCCGCTACAAGCATAGCAAGCATCATGATGACCCCAAGGCTTAAAAGCCAGTCGATTCTTAGCTCACTTTGCAGGTCTCCGCAGATTGCCACTGGAACGAGGCAGGATATTACAAGACCGACGCCGACTGCCAGGAATTTAGTCCTCTGCTTGGTACTCTCCTCTTTCTCGGGATTACCGTAGAACTCGGTAAGCTTTTTGAAGCAGGTGCTGTAGATTATAAGACCGGTTGCGATTGCGGCTAAGATGAGAAAGACTGATACTCCGAAGGATTCGATCTCTATTCTGCCGATTTCGAGCTCTTCGAATTCCGCCGGGAAGATTATGCCTATGAAATAGAGGATAATGCCCGCTATAACGTATGTCCAACGGAGCTTTGAGCACTTTTCCGAAACCTCATCCGGGATTGACTTCTTCTCGGAATAGCTTGATACTATCGGGTTGGGCTTCGAAACCGCTGATTCAACTTTTATCAATTCTCCGCTGTCACCGGCATATTCTTTTATAAGCTCGTCGACATCGCCGATGCCTGCTATTGCGGAGCGATAAGCCGAATCTTCGTCCATGCCGCCGGCAAGCAAATCTTCGTATTTTTCGAGCGTATTGCCGAGGATTTCTTCCTTCAGGTCCCGGGTCTGCGGAGTGTTGGGAGCTTTCCAAAAGAGCTCTTCTATATACGCTTCAATTTTATCTCTCATAGCTGTGCCTCCTCGTCTTTTTCCAAGCCCTCTCCGCTGACGGACAAGATTCTATCCATGATGTTTTTGGCTTCGACCCACTCGTCGGTCATCCTGAAGTAGGCTTCCCTGCCGAGCGGGGTTATGTGGTAGTATTTCCTTCTGGCTCCCGTTTCGCTGTCGCCCCAGTATGAGGTGATATAGCCGCTGTCAAGGAGCTTTTTAAAAGCAGTGTAGAGCGTGGCTTCGTTCAGCTCGTACATCCCGGACGATTTTCTTAATATGCTTTTGTTGATTTCATAACCGTAGCTGTCGCCCTGCATAAGATTCGCAAGGATTACGGCATCAACTCGCCCTCTTATAAGTTCAGATGCTACCGACAATTTATCCGCCTCCTTTACTCTTTCTGTTTGCATTATATCACATGTTACCTTGTCTGTCAAGGTATTTTAGAAAAATTTTTATGTAAGATTTTTTAGATACCTCAGTGGAACTCGCAACAGGCATTATTTTTTTAATGCGTTTCCGAGAAAACTCAAACAAGTCCTGCAAAAAATGCTCATTGACATTTACCTTGGGTTACGCTATTATACTTTTAAAAGAGCATTGAAAGGAGCAAGACATGTACACACCAAACGAACACAGATATGACAATATGCCCTACCGCAGGTGCGGCAAAAGCGGCTTGAAGCTTCCGGCGATTTCACTCGGATTCTGGAGGAACTTCGGCGGCGAGAACCCCTATTCCGTGATGGAAGAGATAACCCTCGGGGCATTCGACAAAGGAATCACATATTTCGACCTTGCGAATAACTACGGCAACCCGCATAACGGCAGAGCCGAGGAGAACTTCGGCAAGATTTATGCAAACAACCTCAAGCCCCACCGTGACGAAATCGTCGTTGCAACGAAGGCGGGCTTCGAGATGTGGGCAGGACCCTACGGCGACAGAAACGGCTCCCGCAAATATCTTCTGGCTTCGCTTGACCAGAGCCTCAAGAGAATGGGGCTCGATTATGTCGACATCTACTATCACCATGTTCCCGACCCGGAGACGCCCGTTTATGAAACAGCAATGGCACTCGACACGGCTGTAAGACAGGGCAAGGCGCTCTATGCCGGCATCTCCAATTATTCAAGGTCTCAGGCGGAAGAGATTACAGCCGCATTAAGAGAGCTCGGCACGCCATTTATCGTCAACCAGATTTCCTACTCGATGATTAACCGCTGGATTGAAAATGACAGGCTCGACAAGTGGGCTATCGAAAACGGCGTCGGACTGGCGGTATATTCTCCCCTTTCGCAGGGACTACTGAGCGGTAAGTACAATAAAAATATCCCCACTGATTCGAGAATCGGCAAGGGAGATTCATACCTCGGCAGACAGCTTGACGAGAAAACCATAGTGAAGCTCCAGAGGCTTGCGGAAATCGCCGAGAATCGTGGACAGAGCATGTCGCAGATGGCGCTTTCGTGGGTTCTCAGGAACCCCGCTGTTGCGACCGTCATCATCGGCGCAAGCAGGTTCTCGCAGGTCGAGGAAGATATTGCGGCAATAGACAAACTCGATTTCAGTGAGGACGAGAACAGGGCTATCGAGGAAGCACTTAATGGCTGATATGATACACGTTAATCAGGCGGGGTATCTCCCGAAAGCCGAGAAAATCGCCGTTCTCCCCTTTCAGGCTGATAACTTCAAAGTTATTGATGTCGACGGCAACACTGCTTTCGAAGGCAAATGCACAAGGTTCGGATTTGATGAAAACTCGGGGGATATGGTCTGGAAGGCAGATTTCTCCGAGTTCGAGACTGAGGGCGAATACAGGGTTGTTGCGGGAGATACGGCTTCCCCGCTGTTCAGAATCGGCGAACATGCTCTCGACAAGACGCTTCGTGACATGGTTCGGGCTTACTACTATTTCAGGTGCGGATGCGAGCTTAAGCCGGAAAATGCGGGAAAGTTCACGCACGGCGCTTGCCACACTTCCCCAGCATCAGAATGGTTTGACCATTCCGTTAAGAAAGACGTTTCGGGAGGATGGCACGATGCCGGGGATTACGGGCGATATGTAACCCCGGGAGCATGTGCGGCGGCACAGCTTCTGTATGCCTATATTCTTTATCCGAACGCGCTTAAAAGTCTCGACCTGAACATTCCCGAGAGTGGAAACGGCATGCCGGATTTCCTGTCGGAGGTCAAGTACGAGCTCGACTGGCTGATGAAGATGCAAAAGGCTGACGGGTCGGTTTACCATAAAGTCTCAACTGCTCAGCATGCACGGTTTGTGATGCCTGAAAAAGATTTGGGACAGCTCTATCTCCTGCCGATATCATCGATGGCGACCGCTGATCTGGCGGCGGTCTGTGCGCTCGGGTCTCGGGTTTATAAAGAATTTGACGTTGAATATGCTGAAAGATTGCTTGATGCGGCGAAGCTTTCGCTTGAGTGGTTAGAAAAAAATCCACGGTTTATCGGATTCCGGAACCCCGAGGGTTGCGGAACGGGTGGCTACGGCGAAGGTGGAGACAAGGACAACCGCTTCTGGGCTTATTCCGAGATGTTTGCGGCGACGGGAGACGAAAAGTATCTCGACAAGGCAAAAGAGCTTCTTGTTTACGACTTTCCGAGGACAGAGTTCGGTGTCGGGTCTATCGGAGGGCTCGGGGCTATTGCTTATCTCACAAGCGGCAGAATCTCAGAAGGCGACAAGCTCGCCGAGGCGTTCAAATCTATGTTTATCAGTCAGGCTCAACGGCTCAGGTGGCTCGCCGACCGTAGCGGCTATATGGCGGCTATGGACGAGCGGGACTACGGCTGGGGAAGCAACATGGGGCTCATGAAACACGGGATGATTTTTGCAGTATGTGATACTTTATGCGATGCTCATGAATTCGGAGTATACGCAAAACGGCAGTTCGACGTTCTGATGGGCGTGAATGCGGTCGGGATGAGCTATGTTTCGGGAAACGGTGAGCACGCAATTAACAACCCGCATCTTCGCCCTGCGGCGGCGGACGGAATCGACGAGTGCATCCCCGGATTTGTGAGCGGAGGAGCAAACCGCCGACCTGTCGAGGATGTCGCCCCGAAGTATATTCCGAAAGGCACTCCACCGATGAAGAGCTTTGCGGACGTTCAGGACCTCTACTCCGTAAACGAAGTCACGATATATTGGAACTCCCCCGCAGTGTTCGTGGCGGCGTACCTCTTGAACTGATATAAAGAATCCCACAGGCTGAAATTCTCGGCTTGTGGGACTTTTTTATTTATTCTTTGGTCTTGTCTCCCAGAATGCAAGTGCCGCCGCTGACGCCACATTCAGCGAATCGACGCCGTTCTGCATCGGGATTTTGACGGTGTAATCACAGCTTGCTATTGTGTGCTTGGCAAGACCGTCGCCCTCAGTTCCTAAGACAAGCGCAAGCTTCGGCTCTGACTTCAGAACCGGATTATCGACGCCGATTGAGTCGTCCGAGAGCGCCATTGCGGCGGATTTGAAGCCGAGGTTTCTCAGGAGCTCTGCGCCGTGACTGTGCCAATCGGCGAAGTCCTCGCCAATCTGCGCCCAAGGAACCTGGAACACCGTTCCCATACTGACTCTTATCGCTCTTCTGCAAAGCGGATCACAGCAGGACGGGGTTATCAGAACCGCATCTACTCCCAGAGCCGCCGCCGAGCGGAAGATTGCGCCGATGTTGGTCGAGTCGGCGATGTCCTCAAGGACAGCGGTTCTTGAAGCGTTTGCGGTTATCTCGGCAGGAGTTTTCGGTAAGGGTCTTCGGAAGGCGCATAGGACGCCTCGGGTGAGCTCGTAACCGGTGAGACTGCTCAGAAGTTCACGGTCGGCTGTATAAACGGGAATATCGCCACATCTGGCGATTACTTCCCTTGCGTCGCCGTTTATATGCCGCTCCTCAGTGAGCATCGACAATGGCTCATATCCACAATCAAGAGCTGTGCCGATAACCTTCGGGCTCTCGGCGATGAATATGCCCTTTTCGGGCTCCAAGCGGTTGCGAAGCTGGGCTTGGGTAAGGCTGGTGTAGATTTTGAGGTTGGGGTCGTCAAGGGTGGTGACTTTTATTATTGGCATATGCTTGGCTCCAATCAAAGATCCTGATTTATTGCAAACAGATTCTCATAATCCTGTCGCAAATGAAAAATGCCGTCCACATATGCAACCTGTCCAATGGTTCGATATATCATGACATACTGATGATTTCTAAAATAAATTGCTTTATATCCGTGACTTTTCAACCTTTCATCCTTGCAATACACCAGACTTCCGGCGACAACAGAAAGCCTCTTACCTGTTTCTATCGCATCATCATAAACGCTTTTAGCTGCAACATCGTTTAGCAGAACCGTACGAATATAGCAAACATAGTCACTTAGTTGAGACTTTGCTTCAGGCGAAATAATAACTTTAAACGTATCCATTTTCGACGCCTATCTCCCTCATTGCCTCATCAAACGGGATTCCCATTCCGGAGTCGTTTTGCTCACGCCCGACGGCTAATTCAGCCAAAATCTCATCTGACGAGAGCGGAATATACGGATTCGACGTAGCATCAACGGTATAAATGAGCTTGACATAGTCAAGAACTTTCACACGGCTTTCTTCCGACATAGCCTGCATCATGGAAACGGTCTGTTCAATCGTACTCATGAGAAAACCTCCTTTTTAAACTCACACATATATTATACACCGCTAATCCCTAAAACGCAAGGACGCATTTCGGAATAAGCGGTGTTTTTTCATCAAACAGTCTGAGAAGCGGTGGCGGGTGTAGTGACATTCGCCTTCTTCATCTTCGTGGTCTGTCTCTGTGCCATGACGAGGGAGTAGTAGACACCTTGCTTGCGCATGAGCTCGTCGTGGGTGCCCATTTCGGCGAGTCTGCCCTTGTTAAGAACGATAAGCTGGTCGGCATGGGAAAGGGTCGAGAGACGGTGGGCTATCGCTATCGTGGTTCTGCCCTTGCAGAGCTCGTTCAAGCCCTCCTGAATCTGGCGCTCGGTCTCGGTATCGAGCGAGGCGGTCGCTTCATCAAGGATTATAATCTTCGGGTCGTGGAGAATCGCTCGGGCAATCGCTATTCTCTGGCGTTCGCCGCCCGAGAGAGTGTAGCCCTTGCTTCCGACACGGGTGTTGTAGCCGTCGGGGAGCTTTGTTATGAACTCGTGGGCATGAGCAACCTTTGCCGCCTGGACAACCTCTTCAAAAGTGGCATCAGGCTTGGCATATGTAATATTGTCGAGGACGCTTCCCTCAAAGAGGTAGGTCTCCTGGAGGACGACGCCGACCTGCGAGCGAAGGCTCTGCTGGGAGATGTCCTTGATGTTAACGCCGTCGATTCTGATTTCGCCTTGGGTCACGTCGTAAAGACGGAGTATCAGGTTTATCATAGTCGACTTTCCGACGCCGGAATGTCCTACAATGCCGTACATCTTGCCCTTTTCGAGCTTGCAGTTGATATCCTTGAGAACGGGGTTATATACCTTATAACCGAAGTAGACATGGTCGAATTCGATGTCGCCCTCGATATCGAGGTCTACACAGTCGGAGCTGTCGCGGACGTCGGTCTCCTCCTCTAAGATTTCGAAGACCTTCGAAGCGCTGACGGAAACGTCTGCTATCGACTTCGGCAACTGCATAAGCCAACGAAGCGGAGTGTAGAGCATACTGACGTATGAGGTGAACTGGGTGAGTTCGCCGAGGGTCATCGATCCCCACTGGGGCATGAGCCCCAAGACCATTCTTGCACCGAAGAAGACGACGAAGTAGTTACCGATTACGAGAACGAAGTCGGAGATTGGGTTCAGAAGATTCCAGACAACCTCCGCCTTGGATGCGGCTTTTGCCCATGCTCCGGAAGCCTTTTCGTATTTCTCGGCTTCGTTTTTCTCGGTTCCGCAGGATTTTACGACACGAATACCGTTCAGGGTGTCGTGAAGAAGCCTTGAGTGAGCATTCGAGAACCGCCACGAACGGCTGAAATAGGTGTGCATTATGTCGCCGATTTTCTTGACGAGAATAACAACGAACGGAAGCGGAAGCACAACCATCAAGGCAAGCCGCCAGTTCATTACAAACAGGATTATTGCGACAATGACGAGCGAAAGAATCCTGACAATGGCGTTCTTGCCGTTATCGGTGATGAAGCTCTGGATCTTGTTCGCATCGTTCGAGACACGGGAGATAAGCTCGCCTGCGGTCTTCTTGGAAACGGAGGACATCGAGAGATCAAGTGTCTTGTCGAAAACGTCCTGACGTAAATCTTGTCCTAAATTCAATGAAACATAGTAGCTGTTCTTAAGATTTAAGCGGTCTAAAATCGTCGTGATGATGACCGTTACAAAGAGAGATGCACACAGGAGTGCGAAGCCGCTCATGCTGAAATCACTTGCAGACTGTGTCCCCTCCTGTACGGGAATGACATAGTTGTCCACGAGAAGGCGGTTTATATAGGGCTTTATAACCTCGATTACCTCGGTTATGATTGTGCAAAGAACCGCTATTCCGAATGCCTTTTTATAAGGACCGATGCGATTGAAAATCTTCATGAAGACCTTAACTTTTGAAGCGCAATAGGGGCACTCGGTGTAGCCGTCAAGCGGGAGCCCGCATTTCGGGCACTTCGGCTCGTCGATGGTGCTCTTCTCGATGAAATCACCGGTCGTGATATAGTGATTGAGGAGCTTACAAAGCTCGGCGAAGGCGATGAAGTTGTCCTGTGTGAAGGAGCAGATGCACTTGTCGTCGATGTCGTCGTGACGGGCGACCATCATCGAGCATCCGACGAGCTGTTCGCAGGCATACTCTTCATACTTCTTTATCGGAAAGCTCTCCTTGATTTCGGAGCCGATATAGACGAATATATCCTCGTGGGTGACGCAGATATGCCCGTCGACCTTCTCTGCCTTGTCGTACAGGTTAAAGGGAAGGGAGAAAACGAAGTCGTCAAGACTCTTCCCTTCCGGTGCGGAGATTAACAGGTTCGTATAAAATCCCCCTTTTAGATATAAATCTCGAGAATAGACAAGCTCTTCTTGTCAAGCTTATTTATGTCGTTACAGCAGTATTTGTTGCCGTCGACGTCGTTGGCATAGAGATACTTGTCGGTGAACATGCGGAAGTTTGAGTACCAGTCGCGGATGCAGATGGTCTTTCTTCCGGCTGTGGTGTCGATGTCGACGAAGATGAAGCCTCGGGAGTTGTCCTTGATGGAATAGACCTTCGTGATTTCCGGCATGAAGTACTTATATTCGAGATACTCGTCAACGAGCTTGTACTGCTCGCTTGATAGCTCCTTCATGTCCTTGATTACGCCGATTTCTTTGAATTCTTTATCTTCATTGTCATAGGCGACGCTGATATATGTCGTGGTGGAGTAGAACGGCATGAGACGTGTAAGTCTCACGTTGAAATACTCCTGCCCCTCATATTTGAGTGAGATGAACCCCGCATCGTCGCGGTAGAAATCGAGCTTTGAGCAATCCAAAAGCTCCAATCTGTCTACTTCGAACTTTTCGGGGACGTATTCGGTAGTATTAGCCATTTTTCATATCTCCTTTCTCAGTCTTCGATGAACTTGAGGGCGTCTGCCTGGAGCTTATAAAGCTCGAAGTATTTGCCCTTTTCGCGGATGAGCTTGTCGTGGGTTCCCATTTCCTTGACCTCGCCGTTCTCTATGACGCAGAGCATATCGGCATCGCGAAGTGTCGAGAGTCTGTGGGCGATTGAGATAATGGTTCTTCCCTCTTTCAGGCTGTCGATTGCAACCTGAATCTTGCGCTCGGTTCGGGTATCCATCGAAGCCGTTGCCTCATCAAGAATCAGGATATCCGGATCTTGGATTATGGCACGGGCTATCGAAATTCTCTGCTTCTCGCCGCCGGAGAGAGTTACTCCGCCGGAACCGATTTTGGTGTTGTAGCCGTCGGGAAGCTTCGTTATGAACTCGTGGGCGTTTGCGGACTTCGCCGCTTCTATAACCTCTTCCATTGTGGCGTTGGGTCTGGCGTAGCGGATATTGTCGGCAACTGAACCGACAAAGATATAGGTTTCCTGAGAAACGATTCCTATGCAACGTCTTAAATCTTCAGTCGCTATCTTCTTTATAGGCACGCCGTTTATAAGAATCTCGCCGGAGGTTACGTCATAAAGTCTTGCCATAAGATTTATAATGGTGGACTTGCCTGCTCCGGTCTTGCCGACAATGCCGAACATGTGACCGGCTGTAACCTTGAAGGAGACATTCTTAAGGATTCTGTGCCCCGCTTCATACTCGAAGAATACGTTTCTGAATTCGATATCTCCGTCAAGATGTTCAAGTCTGACGGGATTCGGATCTTCGACGACGGTCGGCTTTGATTCGAGGATTTCAAACATTCTTGAAGCCGCGTCGACGCACCGAGCCCACCTGTCGCCTATCCACATGAAGAAGTCGATAGGTTCATAGAGCATTCCGGTGTAGGAGATAAGTCCCGTCAGTACACCATAGGTGAATACTGTTCCGCCGACCTCGACCTGCATTACTATCAGGAAGCAACCGAGGCAGAAGAGCCCGATGCTGAACAGGTTATAGCAGCCCCAGACGAAGGGATTGGTGTTGGTAATCTTGTTGTTGATTCGCTCGTTGACCTCGTAGGCGTCCTGATTCTTCTTTCTGTAGCGGTCGCGTTCCTTCTGCTCTTTTGCGAAGGATTTTACTACTCGCTGACCGTTCATAACATCAGAAAGAACCGAGTTGAGGCTTCTCATCGCGACGTCAAGCTTACGATAGAGCTTTCTCTGCTTCTTATAAAGGTAGTTGTCGGCGAAGAGAAGGACGAACAAAAGGAGTATAAGTCCGACCGTCAGAATCGGGCTGAGCATCATCATGATGGCGCCGATACCGACAATCTTTACGATATTTGCGATTCCGTAGGGAACGATATCAACAAAGAAGCTGTAAACATTGTTGCTGTCCCTGTCGACTCTTGACATAAGAGAACCGGTCTGCTTGCTCGTGAAGAACTGGAGCGACAGATTGTTCATCGAGGCATAAATCTTCGAGCGAAGAGTATGCGTTACATGAGGAACAACCTTCGCCGTTACGATTCCCGAGAAAAGACCTGTCAGCTTGCTTAAGATGTTCGTGAAGAGCATGAGTAATACTATCAGCAGAACCTGACCGTAGAACCTTCCGGTTTCGCTCAGTACGTCGTCATAAAGCATCTTTGAACTGAACCACGGCGTGATTATCGCCATGACGTTCGACAAAAGTATTGACAGCATTATAAACGTAATCTCAACCTTGAAATCCTTGAACAGCCCCATGAGCTTCATGAATATCGAGCGTTTGTCGACGCAACGGGGGCATACGGGACGGTTGGGGTTCGGATAGGGCTGATGGCATATCGGACAGACGGTGTTCTTCTGGTCAAGAAGGGTGTCGTCTATCTCCTCGTGCCTATGGGTCATATTGAGTCTCTCGCAGAAGCGCTCAAACTTCTCGCAGTAGCCGATTGAGAATCTTGCAATCAGGATATTTTCGCGGTCGTGCTCATACTCGCTCGGAGACCAGCCGAAGCTCGGTCCGCCAAAGCCGCCTTCGGGAGGAGGTCCGCCCGGTCCACCCGGTCCCCCACCGGGTCCGCCGGGAGGAGGTCCCATATGGTGTCCGCCTGACGGAGGCATTGGACGTTCGCCGTGGTTATGGTCGCCATGCGGCGGAGCTGAAAAGTCTTCAACCTCGCCTTCACGGAGCATGCCAAGGACAAGCCTTGCGGTGTTCTGGTGGCGGTCAACGTAGATATTCTTAATCTTTGCGATTTCGTATTCCTTGAAATCCTCCACGCGGTATGAGACCATCTCCCTTATCGGAGAAGCCTTGAAGAATTTCTTGATGCCGGGGACGCCGCGCATCCTCTCCGCAAGCTCTTCCTTCGAAGTAGCTTGCTTATATTCCTCATAACCGCTGATTATGTAGAGCTCCTTGTCGTCAAAAGTGACATAGACGTCGAAGTATTTTCCTTCGCCGTCGAGGTCAGCCTTTACGCAATAAAGAAGCTTTTCCGTATTGACGCCACGCTTACAGAGCTCATCCGCGACAAGCTCGGGCAATGCGTCAAAATGCTTCATAAAATCACCTTCCTATATTTCAGGCACAATGCTTCACTAACGAAACAAAATTATACACCGAGTATTCATCATTGTCAAGGACTTTTGAGATAAAATCGCCGTTTTTATCCGCTTTTTCGTGTGGTGCATGATTGACTTATCCATTACAATATGATAAACTGATATCTGTATATTAATTTTTGCAAAGGCAGTGATATTATGACTAAGCTATTAAGTTTACTTAAAACAAACGCGCGTCTTTCGAACAAGGAGCTTGCTACTCTCCTCGGCAGAACCGAAGAAGAGGTTGCCCGCGACATAAGCGAGCTCGAAAGAACCGGTGTTATAAAGGGTTATTCCACCATTATGGATGACGATGTCGTCAACAAGGACAGCGTTACGGCATATATCGAGCTTTCTGTCACTCCGAAGGCTCAGGTCGGCTACGACGAGATTGCGGGATATATCTCCCAGTATGAGGAGGTCGAGAGCGTTTCCCTGATGTCAGGAGGATATGACCTTGCCGTAACCGTCAGATGCAAGAATATAAGAGATGTTTCGAACTTCGTGGCGCAGAGGCTTGCGACCATCGACGGGGTTGTCTCCACTTCCACACATTTCTTCCTGCAGAAGTATAAGGAGAACGGCATACTCCTTGCCGATTTTGAGCGCGACGAAAGAGGGCAGGACTGATGGACTACGAAAAGCTCATCGGCAAGACCGCCGCTGAGATTAAGCCGTCCGGCATAAGAAAGTATTTTGACGTCGCCGCCACCATGGACGACGTTATTTCCCTCGGCATCGGCGAGCCGGACTTCCACACGCCCTGGCAGATAAGGCGCGAAGCGATTGTAGCACTTGAGCGCGGTAAGACCTTCTATACCGCCAATTCAGGGCTCATGAACCTGAGAAAAGCCATCAGTGAGTACACCGAGAAGCACACCGGCATCAGCTACGACCCGACGAGCGAGATTATTGTCACCGTCGGCGGCTCGGAGGCTATCGACCTGACCATTCGTGCGATTGTTGAGCAGGGTGACGAGGTCATCATCCCGGAGCCTTCGTTTGTGTGCTACAAGCCGATTGTCGAGCTCACGGGCGGCAAGCCGGTTATCATCGAGACGAAAGCAGAAGACAGCTTCAAGCTGACGGCGGAAGAGCTAAAGGCGGCAATTACCCCGAAAACCAAGCTCCTTATTCTCCCCTATCCTAACAACCCGACGGGTGCTATTATGGAAAAAGAGGATCTCGAGAAGATTGCGGAAGTGCTGAAAGACACGAATATTGCGGTTCTTTCAGACGAAATCTACAGCGAGCTTACATACGGGAAGAAGCACTTTTCGATTATTTCTCTCGACGGCATGAAGGAAAGAACAATCTATGTCAACGGCTTCTCGAAGGCGTTTGCAATGACCGGATGGAGACTCGGATATATGTGTGCCCCGCACGAGATTACCATGCAGGCTTTGAAGATTCACCAGTTCGGAATCATGTCCTCACCTACCATAAGCCAGTATGCCGCTATTGAGGCTCTGACGAATTCCGAGAACGACGTCAAGCACATGGTTTCGGAATACGATATAAGAAGAAGATATCTCGTGAATGCTTTCAACGAGCTTGGGCTCGACTGCTTCACCCCCGAGGGTGCGTTCTATGTCTTCCCGTCTATCAAGTCGACGGGGATGACAAGCGATGAGTTCTGCGACAAGCTTCTTCACAGCAAGCGGGTTGCGGTCATCCCGGGAAATGCTTTCGGCGACTGCGGCGAGGGCTACATAAGGGTTTCCTATGCCTATTCGCTGAGGCATCTGATGGAAGCTATCTCGAGGATAAAAGAATTTCTTGAAGAACTGAGGAACGAAAATGCTTAAAGGTAGAGCCTACAAGGCTAAAGCCTTCGCCAAGATAAACTTGACTCTCGATATCACAGGGATTCTTGAGAACGGCTACCACTCTATAGCTTCCGTAATGCAGACGATTTCGCTTTTTGATGAGATTTCGGTTGAGAAGAATACTGCCGGCGAAATTCGGCTATTCTCGGGCGGCGGAGCTTTTGCCGAGAGCATGCCTCTTGACGAAAAAAACACCTGCCACAAGGCGGCAAGAGTGTTCTTGGAGCATATGGGAATTTCAGAAGGCGTCGATATACATATTAAGAAAAATATTCCCTCTCAGGCGGGCTTGGGCGGCGGCTCTTCCGATGCCGCAACGGTTTTAAGACTTCTGAATCGGCTTTATGAGACAAATTTGCCTTATGAAGAATTGCGAGGACTTGGCATTGGAATTGGTGCCGATGTGCCGTTTCTCGTTACGGGCGGCTGTGCGCTGTGTGAGGGTATCGGCGAAGCTATCACGCCTATTGATAATGGCTTGACCGGATATGTGCTCCTTAAAAAGCCGGATTTCGGAATTTCCACTCCCGAGGCTTACAGGCTATTTGACGAAAAGAAGCTTCCATACGGTCATTCATCCGAAGCCGTTGTAAACAGTAAGAGCTTCCACAGGCTTCTCTCGAACGATCTAGAAAAAGCAGTAGCGAATCCGGAGATTATGTGGCTTAAAGAAGAGATTGTCAGGCTAGGCGCTTCGGACAGCCTGATGACAGGAAGCGGCTCCTGCGTTTACGGGCTTTTTGAGTATAGGAGAGTGGCAGAGCACGTCGGAAGGCTTATCAAGGAATATCCGACCATAGGAGTTTACGAACCTGTTTCATCAGAAGAAGTGACATCATGATTGGTTACGAAAAATGCGAGCTTTGCCCGAGAAGGTGTCGGGTAAACCGACACGTTGCCGTCGGCTTCTGTGGGCAGAGCGACAAGATAAGGATTGCAAGAGCGGCTCTCCACCTTTGGGAAGAGCCGTGTATTTCCATTGGCAACGGTTCGGGGGCGGTCTTCTTCTCCGGCTGTACCCTTCGGTGCTGTTTCTGCCAGAATCACGAGATTTCGCATGAGGGTAAGGGCTTCACCATCACTACAAGTGAGCTTGCAGAGATTTTTCTGAGGCTTCAGAGTGAAGGCGCCGAGAATATCAATTTAGTGAGCCCGACGCCGTTTGTGCCGTCGATTATTGAGGCTCTTGATACGGTTCGGGATGAGCTCAAAATTCCAGTGGTCTACAACTGCGGAGGGTTCGAAAGCGTCGAAACGATTAAGGCGCTTGAGGGCTATGTCGACATCTATCTGCCGGACGTGAAGTACTTTTCGGATGAGTATGCAAAAGAGTTCTCCGGCTGTGCGGGAAGCTATTTTGAGACAGCGATTTCGGCTGTCAAAGAGATGCAAAAACAGGTCGGCAAGCCCAGATTCGATGAAAGCGGCAAGCTCTTGAAAGGCGTGATAGTCCGTCACATGGTGCTCCCGACGCTCAGGCATGATTCAATGGCGGTGCTTCGGGCTCTTCGGAAGAGCTTCGAGCCGGATGAGATACTTTTAAGCCTCATGTGCCAGTATGTGCCGATGTATCTGGCGACGACCGAGGAGAGATTCAGAAAAATCAACCGTCGTGTGTCGACGTTTGAATATAACAGCGTGCTGGATTATGCCCGGGAGCTCGGGTTTGAGGGGTACTCGCAGGAGAGGAGCTCTTCCGACGAGTGCTTCGTGCCGGAGTTTTTTGGGAGCAAGGAATTGGAGGAAATAGGGTAATGTGGAGCGCACCATAATACGCAACAATCATATTAGATCTTTAATTAAAATATTTCGAACGCTATCATAGCAGCTAAAGAGATGAAAGCAATTATTAGTCCCACAATTCCTATCCAATTCTTTTCCCACCACATTTTAACTCGTTCACGGCACTTTATTCTTGCATTCTTTTTATACACCTTAGAGTGTTTGTCATATTTATCTATGTATTTATGCATTGCTGGGTTGACATTTTCCAAATTAATTTGATTTCTTTTCTTCACTTATATTTCTCTTATAGTGTATTAGTGTTTCTTATTGCATTCATCGGCTATCTTCAACCATTTGTAGTATGTTCTCTAGTATATTGGTTAGTCTTCTACATTGTCGGTCGTCGAGAGCGCTTATGATTTCCCATAACTCAGACTGAGATTCGCTTAATTCTTGCATTGATGACAAAGCTTCAACGCCTTCTTCTTTAAAATTGATATTTGCACTGTTGTTGGATACTAAGTCTTCAACTGGCATATCAAGACAATTTGCAATGCGCTTCAAGCTTCTAAGAGAGGGAAACCGCTGTCCATTATTCCACTGTGATAAAGACGCAGAAGAGACACCGCTTTTCTCGTAAAACTCAGTCTTGGACATTCCGATTTCCGCTAACCTCTCGTTTATTTTGCGGACTATGTCTTGTGATGCATGCATATTGACGACTCCCTTCTTATTTATCATCTATCATCTGCAATATGTTCTCCAAAATGTTTATCACTCTCCGACACTGACGATCGTCAAGTGAATCTATCAGTTCGAATAGTTCCATTTTTGCTCCATCTACCACAGTGTCTTTAAAAATATATGTAGGAGTACCATCGCTCCCGGTGAGGTCGTACACTGACATATGCAAATAATTTGCCACCTGTTGAAGTTTCTTTGCAGTAGGAACACAAACATTGTTATTCCATTGCGAAATAGTAGCAGAAGAAACTCCGCTTTCAGCATAAAACTGCGCTTTGGATATTCCCAATTCAGCTAAACGAAGGTCAATCCTTCGTACTATTTCTCTCGAATCATATTTTACCATGAAATCCCCTCATTGTTCTTTCATTAAATGAATAATATTCTCTAAGATATTTGTCAATCTTCGACATTGGCGGTCATCAAGTGTATTAATAAGTTCCCATAGTTCTTTCTTAGATTCACTCAACTTTACCTCTTGTGAAGTATCAAAGACTTCAACTTCCTCGTGCCGGAAAGCTACAGTACTTTCATCATCAGACTCTATCTTCTCAATTGACATATCCAATTCATCATCAGACACCAACTCCTCAATTGACATATCCAAACAATCAGCTATACGTCTAAGACTTTTTACTGATGGAAAACGTTTATTTGCATTCCATTGAGATAATGACGAAAATGATACACCACTTTTCTCGCAAAAATCTGTTTTTGACATTCCAATTTCTTTTAGTCTATCGTTAATTTTGCTAACCACATCTTGCGATGTATAGTACATGTTCAACACCCCAGTCTTACAATTTGTTATGCTGCAAAAATTTACTACTGTAAGTCGTATTTATAGTACTTGATTTTTGTCGCAATATTAGGTATACTCACTTATAGAGTTACTAGTAAACAAACAGGCTTGCATTTTCTCTTATTCATATTCTAAACACTTTTTGTCGAAAAGTCAAGAAGAATTTAATAATTTTTAGTAAAGGAGCTCCACACATATGAACGAGTCAAGTAAAGAAAAGCAAACAATTTCAGATGAGCTATTTATGTGGCTTAAACTTCGTCCGACGAGTGCTTCGTGCCGGAGTTTTTTGGGAGCAAGGATGAGGAGGAAAGAACATGAAACCCGTATTTGAAACCATCAAAAAGTATCTTCCGAAGGCGAAGAAGCAATTTGCGGCGGTTATCGTTTATGTATTGGCGATAACGGCGCTTGAGGCAACTCTTACGGTGCTTATGAGCAGGATTATTTCGGAAGCAGAGATAAGAGGGACGATGGCGTTTCTTTTGCTGGCGCTTGGGGGATTTCTGGTGCTTCTGTTGCTCGATTGCCTGCTCTCGATTGGAAAATATCGGGCGCAGGACAGGCTCGGCGGGGCTTTTCTTGAGGCTATGAGAACGGACATGTACAGAGCCGTCGAGAAGGCGGATTATCAGTCGCTCATCTCAATCGGCAAGGACAAGCTCAGGCACATTTTCTATTCGGACGTCCTTGACGTGTTCCGAATCGTCGGGAACTATATCGGGTATATACTCCTGAATTTAGTATTGCTTATATCTTTCCTGATAGTTTCGGCGTTCGTAAACGCAAGCCTGGCGGTTTTTCTCCTCGTGGCGGCGATTATCGGGTTTGCGATTTCGTGGTTCTCAAGAAGGCTGATTATGAAACGCTCTGCCGGAGTGAATCAGATGATGAAAGCCGACCACAACGAGCTCAACGACTTCGTCGACAGTATCGAGCTTGTCAAAACTCATTCGCTGGGCGATTATTTTGTAGAGCGGCAGAAAAAGAGCCTCTGGGGATTCATAAATGCCTCGCTCGATGCCGATGCCGTTATGGTCGGGCTGAATACACTTAGCACAAATTACTATCAGCTGATTTACTTAGGCGTTGCGGCGTTCTTAAGCATGACCGTGAACGGGAGCGACGCCGGGAGCCTCGCGTTTTTCCTCTTTGCGACGCAAAAGATTATTTCCTACAGCTCGAATCTTGAGACGGCAGTCTATATGGTTATGCGGATGGCGCCGGCGTTCGGAAATGTCAATAAAATTTTTGAGACGAAGCGTGAGGACGGCGACAAAGAGATTTCGGGCATCGACAAAATCGAACTTAGAAACGTCTCGTTTTCGTATAACGGTAGCGACGATTATGTCATAGAGAACCAGTCTCAGGTGTTCGAAAAGGGCGACATCGTCAGGCTGTCGGGCGCAAACGGAAGCGGAAAGTCGACCTATGTCAAGCTTCTCGTGAATCTTCTGAAGCCCACCGACGGCGAGCTTCTTGTGAACGGGATGCCTGCCGAGGAAATCAGGCGGGAGAGCCTTTACAAGCACATTCTCTATATCAGTCAGGACGAGATTTTACTTAACGACAGCGCAAAGAACTATATCGAAGAGATTACCGGGGTTGAGCTTTCGGACGGCGACTTCTCGAGCCTGCTTCGGCAGGTTGACCTCCCCGAAGACCTCCCTGACATCGAAATGGGCGGCAATAACCTTTCCGGCGGGCAGAGAAAGAAGCTCATGCTGATAAATCTTATCCTAAGGTGGCAGGGCTCGTCGGTTATAATCCTTGATGAGCTCGAGAATGCGCTCGATGCCGGAACCCGCGAATTTGCAAGCGAGCTCCTCGACACTATCTATAAAGACAGGGCGAACCACATCATTTTCAGGATTTCACACATTGACGACGGCACGGTTGCCGTGAACAAGCAAATTGCTCTTTAGTCAAAAAGCCTCCCAACACGAAACGGGAGGCACTTTTTTCAAAAAATCTTTTCCCGGGGCGTAGTATTCGCAAAAATTCGGGTACTGTAATAGTGAAAGGAGGAATTGACATGGATGACGAGAGGATTATCGGGCTGTTTTTCGAGCGGTCGGAGTCGGCTATAGACGAACTTGACCGGAAATACGGCAGTCTCTGCAGGAGCGTTTCAAAAAACGTTTTAGGGAGCGAGGAGGACGCCGCCGAGGCAGTCAACGATACATATCTGGCGGTCTGGAACCAAGTTCCTCCCGAAAAGCCGGAGAACCTACTCGGCTATGTTCTTAAAATCGCGAAGAACCGGTCTCTCAATATTCTGAGAACACGAAGTGCCAAGAAGCGGGACAGCTTCTATCAGGTGGCACTTGACGAGCTCGAAGAGTGCCTCCCCGGAAGCTCAAGCGTCGAGGCGGAGCTTGACTTCAAAGAGCTTTCGGAAGCGGTCGACAGCTTCCTTGAAACACTCACACAAGAAAACCGGGTCATCTTCCTGCGGCGCTACTGGTTCTCGGACAGCCTCAAGGACATAGCAAAACTCACCGGACTGACGGAAAAGACAGTCTCGGTAAGGCTGGTAAGAATCCGGAAAAAGCTGAAAAGCTACTTAAACGAAAGGAGATTTTTTGAATGAACAAAAATGTAGAAAAGCTTTCCACTGCCATTGACATGGTGGATGGAAAGTATCTGACGGAAGCGGCGGAGTATCAGCCCGCCAAAAGACAGATTAAGCATACGAGGGTCATAGCTGCAGTGGTGGCGGCGGTGATTCTGACGGTCTCAGCATTTGCCGCAGGTGGGCTGTTGACTGCTTCCGACATAGCAAACAGGTCTGGTGAAACGACCCTTGCAGAGCATTTCGAGAGCGAAGCATGGAGCATCGAGTCTCAGACCAGTGGTGGCTACACTATCACCATTCTGGGAATCGCATCGGGCGACGACCTCAGCACCTATGACGATGAAATCGGTCTCGACAAGACCTACATTGTCGGTTCGATTGAGAGAGCTGACGGCGAAGCCATCACCGATTACACCGACATCACGGTAAGCCCTGTCATCTCCGGCTATGAGCCGTGGCTCGTGAACATCCTCACCCTCAACAACGGCTCGAGGCACAAGTTCATTCAGGGCGGCGTCGAGTACTTCCTCGTGGAAACGACCAACGTCACCATTTTCGCCGACCACACGGTCTACATCGCCGCCTATAGCGGATCACTCGCTCCAACTTCGGACGTCTACTCTCTGAACGATGATGGCACTATTTCGGTAATCGGCAGTGACGGAGTCGCAACCCTGTTTGAAATTCCACTTGACCTGACCCTTGCCGATCCGGAAGCGGCGGAGGAGCTTATTGCGAAGATATACTGATAGGACCGCAGATGACGGGAATCTGAACCCATCAGGTTGCCTGCGGCAACCTAAACAAGTTGTGGCTTCGCCACAACTTGTCACGAGCTCTCGCGACTGTCTTCTATTCCAAAGAAAAAGCCGACACAAGGTCGGCTTTCTTCTTTGGAGCAGATGACGGGAATCTGAACCCATCAGGTTGCCTGCGGCAACCTAAACAAGTTG
>JAJQGT010000006.1:561547-779709 GCA_021201135.1 Oscillospiraceae bacterium
AAAGAAAAAGCCGACACAAGGTCGGCTTTCTTCTTTGGAGCAGATGACGGGAATCGAACCCGCATATTCAGCTTGGGAAGCTGATGTTCTGCCACTGAACTACATCTGCGATTATGTTATGGCGGGAGAAATGGTGCACCTGACAGGACTTGAACCTGCACGCGAAAGCAATAGAACCTAAATCTATCGTGTCTGCCAATTCCACCACAGGTGCATTCCCTGCTCTTGCCCGTGGGAATTCCCGCAGGGATTATTATAGCACTTGGATGGGAAATTGTCAACGGCGGATTTGAGGAGAATTTTTAGATATAGCTCGAGACAAACTCTGCCGCTGTCAGTATTTCCGGCTTTTCGATTTCCACCGTCAATAAATCCTTATCGCCGGTAATCAGAACGTCGACATCCTCGATAATCGCCGAATAGAGCACCGGGTAGTCGTTCATGTCTCTGATTTCAAACAAGCCGCTTTTCATGACGTGGGGAGTGTACGAAAATTCAAAATTGAGTTGGGACAAAAACTTATCAACCGCATTCTTTTTCGTCGGGAATTTTCTGTCGGTTACGGCTTCCAACTCCTCAATTACAAATGACGGAAGAACAAGAGTGTGCTCCCTTGTGACAGAGTCCAGAAGCAGACTGAATTTATCCGATGGAAAAAGCGCCATCGATATCAGAATGTTGGTGTCAAACATTATTCGCATCTGTATTCCCCGCTCTTCTCCTTGCGGATTTCTTTCACCATGTCCACGACATCCTGCTCATCTTTGATTTCCTGCTCCTCGGCAACGCCGGAAAACGCGGACTGGAGATCCATCAGAGCGTTGAGCGAAGCGTTCATCATGACCACCTTATTGCCGTCCTGAACAAACATAACCTTGTCGCCGTCTTTGACGCCTAAAAAGCGGCGGATTTCGATTGGGATTGTTATCTGTCCCTTGGAAGTTATCTTTGCAAGCTCCATTATAAAGCCTCCTTTTCAGCTATTCATTGTATTCCGTGAATTCCTTACTTATATTATACTCGCTTCGAAACTGTCTGTCAAGAAAAAATCTCAACGATTTACACACATTTTCACTCATTTTCTCAAGAAAACAGTTGAAAAGAATGCGGATTTATTATATAATATAGGTGCATGATTGCATACACGTTCTTTGTTGTCCGTTTTATACGGAAGTAAAGAATGTAAATATTTATTTGGAGGTATAGTATGACAAACATTCCTGTTGTGAAGCTCGGTATTGTTGCCGTATCGCGTGACTGCTTCCCGATTCAGCTTTCCGAAAAGAGACGCGCCGCAATCGCCGCCGAGTGCAAGGCAAAGAATCAGGACCTTTATGAGTGTCCCGTAACCGTCGAGAACGAGCTCGATATGCTCAAGGCTGTCGAGGACGTCAAGGCGGCAGGATGCAACGCACTCGTTGTATTCCTTGGTAACTTCGGTCCCGAGACTCCCGAGACATTGATTGCTAAGAACTTTGACGGTCCTTGCATGTTCGTTGCCGCCGCTGAGGGCGACGGAGACATGATTAACGGCAGAGGCGACGCTTATTGCGGCATGCTCAACTGCTCTTATAATCTCGGTCTTCGCAAGCTCAAGGGCTACATTCCCGAATATCCCGTCGGAACCGCTGAGGACATCACAAAGATGATTGCCGAGTTCGTTCCGATTGCAAGAGTAGTCTTGGGTCTTAAGAACCTCAAGATCATCACCTTCGGTCCCCGTCCGCAGGACTTCTTCGCCTGCAACGCTCCTATCAACGGTCTTTATGAGCTTGGCGTTGAGATTGAAGAGAACAGCGAGCTCGACCTCTTGGTCTCCTACAAGGAGCACGCGGGAGATCCGAGAATCCCCGGTGTCTGCGCCGAAATGGCGGCTGAGATGGGCGAAGGCAAGTATTATCCCGACCTCAATGAGAGAATGGCTCAGTTTGAGCTCACTCTTCTTGACTGGGCTGAGAAGCACAAGGGTTCAAGACAGTATGTTGCATTCGCAGACAAGTGCTGGCCCGCTTTCCCGAGTCAGTTCGGCTTTGAGCCTTGCTATGTAAACAGCCGTCTCTGCTCAAAAGGCATCCCCGTTTCCTGCGAGGTTGATATCTACGGCGCTCTCTCCGAGTATATCGGCATCTGCCTGACCGGCGACACCGTTACCCTTCTTGACATCAACAACAGCGTTCCTCAGTACATATATGACGAGGACAAGATTGCCGACCTCGGCTACAAGCTCACCGACACATTCATGGGCTTCCACTGCGGCAATACTCCTTCCTGCAAGATGTGCGACGACAGAGCCGTCAAGTATCAGCTCATCCAGCACAGAACTCTTGAGCCTGAGGGAAGCGACCCCGACTTCACAAGAGGAACCCTCGAGGGTGACATCGCCGCTTCCGACATCACCTTCTACAGGCTTCAGTGCGACAGCGACGGCAAGCTCCACGCTTACATCGCAGAGGGTGAGATTCTTCCCGTTGCTACCCGTTCGTTCGGCGGCATCGCAATCTTCGCAATTCCGGAGATGGGCAGATTCTATCGCCACGTTCTCATCCAGAAGAGATATCCTCACCACGGTGCGGTAGCGTTCAGCCATTGCGGCAAGCTCATGTTCGAGGTTATGAAGTATCTCGGCATCGAGGACATTGCCTACAATCAGCCTGCTTCTCTTCCCTACCCGACCGAGAATCCTTTCGCCTGATTTAACTCTTGTGCCCGCATGGGTTTCCTATGCGGGCACACTTCAGGTTGCCGGGAATAACAAGCCTTCAAGGCCTTTGAAGACTTATTACTCTTGACAATTACTACAAGACTATTCGGAGGAATACATTATGAGAAAGACAAAAATCATCTGTACCATAGGTCCCGCTTGCAGTGATGAAAATACACTTCGGGAAATGATGCTCTCGGGGATGAACGTCGCCCGCCTCAACTTTTCCCACGGAACTCACGAAGACCATCTCGAAAAAATAAACCTTATCAAAAAGCTTCGCGACGAGCTCGACCTGCCGGTTGCAATCATGCTCGACACCAAGGGTCCCGAATACAGAATCCGTTCTTTTGAGAACGGGAAGATTACTCTTAATGAGGGCGACAAGTTTATATTCACGACTGAGGACGTCGTCGGAAATCAGGAAAGAGTCACCGTCAACTATAAAGGACTGGCTCATGACCTCGAAGAGGGAGATATAATCCTACTTAATAACGGTCTGCTCAAGTTCACCGTCACATCGGTTGACGACACAAACGTCTATACGGTCGTAAACGAAGGCGGCGAGCTTTCGAACAACAAGTCGATGAGCTTCCCGACCAAGCTTCTGAAACAGGAATACTTAAGCGAACAGGACAAGTCGGATTTGCTGTTTGGAATCGAGAACGGCGTTGATTTTGTCGCCTGCTCGTTCGTTTCCTGCAAGCAGGATATGATTGACATCAAGACGCTCCTTGACGCCAACGGCGGAGGAGACATCGACCTTATCGCAAAGATCGAGAATCAGGCGGGCATCGACAACATCGAGGAGATATGCGAGGTTGCCGACGGAATTATGATTGGCAGAGGCGACATGGGCGTTGAGATTGCCTTTGAGAAGCTCCCCGCAATTCAGAAACAGCTCATCACGAAGTGCAGACTCCTCGGAAAGCGCGTTATAACCGCCACCGAAATGCTCGAGTCGATGATACATAATCCCCGTCCGACAAGGGCCGAGACCTCGGACGTTGCGAACGCCGTTTATGACGGAACGAGTGCTATAATGCTCTCCGGCGAGACCGCCGCGGGCAAATACCCCGTTCTGGCGCTTCAGACAATGGCGAAGATTGCTGAGACCACCGAAAAGAGCATTGACTACACCAAGCTCTTCAGGACCTCGGAATTCAAGATTCAAAACACCGTCGACGCTATCTCCCATGCTACATGCGGAATGGCGGTTGACGTAAATGCCAAGGCGATTGCGGTCTGCTCGCTTTCCGGCTCGACTGTAAGAATGGTTTCGAGATTCAGATGCCCCGTTGATATCCTTGGACTTACCACCAACGTCAAGACCTGCTATAAGCTTGCGCTTTCGTGGGGCGTAACTCCCTATATGTGCGACACCTACGAGTCGACAGACGTTCTTTTCTACACCGCAAAGAATACTTCTCTCAAGGTATTCAACCTCGAAAGAGGCGACAAGATTGTCGTCACCGGCGGCATGACCAACGGTCGTTCGGGAAATACGAATCTTATTAAGGTTGAGACTATCTGATAAAGTCAAAAAGAAAGGCAACAGTGCTGTAGTGGCGCTGTTGCCCGATTTTTTGGTATTGATTATTTCAGCTTCTTCATTTCGCCGCGGAATCTGAATATCAGGACTCCGAAGCAAATCTGAACTGCCGCTCCGATGACGCAGTTGCAGAAGGCTGTTATCGAACCCGTGGATATTATAACGGCGGAGTTATCTGAAATAGATGTCAATAATACTACGAGGTTTGAGATGGCGGAGATGACGTTTATCGCACCGCCGATGAAGCAGACGACGCCGACGAATGCCGAGGCGTTCCTGCCGAGATGCTTGCCGTGATCCTCGGTTGACGCTTTCTTTGCGGCGTTCAGGCTCTTTATTATCATTGCGAGCCACAGGATGATGACTCCGAAGAAGACGTCCAAAAACAGTACTCCCAAGAAAACTATCATTGCATCGGACCAGTTATCGGTGTTGAGTGTGGCGATGAGCATCACTACCATCATAAGCGCAAGAAGTATGCACATCAGAACAAGCTCTATGACATAGATAACCTTTATCATGGTGAGACCGGCGGTGTTGAAGCGTTCACCCTTCTTGCTTGCGGCGGAGGCATAGGTCATCCAGAGACCGACAGCTATGAGGATATTCGGAAGCTGAGAGAAGATTGCAGTGACCAAGCTGAAGCCGCCTAAAAACCTTGACGCTTCGCTTACCATATCCGGGTCGATGTTGTTGAATATCTCGGTGTATATTCCCCAGAAATAGCTCGTGTCGAACATCGCCAGAATATTCGAAAGAATAAGAGAGCAAAAAACAAACGCCGTGAATCTGAATAAGCCCGATGAAGCTACTTTGCTGAGCGCCGCAAGCGGAGACTCGGGGCTCGGTTCGCTATAGACGGCAGGATTTGGGTTCGGGGACGGTGCGGATTGATACATGTATGTGTTGGCACTGTTATCCTGAGACGGATTATTAAGCGGTGAGCCGCAACCCTGACAGAAATTTGCGTTGTCGGGATTTTTGGTGCCGCATTTTGAACAAAACATTATATTCCCTCCTGTTTAAAAAATCGGTTTTGTTAATAATATCACAGTTTTATCGCTTCTGTCAATACCCGAATCAGTCGAAGTGGTGCAGATTTCTTCGGATTGCAGGAGAACTGCCGACTTTCGGCACAAATCACAGGTCTGTTACGGGAAAATTTTCGGTGAAAATACCACTTGACTTTATCGTGCTAACATGGTAACATGATAGCACGATAACAAAAAGGAGTGTGCCCCGTATGGCTACATCCAGTATGGATACATCCCGTGTGGATACATATGAAGAAAACATCTTAAGGCTTTTTGAAGCAATACTCAAGCTTGAAGACGTGGAAGAGTGCAAGCACTTTTTCGACGATTTGTGCACCGTGAAGGAGCTTAAGGACATGAGTCAGCGGTTTGAGGTTGCAATGCTCCTTGACGACGGGCTCGTCTATTCGGACATTGTGAACAGAACCGGTGCGAGCACCACCACGATAAGCCGTGTCAACCGCTGTCTTATGTACGGCGAGGACGGCTATAAAACGGTAATCGAAAGGATGAAGGACAAGTGAGCACAGTAAGCTCTCTTAGAACAGATGAAGAAGCGATCCTGAAGCTTCGGAGCCTCTATGAAAGCAGGGGCTATCAAGGCTACAAGATGAACGGCTTTGAAGAATACGATATATACGCACAGAATAAGGATTTCTTAGGCGGTGAAGCGGTTATCACATTTACTGATACCGAAGGGCGTCTGATGGCGCTGAAGCCGGACGTGACGATGTCGATAATCCGCTCGAGGACGGAGCGGGACAACGTGACCGAAAAGCTCTATTACGACGAGAACGTCTGCCGTGTGTCGCACGATTCGCACAGGCTGAAGGAAATCCTCCAGTCGGGGCTTGAGTGCATCGGAAATATAGATTTATACAACACCTGCGAGGTCGTAAGCCTCGCCGCCGAAAGCCTCGGGCTGTTCGGGAGGAAATACATACTCGACATCTCGCATATGGGAATCGTGACGGGGCTTATAGACAATCTCCCCGTTTCGGAATCCCAGAGAAAAGAGCTCACAAGGCTTATAGGCTCGAAGAATCTTCACGGGATTGAAAGCCTCCTGTCGGGCGTTTCCGCCGATGACGAAGCAAAAGAAAAGCTTCTTAAGCTTGCGGATTTGTCTGGTTCGCCGGACAAGGTTCTCCCCTCCCTTAAAGAGATTTGCGTCGGCACTCCTGCCGAAGAGGGGCTCCGGGAGCTCGAGAGAGTTACGGGAGTTCTCAGGGAAAGCGAGATATTCGGAAGCCTCCGGTTTGATTTTTCGGTTGTTCAGGACATGAGCTACTATAACGGAATCGTCTTTCAGGGCTTTATCGAAGGAATCCCCGAGAAGGTGCTAAGCGGAGGAAGGTACGACCCGCTCCTCAAGCGTATCGGCAAGAACAAGGGTGCAATCGGATTTGCACTGAATGTCGAATCGCTCGAGAGGATACTTGATGCGAGGGATTTGCTCGATGCGGACATCGCGCTTGTATATTCAGAAGATGACGACGCCGCAGAGGTGGCGAAACGCGCCAGAGAGCTTTCCGAAAGCGGCAAACGGGTTCGGGTGCTCGATGAAATCCCGAAAAGAGCACGCTTCGGCGAGATAATCTATTTTAACGAGAGGCATTGAGTTTGCATGATTAGTATAGCACTGCCCAAGGGACGCTTGGGCGAAAAGGCAATAAAGCTGTTTCAGGAGTCGGAAATCATCCCCGACGGAGACATCGGATTCAGCTCGAGAAAACTGGTTCTGGAGCTCCCCGAGTCGGGAGTCCGGTTCTTCTGGGTGAAGCCGTCGGACGTGGCTATTTATGTCGAAAGAGGCGCCGCCGACATCGGAATCGTCGGAAAGGACATTCTCGTTGAATCGTCTCCCGATGTCTATGAAGTATTGGATCTCGGGATGGGCAAATGCAGGATGTGTGTTGCCGCAAAGAAGGACTTCCGGGACAACCCGAACAGAACGCTCTCGGTTGCGACGAAGTTCCCTACTATCGCATCGGAATATTACGAAAGACAATCGCGCAGAATCGACGTCATCAAGCTGAACGGCTCGATTGAGCTGGCACCAATACTCGGGCTGTCGGACGTAATAGTTGATATAGTCGAAACGGGAGACACATTACGGGAAAACAATCTCGAGGTGTTCGAGACGATATTTGAGATATCCGCAAGGCTTATCTTAAACAAGTCGGCGGCGAAGTTTAAATCGGACGAAATTTCGGGAATCGTGTCGAAAATTTCGGAAATTATTGAGGCAAAGGGGTAGACATAAGTATGATGAAGATTTATAATTATTCGGAAGCAAGCGATGAGATATTCAAAAAGCCGGTTGATGCGCAATCAGTGGCTGACACTGTTTCGGAGATTATCGCGAACGTCAAGGAAAACGGCGACAAGGCTCTGAAAGAGTATTCTTTGAAGTTCGATAAAACCGAGATTGAAGATTTCAGGGTTTCGGACGAAGAGATTGAAGCGGCTTATGAGTCTGTTGAGCCGGAATTCATAAGAATTCTTAATGAAGCGGCAGATAATATCCGCGACTTCCACAAGCACCAGTTAAGGAGCTCGTTCGTCGTCTCCGAGAAGGACGGCATCGTTTGCGGGCAGAAGATTATTCCTTTTGCGAAAGTGGGGCTCTATGTCCCCGGAGGAACTGCGGCTTATCCGTCGACGGTTCTGATGGACGCCGTTCCCGCAAAGCTTGCAGGTTGCGGCGAGATAGTCATGGTCACTCCCCCATCGAAGGACGGTGGCATCAACAAATATATCCTTGCCGCCGCTAAGATTGCCGGCATCGACAGAATTTACAAGGTCGGCGGTGCACAGGCTGTTGCGGCTCTGGCATACGGCACCGAGAGCATTCCGAGAGTCGACAAGATTGTCGGTCCCGGAAACGCATTCGTCGCAGAGGCGAAGCGTCAGGTTTACGGCGAGGTCGCTATCGACATGATTGCGGGTCCGAGCGATATTCTTGTAGTTGCCGACGACAAGAGCAATCCCCGGTTTGTTGCGGCGGATTTACTCTCACAAGCCGAGCATGACAAGCTTGCAAGCGCTGTCTTAGTTACAGATTCAAAAGAGCTTGCCGAAGCGGTTCAGGCTGAGATAGAAGTACAGCTTTCGAAGCTCCCGAGAGAAGAGATTGCAAGGGCATCCATTGAGCGCAACGGGAAAATCATCGTTACAAAAGATATTTCCGAGGCAATAGAGGTCGCGAACCTGATAGCTCCCGAGCACATCGAGCTTTGCCTTGACAATCCGTTTGACGTCCTGGACAAAGTCAAGAACGCCGGCTCAATCTTTATGGGAAGGTACTGCCCGGAAGCTCTCGGCGACTACCTGAGCGGCGCAAACCACACTCTTCCTACGAACGGTTCGGCAAGGTTCTCCTCTCCCCTTTCGGTTGACGACTTTGTCAAAAAGTCGCAGTTCACCTATTACACCAAAGAAGCTTTCGAAAAAGTGTATGGCGACGTTGCCTACTTCGCCGAAAAAGAGGGCTTGCAGGCACACGCAAAGAGCGCACTTATAAGATTTGAAGAAATATAATGGGAGTTTATGTTTATATGAACAGCTTTCTGATTTCAAAATACAAAGATGTTGAGCCCTATGTTCCCGGCGAACAGCCGAGAGACAAGAAGTACATCAAGCTCAACACGAACGAATCGCCCTATCCTCCGTCGGAGGCGGTGTTGAAGGCGGTTGAGGACTCGGGAAGAAGCCTACAGCTCTATCCCGACCCTGCTTGCAGAGACCTGAGAGCGGCGCTCGCCGGAAGCCTCGGGCTCGAACCCGGGAATATCCTCCCGACAAACGGCTCGGATGAGGTTTTGAGCCTCAGTTTCATGGCGTACGCTCACGACGAGAAGCCGGCATATTACGCAAATGTCACCTATGGGTTCTACGACGTTCTGAGCGGGCTTTTCAATGTCAAGGCAAAGCACTTTGCACTTGAAAGCGATTTCACGATTGATATCAACCGATACTGTGGGCTCGACAGGGGGCTTATCGTGATTGCGAATCCGAATGCGCCGACGGGAATTGCCATCGGCGTTGACGAAATCGAAAAGATTTGCAAAGAGAGTCCCCGGTGCGTGGTTCTCATTGATGAGGCTTATGTCGAATTCGGTGCCGAAAGCTGTGTCGGGCTCGTTAAGAAATACCCGAATCTCATCGTTTCGAGAACATACTCGAAATCGATGTCTTTGGCGGGTGCAAGGCTCGGCTATGCGATTGCGAATGAAGAGAGAATCAGGGAGCTTGAAACACTCAAGTATGCCCTGAACCCCTACTCGGTCAACAGAACAGCCCTTGCGGCGGGAGTTGCGGCAGTTAAGGACATCGAGTACTATCGTAACAACTGCAAACTGGTTGCCGAGACGAGAGGCAGAACGACTGAAAAGCTTAAGGAGCTCGGATTTGAGCTCACCGATTCGAAGACGAATTTTGTATTTTGCAGGCACCCGGGTGTTCCGGCTTCGGAGCTTTCCGAAAAGCTTCGCGAGGCGGGAATACTTGTCAGACACTTCACCGGAGAGCGGACAAACGACTGGTTAAGAATCAGCATCGGCACTCCCGAGAATATGCTTGCACTGACCGATACACTAAAAGAAATATTGAACGGAGGTAAGTCATGAGAGAAGCTGTTATTGAAAGAAAGACCGCCGAGACGAATATCAAGCTATATCTGAACCTGGATGCTCCCGACGGGTCGGAAATCGACACCGGTTGCGGATTTCTTGACCATATGCTGACGCTTTTCGCCAAGCACTCGGGCTTCTGCCTTAAAGTGAATTGTAAAGGCGACACGCTTGTCGACTATCACCACACGGTTGAGGATATCGGCATCTGCCTGGGGCTTGCTCTGAAGGAAGCACTCGGAGATATGGCGGGCATCACACGCTACGGCTGGGCAGTTATTCCGATGGATGAGGCTCTTGTCCTTACTTCCGTCGACATTTCGGGAAGAGCGTATCTTGCCTGCATTCTTGACATTCCCACCCAGAAGGTCGGGGATTTCGACACGGAGCTTTGCGAGGAATTCATGGCGGCTCTGGCAAGAAGCGCAGGACTCACACTTCACATCCGTCAGCTTGACGGCAGAAACAGCCACCATATTATAGAGTGCACGTTCAAGTGCCTTGCGAAAAGTTTAAAAACGGCGGTGTCCATTGACCCCAAGGCTATGGGTGCGGTGCCGTCAACAAAGGGAGTAATCTGAATTGGGAACTGTTATTATTGACTACGGCGTCGGGAACCTGTTCTCCCTGTCGATGGGGCTTCGGAAAATCGGTGTGAGCGCCGAGATAACCGCCGATGTCGAAAAGATTAAGAACGCCGAGCGGCTCATTCTCCCCGGTGTGGGAGCCTTTGAGGGTGCGGCGAACAAACTTCGCGAATCGGGGCTTGCGGACTTGATTAAAGAAGAGACCGGAAACGGCAAGCCGCTGATGGGCATCTGCCTCGGAATGCAGTTACTTTTTGACGAGAGCTACGAGTATGGCACCCACAAGGGTCTCGGGCTTATCCCCGGGAAGGTTGTGCCACTCAAGGGCTATATCGACGAAAGCCTCAAGATTCCGCACATCGGTTGGAATGCTCTTGAGATACTCAAGCCCGAGTGCCCGATATTCAAGTATAGCGAGCAAGGCGACCACGTTTACTTTGTGCATTCGTTCTATGCAACGGATTGCGAAGCCGATACGGCGGCGGTTACCGAGTATTCGAAGGCGGTGACGGCGACTGTGTGGAAGGATAACGTCTATGGTTGCCAGTTCCACCCGGAAAAGAGTGGCGAGAAGGGGCTTAAAATCCCGAAAGCTTTCTGTGAGCTGAGTTAGTGAGGTTTTAGTATGAAAATTTATCCCGCTGTTGACATCCTCGGCGGTAAGGCTGTCCGGCTTTACAAGGGCGACTATTCGGAGAAGACCGACTATGGCGACCCGGTCGAGGCAGCTATGAGATTAAAGGAGCTCGGCGCCGAGTTCTTACACATCGTCGACCTCGACGGTGCTAAGAGCGGAGACACGCCGAACCTCGGCATCATCTCCGAAATTGCCAAGAAAACCGACGTTTTTGTCGAAGTCGGAGGTGGAATCCGCTCGATTGAAACGGTCGAGAAATATCTGTCGAACGGGCTCAGCAGAGTTATAATCGGCACTGCGGCTGTGACGGACAGAGATTTCCTTTGTAAAGCTGTTTCGCGTTACAGCGACAGGATTGCTGTAGGTGCCGATATTCTTGACGGAAGCGTCAGGATTTCGGGCTGGCTTTCGGACAGCGGAATCACAATCTCCGATTTCATGACCAACATGGAGGCTATCGGGGTCAAGACCGTTATCTGCACGGATATCTCGAAGGACGGAGCTTTGAAGGGCACGAACATTGCCCTTTACGAAAAGCTCTGCCGGGACTTCCCCACTGTTGAGATAGTCGCTTCCGGAGGAGTTACAGCTCTCGAAGAAATTACGGAGCTCAAGAGTGCCGGAGTTTCCGGGGCTATCATCGGAAAAGCGTATTACACGGGAATGATTGATATAGGAAAGGCGATTGAGGCGGCAAGATGATTACGAAAAGAATTATCCCCTGCTTGGACGTCAGGAACGGCAGGGTTGTTAAAGGGACGAAATTTGAGGGGCTGGCGGACGTGTCCGACCCGGTATCCCTCGCAGAGTTTTACTCGGGTTCGGGAGCCGACGAGCTCGTCTTTTATGATATCACGGCTTCGAGCGACGGTAGAAGACTTATCTGGGACGTGCTGAGGCGGACTGCAGAGAATGTGTTTATCCCTCTCACCGTCGGCGGAGGAATCAACTCAATAGACGACTTCGACATGGCTTTAAAGTGCGGAGCCGACAAGGTGAGCGTCAATTCGGGAGCTATTGCGAACCCGGAGCTCATCCGCGAGGCGGCGGAGCTTTACGGCTCGCAGTGCGTGGTTCTGAGCATCGACGCAAAAAGAACGGAAAGCGGCTTCACCGTCTTCACGAAGGGCAATCGAGTCAGAACCGAGCTTGATGCGGTTGAATGGGCGAAGTATGGCGAAAGCCTCGGCGCCGGAGAGATAGTCTTGAACTCAATCGACACGGACGGAGTCAAGGACGGCTTCGACCTCGAGATGCTTAAGGCGGTTTCGGACGCCGTGAGCATACCGGTTATCGCTTCGGGCGGAGCCGGAAAAAAAGAGGACTTCCTCGAGCTCTTCAAGACACTTGACAAAGTCGACGCAGGGCTTGCGGCTTCCGTCTTCCACTTCGGGACGATTGATATAAGAGATTTAAAGAAATATCTTGCCGAGAACGGCATCAATATGAGAATATAGGTGATAAAATGCTTAATATAGACGAACTTAAATTTGATGAAAAGGGGCTTATTCCCGCGATTGTGGTTGACGCTAAGTCTGGAAAAGTGCTGACTCTGGCATATATGAATCGGGAGAGTCTCGGGATTTCTATGGAAAAAGGGCTCACCTGCTTCTGGTCACGTTCACGGCAGGAGCTCTGGCTCAAGGGCGAGACGAGCGGCAACTATCAGCACATAGTGAGCATCACCGCCGACTGCGACAGGGACGCCCTTGTCGTTACCGTTGAAAAAGACGGTCCCGCTTGCCACATGGGCACAGACAGTTGCTTTAACGACAAGGTCTATCAGTCGGAGACGCTCCGGGATTTCAGCTATCAGGAGCTCTACGACCAGATTTCTGGGAGAAAGGACAGTCCGAAGGAGGGCTCCTACACCACCTATCTCTTCGAGAAGGGTCTTGACAAGATTCTCAAGAAGGTCGGCGAGGAGTGCACAGAGGTCATCATCGCCGGAAAGGCTGAGGACAAAAAAGAGACCATCTACGAGATTTCCGACCTAATATACCACCTGTTCGTTCTGATGGCGGAGTCGGGCATCAGCCTTGACGACATCTGGGACGAGCTTGCGAGCAGACACGTCAAGGACAGCCTCGTCGTCGACAAGAAGGTCAAGCAGGAGAAGATGGTATGATTCCCAAGCAGAATCTCCACACCCACTGTACTTTCTGTGATGGCAAGGACGAGCCGGAAGAGGTTGTAAAAGAAGCGATTCGGCTCGGAATGACCTCTCTTGGATTCTCTTCTCACAGCTTCACGGGAAACCCGAAGGTTGACGGGATGCGGGACGAGCGAGGATATATCGACTGCATCAATGCCCTGAAAGTGAAGTATCAAGGCAAAATCGAGATTTTCTTGGGCGTCGAGCGGGACTGCTTCACCGAGATTTCGGGGCTCGAGGACGAATACGACTACAAAATCGGGTCGGTTCACTACCTGAAAATCGGCGAGGAATACGAAGCGGTCGACTGGTCCAAGGACAGGCTCAAGAACACCTGCGAGAAGTATTTCGGCGGCGATATGACGATGCTTTGCGAGGCTTATTTTGAGCTTGAAAGCAATGTAGTTAAGATGACCGACTGCAATATCATCGGGCACTTCGATCTTATTACTCTTTTTTCCGGGATGGACGACAGAGAAAACCGGAGATTTATAGATGCCGAGATGGCGGCTTTGGATGAGCTATTAAAGACAGATGCTCTGTTTGAGGTGAACACCGGAGCGATGGCAAGAGGATATCGGACTGTCCCCTACCCGTCCGAAAGATGCCTGAGAAAAATCCGTGAAAAGAATGGCAGGGTTATCATCTCGTCCGACTGCCACGACCGCTCGAAGCTTCTTTATGGGTTCGATGCGGCGGCGGAGCTTATCAAAAAATGCGGATTCAGGGAAGTGTACATTCTGACTGACGGCGGATTTGAGCCGGTCGGTCTTTAGAAAGGATTTTGGATATGAGTAAATTTATTGTTCCGGAAGGCTACACAAGCAGTCTCACGCCCTACGAGACGCAGACGGCAATCGGACTTATCAAGCGGAGCTTCGAGATAAGCCTTTGTCAGGCACTGAACCTCAAGCGTGCCTCCGCTCCCCTGTTTGTCGACAACATGCGGGGCTTGAACGACGACCTTAACGGCGTCGAGAGACCGGTTTCGTTCGAAATCAAGGAGACCGGTGAGAACGCCGAGGTTGTCCATTCGCTTGCGAAGTGGAAGAGGCTTGCCTTGAAGGAATACGGCTTCCACGAGGGCGAGGGCATCTATACCGACATGAACGCCATCAGGCGGGACGAAGAGCTTGACAATCTCCACTCGGTCTATGTCGACCAGTGGGACTGGGAGCGAATCATCACCCGCGAGGACAGAAACCTTGATTTCCTCAAGGGCATTGTCCAGAAGATTGTTGACTGCGTTGTGGACACATCTGAAATCGTAACTAAAGTCTATCCGAATGTCAGGTGCCGTCTTTCAAGAAACGTCTCGTTTGTCACGGCTCAGGAGTTAGAGGATATGTACCCCGACCTCACTCCGAAAGAGCGCGAAAATGAATATCTGAAGCTCCACAAAACCGCCTTCATCATCGGCATCGGCGACCTGCTCAAGTCCGGCGAAAAGCACGACGGCAGAGCTCCCGACTATGACGACTGGAGCCTGAACGGCGACATTCTCATGTGGAACGAAACCCTCGGCTGTGCGTTCGAGCTCTCGTCGATGGGAATAAGAGTTGACGCCGAGTCCCTCAAGGCTCAGCTCAAAAAAGCCGGTTGCGAATGGCGCTCGGGACTACAGTTCCACAAGATGCTCCTCTCGAATGAGCTCCCCCTCACCATCGGCGGCGGCATCGGTCAGTCAAGACTCTGCATGCTCCTCCTCGGCAAAGCCCACATCGGCGAGGTGCAGGTTTCCATCTGGGACAAAGACACGATGGAAACTGCCGAAAAAGCCGGCATCAAGCTTCTGTAACGTAAAATTTGCATTAAAAATCCCGTCCGGATTAATGGGCGGGATTTTTTAATGTAGGTTTACATATTCAGCTCAAAAGTGGCGACTTCGTCATGGAATTTCATAAGCATTCTTCTGCCACTGCCGATGATGTCGTAGCTGACGACAACATCGAGGCGGGCGCCGACTTCACCGGTCAGGAGGATTTCGGCATCTATGCTGTTGTCGCCGGCACATATTACGACTTCGCAGCCGTCGTTATAGGTGATGTCGGACTTTGAGACTTCCGAGCCGTCGGAATTATACGCCATGCGGGAGATAGTGCCTTCAGGGAGCTGAATGCTTGCCTTGATATTCTTGATATCATAAGAGCCTGCAGAGTCGCTTTGATAGAGATTCAGCCTGAGGATATAGACGTTGTCCTCCTCGGAAAGAGGTTCGAGGCTGTAACTGCACAAGAGCTCGATGCTCTCGCCGCTTTTCATAACAGTTTTCTGGGATTGAAGACAGTTCATGCCGTCGACAACCTGCTCAAGCGCTGAAATCTCCTCGATTTCGTCATAGGAAAGTGCCGCACAAACGGCTGTTATCCCAATCGCAATCACTAAAAGCAGAAGTATTGACTTTTTCAGAATTGATTTGGAAGCTTCGTTCATATTGATTCCCCCGATAATTATTTTTCCGATTACATTATAGCATAAAAATTATTAAGACGCCATACGAAAAAACATTAAGTTTTTGCGGGATTTCTTAATAATTAAAGCCCGATTGCTCGGGCTTTTGATTTATTGCTGTTCTGCTTTCTGCCGCTTCTGGACCTCTTCGAACGAGACGCCGAATTTTTCGTAGATGCTTCGGGCGTAGCCGAATTCCTGAGGCTCGGCTCTTTGGATCTTGTAGAGACGGCGGTTGTCGGCAGTCGTGTCGACGGTTGTTACTATGCTCACGAGCTTGGTGTCGCCCTCGACATCAGAATTAATCTTGTCAAGGCTTCTTGCGAGCTCCAGAAGGTGCGTGGCGTAGATGCCTCTGACGCCGATGCAACGGAAGCACTTCACGAGCTCCGTCGCGATATAAACGCACTCGGTCGGGGTGGTCGACTGGATGGATTCATTGAGGAGAAGCAGGCTGTGCGAGGTGCAGTTGTCAAGCGTGACCTTGAACTGCTTGCACTCCTGAGTGAACCGGGAAGTGTTGAGTCCGACCTCCTCTTCCTTCGGGAAGTGGGTGTAGATATAGTCGACGGGGCTAATCTCGCAGTGGGTGCAAGGGACATAGAGCCCCGCCTGTGCGAAGACCTGAATTATGCCGATAGCACGGGTATAGGTTGTCTTGCCGCCGTTGTTGGCGCCTGTCAGGACGAAGAACCTGCCGTCAGAATCCATAGTGCAATCGTTCGTGATAATCTTATTATCGAGCTTGCTCATCGGATCTTCGGCGGTCATCTGAATATAGAAAGAGAGGTCGAACGTACCTCTGGCGTCAAGCCTGCGCTCTTCCATCGGGAGATACTTGGGTCTGACCATGTCGAGACCTCTTGCCTTGACGGCTTCGATGAGCTTTTTGGCGCCGATGTAGAAGCTGAGCTGACTTTCAAACGTCAGGATGTCCTCGGTGCTCTTTTTGAAATATGCCCTCACTGCACGGTCAAGATGGGTGATGTATTCGCTATTGACCTCTCTGAGCTCTCTGAAGAGAGGAGCCTCGAGATCGTTGGTGCCGCCGTTTTCGTTATAGAGGGAGTGGGTTCTCCCGATGGCACGGGTACCCTCGCCGTCAAGATGCTTGAAGAGCCAATCGAAGCGGCTCTTTTTCTTTATCGAATCTGTCGAGACACTTAAAAGCATTGCCTCAACAGGGCGCATCATGTCGTCGAAGTTGATGCCGACGGTGACGCTCTTGACGCCCTTTGCAAGGATTGTGAGGCATTCGTCCGTTTCTTTCTTGACTTCGGCGAAATAATCGGAATTGTAGACAGAGGCAAAATAGTCGGCGACCTCACAGAGAGCCTTCGACTTGAAGGAGCCGCGATATTTATCGCAGAATTCATGGCACTTGGTGATGCACTCGATATAGGTCTTAAGCGAGTTGAAGCGGGTATTCAGCGCATAGAAGCTGTCGGCGAGACCGAGCTTCTGGATGTTGACATGCTCGTTTATATAGAGCTTGTGGACGTTCTCATAGAGGATTGCCTCGAGTGAGGGGACGTTTAAGAAATCCTCCAAGATGTCAAGGCGGTAGTTAAGCGTCTCTTCGTCGGTCGAAAGCTGGGTGAAAACCCGCATTGCGTTCAGGGAATTCTCGGGACAGATGAGGCGCGACAATGTCTCAAGCTCAAGGTCCCTGACATAGTCCTGCGGAAGCTTCGAGAGGTCCGCTCCCCTCTTCATGTGTTCCTGCTTTTTCTCTGCCGACGGATACAGCAAGTCCGCTAAGTGGAATTCTTCTGCATTCGAAACGGCTTCTTCGGTGTTCTTTGCCATTTTTATCTCTCCTCTTAACCTGTCTATCTGTTCTTATACTGTTCGATTCCTGCTTTCAGTCTTGCCATGCCGTCCTCTACAAGAGTCCTCGGGCAGGCGATGTTGATTCTCAAGAAGTATTTGCCACTGCCGCCGTACATTGTTCCGGCGCAGACATAGAGTCCGGTCTTTTCACGGATGAACTTCTCAAGATCAAGCGAATCCTCTGTTACATCCGAGCAGTCGACCCAGAGAAGATATGTGGCATCAGCCTTGATTAGCCTTATATCGGGGATATTCTTATCTATATAGTCCTCGCAATATTTGCGGTTTTGGTCGATATAGACCATCAGGTCGTCAAGCCACTGCCCGCCTTCGTTGAATGCGGCAATGGCAGTTGTCACGGAGAATGTATTCGGCTCGGCAACTTCATCGGTATTGATGGCACGGACAACTCGGTTTCTTATGCCCTCGTTCGGGATGATTATCGCGGAGGTCTGGATGCCGGCGATGTTGAAGCACTTTGTGGGTGCTACGCATGTGACGCTTATATCTCTGCAAATATCCGATGCCGCCGCGAAGGGTGTGTAATGCTTCCCGGGCTCGACGATGTCGCAGTGGATTTCGTCGGAGATGACCGTGACGTGGTGCTTGTAGCAGAGCTCACCGATTTTTGCAAGCTCGTCCTTTGTCCAGATTCTGCCGACGGGGTTGTGGGGATTGCAGAGAATCATTAAAGTAGTCTGCGGGTCGGAGAGCTTTTTCTCGAGGTCTTCGAAGTCGATATAGAACTCCCCTGTTTCCTTCTTATAGCCGAGGGGGCTGTCGATGATGACTCTGCCGTTATTCAGAGTGGAGTTATAGAACATGTTATAGACCGGCGACTGGATCAAAACCTTTTCGGCGGGAGAGCTGAGTTTTCTGACAGAGCTCGAGATTGCCGGAATGGCACCGCCACAATAAACAATCCAGTCCTTGTTGATTTCAAAGCCGTGGCGGGACTTCCACCAGTTTATGTAGGCATCATACCACTCATCCGGAACCTCGCTATAGCCATAGATTCCGTGTGCGGCACGGGTCTTTATAGCTTCGATAATAGAAGGAGCGGTCGGGAAATCCATGTCGGCTATCCACATGGGGAGCTCGTTCTCGCCGACGTCCCACTTGACGGAGTCGGAATTACGGCGGTCGGTTATCTTGTTGAAATCATACTCAGTGTTCATGTTTCTTGTCTCCTATTTATTATTGACGATAATCTTTGTCTTCGAAGGGTCAATCTTGTCCTTTTCAAGTTTAAGCTCGCCGATGTAATCGGCTTTGATTCTTCCGGAGGTCGGGTTGATGACGCTGTCAACCCCGCCGGTGATTTCGGCATCGACAGTCGAATACTCAAATGCCAGAGTTGTGTTGATGAGCTTGCAGTTCACCATTTTTAGATTCTCTATATAGCAAAGCCCCTGCAAGCTCTCAATAGTGCAGTCGATAAGCGTGAGGTTCTTTGCGTTCCAGCCGAGATATTCGCCGGAAATGAAGCAATTCGTGACGGTGACGTTGTCGCCGTTCCAGAAGGCATCCTTTGAAAGAAGCTTCGAATTGCGGATATTCACGTTCTTGGCGCCGTCAAAAGAGTAGTTGCCGTAAAGTGTCAAGCCGTCCACGTCCATCCCGTCGCAGTTCATTGCGAAATAGTCACCCCTGGCGGTGACATTATCGAGGGTCACCCGATTGCATGCCCAAAGGGTTTCCTCAGCGTTCGAGAAGCTGACGTTCTTGAGGCTCAGGTTATTGCAACGCCGGAAATTCTTTGGGGCTTCGATTACCGAATCGCTGACGGAGATGTTGTCCGTATACCATACTCCGGCTCTCGCCATGTCGAACCAGACGCAATTCCGGGCTTCGATGTCCTTGCAGTACCAGAGCGGATATTTCCACTTGAACATGCAACCGTCGAGGGTGATGTTTCTTGATTCCTTGAGAGGTGATTCACCGTCATTGAATATAGTGTCCTTGATGGCGAGGTCTCTGCTCATGAAAAGCGCTCTCTCGCCGGTTAAATATTGTCTTTCAACTGTTGTCATTTAATAAGATACTCCCTGTTCTTTGCGTGATGTAAATACTTTTCTAATCTCTTATAATAGCACATTTCGAGCCTGATTGCAAGACCCGGGAAAAGCGATTTTTAGCACTGTGAAAATTCGAGTGTTAGCACTTAACCGATTTGACTGCTAATTTTCACCGTATCGTAACTGTTTCGATATCATATCGTCACATATGGGGTCTATACTAATAATCGTTGAAGGGAACGAGAGCTCCCGGGGACAAAAATAAAAAGCAACGGCTCTGAGAATAAACTCAGGGAACAGCCGCAAAATAATAGAAAGATTTTTTAGGAGGAATTTATTATGTTAGTACCGTATGTAAGACCTTACGGAGTAAGACGCAATGTTTCAGTTTTCGATCCGTTCAGAGAGATCGACGAAATGGAAAAGGCATTCTTTGGGGAGACTCCAGCATCGAGAGCAGCTTTCTCCACCGACATCAAGGAAGTGGATGACCACTATGTTCTCGAAGCTGACCTTCCCGGAGTAAAGAAGGAGGACATCAACCTCGAGCTTACCGACAACGTCCTGACAATCACCGCCGAGAGACATTCGGAGTATGAAGAGAAGGACAAGAAGGGCAACTACGTCCGCTGTGAGCGTTCGTACGGCTCTTATCAGAGAAGCTTTGACACCACCGGAATTGACACCGAGAACATCGACGCAGAGTTTACCGACGGAGTTCTGAAGCTCACGTTGCCGAAGGTTCAGGAGGTAAAGCCCGAAACCAAGAAGCTTGAAATCAGATAATCGCTTGATTATCCGCCTGCGACGGGCACAGCCCACTTGCCCATTATATAAATGAGAGGAACCGAAAACCGGTTCCTCTCTTTGTTTATGCTGTTTTTGTGCTTACTTGTCAGATTTATCTGTTTTTTCGCTCTTCTTGGAAAGTACGAGATTTACGATAATTCCTAAGATAAGAGCGCAGGCGATGCTCGTGATGGTGACAGAGCCGAAGGTGAGCTCCATTCCGCCGATACCGCAGATTAAGATTACCGAGACGGTGAAGACGTTCTTGTTATCGTTGAAGTCAACAGACTGAATCATCTTAAGACCGGATACAGCGATGAAGCCGTAAAGGGTGATGCAAACGCCGCCCATTACGCAAGAAGGAATGGTCGCGAGGAGCGTTACGAACGGAGCGAAGAAGGAAATCAGGATTGCAATGATAGCAGTCGTGAGGATTGTGATAACCGAAGCGTTACCGGTGATTGCTACGCATCCGACGCTCTCGCCGTATGTAGTGTTCGGGCAACCGCCGAAGATTGCACCAACCATTGAGCCGACACCGTCGCCGAGGAGGGTTCTCGAAAGACCCGGATCCTCTAAGAGGTCCTGACCGATGATTGAGGAAAGATTCTTGTGGTCAGCGATATGTTCGGCAAATACTACCAAGGCTACAGGGATATAGGCAACTGCTATTGTTCCAAGATATGCTCCGATGCTTCCAACCTCGCCGAAGTCATAGCTTCCGCTGAAAGCCTTGAGGAAGGTGAAGTCGGGATACCACTGCATGTTGGAGAACTGCGAGAAGTCGATGATGAGAAGCTGTTCGTTGCCGGTGGCGGTGCCGATTACCGTGAAGATTGCCGCAACGACATAGCCGCAGGCGATGCCGATGATGAACGGGATGAGCTTCGCCATCTTCTTGCCGTAAACCGAGCTGATTACTACAGCGAAGAGGGTTACGAGGGCACAGAGAAGGCAGATGGTGCTGTGAAGGTTCATGTCATATGTAGCGTCAAGGGCATCGCTTACCGCATTTCCCGCAAGCGAGAGTCCGATAATTGAAACTGTCGGACCGATTACGACCGCAGGCACGAGCTTTGAAATCCATCCGACACCTGCAAACTTGACGATGATTGCAAGCACGACATAGACGAGTCCCGCCATTACCGCACCGATGATTAAGCCCAAATAACCCACTGACATAGAAACGCCGCCTGCGAATGCGGCTGTCATAGAGCCGATGAACGCAAACGACGATCCAACGAATACAGGGCTTTTGAATTTGGTGAATAAGAGGTAGACGATTGTGCCGACGCCTGCACCAAAAAGAGCAGCTGACTGGGACATACCGTTGCCGACGATTGCGGGGACTGCAATAGTGGCGGCAAGGATTGCCAGAAGCTGCTGAAGGGCGAAGACGATGAGCTGACCGAATTTCGGTTTGTCTGAAATTCCGTAGGTAAGATTCATGATACTTCCTCCAATAAGCAAATTTTTCGTTGTTTATTATATAACACGCTTCTGTATCTTGTCAATAGAAAATTAAAAATAATTCGACAAAAAGCCCGCTTTCACTGCGAAAACGGGCTTTGGTGTTTTTTGATTACTGTGCCGGTGCTGGCTCGGGAGCTATACCATCGGTAAGTGCGGGTGTCGGGTCGTCAGGATTGATGCCCTGCATAAGCTGCATGAACTGCTCGCCGGTGACCTTTTCGTGCTCGTAGAGATAGCCTGCAACGGTGTGAAGCTGGGCGATGTGCTCGGTGAGGATTGACTGTGCTTTGTCATATGCACCGTGAATAATGGAGCGGACCTCTTCGTCGATTTCGCTCGCGATAACCTCGGAATAAGCCTTGTTAGAGTTGTAATCACGACCGAGGAAGACTTCGTCATCGTCTCTGCCATATACAACGGGACCAATCTTGTCGCTGAAGCCGTACTGAGTAACCATGCTACGGGCTATGCTCGTTGCACGCTCGAGGTCGTTCGAAGCACCGGTTGAGATGTCATCGAGGACAACCTTTTCGGCGGCTCTGCCTCCGAGGAGAGTGATAATTTCCTCGCCCATTTCCTTTCTGGTGGCGTATGCCTTGTCATGGTCGGGAAGAGCCATTGTGTAACCGCCAGCCTGACCACGAGGGATAATCGAGATTTCCTGAACCTTATCCTGAGTCGGGCAATAGTAGTGGCAGATGGCGTGCCCCGATTCGTGATAAGCCGTAATCTTCTTGTCGTTTTCGGTGACGACTTTGGACTTCTTCTCGGGACCGGCGATTACCTTTATGGAAGCGTCGTTCAAGTCCTGAGCGGTGATAGCCTTTCTGCCACTCTTTACAGCAAGAAGTGCCGCCTCGTTTACGAGGTTTGCAAGGTCTGCGCCGGTGAATCCGACGGTAGCCGCCGCTACTGTATGGAGGTCAACATCGGGAGCAAGAGGCTTGTTCTTCGAGTGAACCTTGAGGATTGCCTCTCTTCCCTTGATGTCGGGATAGTTGACGTAAACCTGTCTGTCAAAACGTCCGGGTCTCAGGAGTGCGGGATCCAATACATCCTTACGGTTGGTAGCCGCCATGACGATGACATTTGAGTTGCCCTCGAAGCCGTCCATCTCAACGAGGAGCTGGTTGAGGGTCTGCTCACGCTCGTCGTGACCGCCGCCAAGACCTGTGCCTCTACGACGACCGACCGCATCAATCTCATCTATGAAGATGATGGAAGGTGCGGCTTTCTTCGCCTGGTCAAAGAGGTCTCTTACTCTTGCGGCACCGACACCGACATAAAGTTCAAGGAAGTCGGAACCGGAAATCGAGAAGAACGGAACTCCCGCTTCGCCTGCAACTGCCTTGGCAAGGAGGGTTTTACCGTTACCGGGAGGTCCCACAAGAAGGACGCCCTTCGGAATCTTTGCGCCGATATCCTGATATTTCTTCGGGTCCTTAAGGAGCTCGACGATTTCCTGGAGCTCAGCCTTTTCTTCGTCCGCTCCGGCAACATCATCGAATGTTACCTTTGTCTGACCGCCGTTTTCGACCTTGACGTTAGCCTTGCCGACCGAGCCGATTTTGCCCGCCGACGAGATGCTTCTTGACATTGATATCACAAGGAATATCATCACGCCAATCATAAGAAGCGTCGGGATAAGGTTCAGCCAAAAGGAACTGTCGGTTGCGGCAACCAGATCGTACTCAAGAGGGGTCGAATGGGTTGCATTGTACTCGTCGCGATAGTTGCTCGTCTCGCTGAAGAGCTCGTTATAAAAAGCATTTACGCTTGGAACGTCGTAGGTTATCTGCTCTCCCGAATCGAGCGTCATTTCAAGCTCGCCTGAGCCGAGATTAAGGGAGAAATAGCTGACCTCGTAGTTGTCGAAGTGGGACATTATCTCCGAGTAGGAATAAGTCTCCCCTGTCGACATCATGCTCTGGAAAGCTACTATCATAATCAAAAGGATTACTGCGGCAAATATGAAGTACGCAATCAAGCCTCTTGAACGGTTATTTCGCAAATTCAAATGTTACTCCTCATTTCTTGTTGGAATTGGCGGCAGTTCAGAGAATCACCTCTCCGATATAGTCGAGGTTTCTGTACTGCTCGTCGTAGTCAAGACCGTAGCCGACTACAAATCTGTCTTCTATTGTAAAGCAGCAATAGTCTGCCGTTATTTCTATCGTTCTGCGGGATGGCTTATCCATGAAGGCGGCTATTTTGACATCCTTGGCGCCACGGGCAAGCATGGTTTCCTTGAGAACGCTCAGGGTTCTGCCGGTGTCGAGGATATCCTCTACAAGAAGAATGCTCTTCCCCGCCACATCAAGCTCGGTGTCCATATATACTTTGACTGCCCCAACCGACTGAGTTCCAACATAGCTCTTGGCACTGATGAAGTCGAGAGTTATGGGCAGGTCGATAGCTCTTATCAGGTCTGCCATGAATACAAACGAGCCCTTGAGAACGCCGACAAGCTCTATTTCCTTGTCTTTATAGTCCTCGGTAATCTTCGCGCCAAGCTTTTTGACTGCTTCGGCGATTTCCTCTTTCGTAATCATGACCTCAATATTATCTGAATATTCCATGTCAATCATCCCTTTTGTCAAATTTTTCTCTTACGTTTATTTTCAAAGCGGTGGTAGTGTGTTCCCCGCATGAAACCCTTTCGGAAACACCGTGACCCGTTACGAAAATTGCGCCCAAATCGTCCGAAATTATCGGGACGAGGTGGCGATTCCCTGCGGGAACATCGGCGAGAAGCTTTTTGACCGTGGATGTGAAGCCATTTCCTGATAGTTTTATTTTTTCGGATCCCCGATAGCTTCTGACGGTAAGACCGCCAGTAATCCTATCTTTATCCATCAGCCATTTTAAACTTCTTTTGTTATAAGTCGATATATCAAATTGTGAAATCTCTGTGAATTCTATCACCTTGGTCCCCCAGTTGTAACAGCCGGTGTCGGACAGTTGAATCGGCTCGGGAGCAGACTCCCGTTCACCCGTGATTTCAAGCCTTCCGTTTTTACAGACGGCGTAAACGCCTTTTTTCAGGTTTACCTTGCCGCCGGTTTTAACCAAGCTTTTAAGCTCATCGATTTTCTGCTTCGAAGGCTCAACGCCGTTCTTGCGCAGGATTTTGCCCAAAGCTGTTGCCAAGACAAAGTCGTCGCAATCCTCGGGAAAAGCATATTCCGAGCCCTCAAGAAGCTTTTCGGCTTCGCTGTCAATATAATTTTCCGCATTCTCGAAATTCTCAAGGCTCGATTTATAGGTCTTAAGTAGCGACGGATTAATCCTAGTAAGCTCCGGGATTACGTTGAGCCTGATTATATTGCGGGAGCAGTCGTCTTCGAGGTTAGTGCTGTCTGTAACGAAAGTCTCGCCTCTTGATTCCAAGAACTCAAGAATTTCGGATCTTGAAACGCCTATCAATGGACGGATGATATTGTCCCTGATGGGAGGGATGCCTGTCAATCCGCCTATTCCGCAACCCCTGACGAGATTGAAAAGTGTCGTCTCGAAGCAGTCGTCCAGGTTGTGGGCAGTGGCGATTTTACAATCTCCGGCATGCTTGTTAAGCGCTTCATAGCGTAAAACTCTTGCGGCTTCTTCGACCGACTTGCCGGTTTCAGAGCAATAGTTCCTGACATCGACGTGTTCATCATAGAGCGTGACACCGAGCCTTTCGCATAAATCTCTGCAAAAAGCTTCGTCTCGGTCACTCTCTTCGCCTCTCAGATGGTGGTTCACATGGACTGCGAAAACAGAGTAGCCGAGCTCCTTAAGTGCCAGAAGAAGCGAGACGCTGTCGGCTCCACCGGAAAGGGCTACGAGAACCCGCTCGCCGTCAGAAAGCATATTGTATTTTCTTATTGTATCCGAAACAAGATCAAGCATCGCCGTTTTCCCGTGTGGTGCTTCTGAATAATGTGTATTCGCCGATGAAGGCAAGGGGAACCGTGCCGGTGCCGCCGTGACGGTTCTTGCCGATTATGCACTCGGTTGCCGCCTGATTCTCCTCTTCCTTGTTGTAAACGCCCTCGCGGTAGATGAAGAGAATGATGTCAGCATCCTGCTCGATTGAGCCGGACTCACGAAGATCGGACGGAAGCGGACGGTGGTCCTGTCTTGCTTCTACGGAACGGTTAAGCTGTGACAGAAGCATGACCGGAACGTCGAGTTCCTTCGCCATAAGCTTTATTTGCCTCGTGATTTCCGAGACCTCATTAACGCGGCTGGCGTGGTTGCCGGTCGATTCCATGAGCTGGAGATAGTCGATGATGACAAGCCCGAGATTCTTTACCCGGCGCAGCTTCGCCTTTATCTGCGGGACGGTCACGCCGGCGGTGTCGTCGATATAGATATTCATCTTCGAGAGGGATTCCGCCGCCTGCGCAAGCTTAATCCAGTCCTCGGGGGTGAGTTTGCCGGATGTTAAGTTGGTATTCGGAACGAGGGCTTCAGAGCTCAGCATTCTTATACCAAGCTGTTCCTTGCTCATTTCAAGAGAAAACGCACAGATTGCCTTGTCGGGGTTCCTTTTGGCGACGTTCGCCGCAATGTTGAAAGCGAATGCGGACTTACCCATACCCGGGCGAGCCGCAACTATTATCAGATCCGACTTATTAAGACCGGATATGTAGCTGTCAAGAAGCGAAAATCCACTGCTCAGCCCCTTGTATAAATCCTTATCGTCGCCCGAGAGCTTCTGGATATGGTCATAAGCGGAGACGACGATATCGCTGAGCCTGGTCAGTCCTTCGACCTCCCTGCCCTGACGGATTTCATAGATTTTCTGCTCCGCCAGGTCAAGAAGGGTTTTTGAATCCTCAGAGCCGTCCATTGCTGTATCGAGAATCTCACGCGACGCGTTGATAAGAGAACGGGTCAGATATTTATCCTCGACAATCTTGCAATAAGACTCGATATTCGAGGTTGAGGGAACGCTGTCCATGATGCCCTTGAGATAGACCTTCGCCATTTCGGGGGTCTCAAAGACCTTCTCGTTGACCGTTTCGTTCATGACGGTGATGATGTCCGAGCGCTGACCGTTTGAGAACATCCGAAGGATTATCGAATAGAGCTCCCTGTGCTGGTCACGATAGAAGCTTTCCGGCTTCAGGTGAGCTATCGCAATCGGCAGAGCATCGGGATTAAGAAGAAGTGCGCCCAGAACCGTCTGCTCGGCTTCAAGGTTATACGGAAGCTCCCTCCCGCCCAGGTCGGCGGCTGTCAGATTATTTACAGGCATGTTGTTCCCTCCTTTGCTGATTATTTTTCTTTCTGATTACTCCACGAGGACTTTTAGTCCATGAGGACTATTAGTCCTCTGGAACCACGCTGACAGTGAGCTTGGCGTTTACACCTTGAGTCATCTTGATTTCGACGTCATAGTCGCCGTAAGCCTTGATGTCGCCGTTAAGGGAAATCTTCTTTTTGTCAATCGTTGCGCCGAACTGCTCTTTTATCTTGTCGCTGATGATGCTTGTGGTGACAGAGCCGAAGAGCTTGCCGTTCTGACCGGCTTTGGATTTGATTACAATCTTCCCACCGTTGATGGCTTTTGCCGCCGCTTCCGCTTCGGCTTTTGCGGTGTCGAGCTTATACTGAGCCGATGCCTTCTTGCCCTCGAGGTCGTTTATGTTCTTTGCTGTAGCCTCGATTGCGAGACCCTTGACGATAAGATAGTTTCTTGCGTAGCCGTCTGCTACTTCAAGAACCGTTCCGGCTTTGCCGGAGCCCTTTACGTCTTTTAAAAGAATTACTTTCATATTGAGTATATCCTTTCTCGCAATTATATTGCGAATTATGCTATTATAAAGTCCTCTATTGCGGACTTGATTTTGTCTACGGTTTCTTCGATGGAGAGGTCAAGCTGTGCGCCCGCCATCGTCTGATGACCGCCGCCGCCAACCGATTCCATTATGAGCTGAACGTTGAAGGAGCCGAGAGACCTTGCCGAAACACGGCATTGACCGTCGAGCCGATAGACGACAAACGATGCCTTGACGCCGTTGATGCCTAATAGCTCGTCGGCAGCCTGAGCCGCCGCAAGGATAAGCTCCGGCTTCTCTGAATCTGTCGTTGCGATGGCACAGCCGTGGAAGAGCTCCGCCGCCTGAATAAGCTTGCTTCTTTCGCGATAGGTCTCGAGGCTGTCGCTGAAGAAGCCCTTGACGGTGACCGTGTCGGCTCCAAGCTTCTTTAAGTATGCCGCCGCTTCGAAGGTGCGGGTGCCGGCACGCATGACAAAGTTCTTGGTGTCGAGGTTGATTCCCGAGAGAAGAGCCTCGGCATCGGCAACGGAAATTCTGCAATCGACTCCGAAATACTGGACGAGCTCGGTCGCCATTTCGCAGGTGCTAGAAGCAAACGGCTCGTGGAAGAAGATTACCGAGTTGTCGATGAAGTTGACCATCTTTCTGTGGTGGTCGATGACGACAACAGTCTTCGCCTTTTCGTAGAGCTTCTTCGAATCGAGGAAGTTCGGGTTATGGGTGTCGCAGATGATGAGAAGCGAATCGTCGGCGATTTCACCGACCGCCTGCTCGCAGGACTTAAAATAGTCGCCCTCTCCGCTTGCGGATATGTAATCTATAAGCTTCTTTGCAAGGTTCTTTTCAGGGTCGACAACGACATAAGCCTCTTTGCCGACGCTTCTTAGTGCCCCGCAAAGACCTATGCAGGAGCCGACAGCGTCGAAGTCTGCAAGGTTATGACCCATGAGGTAAACCGTGCCACAGCTTTCGGCGAGCTCCCGAAGAGCCGTTGCGATAATACGGGAGCGGACCCTGTTCGACTTCTCGACAGCCTTTGAGATGCCGCCGAAGAACTCGAAGCCGCTTTCCGTCTTGACTGCGGCTTGATCTCCGCCACGCCCTAAGCACATATCAAGTGCCTGCTTGGCATAGACCTCGCTCTCGGCGAGGGTTTTGGCTCCCCTGCCGACGCCGATTGAAAGCGTCACGCAGGGTCTGCCACCGAGCTGAATCGAACGGATTTCGTCAAGGATATCGAATTTGCCCTCGATGATTTTCTTTAAATGTCTTTCTTCTATTACCGCAAAGAAGCGGTCGTTGGAAATCTTATGAAGCACGCCGTTTGTGTGCTCGATGAACTGCTCAAAAATCTGCTCAATCTGAGCCTGAACGCTCGCCTTGTCGCTCTCCTTCGAGTTCTGGAAGGCGTCGTCATAGTTGTCGACAGTCATTATGAGCACCGTCTTCTTCTGGGCGTTATATTCCTCTTCAAGAAGAACCCTGTCGGTGACATCCGAAAGCCTTATTATCGACAAAGGACCGGTGTCCGACTTCTTGGCATAGACGTTATAGTATCTTTCGAAAATTCTTACGCATGCGCCGGTGTCGGAATAGATTTTCGCAACGTTATTTCCGACAAGATTCGTAAGCGGCATTCCATATGCCTTGTCGTCCTCGAAGAATTTCTCCTCGAAGCGCTTGTTGTACCAGACAATCTTGTCATTGCTGTCGGTTATGATAATCGGCTCAGGGAAATCATAGAAAGCCTCGCGGTTTATAGCCTCAACGGACCTATCCATTTTGGTGACATACTTTGCAATATCCTTGTTCATGATTATAATCACTATGAACATGATAAGTGCGCAAAGGAGCACCATTCCGGCGGCAACGCACATTGCGGTTCTCCCGTCGGCGAACAGCACGACGCAAAGCGCCAGTGATGTTATTCCGAGGAGAAGCAGTGCGACTGTCAGCACCCACGAAAAGCGTTTTTTCATAATATCCCACCTCACTCAGGATGATTTTGAACTGAAAAGCAATATTTTAAATGTCCAGAACGGTTACTATGATTGTAGGTCTGCGCTTGGTCTTGGAGAAGACGAAGTCGCTGATTTCGTCGCGAACCTTGTTCTTGATGGCTGTATAGTCGTGCCTGGTCGAGAGCTCCTGCTGGAGCACCTGATGAGCCTTCTTCTTCACTTCGGCAAAGAGCTCCTCGTTGGTCTTTTCGTATACAAAGCCCTTCGAGACAATCTCGGGTCCCGAGAGAAGCTTGCGGTCAATCTTGTCTATGGTGGCGCTTACGGAGATAACTCCGTCCTCGGCGAGGCGCTTTCTGTCCTTGAGAACAGCCGCACCGACGTCGCCGACGCCCAAGCCGTCAACCATAACCTTGCCGGCGGGAACACTGCCGGTTACCTTCATACCGTTCTTTGAAAGCTCGATTACGTTACCGACATCAGCGATGAGAATATTCTTCTCGGGGATGCCGATTTCGCGTGCGGTTTCAGCGTGACGTGTAAGATGCTTATATTCACCGTGAACAGGGATGAAATACTTTGGTCGAACAAGGCTTATGATGAGCTTCTGTTCCTCCTGACATGCGTGTCCGGAAACGTGAACCTCGTACATTTCCTCATATACAACCTCCGCGCCGAGCTTGAGGAGCTGATTTACAACCCTTCCGACAAACTTTTCGTTGCCGGGAATAGGTCTGGCGGAGATTATGATAAAGTCGTTTGAAGTGATACTTACCTGACGGTGGTCGTTGGTTGCCATTCTCGTAAGCGCGCTCATCGGTTCGCCCTGACTGCCCGTCGTGATTAAAACTATCTCGCCGTCGGAATAGTTGTGCATGTCGGCGATATCAATCATGACGCCCGCAGGAGCCTTGAGATAGCCGAGTTCGGTTGCGAGACCGATTACGTTAATCATGCTTCTGCCGAAGACGGCAACCTTGCGGTTGTGCTTGGCGGCACAGTTGATAATCTGCTGGACACGGTGGATATTCGACGAGAAGGTCGCAATTATGATTCTCTTGTCGCCGGCTTTGTCGAAGAGCTTTTCGAAGCTCTCGCCGACGGTTCTCTCGCTCGGGGTGAAGCCGCGGCGCTCGGAGTTGGTCGAGTCGCTCATGAGAGCCAACACGCCCTCGTCGCCGAGCCGTGCGAACCTCGGGAGGTCGATGATGCCGCCCTCGATGGGGGTATAGTCGACCTTGAAGTCGCCCATATGGACAACTGTCCCTGCAGGGGTATGAAGAGCTATTGCAACGGCGTCGGGAATAGAGTGATTTACTTTTATGAATTCGGCAGTAAATACGCCGAGCTGAACCTTGTCGGACGGAGTGACAACGTGGAGCATGGATTTCCCGAGATTATGCTCCTTTAGCTTGTTTTCGATAAGCCCGATTGTGAGCCTTGTGGCATAGACCGGCACGTTTATCTTCTTGAGTAAATACGGGATACCGCCGATATGGTCCTCGTGACCGTGGGTAACCAATACGCCTCTTACTCTGTCGGCGTTCTTCTCGACATATGTGAAGTCGGGGATGACCATGTCGACGCCGGGCATTTCACTGTCGGGGAAGGTCATTCCGCAGTCGATGATTACTATATCGTTGCCATACTCGACGAGGGTCATATTCTCGCCGATTTCGCCGAGACCGCCGAGAGGAATTATCTTGAGCGGTGTTTTGGAATTCGTAGCTACGGCGTTGCTTACTATCGGTACAGGCTTATTGACCTGCTGTGCTGTTTGTTGTGTCTGTGCTGGTTTTGTTTCGCGTGATTCGGTCTTCTGGGATTTTGATTTCTTGCTTGATTGTGATTTCTGGCTTTTTCTTGAGGTCTGAACACCTCTTGACTTCTGGGACTGTGCCGCCTTCTTCGGGGGCTTCGGTGCGGATATTGCCGCGGCTATTGCGGCATCGAGCGCACTGTCCCTCGTCACACTTGCTTCTGACTTGGAGCGGCTTTTTCTTGGTGACTTGATCTTCTTTTCTTCAGTTGTTGACATGAATTTCCTTTCTCAAAAAATTTTTATTTTAAGGTTATATTTAATATGTAACACGGGTTTCGGCTCAGCATCGCCTCGCCCGCGCATAAGATTCCATGATGAAAATACAAATATATCTGATATAATACCACAAATCTTCGTAAATGTCAAGATTGATGTGCCCGAAGTCGTGATATTATATCGTCACAAATTGCGGTCGCCGCCTCCTGTGACACCGATTCGACATACATCCGTAGCTCTTTGCCGCTTTTCAGGGGTCGGACGTATGCCCTTGCGCCGGAGGATTCGACGATAATATCCGAGCCTCGGCGGTTTGCAGCAAATTCACGGTGCAACAGCTTCGGCAGTCCCCTGCCCATCCGTGCGGTTTTGCGGTAGTAACAGATATCCGGTAGCTCGGAAAGTGCAACGGAAGCCGAAATCTCTCTTTTTGTGAGATATCCAATCATCTCGGCTATCAGAAACAGCGGATCCAGAGAGAACATCGAAAGCTCGCCGTCATCGGGCGGAGATATCCTGAATACTTCGCAATCCGATTGTTTTGCATACTCGTCGCAGACAAGAGGTACCCGCTCTGGAAGGACGACGTTTTCACCGTCATAATAATGCGAACGGCAGGACAAAAGAAGCAACTGCTCATAAGTCAGCTTTCCGCTCGGGAATTCACAGACGGTGTCTTCTATGCTTCTGCCTGTCATGAATTTCAGCTTTTCGCCTTCCGACCAGTTGAGATTCTGCACGGCTTCCGAGAAAATCCCTTTTTCTATTGCATCCTTGGAAGAAAGCTGAACGCTTCCGGCGAAGCGCTTCGGGAGAGTTTCTCGCAATACATTTATATATAGCTTACGCTCGGCGTCGGCGTTGATTTCGGGAGCGATTTCCGAGTCGCCAAGCTCGCTGCGATTGTACTTTTCGCAAAGTTTTCGCTCCTCAGAACGGGCAAGCTCGCAGTTGCCGCTTCGGAAAATCCGGACGTTGCCGCCCGAAATATAGGCGCAATATCGGGTTTTCAGCCTTCTTGCCGCGAAAACAGTCTCGCCGAAGGCGGCATTATTAAGATAGTACACCACCGTGCCGCAGGAGCGAAGCCCCAAAGACAGCGCCTCAAACATGCTTCCGCTGTCGCTTGAATACCCGACTGTGATGCTCTCTTGATTGAATGCTCTGGCGATAGCTTTGCCCAAGAACAGGAGATTTTCGGTCGTGAGCTCTATTCCGTCGGCACGACCGCCCTCGCCCATCTCAAGGAGCTTATAGCCGGAGGGCGACACGTCACGCCTTACCCTGATTCCGGCGGGGATTTTCGAGTTCGGAGCTATCTTCACGCCCGGGTCTATCGTCACAGCCGAACCGATCACGCTTCCGCTTCCGACCGCCGAGAGCTCGCCGAAGCGCACTCCCCTGCCGATTGTCACGTCCTCGCAGATGACGCACTTATTAAGCTCACAGCCGTCGCCCATCGAAGAGCCGTTCATCACAAGCGAGGACTGGATTCGGCAGTTACGCCCGACGGTTGCGCCCTGCTCGATTACGCTTCCGCCGGTGACGGTTGTGCCATCTCCGACCGATGCGCCCTCGAAAATTAGATAATCTTTGTCTTCTTCGTCAAGAAGCACCGTCTGGCATGTGAGAAGTGAGGAGATATCGCCGATGTCGAACCAGATTCCCGTTTCGGGGATGGTGAAAATCCTGCCGCCCGATGCCAAGACCTCTGGAAAGACATCCGATGCAAAATCGACTTTTTCGCCTTCCGGAATTCTTGAAATGATATCTCTTGAAATAATATATGCTCCCGTGTTGGCAAGGTCTGTCAGGCAGGAGTCGTAGGCGGGCTTCTCGGAGAAGCCGATAACTCTGCCGGTTGGATCAGAAGTGACGAGACCGTATTCCCGAGGGTCGCTGACCTCATGGGAGACGATGGTCACATCGGCGTCGTTACGCTCGTGGAAGTCAACGATTTTCGGGAGGTTGAACTCGCAGACACCGTCGCCGCTCAATACCATCACGTCGTCGCCGTTCCATGCCTTCCGGACACAGCCGGCGGTGCCGAGCGGCACATCTTCTCTGACATAGCTTAGCTTTATGCCGTTTGAAAAGCCGCCGAGGGTCTCCTCAAGCTTATCGGCAAGATAGAAGTCGGCGATTGTCGCCTCCTTGAAGCCGCTTCGGAAAAGAAGCGCCGTAAGCCGCTCGATTGCCGGGATTCCGAGAACGCGCACGAGGGGCTTAGGAGTATCGAAAGTAAGCGGTCGGAGACGCGTCCCCTCTCCTCCCGCAAGTATAATAATCTGCATAACATAGTTCCTTTCAGGTTTTGGTAATATGTTAAGCAGGAAATTCCGAAATATTCAAAAGTGGACAGCTATTAACTGTCCACCCTGTATCTTTCTGCTGAATTGCAAAGCTTGATATCCACAAGCACATCGGCTTTTATGCCCTCGGGGGTGTATTCCTCCGAATAGACGGTGCCGTCTTTTCTTATCTCCGAAAGAAGTCCGGCTTCGGTGTATGGGAGAAGAAGGTTCATCCGTCTTGCAGTTTCCGGCAGGGCTTTTGCGATGCCCTCAAGAAGAGAATCCAAGCCCGTGGCATTTTTCGCCGAAATCCGGATGATTGAGTCGTCTGATACGGATATTTCGGGAATCAAATCGCATTTATTGAGCACCGTCAGTGTCGGGATGCCGTCACAGCCGAGGTCGTGCAACAATTCTTCGGTGACGTGCTTTTCTTCTTCGTAATACTCGCTCGAGGCATCTATAAGATGTATGAGCAGGTCGGCACTGGCGGCTTCTTCGAGGGTCGACTTGAAGGCTTCGACGAGCTGATGAGGGAGCCTCGAGATGAGCCCGACCGTATCGATAAGGGTCACGCTTCTGCCGTCGGGCAAGAGTATTGCCCGGGATGTGGTTTCGAGAGTGGCAAAAAGCTTATCTTCCGAGAGGACTCCGGCATCGGTCAATGCGTTAAGAAGCGTCGACTTGCCGGCGTTGGTATAGCCGACGATGGCGGCGGTGAGAACGCCATCCTTCTTGCGGCGCTTGCGGGTTATGTCGCGGCGCTGTTCGACTTCTTTCAGGTCTTTTTCAAGAGCCGAGATTCGGGAACGGATATGACGGCGGTCGGTCTCTAACTTGGTTTCGCCGGGACCTCGGGTGCCGATTCCTCCGCCGAGGCGGGAGAGCTTTATGCCCATTCCCGCAAGCCTTGTCAGGCGGTATTTGTTCTGTGCAAGCTCAACCTGAAGCTTGCCCTCGCGGGTGGTGGCACGCTGTGCGAAGATGTCAAGAATAAGCATTGTGCGGTCTATCGTAAAAGTATCGGTTGCGTCTTCGATGTTTCGGATCTGCGTTGCCGTCAGTTCACGGTCAAAAATAAGCTGGTCTATCTCGAGGGCTTCGCACTGCTCGGCGAGCTCGGCAAGTCTTCCCGAGCCTATGCAGGTTGCGCCTTCTATAGACGGTCTTTTCTGGATGACGGTTGCGACGACCTCCGCACCGGCGGTATCACAAAGAGCGCAGAGCTCTTCCATACTGCGCTCTGCGTCAAACTCGCCCGTATCGACAGATACGAGTATCACTCTTGGTTTTTCCTGATTGTTTTCTATCATAAAGCTTGTTTTATAGTACCCCCGTTAATTCATCAAGACCTAACATTAAATTCATGCATTGGACTGCCGCGCCGGCTCCGCCCTTGCCGAGGTTGTCATATCTCGCCGCTAAAAGACAAATGTCATTGTCGCCGAAGACGAAAATCTGCATCTTGTTCGAGCCCGCCATGCCGTTCGCCTCAAGGAATCCATCCAAATCCTGAATCGAGGTCTCGAAATTCATGACATCAATAAGCGGCTCGTGCTCGTAGGCTCTCGAGATGTAGTCCCAGACCTGGCGGGAATGGAGGCGCTTTGCGAGGGTTCTCAGGTGCAGGGGCACGGTTATAAGTGCTCCGCTCGGGTAGTCGTCGATAATCGGACTGATTGCGGGCTTATAGGAAAGTCCGCAGGCGTGCATGAGCTCCTTCTGGAGCATCATTGTCTGCTCAAGGGCATACATACGAGCCGAAGAGAAGCCATAGGGACGGCTTGAGCTCTCGTACATAGCTATCATGTTCGAGCCGCCGTTAGTATAGCCGATGACGGAATTTATTATAAGAGGATGATAAGGCGGCATGATTTTTGCCTTGACAAGGGGCGCAAGAAGCAAAGCCGCACCGGTCGCCATCGGGTTCGGGAGGGCGGTATAGCGGGACTGAGATATCTTTTTGCGGTGGTCGGGCGAAAGCTCCGGCAGACCGTATGCCCACTGGGGCGACAATCTGTAGGCGTTTGACGTGTCAAGCACCTTGGTTGCGGGATTCTGAATGAGAGGCACCGTTTCGGTAACAGTCTTCGTCGACTGGCAGAGGATGACTATATCCGCGGTGTTCAGAAGATTCAGCCTCTGCTCCTCGGTGAACTTGGTTCTGTCCTCAAGGTGGATTACTTCGAGGTCGTCCCTACCGCTCAGCATTGCATTTATATTAAGACTTACGGCACCATAGTGCCCGTCGATTAAAACTTTATTCAAAAGTTTCACATCCCTCGGATTTTGAGTTACACACGAACATCATCTCATATTTTTTGGATTTTGTCAATACTATAGGGCGAAAAAAGTTTTAATTTCACCGTTTTTTGCGAAATTCGCGGCGATATTCGCGTTTTGTATTGCTCATGTAAGAAAAAATCTCGGCTATTCGAAGAAAATGGGTTTACTTTTCGAAAATTTCTGATAAAATATTTTGTATGGATGCAATAATCCGCCGCTCTGATGTGTATTAGTAGTGAAAGTATGATTCAGGAGCGCGATTACATATGTGTGAAAGGAGTTCTTTGCCGCAGGAATTCAGGTGCGGTAAGAGGAAAAATCATGGCTAAGAAGGATGTAAATGCCTACATAGCCTCCGTGATTGATAAATATTCGGACATGGTATACAGGACGGCGTTCCACGCGCTATCCGATACCCACTATGTCGAGGATATCGTGCAGGAGGTATTTCTGAAGCTGTGCCGCTCACTCCCCGATTTCGAATCGGAGGAACACGAGAAGGCGTGGCTTCTGAGGGTAACAATCAACATGTGCAAAAACTACAACAGAAAAGCCTACACTCATCCGAGCGTCGAGCTGTCCGAGACGATTCCCGCGACAGACGAATACGCTCATGAGGGTTCGGTTTTAAGCGCGGTGAGAGAGCTTCCGGAGAAATACCGGACACCTATCTACCTCTACTACTTCGAGGGGTACCCCACCAAGGAGATTGCCGAGATTACAGGTACCAATCAGAACACGGTGCTTTCTCTTCTCATGCGCGGAAGAAAGAAACTTAGCGAAATGCTGAAAGGAGAGTTTGGCGATAATGAAATTATCTGATGACTACAAAAGTGAATTAAGCCGCCTTACTCTCAGTGAAGATTTCAAGGCGAAGCTTAAAGAACAGTGCATTGCCGAGGCGGGACTTGACAAGGCGACTGAAGCTGAAGAAGAAAAAACTCCCGAGATTCAGGAATCGAAATCGGGCAAAATCTACAAGCAGATGAAAATCTACCGTTACGTTGCCATTGCGGCATGCGTCGTGGCGGCAGTATCCATCGTCGGTGGAGCGTCGATTATGTCGAGTGTCTTCTCGACAACCACAAGAAGCTCAGATTCCGCGAATGAGGAAATGATGGAATTGTACGACACGGATACGGATTGGGAAGACGAGACCGCAGAAGACGATCCCGTGGAAGATACAAACTGGGCTGTTGAAGACACGGAAGAATTGGCAGTTGACGACGATATTCCCGAAGATTCTGCAGTCGAATATGAGGATGAAGAATTTGACGGAGCGGTCGAAGACCCTGTTGAAGACACTTCGCTCAGCTCTTCCGTAATCACCGCGAACCCCGCAAGCAGCTACACTCCCGACGACTACGACGGAGAATACAACACCGAGGACTATGTCCTTGGCGGAAGCAACACGAGCGCTTCGAACACGGCGACTATCTATGCAAGCTTCGGCTCTTCCTATGGAACCGCTTCGAGCTTCTATGATGTGCTTTATAATCAGATGGGTGACGAATCGGAAACCATTGGCGTAAGCTTGGTATGGATTACGATTACCGGCACGCCGAGCTCATCGGGTGTCCCCTCACCTTCAGAAGACAACTACACGCTCTACAGTGCAACAATCACTTATGACTATCTGAATGCTGTCTCCTGCGACATAGATGTTTATGTCTGGATTAAGGGCACGGATGACAATCAGGTCAAGGGCATGCCGACTTATGAGGTCGGGGACGAGCTTATTGTCTCGCTGATGCTCGGCGATAACGGTTGCATAACGGTTGTGGATGAGCTCATCTATGACGCTTACACGCTGAACGGCGTCGATATCGTCTACCACAGAGTTTACGGGAACGTCAACCCGGGTAGCACCGATATGGGAATCCTCCCGAGCGAAGAAGAGTATTACACGACAACCTCGAACAACCCGGCAATCTACGTCCACAAGGCATCAGCTCGTGAGCTAACGAGATATATCAGACGCAAGGTGACCGGCGAGGGCTATAACATCGCCGACCTCGAGAAGATTTCCCAGTACAGCATGGGCTTGGTCGGCTACAGCACCTTTGCCGACAACAGCAGCTCCGAAGAGGAAACGGAGACCTCGAGCGACGCCAAGGCAATGCTCAGCATCAATGCCGGCTCGTCGACAAGCTACTTCGACCTGACCGCCGCCGGTGAGACAATCTGGCTTAACGATGAGGCATCTGCCGTGCGCCTCGGCGAGCTCTATTCCGGCTCGATGACCGGAACCACGACAAGAACCGGAATTTCATCCGTTCTGTTCGTCGGCGGACACCTGAGATTCTCTTCGGAAACTCCGTTTACGGGCGGAGTTACCGAGATTGAGATTACAAGCTCCGGCTGTCCCCTCGACATCAAATTCAGGGGCATAGCCGTCGGCGACACGCTCGACGAGGTCAAGGAAAAGCTCTCGACTTCGTCGGTAGCGGTAACCGCCGAAAACCTCGCCGACGATTGCGTCATCACCATTAACAGCAACTACGGAACGGTAACGCTGACGGTGGAATATGGCGTGCTGGCGAAGATTGAGATTATAGCATAGCGACTATTTTTAAGGCTTCCTTGACAGGGAAGCCTTTTTCGTGTTATAATAACTACATATAGTGCTCAATATGCAATTTTGACGCAACATTTGCGGAGGGATATAATGCCTAAGAAGGATTACGGAAACGAAGCGATACGCTCTTTGAAGGGAGCGGACAGGGTCAGAAAAAGACCGGCGGTTATCTTCGGCTCGGACGGGCTGGAGGGCTGTAAGCATTCTGTTTTTGAGATAATTTCAAACTCGATAGACGAAGCGAGAGAGGGCTACGGCTCAAAAATCACCGTCACCAGATATAACGACTTCTCGATTGAGGTTGAGGACATGGGCAGAGGCTGTCCGGTCGACTTCAACAAGAGCGAGAACCGCTATAACTGGGAGCTTGTCTATTGCGAGCTCTATGCCGGCGGTAAATATGACAACGTCTCCGGCGAAAACTATGAATACTCCCTCGGCTTGAACGGCTTGGGTGCCTGCGCAACGCAGTATTCCTCGGAATATATGGATGTCGAGGTCTTGAGAGACGGATACAAATACAATCTCCACTTCGAAAAGGGCGAAAATGTCGGTGGGCTTAAGAAAGAGAAGGTCTCCACAAGAAAAACCGGCACCAAGACAAGATGGAAGCCGGACCTCGATGTTTTCACCGATATCGCCATCGAAAAAGAGTATTTCACCGATGTGCTGAAAAAGCAGTCTATCGTCAATCCGGGCATCACCTTTGTTCTCCGCTATCAGGACGAGGAGGGCGGCTTTTCGGAGGAGGAATATCTCTATGAGAACGGAATCCTCGACTACGTCACCGAGATTGTCGGGGATGAGGCGCTGACCACTCCCCAGCTCTGGAGCGCCGAGCGAAAGGGCAAGGACAGAGAGGACATGAACGAATACAAGGTCAAGTACAACTTTGCCTTTGTGTTCTCGAAAACGGTGAAGCAGGCGGAATACTTCCACAATTCGAGTTTCCTTGAATACGGCGGCTCGACCGAGAAGGCTGTCCGGCAGGCGTTCACATCCTATATCGACACTTATCTTAAGAATAACAACAAGTACCTCAAGAACGAGGCGAAGATTCAGTTCACCGACATCGAGGACTGCCTTGTCATGGTTTCGAGCTCCTTCTCAACGCAGACCTCATACGAGAATCAGACCAAGAAGGCTATAAACAACAGATTTATCTATGATGCGGCTGTTGCTTTTCTGAAGCACCAGCTTGAGGTCTACTTCATCGAGAAGCCGGACGACGCGCAGAAGATTTGCGATCAAGTCCTAATCAACAAGCGCTCGCGCGAGAGCGCCGAAAAGACGAGAATCAACACAAAGAAGCTCTACGCCGAAAAGCTTGACATGGCGAACATGGTCAAGAAGTTCGTCGACTGCAGAACGAAGGACATCTCCCGCCGTGAGCTCTACATCGTGGAGGGCGATTCGGCGCTCGGTTCCGTAAAGCTCGCAAGAAATGCCGAGTTTCAGGCGGTTATACCTATCCGAGGCAAGATTCTTAATTGCCTCAAGGCAAGCTACAACAAGATTTTCGAGAGCGAGATTATAACCGATCTCATGAAAGTTCTTGGCTGTGGCGTTGAGATAAAGAGCGCGAAGAACAAGGATTTGTCCTCATTCAATCTCAATAACCTAAGATGGAGCAAGGTCATCATCTGCACCGATGCCGACTATGACGGTTTCCAGATTCGAACCCTTGTCCTCACAATGATTTACACCCTCTGCCCCACCCTTATCGAGAAGGGATATGTGTTCATTGCGGAATCGCCACTGTATGAGATAAATACAAAAGACAGAACCTATTTTGCATACGACGAAAGCGAGCGAGCCGAAATCATGAAAATGATTGGCGACAAGAAGTTCACCATCCAGCGCTCAAAAGGACTTGGTGAAAACGAGCCGGACATGATGTCACTGACCACTATGAACCCCGAGACGAGGCGGCTTATTCAGGTTTCGCCCGACGATGCGGAGCACACGAAGTTTATGTTTGATATGCTCTTAGGAGACAACCTTGCTGCAAGAAAAGAGTTCATAAACAACAACGGTCACGACTATCTTGAGATGGCTGATATCAGCTAGAACAGTTGTCCTACGGACAACTGCTGAAGTTCGGCAAAGCCGAACTTCACACACCCATACAACTTATACTTAGAAGGATGTGATATACTTGCCAAAAAAGAAAAAGCCGACCGAGGACAAGCCGGTCAAGCTTACGGAAAGACAGCGTGATGCCTATATAGGCGGTGCGGGAACGGTTGTCGATGAACCGATAACCGTCACGCTTGAAAAGAACTATATGCCCTATGCGATGAGTGTTATCGTCTCGAGAGCTTTTCCCGAAATCGACGGCTTCAAGCCCTCCCACCGCAAGCTCCTTTATACAATGTACAAGATGGGGCTTCTGACAGGTCCGAGGACCAAGTCGGCAAATATCGTCGGTCAGACAATGAAATTAAATCCCCACGGCGACCAGGCTATCTATGAAACGATGGTAAGACTCGCCCGTGGCAACGAGGCGCTTCTGCACCCATATATCGATTCGAAGGGAAACTTCGGCAAGGCGTATTCGAGCGACATGGCTTTTGCGGCTCCGAGATACACCGAGGCGAAGCTTGAGCCCATCTGCAACGAGCTTTTCGGGGATATCGACAAGGACACCGTCAACTTTGTCCCGAACTATGACAACACAATGCTCGAGCCGGAGCTTCTGCCGGTCACCTTCCCCTCTATACTCGTAAATTCCAACGTCGGTATCGGCGTTTCGATGGCGAGCTCGGTCTGCCCGTTTAACTTGCGGGAGCTCTGCGAGGCGACGATTAATATCATCCGTGACCCCGATTTTGATGCCCTCGAAGTGATGAAAGGTCCCGACTTCCCCGGCGGAGGATATATGATTAACGAGCCGGACAAGCTCCGGCAGATTTTCGACACCGGTAGGGGCTCTGTAAAAGTCAGAGCAAAGTATACATTTGATAAAGAAGCCGGTTGCATAGAGATTACCGAAATCCCGCCGACCACGACGGTTGAGGCTATCATCGAAAAAGTCATCGACCTCGCCAAGAACGGCATGAAGGAAATCACATATATCCGGGACGAAACCGACCTCGACGGCTTGAAGATTGCTATCGACGTCAAACGTGGGACAGATCCCGACCTTCTCATGAAGAAGCTCTATGCGAAGACTCCCCTGCAGGACAACTACTCGGCGAACTTCAACATCCTTGTCAACGGCTATCCGAAGGTTTTGGGCGTCAACGACATCATAAGAGAATGGATCAAGTTCCGTGTTGAATGCGTCAAGAGAAGAACGGCATTTGATTTAAAGAAGAAGAACGAGAGATTGCACCTCTTGGAAGGTCTCGAAAAGATACTTCTTGACATCGACAAGGCTATCAAGATTGTAAGGGAGACCGAGGAGGAGTCGGACGTTGTCCCGAACCTTATGATTGGATTCTCGATTGACGAGATTCAGGCGGAGTATGTCGCTGAAATCAAGCTGAGACACCTGAACCGTGAATTTATCTTAAACCGCTTGGCGGATGTCGAGCAGTTGAAGGCTGAAATCGACGAACTGAACGGAATCTTGGGCTCGGAGCGGAAAGTAAAGCTCATCATAATAGACGAGCTAAAGAGGGTTGCCGAGAAGTACGGTCAGCCGAGAAGGACAGAGATTATCTATGTTTCGGACGAACCGCTCCCGAAGGAAGAGAAGACCGTTTCCGATTATCCCTGCAGAGTGTTCCTGACCCGCGAAGGCTACTTCAAGAAGATAACTCCGCAGTCGCTCCGAATGTCCGGCGAGCAGAAGGTGAAGGAAAACGACGTAATGATACAGGAGTTCGACACGACGAATTCCGCTGAGCTTCTCTTCTTCATGAACATGCACAACGTCTACAAGACGAAGGTGGCGCAGTTCAGCGACTCGAAGGCGAGCCTCTTGGGAGACTATATTCCCGTCACGCTCAAATTCTCGGAGGGCGAGACCGTCGTCAGGATGGCGGTAACGCAGAACTACTCGGGATGCCTGCTGTTTGTCTACAAGAACGGCAAGGTTGCAAAGGTGCCCCTTGAATCATATCAGACGAAGACGAACCGCAAGATGCTCCAGAATGCTTATTCCGACAAGGAAGAGCTTGTCGAAATGCTCGATGTCGGCGAGGGTGCGGATGTTATGCTCCGGTCTTCGAACGGCAGAGCGATTCTCTTCAACACCGGCATGATTCTGCCGAAGACCACGAAGAACACCATCGGCGTTCAGGCGATGACTCTCAAGGCAAAAGGAAGCTATGTCGATTCGGCTGTTATCGTCACCGAAGAGAAGGCTAAGGAGCTTTCGAAGTATCGAACGAAGACGCTTCCTGCCGCAGGACCCTTTGCAAAGGACCTCGAAGACCCGAACCAATACACGCTGTAACCCCTTTTGTCGCAATACTGAAAGGAATCCCTCGTAAATGTTCTCTCTCAATCACTTTATATGGATAGGAATCTCGGTTGTTCTGATTGTAATTGCACTCACGCTTTTGCATAAATACCGACCGCCGATGAAAAACGTTCTGACGGCATGCTGTGTGATAGCGGTGCTGTCGGAGGTTACGAAGGTCACGAGCATGATTAAGCTTGTCCCGTCGAGCGACGGCTCGATGATGACGCCGTACCTTGAACTGAACCAGCTACCCTTCAACCCGTGCTCATTGCAGATTATATTCATATTCATTGCAAGGCTGACGAGTAACGAGACCCTTCGGAGGACAGCGCTTGGATTTATGTACCCCACCTGCATTGGCGGAGCTGTCGGTGCCATACTGCTCCCGACAATATTCACCTACAGCATTGACGCTTCGCAGGCGTTCACCCATCCCTTGGGATATCAGTATTTCCTCTATCACACGATGCTCCTCACACTGGGAGTGTATATTCCGATGTCAAGGGAGGCTCACCTCGGGAGAAGGCAATATGCCACAACAATGGGGCTCTTCTTCTCTATGGGATTCGCGTCTATCTATATTAATGCGCTCTGTGCTTCTCCCACATACGTCGACGGAGAGCTCATAAGCGTGGACTTTGCGACGAACTTCTTCTTTACCGGCAGTCAAAGCTGGCTGATGACCTTCACGGATATAAGTCAGTGGCGACTCTACTTCCTCGGAATAGTGCTTTTCGCCGCCGTGGGAATAACGGCTCTCTACATTCCCTACATAAGAAAGCCGAAAAAGACGGAATAAAGAATATATCACCCTTTTCCAAAATAAACTTGTACAAAGCTTATTTTAAGGAAAGGGTGTTATTTTACGGCAAGAAAGAAAACTGCGCTTGCAGGGTCTATGGTGCTTTTAATCTCTGTCGTTATTTCAAGGGCGGCAGGGCTTCTTTTAAAAATTCCGCTTACAAATCTCTTGGGCGGCACCGGAATGGGCTACTATTCGGGAGCTTATGCCGTATTCATGCCGCTGTATTCTCTGTGTGCCGGAAGCCTGTCTATAGCCGTGGCGCAGATGGTTTCGGAGAGCTCGGCATTCGGAAACAGGCGAAGGATGCTTCTTATCCGAAGGCTTTCGGTCATATTCTTCGGTGCAATCGGGCTTATCCTGACGCTTATTCCCCTGCTGTTTTCGGGCTTCATCGCAGAAAGGCTTATCGGAATCCCCGAGGCGAAGCTGTCGATTATGGCTATTTCGCCCTGCGTATTTCTCGGGACGATTACAGCAATCCTTCGGGGATATTACGAAGGGCTCGGGGACATGACGCCGTCGTCGGTGTCGCAGACGGTCGACGCGATTGTAAAGCTTGCGGTCGGGCTCGGGCTGTCGATGGCGGTGAAGAGCTATGCTTTGGGACTGTTTGAGACAGGAGAAGCAGTTTTCGGCGTGTACTGCTCGAGCGAATCCGAAGCTATTGAAATTGCTCTGCCGGTGATTGCCTGCGCCGCTGTTTTGGGAACTGCGGCGGCGGACCTTGCGGGAATGCTGAGCCTTTGCATCTTCGGGAGATTCCGCAGAGACAAGAGCGTCATCTGCGAGAGCCCCGAAAGAGCCGAGCAGAAGGAAATCATCAGGCGGCTCGTGAAGCTCTGTGCGCCGATTTCGCTTGCGTCGGTGGTTTCGAGCCTTCTTAACACGATAGATTTGTCGACGATTGTCATGCTGATAGGAAACAGCCTCAGAAATAATCCCGAGCTCTATACGACGGAATACGCCGCCGTAATCGAGAGCGGCGTGAGCTTAAAAGACCTGCCGAGCTTTCTTTATGGGTCATTCACAGGGCTTTCTATGTCGATATTCACGCTTGCGCCGTCACTCTGCGCCGTATTCGGAAGAAGTGCGTTCCCGTCGGTTTCCGAGAACAACGCCAGAGGCAACAAAGAAGCGGTTTCAAAGGAAATAAGAAGAGTGATCTCCCTGTCGCTCTATATTTCGATTCCGGCGGGGATTGGACTCTGCCTCTATTCGAGACAGATTCTCGGGCTTATCTTCCCTTCCCGACCGGCGGAGGTGTCCGTTTCGTGGATGCCGCTGGCGATACTGTCAACGTCGACGGCGTTCATGACGGTCCTTAGCTCCGCCTGCTCGATGCTACAGGCACTCGGGAGGACGGATATTCCTCTCAAAATTAACCTCGGAGGCGCGATTTTAAAGCTTGCCTTAAACATGATTTTTATCCCGAACAGCAGATATGGGCTTTCCGGGGCGGCAGTGGCTACGGTAGTGTCATATTCGGCGATGTGCATAGCCTCCGTAGTAGTTCTTTATAGACTCACGGGCACTAAGCCGAAGCTTCTCTACTCGGTCGCCATACCGACAATTCTGGGCGTTATTGCCTGCATTTCCTCGACTTATGTCTACAGATATGCAATAACATATTTATCCTTGACAATTTCCCTCTTGATTTCTGTTATATTTGCTGTAATAACCTACATTTTGATGGTCGAATTATTGGACATAACCCACAAAAATCGAATTCGAACGCAAATTTTTGAATAAAACTCTTGTATTTTTTAAAAAATCAGTGTAAGATAGGTGTATCAAGTTGTCGGTGTATGCCGACGCATTTGCGAGTGCAAATACGGCTTATGGATATCGTATTTGCCATGGCGAAATAATTACGGAGGAAGTCATCATGACAAAAGTTGAATTAGTAAGCAAGGTTGCGGATAAGTCCGGTCTTTCCAAGAAGGATTCCGAAAAGGCTGTATCGGCAGTAGTTGCCGCAATCACAGAGGCTCTTTCCGAGGGCGAGAAGGTTTCCCTTATCGGTTTCGGCACATTTGAAGTAAGAGAGCGTCAGGCTAAGGAGGGCATCAACCCCAGAACCGGCGAGAAGATTCAGATTCCCGCAAGAAAGGTTCCCGCTTTCAAGCCCGGCAAGGCTCTTAAGGAGTCCGTTTGATTTTATAACGAAAGACAAAAGCCGACTTCGGTCGGCTTTGTTTTTTGAGATTAAAAAGGGAGAGATTATATGAGACTTGACAAATATCTGAAGGTCAGCCGCCTTATAAAGCGGAGAACCGTTGCCAACGAAGCCTGCGATGCGGGAAGAATCGTGGCGAACGGCAAGCCGGCAAGGGCTTCATATGAAGTGAAGGTCGGCGACATCATCGAGATTAATCTCGGGAAAAATCCGCTCAAGGTGAGAGTTCTGTCCGTTTCGGAATACGCAACGAAGGAAACCGCCGCGGGACAGTACGAGATTATATCCTGACTGAATTGAAATCATCGGGACCGAAGTCTTTTTTTGGGCTTCGGTCCTTGAATTTTCTTCTGTTTTTTCTGATATTCACCGAAATTTAAGGTAGATTTTAGGTTGGAATAGTATTATAATAGTAGCAATAAATAAGGGAGGACAGGATATGAGACTTCTTCTTGCGGAGGACGAAAGGGCTTTATCGAAAGCACTGGTTGCTATTCTGGAGCGAAACAACTACTCGGTTGACGCCGTTTATGACGGGCAGGAAGCCCTTTCGTATCTCGAGGCGGACAACTATGACGGGGTGATACTCGACATAATGATGCCGAAGGTCGACGGATTCACCGTCCTTAAAGAAATGAGGGCAAAAGGAAACCAGATTCCCGTTCTCATGCTCACAGCCCGCTCGGAGGTGAGCGACAAGGTTACGGGGCTCGACCTCGGGGCGAACGACTACCTCACGAAGCCGTTCAATTCGCAGGAGCTTCTGGCACGAATCAGGGCGATGACAAGGACCTCGACCCAGCATCAAAGCTCGCAGATAAAATTCGGAAACGTAACTCTGGACAGAGCCACTTTTGAGCTCTCAACTCCCTCGGGAAGCTTAAGACTTGCCAACAAAGAATTTCAGATGCTCGAATTCCTTATGAGCAACCCGCACAGCATTATCCCGTCGGAGAGGTTCTTAGAGAAAATCTGGGGCTATGACAGCGAATCAGAGATAAACGTCGTCTGGGTTTATATCTCCTACCTTCGGAAGAAGCTTGACGCGCTCAAGGCAAACATCCAGATCAGGGCTGTCAGAAACGCAGGCTACTCTTTGGAGGAGATTCCCGATGATTAATAATCTACGCCTCAAGCTCATCGGCGCGACTATGCTTTCCCTTATCATAGTTCTTTCAATCGTTGACGGTGTTATCACATATTCCACCTATCGCGGAATTATCGACGATGCGGATGCAGTTCTGGCACTTTTGGCGGACAACGGCGGAAGCTTTCCTGAAAGGATAGATGATCTTCCGGGAGATAATCTTTTATCGCCGGACACCAACAGACATCAGAATGACATCCTCGAATCTCCCGAGCTCGAATATGAAACGAGATACTTCACCGTCACCTTCAACAACCGCTCGGGAAACCTCGTTTCCGTGAACACCGGCAAGATTGCCGCCGTTGACAGCTCAGCCGCCGTCGAATATGCCGAGAGCGTTCTCGAAAAGAGCTCTACAAAGGGCTTTATGGACGACTACAGATATCTCGTGAACATAGGCGAAACCGAAACGACGGTTGTGTTCCTTGACTGTGCGAGAAACCTTACGACATTCAGAACGGTTATCACGGCGAGCCTCGGAATTTCCGTTGCGGGACTTGTGATGGTGCTTATATTGCTTATTTTCCTTTCGGGAAGAATTGTCAAGCCTTTCTGGGAAAACTATGAGAAACAGCGCAGGTTCATCACCGACGCAGGTCACGACCTCAAGACTCCCCTGACGGTTATCGGTGCGGATGCGGAAGTGCTTGAGATGGACGTCGGCGAGAACGAGTGGATAACCGACATACGAAATCAGGTTTCAAGGCTTACCGACATGACAAACAGCCTTATAACGCTGTCGAGGATGGAAGAGCCGGAGCCGCAGTATCAGATGATTGACTTCCCTCTTTCGGACATTGTCGAAGAGACTCTTGAAGAGTACCGGTCTCTGGCTAAGACACAAGGCAAGAACCTTTCCGGCTCCGTTCAGCCGATGATAAGTCTCTGCGGCGACGAAAAGGCGATAAGAAGGCTTCTTGCAGTGCTTCTTGACAACGCAATGAAGTACTCGGACGAGAACGGCACCATAAGTCTTACTCTCGAACAGCAGAGGGGCTCAATCCGGCTGTCGGTGTTCAACACCTGCCCCTATATGCCGAAGGAAAGCCTGCCGCACCTATTTGACAGATTCTATCGGACGGATGAAAGCCGCAACTCGCAGACAGGCGGCTATGGGCTGGGGCTTTCGATTGCCGCGGCTATCGTCACCGCCCACAAGGGAAAGATTTCAGCCTCGACCACGGACGAGAAATCGCTCCTGATGACTGTCACATTCCCTTCATAAAACTTTAGCTTTATTTTCACTTTTATTTAAGGCAGACTTAAGGAATGTAAAGTATACTTTAGATAATCCCTGAGGTACATCCGCCATTCGTACCCTTTCTGAACTCCTTTCGGAATCCAAATAGCGGATGTGCCCGGGGATCCCCCCATTTATGATTTGAATTTCGCAAATACCCTGAAATCTTAAGGAGGACCACAATGGACTATCAAGCCACGTTCAAGCGCTATGAAGTCAAGTATATGCTGACACGCGCCCAGAAGTACGCGATAAAAGAGACCATGCGACCCTATATGGAGCTCGACAAGTACGGAAGAACGACAATCAGAAACATATACTTTGATACCGAAAACTACCGCCTCATAAGGCACTCGCTCGAAAGCCCTACTTACAAAGAAAAATTAAGACTTAGGAGCTATAAGAAGGTCGGTCCCGAGGACCCTGCTTTCGTTGAGCTCAAGAAGAAATACAAATCGGTCGTCTATAAAAGAAGGCTCGAACTTCCCGCAGGCGAAGCGACACTCTGTTTACTGCATGGCATTCCCCTTCCCGTTCACTCACAGATTGCGAACGAGATTGAATATTTCAGAAACTACTATGGCGACTTAAGACCGGCGATGTTTATCTCTTACGAAAGAGAAGCATACTATTCGGACGACGGCTCGGATTTCAGAGTCACGTTTGACGAAAACATTCTCTGCCGTCAGGATGATTTCTCTCTGGAAAGCGACGCCTATGGGCTCTCACTGCTGGAAGACGGCATGACACTTATGGAAATTAAGACCTCGGGCGGATATCCCCTTTGGATGAGCCACGAGCTCAACAGACTTGGAATCTTCAAAACCTCATTTTCGAAATACGGCACGGCTTATCGCAGGATGTTCGAGGAGCACAGCCTGAGCCACACGACACCCGTCAACACAATACAAGTAACAACCGGAGGACGTCTTTATGCTTGACAATCTTTTCAAAGGAATTTTCGACTCGGACACCACTTCAACCATCGCTGTTTCCGACTTCTTGACTTGCGTGGTTTCCGCACTTTTAATAGGACTGATTCTGGCGTTATGCTATATGTATAAGACCAGATATACAAAGAGCTTTGTCGCGACAATCGCACTTTTGCCGGCGGTTGTATGCGTTGTTATAATGATGGTAAACGGCAATATCGGCACTGCGGTTGCGGTTGCGGGAGCTTTCAGCCTCGTCAGATTCCGTTCTGCCGCAGGAACAGCAAAGGAAATACTGGCAATCTTTCTCGCGATGGGCACCGGACTTGTCGTCGGAATGGGCTATATAGGCTTCGGATTCCTGTGTGCCGTTCTCTTCGGAGCGGTAAGCATGCTCTATTCGACTCTTGACTTCGGCGTGAAGAAGAGAGCCCAGAAATACAAGACGCTTCACATCACCATCCCCGAGGACCTCGACTATACGGGAGTTTTCGACGACCTCATGAAGGAGTACACCTCCGAGCATGAGCTCACCCACGTCAAGACCACCAACATGGGAAGCCTTTATTGACTTACTTATGACATTGTCTTAAGAGACCCCTCAAAGGAAAAAGAATTTATCGACCAGCTCCGTTGCCGCAACGGCAACCTTGAGATTTCCATTTCGAAGCAGGAAACTCAGGTTGCGGAGCTTTGATACGCAGTTTGTAACCGCGTAAGGAGAGCAGAAATATGAATCACAGGATAAAGAGAATTTTGTCGCTTATAAGTTTAGCGGCTTTGTTTACTGCATGTCTTTCGGGGTGCTCATCGAGCGCTTCAAGCACCGACAACCCCATCGTGACTATCGACTCGAGCGAGATGTTCGTGGAAGCAGAATTATCGAGTACCGGCACAAGTGAAATGTTCACCGACAGAGACTATGAAATTGGCTATGATGAGGATTCAAGCATTGCTATTACCCTTTCGGGCTCTTCAGCAGAATGCTCGTCGTCCTTGGTTACGATTTCGGGAAGCACCGTTACAATCACCGATGAAGGAACCTATATAGTATCGGGAACCCTCGACGACGGGATGATTATTGTCGACGCCGACAGCAAGGACGATGTTCAGATTGTTCTGAACGGCGTTTCAATTACGAGCAAGACCTCTGCGGCTATATACGTTCTGAACGCCGACAAGGTTTATATCACGACCGCTTCGGGAACCACGAACACCCTCGCGAACGGCGGAAGCTACGTCGCCATCGACGAGAACAACATTGATGCGGTCATCTACTCAAAAGACGACTTAACCCTGAACGGCTCGGGCACACTTACGATAACCGCGAGTGCAGGGCACGGCATAGTTTCAAAAGATGATTTGGTCATCACAAGCGGAACCTACAATATTACAGCCGCAAATCACGGTCTGAGCGGCAAGGACTGCGTCAATATTGCGGGCGGAACGTTCACAATATCATCCGGCAAGGACGGAATTCATTCGGAAAATACGGACGATACAAGCCTCGGATATATCTATATCACCGGCGGCACCTTCGATATCACTGCTTCCGACGACGGAATAAGCGCGTCGAATAATATCACCATAAACGACGGCGATTTCACGATTGATTCTGTCGACGAAGGCATCAAAGCGGATGTGGCTTTGGTTATCACAGATGCCACAATCGGGATAACCTCTGACAGCCACGGTCTCTCTGCGGGAGAAAGCGTGAGAATCGCCAAGGGCAATTACACCATCACGGCTACCAAAGACGGAATCCACGCCGAGGATTCGGACGATACCACAATCGGGTTCGTCTACATCTCGGGCGGCAACTTCACGATAAACGCCGACGGCGACGGAATCAGTGCAGCGACATATCTCCAGATTGAAGACGGCGATTTCGACATCACCACAGCCGACGGTGCGGGAGAGGTTTCGACTTCTTACACCTCGGGCGGAGCCTTCAGTTGGGACGGTTGGAGTTCGGGTTCAAGCTCGGATGACTCGTCGAGCACCAAGGGCTTGAAGGGCGGCTCGTCGGTCACTGTTTCGGGCGGAACCTTCAATATAAATTCCGAGGACGACGGAGTCCACTCAAACGGCAACGTTACCATCTCCGGCGGCACGTTTGACATTGCGACCGGCGACGACGGAATGCACGCTGATGAAGAGCTGAACATTTCGGGCGGCACAATCAACATCTCACAGAGCTATGAAGGTCTCGAGGGCGAGACGGTCGTCATCTCGGGCGGAAATATAGACCTCGTTTCGAGCGACGACGGCATCAATGCCGCAGGCGGAGGCGATTCGAGCGGCTTCGGAGGATTCGGAGGCTTCGGCGGAGACTCGTTCTCCTCGGGCAGTTCAAGCTCATCCATCACAATTTCCGGCGGCGTCATCTATGTCAAGGCGAGCGGCGACGGAATCGACTCAAACGGAACATTCCTTATGTCCGGCGGTGAGCTCTATGTCTCAGGTCCTACGACGAGCGCCGATGCACCAGTTGACTGGGAGAGCTCAGGAACCATTACCGGCGGAACGCTCATAGCGGTCGGTGCTTCGGGAATGCAGGAGAACTTCGGCTCGAATTCGACCCAGGGCTCGATGCTTCTCTCGGCAAGCGGCTCCTCGGGCGACACCATTACTCTTAAAGATTCAAGCGGCAACGTGCTTGTCTCATATACATGCAGTTCTTCTTACTCCTGCATACTCATCAGCTGTCCTTCCCTCTCTACCGGCTCAACCTATACAGTCACCTACGGCAGTTCGTCCACCGAAGTTACCCTCTCAAGCCTTATCTACAGTGAAGCCGCAGGCATGGGCGGAATGACCGGCGGCAATATAGGTGGTGGCAAAGGCGATAGTGGCAATAGCTTTGATAGCGGCATGACTGCTCCGGATTCAGGTACCACTCCTGACAGTGGGTCCACTCCTGACAGCGGTTCGACTCCTGACAGAGATATGGGCGGCAACATGGGCGACATGGGTGGCTTCGACGGCGGAGGCGGTCGAGGCGGCGACATGGGTGGCAACACAAACGGCGCCACTCAAACTTAATCACGGGTAAAACCCGCCCGGATGAACGTCTTCTACATTTTCACCAGCGTTTTTTCACCCTCACTTCCTGTTAGTTCATCCGGACGGTTTTACTATACTTCAACAAGAAATTAACTCTCCTCCATATTCAGATACCTCAAAAAAGCCCGGGCAAGGAAATAATCCTTGTCCGGGCTTTTATTTGCACTTGTATTATCTATCTTATCTCTGTACGCGACCCGAAGCGTTACCGCCTGCGAGGGATTCAACCTCAGCTACCGAGCAGAGGTTGAAGTCGTGCTCGATGGAGTGCTTGAGGCAGGAAGCCGCAACAGCAAAGTCGATTGCCTTATGGGGCTCATAGCCGTTCATGAGTGAGTAGATGAGTCCGCCGCCGAAGCTGTCGCCACCGCCGACACGGTCAACGATGTGCATGTGGTACTGCTTCGAGAAGTAGGCGTTGTCGCCGGTGTAGAGCATACCCGCCCAGTCGTTGTCGTTGGCGGAGATTGAGGAGCGAAGGGTGATTGCAACGTGACTGCAACCGAATCTTTCGTGGAGCTGACGAGCTACGCTGATATAGCCCTCGTGGTTGAGCTTGCCGGAGTCGATGTCGGTATTCTCAGCTTCGATTCCGAAGACGTCCTTGGCGTCCTCCTCGTTCGAGATGCAGACGTCGACGTAAGGAACAATCTTACTCATGCACTCACGAGCCTGCTCCCTTGTCCAGAGCTTCTTTCTGTAATTCAGGTCACAGCTGACTGTTACGCCCTTGGCGTGTGCCGCCTTGACTGCGTCGAGGCAGATTTCGGGGAGCTCACCGCCGAGGGCCGGAGTGATGCCGGTGAAGTGGAACCACTTGGCGCCTTCAAAAATCTTGTCCCAGTCAAACTCTTCCCTCTTGGCAAGAGAAATCGCACTGTAGGCTCTGTCATAGATGACCTTGGAAGGTCTCTGAGATGCGCCCTTCTCGGCAAAGTAGATTCCGACTCTGTCGCCGCCCCTGATAATATCCGAAGTGTCAACGCCGTAGCGACGAAGTTCATTGACTGCCGCCTGACCTATTTCGTGCTTGGGGAGCTTGGTGACGAACGAAGCATCCACACCATAATTGGCAAGAGATACCGCAACGTTTGCCTCTCCGCCGCCGAAGGTTGCTTCGTAAGTGTTAGCCTGCAAAAATCTTAAATATCCTTCGGGGTTGAGCCTGAGCATAATTTCGCCGAAGGTTACCGCTTTATTTCCCATTACTGTGTCCTCCTATATTACTTTTTCTGTACAAGATGAATTGCGAAGCCCATGAATTCGTCCTTGAAGTATACCGCACCTGTCGGGATTGTGGACTCGTCCGCAAACTCGTAGCCCTTTGACTTGAAGTATGCAACTGCCCTTGCGGTCGAGTTGGTTGCGATTGCAATGTGACCATACTTGCCGGGCTTCGGGGTCTTGCAGATTTCAATCTTCTTATCAGCCGTGAAGACGGAGGAATTGCCCTCGTTATAGCCGAAGCCGAACATTGTCTCAAGGAGCGACGCCGCCTTGAGCGCTTCCTCGGGAGCGTCGCAGTTGATTCCCATGTGGGCAAACTCAAGACCGAGCATTGCATGGACGGCTTCTTTTGTGAGCCTTGTAATCTCAGCCCAGTTTCCGGCATCGATAAGATCCTTCTTGACCATCCATGTGCCGCCGCAGGCGATTATCTTGTTGAACTTGATATAGTCGACAAGATTAGTTGCATTTACACCGCCGGTCGGGATGAATCTTAATTTCTGATAGGGCGCCGAAACTGCCTTTAATTTTGCGAGACCGCCGTTCTGCTCCGCCGGGAAGAACTTGACGATATCGAGACCCAAGCTCATAGCCTGCTCCATTTCGCCGGGAGTTGCGGTTCCGGGCATTATGACTGCGCCCTTCGAGAGTGCATACTTGACGATTTCCGGGTTGAAGCCGGGAGTGACTATGAATTCTACTCCTGCATCGAGGGCATCGTCGACCTGCTCTTTTGTAAGAACCGTTCCCGCTCCTACGAGCATTTCGGGAAGCTCTTTTCTGATTCTCATGATGGCTTCCTTGGCGCAAGCGGTTCTGAAGGTGATTTCAGCCGCCGGAAGACCGCCGTCGCAAAGAGCCTTCGCAAGAGGAACAGCCTTGTCCGGGTCCTCAATCGCGATTACGGGGAGGATTCCGAGATTATAAATTTTATCTGCAATAGCTTGATAAGACATCGCTTTATCCGCTCCTTTGAAATTTTATTACAGCTTAATTATAATTGCTTGCGGGATAATTGTCAATAATCCCGAATTCAAATTCAGAAAAAAGTCTATGCAATACTTAAAAAGGTCTTGAAAAGAATCACGCAAAATGTTATTATTATCTTGTGAAATACTGAGTTGCCGTTTGCGTGCCCAAAATCCGCAGACGGACTCTATATACATTTGAAAGGCTGTGGTTATATTGAAAATGACATTCAGATGGTTCGGTCACGACAGCGACAGCGTTACTCTCTCGCAGATTCGTCAGATTCCGAACGTAAGCGGACTTATGGGAGTCCTCGACTACAAAGCCGCCGGCAAGGTCTGGACCGAGGAGGAAATCAAGACTTATATCGACGAGGTTCATGCCGCTGGGCTTGAGTGCGAGGTTATCGAGAGCGTAAACGTACACGAGGACATCAAGCTCGGGCTTCCCACAAGGGACAAGTACATCGAGAACTACTGCATCACAATTCGCAACCTTGCAAAATACGGTGTCAAGTGCATCGTCTATAACTTCATGCCTGTTCTTGACTGGCTGAGAACCGACCTTGCAAAGCCGAATCCCGACGGCTCGACAAGCATGTATTACGACGAAGAAGAGCTCGGAAGCATGACTCCCCTCGAGATAGTCCGGAAAACCTCCGAAGGTTCGAACGGCTTCACCCTTCCCGGTTGGGAGCCGGAAAGACTTGCCGACCTCGAAAAAGTTTTAAAGCAGTATGAGAGCGTCGACGAAGAACAGCTTCTTGCAAATTATAAATACTTCCTTGAGGGAATTATCCCGACCTGTGAGGAGTGCGGAGTTGTTATGGCGTGCCATCCGGACGACCCGGGATGGAAGATTTTCGGTCTTCCGAGACTTGCCCACACTCAGGAGGGCTACGACAAGATTGTCGGACTCGTCGACAGCCCCTGCAACACCCTTTGCCTCTGCACCGGTTCCTTGGGCTCCAACACCGAAAACGATGTCGTCTCCATCATCCGCCACTTCGGAGAGATGGGAAAAATCGGCTGTATGCATGTAAGAAACATAAAGCATCTTGGGTCTGACCGCAGATTCTGCGAGACAAGTCATCTCTCCACCGACGGCGAGCTTGACATGTACGAGATTATGAAGGCGATTTATGAAGTCTGCCCCGACACCTACATCCGTCCCGATCACGGCAGAATGATCTGGGGAGAAACCGGCAGACCGGGCTATGGTCTCTATGACAGAGCTCTGGGCGTTTGCTACCTTAATGGTCTCTGGGAGGCTATTGATAAATCTAAAAAGGAGTGCAAGAAATAATGAAGCTCTGTTTGGATTCGCTTAAGAATACTTCCGCTTGGGGAGAAATCAGACTCCCGAAGTATGACGTTGAAAAAGTAACCGAGAACACACATAAAAACCCCGTCTGGCTCCACTTCGGCGCCGGAAACATTTTCAGGGGGTTCATTGCGAGCTTGCAACAGAGCTTGCTCGACAACGGTCTTTCCGAAACGGGAATTATCGCCGCCGATACCTTTGATTATGAGATTATCGACAATATCTTCAAGGCTCATGACAATCTGACCGTCAGCGCAAGTCTGTTGCCCGACGGCTCGGTCGAGAGCGAGGTTATCGCTTCCGTATGCGAAGCTTTGAAGGCTGATGTCACCGACGAGACCGAGATGGCTCGGTTCTATGAGATTGCGAAGAGCCCGTCACTACAGATGATAAGCTTTACCATCACCGAGAAGGGCTATGCCGTCAGAAACACTCAGGGCGAGCTCACTCCCCTTGTGGTTGCCGATATTTCGGAAGGTCCGAAACACGCTCGGCACGCTATGAGCTTTGTTACCGGGCTGATGCTCGAAAGATACAAAGCCGGAAAGCTCCCCGTTGCGCTCGTAAGCATGGACAACTGCTCTCATAACGGCGAGAAGCTCAAGTCTTCTGTTATGACCATTGCGAACGGCTGGGTTGAGAACGGATTCGCCGATAAGGGCTTTGTCGACTATCTCAATGACGAGAGCGTCGTCGGATTCCCTTGGAGCATGATTGACAAAATTACTCCAAGACCTTCCGAGAAGGTCGAGGCTATACTCACCGATGCCGGGCTCGAGGAGATGTCCCCCATCGTCACCTCGAAGAAGACCTTTATCGCGCCGTTTGTCAACGCCGAGAAGCCGCAGTACCTCGTTATCGAGGACAGCTTCCCGAATTCGCGCCCGGCTCTCGAAAAAGCCGGTGTTTACATGACCGACAGGGACACTGTAAATAACGTCGAGAGAATGAAGGTCACTACATGTCTGAATCCTCTGCACACTGCCCTTGCTGTTTACGGATGCCTGCTCGGATATACCCTTATCTGCGAAGAGATGAAGGACGAGGATTTGGTCAAGCTCGTCCGCAAGCTCGGATATGACGAGGGTTTGCCGGTTGTTACAGATCCGGGAATTCTCTCACCAAAGGCATTTATCGACGAAGTCATCAACGAAAGACTCCCGAACCCGTTCATGCCGGACGCTCCGCAGAGAATTGCAACGGATACTTCTCAGAAGGTTGGAATCCGCTTCGGCGAGACCATCAAGAGCTATGAGGCTAACGGAAACGTCGACAAGCTCGTTGCCGTTCCCTTTGCGATTGCGGGATGGCTCAGATACCTCCTGGGTGTTGACGACAACGGCGAGGCTATGGAGATTTCAAACGACCCGCTCAAGGACGAACTTAGGGCTCATCTCGAAGGAATCGAGCTCGGCAAGCCGGAGACTGTGGGAGATAAGCTCGACGCTATCCTCTCGAATTCCGAGATTTTCGGAACCGACTTGGTCTCAAACGGCCTCTCGAAGAAGATTACCGAGATATTCTTAAAAGAGATTTCGGGCACCGGTGCGGTCAGAGCTACTCTCAAGGCTTACTTGAACTGAAATGCTGAAAAGAATTTTTGCGACACTGATGGCGGGCATGCTTATGATGACTGCCGTCGGGTGCACACAGTTGGTTGAAAGCGACCCGTCGGAAACAGAAGCCGAAGTCACAGAGGCTACGACCGTAGCGACAGAAGCTACCACAGAACCGACCACCGTCACGGTCGAAGCGACGACCGTCACTACCGCCGAGCCGGAGCCGGACATAAGAACTGTAACGCTTCTCTGCGCCGGCGACAACCTGATTCACTCGTCTATTTATAATCAGGCTCACAGAAGAGCGAAGGCGAACGGCGACGAGGACGGATATGACTTCGACTATGTTTATGAGAAGATAGAAAGCTACCTCGAGGACGTCGACCTTGCAATCCTGAATCAAGAGACCATCGTTACGGACGAGTTAGAGCCGAGCGATTACCCGAATTTCTGCTCGCCGGGAGACCTGGGAAGAAAGATGGTAGACCTCGGGTTCAACGTCATCTCGATTTGCAATAATCATGTTCTTGACAGAGGCGAAACGGGGCTTCTTGCCACCTTAAACTTCTGGAAGGAGCAGGACGGCGTCATCTGCTACGGAGCTTACGAGAGCGAAGAGGACATGAATAATATCCGCACCACCGAGATTAACGGGATTACTTTCGCTTTCTTAGGCTACACCGAGCACACAAATGGGCTCTATCTCCCATCCGACACCGAGTGCTGGATTATAAGAATCACCGATGCGAATATGGATCTGATTGAGGAGCAGGTCAGATATGCCGACAGCATTGCGGATGTGGTTGTTGTGTCTGTTCACTACGGCACGGAGGTATCGAACGAGCTCTCAACTTTGCAGAAGACCTTCACGCCGAACCTCGTTGAATGGGGCGCTGACCTCATCGTCGGAACACAGGCGCACACCGTCGAGACTATGGAATACATAGACAAGCCCGACGGCGGACAGGCATTCGTCTTCTATGGACTCGGGAATCTCGTTTCCGCCATGGCTGATCCGCTGGCGATGGTCGGAATTTTAGGCAAATTAGAAATCACCAAAAATATGGACACCAGCGAAGTGACCATCGAGAACGTCAAGGCGATTCCGATTATCACCCAGTACGGCTATAACTACTCGAATATTCACATCGAGCCGTATGCGACTTATACCGACGACCTGCTGTCGTCACACGGCTGTTCGGGATTCACTCAAGACACTATCGACAAAGTTCTGAGCTACATCCCCGAAGAATTTCTCTCGATAGAATAACACCAAAATATAATCATTTATCAGGAAAGGAAGATGCAACAAATGAAATTTGCAGACGGATATTGGCTTAATCAGGTCGGGTATTCGGTCAACTATGCCAATCAGGCTTATGAGGTTGACGAAATCCCGAACGGCGTCAAAATCTTGGCTACGAATGCTAAAATCTGGAACAGAGGTCAGACCCTCGGAGGACCTACCCTCGAGCTTGAAATCACCTCCACAATGGAGAACGTTATCAAGGTCTCGGTTGTCCACTACAAGGGAACCCTCGATGATTCTCCGAAGTTCGAGCTTAACGAGGACACAGGCTATAAGCCCGTGGTCGAAAACGGCGAGAAGTGCGCCACTATTACGAGTGGCAACACCAAAGTCGTTATTAACAAAGAAAACTGGGGCATCGAGTATTACTACGGCGACAAGCACCTGACAGGCGGAAGCTACAGGGCATTGAGCTACATCACCGAGCAGAACAGCCGCGCCGAGAAGAGGCTCCAGACGCACGTTGACGACACATTCTGGACCTATCCCGCAGACCCGCACACGTCCTATATCCGCGAACAGCTCACGCTCGATGTCGGAGAGTATGTTTACGGCTTCGGCGAGAAGTTCACCCCGTTTGTAAAGAACGGTCAGACCGTTCAGATCTGGAACTCCGACGGCGGAACCTGCTCGGATCAGTCATACAAGTCGATTCCGTTCTATGTTTCTTCGAACAGCTACGGTGTGTTCGTAAATTCTTCAGATAACGTTTCGTTTGAGGTGGCTTCGGATACGGTATCCAAAGTCTCCATCACCATCCCCGGCGAGAGCCTTGAATACTTTGTAATCGGCGGCGAGAACCTGGAAGAAGTTCTTTCGAATTACACAACCCTCACCGGCAAGCCGGCACTTCCTCCGGCTTATACCTTCGGTCTCTGGCTTACAACCTCGTTCACAACCCAGTATGACGAGGCTACCATCACATCCTTCATCGACGGCATGGCTGAGAGGGATATCCCGCTGTCTGTCTTCCACTTCGACTGCTTCTGGATGAAGGAGTATGAGTGGTGCAGCTTCGAGTGGGATTTGAAGCAGTTCCCCGACCCGCCGGCAATGCTCAAGCGTCTTCACGACGACAAGGGGCTCAAGACCTGCGTATGGATTAACCCCTATATCTCCCAGCGTTCGAAGCTCTTTGACGAAGGCGTAGAGAACGACTACTTCATCCTGAACCCCGACGGCTCCGTCTTCCAGTGCGACATGTGGCAGCCGGGAATGGCTATCGTCGACTTCACGAATCCTGAGGCTTGCGAGTGGTATGCTTCGAAGCTTCGCGCCCTCTGCGAGATGGGCGTTGACTGCTTCAAGACCGACTTCGGCGAGAGAATCCCCACCGAGTGCGTCTACTACAACGGTGCAGACCCGATCAAGATGCACAACTATTACACCTATCTTTACAACAAGACCGTTTTCAACGTTCTGAAAGATTACTACGGCGAGAACAAGGCTTGCCTCTTTGCAAGAAGCGCAACCGTCGGCTCACAGCAATTCCCTGTTCACTGGGGCGGCGACTGCTCGGCGGAATACAGCTCGATGGCTGAGACCCTCAGAGGCGGACTTTCGCTCTCACTCTCCGGCTTCGGATTCTTCTCGCACGATATCTCAGGCTTTGAGCAGACTGCTACTCCCGACATCTACAAGCGTTGGTGTGCTTTCGGACTTCTCTCCACTCATTCAAGACTTCACGGAAACAGCTCCTACCGTGTTCCGTGGCTCTTTGATGACGAGGCCTGCGATGTCCTTGGGTTCTTCACAAAATTAAAGGGCAAGCTGATGCCTTACATCTTCTCTCAGGCTGTCAAGACGCACGAAAAAGGCGTTCCGATGATGAGAGCGATGGTTATGGACTATGCCGACGACCCGACCTGCAGAACTCTTGACATGCAGTATATGCTCGGCGACAACCTTCTTTGCGCTCCGATTATGAACGACAGAAGCGAGGCGCTCTGGTATCTCCCCGCAGGAAAGTGGACTGATGTCATCACCGGCGAGGTCTACGAGGGCGAAAAGTGGCACCGTGAAACCATGAACTACTTCCGCATGCCGGTTCTTGCGAAGCCGAACTCCATCATCGTCTGGGGCGACTTCAAGAGAGATTTCGAGTATGACTATCTCAAGAACGCCGAGGTCGTTATCTACGAGCTCGACGACGGCAAGACCGCTTCGGCAGTTGTTTACGACAAGGACGCTGTCAAGATTACCGAAATCACTGCTTCGAGAAGTGGAAACACCGTTACTGTAAGCTATGACAAGTGCGATTGTGACTTTACCGTCAAGCTGAGTGGAAGCGATAAGGCTGTTGCTTGTGCGGCTGGGTCGACATCGGTCGAAATCGAGCTTTGATTATGTCAAGCTTCGATATAATCTACGAGACTGTAAAGAAAATTCCCAAAGGAAAAGTGGCTACCTATGGACAGGTAGCCACTCTTTCGGGTAATCCGAAATGGTCTCGTGTTGTAGGGTACGCCCTCCACCGAAACCCCGAGCCGGGAGTTATCCCCTGCCACCGGGTCGTCATGAAAGACGGCTCACTGACGCCGGCGTTTGCGTTTGGCGGGGAGGACAGGCAGAGGGAGATGTTGGAGAGTGAAGGGGTGGAGTTTTTGACGGATGGGAGGGTGGATATAGAGAAGTGTCGGTGGGAAACCTCTCAGTCAGCCTTCGGCTGACAGCTCCCCTAAGCGTAGGGAAGCCAATTTTCTTCTCTCAAAAAGCCGACGTGATGAGCGTCGGTTTTTGTATTTATTACTTGCTAATCATCAAATTTGTTGCACATACACAAGGATTAGAAGTAGTAGTCAGTACAGCAAATCCATCAGCCACGGAGACTCCCAATGTGCCAGACATGCAAATTTTCAATTCTCTAACGCCAGTTATGTCAACTTCGAAATTTAAAGTTTCATAAGTATTACTTGTTACTGCCTTAGTTTCATAAAGAAGAACACCATCACCATATATCTCGACACTACTCGCCCATTCATCGCTGAATTGTAATGTACAGTAAGGTCGATACAAAGTTCCAGTCAACTTTGAATACTCAGCATTCAAATAGTATACAATGTAATTATCACCAGATGACGTATTGGTCCACGGATAGATAACTCCTGCCGCATCATACACGTTCCCTTCGACATCAGTATAGTCCGATGAAGAACTAGGTTTAATTCTAATGTGTTTTCCCCTTTGAGTATACTCAAGAGAAGTAAGTGCTATCGGCACATATTCCTGATACTCCGCTATTTTAGCATCGATATTGTCGCCAGTAAGACCGGAACGCTGAAGAACAAGGATAGCGGCTTCATAATCCTTGTCAGAGCCAAAGGCTTCTTCGGCTTCGTCGATGACTGCGGCTTCCCATAGGGAAGCGACCTTGGTCACTTCGGCATCATAGAGGTCTACGCCCTCAAAGTCAAATGAGCTGTACTCATTCAGAAGAACATCATATGCTTCACTGTAATTTCTTTCTGCAACGAGAGCTTCGGCATCAGCAATCAGTGCTTCCATGCATGAGTTGTCAATGAAATCGAGCTCAGCCCAGTACTCATCACTGCCAATATAGATGGTCAAATAACTGAGGAGAATAGTCTGAGCGGTTTCATACTCGCCATTTGCGACCAGCTCATCAGCCTCAGTGATGAGACTATCAAGAAGAGTTTCAAGAACTTCATCTCTTTTAGACTGAGCTGACTCATAGTTGGCGTCGTCAGATGATACTTGCTCATAAGCCTCATAGGCATCCAGGTATTCCCCGCTTTCTTCAAGCGCAACAGCCTCTTCATAGTAGGACTTTGAAGTCAGCAAATTTTCTAATTCGGTATAAGAGCTTGAAAGAGATGAGTAACTATAAATATCAGCGCGGTCAATAACATCAAGGATGAGCAATGCATCATCGTAGGTCATTTCCCCATTATTGTAGCTTTCAACAGCATTGGAAATAATCTCGGTAAGCTGAGTCTCAACCTCGTTTTCAAGCGAAAGATTTCCTGATATTTTCTCGTAGTAAATCTCATTGGCTGTCAAATATTCCGAGCTATTGATTGCATCGATTACTTGTTCAACAGGGTCGGCAGCCACGCCAGAGCAGCCAGTAGACATAACAAAAATAATGACACACAAAATACCCGCAATAGTCTTTCTAAATTTCATATCACTTTTGCACGATTTATAACCATTAAACCGTGCCCTCCTTCCAGTATGTACTAAATAAGATGAAATTTAAATACAAATTTCACCTACATTATAACACACCGTTACCCCCCCGCAAGTACAAAGCAGAACGTCTAACAAAGCAAAAATTGTTGAAAATGCACAAAATAAAAAGTCGATGCGGCGACGCATCGGCTTCTAAATCATCCATTCAATCTTCAAATATGTTTCCGTTCAGCACCACTTCCACAAGCCTATCCCCTTCATACCTGAGCTTCAGCGAAAAGAACGGCTCGTCGCTGTCTAAGAGCTTGAAGAAGATTTTATCGCCTTCCCATATGGGGAGGTTTTTTATTTCCGATTTTTTCACCCATTCGAGGTCGCCCTCATTGCAATCAAGGCTTAATTCGCCCTCGTAGTCGGTACAGGTGAATAAGTGCATCTGCTCGGTGTAAGTATCATCCGTTACGAAAGTGACGATGCCACGGTAACGGGGATTTATAAGATTGACGCCGGTTTCTTCGTAGGCTTCACGTCTGACGCAGTCATAGGGCGACTCGCCGAACTCAAAATGCCCGCCGATGCCAATCCACTTGTCGTGATTCATGTCGTTTTTCTTCTTGACGCGGTGCATCATAAGGTATGCGTCGTCTTTTTCGATGTAACAGAGAGTAGAGTTGTCCATGATAGTCTCCTTTGTGGATAGTAGCGGATATGCCTCCCCTGTCAAGGGGAGGTGGCACGAAGTGCCGGAGGGGTTTCCGATAGCATGTATATTTCCAAAAAAATCTGTTAATACTTAGCTTTAAAGAACGCCCGAACGGGCAGAAAGCGAGTGCAAGTTAGTATGAATGATAAAGTCAAGAAGAGTCTTAAATCGAGCGGGGTGTACATTGCTCTTTGCGTGGGGATTCTGGCGGTCGGCGTGGCGACAGCAGTCGGTTACCGGACGGCAGTGGGGTCTCTCACCGAGACGCTCATCCCCGATGTCAATGACACTCTTGAGCTCCCCGACCTTGACGACTACGAGACGGTCGACTCGATTGTGACCGACGCCGTAAAATCGGAGGAAGCGGTAATCGAAGACGACACGGCTTCGGAAGTGACCGCCGCCGACATCACCGAAGAGTTAGAGACGCTTTTCTATGAAGAGGCGAAGATGCTACCGGTGTCGGGAGAAATCCTGACGGAATACTCGTGGGGAGAGCTCGTGAAGATGACGGGGAGCGTCTGGAAGACCCATGACGGTATCGACATCTCTGCCCCGGAAGGGACGGCTGTCAAGTCGATGACGTCGGGAACCGTTACCGACATCTATAACGACACGCTCTGGGGCAACTGCGTCGTAGTAGATCACGGCGACACGGTTATCGGCTACTATTGCGGGCTCGGGGATGATGTTTCTGTCAGCGTCGGCGACAAAGTAACTTCGGGCACTGTTATCGGGACGGTCGGAAATACGGCGGATATAGAATCGGATCTTGAATCGCATCTGCACTTTGCTCTCAAATACGAGGGCACATGGATTGACCCGATTTCCTATATCGAGCCTGTGAAATAATCGGGCTCTACAAATACGCAGTGCATCTTGACCGGTGCACTGCGTTTTGATTTTATCATCCCTTCAAGCCTTTCGCCTGACGGACCATGTCCTCGACAACTATGTCGTAGATTTCTCCGAGGGTCGAGCAATATTCGAGAACCTTCCAAGGCTCGTTTGTGTGGTAGTGAATCTTGATGGTCTCCTCGTCGCCGTATGCTAAGAGGCAGTCGCCCTTGAAATGCTCGACAAAGTAGTCGTCGATTTCGTCCTCATCAAGATTTTCACCGTCGATGAGGAGCTGGGTGTCATACCTGAATTCTATCTCTTCACTGTTAAGCTGTTCGTCCATTGTGAACCTCCTATTTTACATTACAAGATTTATTATCATTCCGCTGAATGCACCGATTGCGTACAGAAGCAGAAGGATTGCTATGTTTTCTTTGAGTCTCTTGTTGGTCTTGAAGAGAACCACGATTCCCAAGCCCGCTCCGGTCGAGAGACCCGCCACCACAGAGCCGAAAGAGAGACCTCCTGCGGCATACAAATTGGTCAGAAGTACCGATGCGGCGCAGTTCGGGATGAGCCCTATAAGAGCCGCCAGAAACGACTGGAAGATGCTGTCGGTCATTAAAATGCTTCCGAGCCTGTCCTCTCCGAGGAGCTCGATTGCGAAGCCCAAGACAAGCGACGTTATGAATAAGAATATGAAAATCTGGACAGTGTGCTTTAAGGCGGAATAGACCACTCCGTGCTCCTCACAGCCGCAACCCTCGCAGAGGTCGCGATAGGGCTCCTCTTCCTCGTTGCCTTTTCGGTGGAAGAACCGGAGTATTGTGTCTATAAGAAGCCCCGCAAGAATCGCTATTATCAGCTTTGCAAGTATAAGTCTTCCGACGTCGGCGGCGTTTCCTCCGGACAAGAGAATCGGAATTGCTTCGTCGCTCGTGGCGATGTAGACTGCCATCAGAGTGCCGAGGCTCACGAGCCTCCCAGAGAAAAGATTCGTCACAGCAACGGAAAATCCGCACTGTGGCACACAGCCGATTATCGCTCCGCCAATCGGTCCGAACGGTCCCATCTTGCGAAGAGAATTTGCAAGCTTATCGCTCGCCTTGTGCTCTAAAAATTCTATCAGCAGGTACGCACCGAACAGAAACGGAAGCATTTTCGCCGTGTCTATAAGTGCGTCCAAAACTACATCTATAACTAAATCCATATAAAACCCCTATTTTAATTTCTAACTCTTCCATTTTACATTAATTGAGTAAGGCTGTCAAGTTGATTTTCACGCTTTTTTGTGCTACAATAGACTTAGATTGTACTATGGAGGAATTTGTATGGCTATAAAATACATATTGGCGTCAAGTTCGCCGAGAAGACATGAGCTTTTTGCATTCATCACCAAAGATTTCGAGGTTATCTCGCCCGACTGCGATGAAGTGCTTCCAAAAGAGACCGAGCCCTATTCGGTCCCGGAAATTCTGGCGGTCAGGAAGGCTATGAGCGTCGCGAAGACTCATCCCGACGAGATTGTCGTCGGTTGCGACACGGTTGTGATTCTCGACGGCGTTATCTTCGGGAAGCCTAAGGACGAAGCAGTAGCTTACGACATGCTCGGGACTCTTTCCGGAAGAACGCACACCGTTGTCAGCGGCGTCTGCATTTGCTACAAGGGCAAGACTCTTTCCTTCTCGCAGGAGACGGATGTCGAGTTCTATCCCCTCTCGGATTCCGAGATTCGGAACTATATTGCCGAATTCAAGCCTCTCGACAAAGCCGGCTCCTATGGCGTTCAGGACGGCGGAGCGCTCTTTATAAAGGGCATCAGGGGCGACTACTATAACGTCATGGGGCTTCCGATAGCACGGCTCAAGCGTGAAATAGACAAGCTCATCACGCTGGCGGGAGGCTGAGAGATGGGACTCTTCAAGAAGAAGGACAAGTATGCACTATCTCAGAAAGATTTAGCCAAGTTCAACGGCAAGTCGATTCAGTACGCCGTCGAGAGGATTGACGGGCAGGAAAAGGTTCTCGGGAAGAACGGCGGGATTATAATCCTCGGCGACGTTATCGTCGTCATGTGCGAGGCTCACGAGGTATTCAGATGCAGAATCAAGGACGCCACCATGGGCGAGCTCTTAAGCGGCAACGGCGTTGAAATAGTCGGCTATGACGACTACACCGGCGAGAAGCGTTTTGTCACGGCGCACTATTCCTACTACCGAAAATAGGAGGCGAATCACATGAACGAGAAGCGGCTGTTACTCGTGTATAACCCCAATTCGGGGACGAAAACGATTGCGAAAAAGCTTTCGGACATCGTCGACACCTTCACGAAAGGCGGCTATGAGGTCACCGTTCACCCGACGCAGAGACGGCTCGACTGTCTTGAGACGGTCTCCGAAAATTGCAATGCAGGCTATGACAGAATCGTGATTGCCGGCGGCGACGGGACTCTGAACGAAGCCGTCAATGGGTTCATCCGTGCCGATTACCGGAACAGCTTCGGCTATATCCCCTGCGGGTCGACGAACGATTTCTCGAAATCCGTTGGAATTCCGACGAGGACGCTCGACGCGGCTAAGACGGCTATAGAAGGCGTGCCTTTCGTATGCGACGTGGGGAGCTTAAACGGCAGGTATTTCGCCTATGTTGCGGCTTTCGGAACGCTTGCCGAGGTCTCCTACAGCACGCCCCAGAATGCAAAGAATCAGCTCGGATTCAGCGCATATATCCTTGAGGGCTTGGCTTCCCTTCCGGCGATGACCTCCTATAAACTCACATTCGAATCGGAGGAAAGAAGCGGCAAGGGCGACTATCTCCTTGGGCTTATCTTAAACACCGTTCATGTCGGAGGAATGAAGATTCGGGGCGTCGACGACATCCGCCTTGACGACGGAAAATTCGAGGTTCTGCTCATCAAGAATCCCAAAAACACTGCAGAGCTCAACCACATCATAGCTTCGGTCATGAAGCTCGATTTCGATAACGAGTATATGGACGGGTTCAAGACGTCGAAGCTCACGCTTAAGTGCAAGACACCGATTGCTTGGACGGTTGACGGCGAAAAGGGCGGAGAATACACCGAGTCGGTGATTGAGGTCAGGGAGAAGGGGCTCAAGGTTCTGGTGCAGAAGAAAAGTTGATTGTGAAATAATAGAAATACCGCCTCGATGATGGATCGGGGCGGTTGTTTTAATATTCAATTCTCTTTAAGCAATCAGATACTGATACAGCTCCGAAACGCTCATGTCCTGCATCATCCTCTTCAGGGATTCGAGTTCGGATGAAATCATCTCGTCGAGGACCTGCATGCCGAGGAGCTCGACCGGAGCTTTATCGTCGGTCAGGATTAAATCGCTGGGTTCGACTTCGGTCATGCGGTTGTAAACTCTGGTCATAAAGGTATTAACCGTTCCGTCAAGGGAGTCAAGGCTTGCGCCGAGCTGGTCATAGCAATCATAGCTGTTCGAGGCGAAAAGAACGAGGTTCGAGCCGCTTGTTGCGACGGTGTAGACGCTGTCAAAGACGGACTTTATCGTCCCGCAGAGATAGTCGTTGATGCTGTCCTCTTCACCCGTCGAGTACATGTTCATATTGACGACCATTACCCCGCCGTCGTTAAGGTGTTCGGCGACCTCCTCGAAGAACTCAACGCTCGACATCTGGAACGGGATTGTTATGTCCTGATAGGCGTCGACCATTATTACGTCATAGGTCTCGTCGGTGAGATTGATATAGGCTCTGCCGTCCTGTGTGTAGGTCGTGACGCAGTCGGAGAGGTCGAAGTATTCATAGGCAAGGTCGATAATCTTCTGGTCAATCTCGACGCCGTCGATGTCGGTGATTCCGAAATAGTATTCGCACTGTGTGGCAAAGGTACCGGTGCCGAGTCCGAGAATCAGGACGGAGGTGTCGCTGTCTTCGGCGGCTCCCGCCATCACCGGTGCGGCGAGGGCGTAGTCGTAATACATACCAGTCAGACCGGTAGTCTTCATCTTGACCGACTGAACGCCGAAGAGGACGTTCGTCGACAGGTAAATCGAGTCCTCGTCCTCCTCAACTCTCAGGTAATTATAGATTGATTCGCCCTCATAGAGGATATCCGTCTCCCAGAAAGCGACGCCGATATTGTTCGAAAGGATTCCCAAGGCGAACACCACTACCATCGCGATTCCCTTGCCAACGAAGCGCTTCTTTTTCATAATCCAGTAGACGATGCAGACGATGTAGAGAATGCTCGCAAACAGGACGAAGGTCATCGCAGTGCCGATATTCGGAATGGTCACGAATGTGGGCAGGAATGTGCCGATTATCGAGCCGATGGTGTTGCAGGCTTCAATACGTCCAACAGTTCTGCCGCTCTCCTCAAGGCTCGAGGTTGCATATTTGACGAGGTTCGGGGTTACCATGCCGAGAACCAGAAGCGGGAAAACGAAGACGATTATACAGGAAACGAACGCCGCGACGATTAGGTAGTTCGTCGTCACGAACATTGCAAGCACCAAGGCGACTCCGGCGATGATGAACTTTCCGACAAGAGGGATGAGCATCGTCCACGTTGCCGCACCGAAAAGCCAACCGAAAAGATAGTCAGGGTTGTTGTGCTTGTCCGCCATCTTTCCGCCGAGGACGTTTCCTATCGCCATCGCAATCATTATGGTGCCGATGACTATCGTCCAGACTATCTGACTCGATGAGAAATAGGGTGCCAGAAGCCTTTGTGCGCCGAGCTCTATCGCCATTACCGACAGTCCCGAGAAGAACGCCGTGGCATAAAACAGCCATTTGTTTTTCATTGTAACTCCTTTCGCAATTTGAGTGGGTTTACCTATAGTTTTCTACTGCCGCTCTCTCAGCGGGAAGCATGCTCTCGTATCTCTTCATGTAGCTATTAAAGCCTTCGATATCACTTTCGGAGGGCGCCTCTGTCGTGGACTTCATGTTGTCGCCGCAGAAGATGTTATTCTCGAGGTAATCGGCGAGAGCTTCGCCCTCGGACTTAAGCGCCATGTACTGCGCCAGAAGTGCCATTCCCCATGCGCCGCCTTCGCCGGCTGTCTCCATGACGGAAACGGGAGTGTTCATCGCCGCCGCAAGGAGCTTCTGTCCGACGCCCTTGGTCTTGAAGTAGCCGCCGTGACCGGTGATTCTCTCGATTTCCACTTTTTCAGCCGCCAGAATATCGAGACCGATTTTTAAAGTTGCCAAAGCCGAAAACAGATTGTTTCTGATTAAATTTGCAAGTGTGAAATTGCCGTCGGGTACTCTCACGAGGAGCGGTCTGCCCTCGTCAAGCTTTGTGATGCTTTCGCCGGAGAAATAGTTGCAGGAGCAGACGCCGCCGCAGTCAGGGTCGCCGGTCATCGCGTGAGTTAAAAGCAGGTCATAGAGATCGGGCTTTTTCATCGGGTGACCGGAAAGATTGGCGAACTCCATGAAAATCTTCATCCAAGCGTCAAGGTCGGAGGAGCAGTTGTTGCAGTGAACCATCGCAACCGGCTTGCCGTCGGGAGTGGTGACCATGTCAATCTCGGGATAATACTTCGAAAGGGGCTTGTCAAGGACCACCATTGCGAATACCGAGGTTCCCGCCGAGACGTTGCCGGTCTTCACTCTTACGCTGTTTGTCGCCGCCATGCCGGTGCCCGCGTCGCCCTCGGGAGGGCAGAGAGGAATCCCGGGCTGAAGCTTGCCGGTCGGGTCGAGGAATTTCGCACCCTCCGGAGTGAGAATTCCCGCATTTTCTCCCGCCATGAGAATGTCGGGGAAAATCTCGGAAAGCGTCCATGAGAAGCCATAGGGCTTGACAAGCTCGTCGAACTTCGCGACCATTCCGGCGTCAAACTTGCCGGTGTTCGAATCTATCGGGAACATGCCCGAAGCTTCGCCGACGCCGAGAACTCGGTTCCCTGTCAGCATGTAGTGGATATATCCGGCAAGAGTAAGGACATAGGAAATGTCCTTTACATGCTCCTCGCCGTTTAAGATAGCTTGGTAAAGATGCGCTATCGACCAACGCTCGGGGATATTGAAGCCGAAGAGCTCGGAAAGCTCCCCTGCCGCCTGCGCCGTGATGGTGTTGCGCCATGTTCTGAACGGAACGAGGAGCTTTCCGTCCTTGTCGAAAGCCATGTAGCCGTGCATCATCGCGCTGAAGCCCATTGCGCCCATCGTGGTGAGAGGCTCGCCGTACTTTGACTCAAAATCGCTTGCAAGCGAGGCGTAGCAATCCTGCAAACCGGTGTGGATATCATCAAGTGAATATGTCCAGATGCCGTTTTCGAGGCGGTTTTCCCAGTCGTGAGCGCCGGATGCAAGCACTTCGCCTTTAGTGCCGGTCAATATTGCCTTGATTCGGGTGGAGCCGAATTCTATTCCCATAAAGGTTTTCTTCTGATCTATCGCAGTTGTCATTACACAGTCCTCCGAAAGTAAAATGTTACCTTTAATTATACCCGTAAAAGCGCTTATTGTCAATCGTGAAGAGAAAATCTTTCGGGATTTGTTTTCGTATTTTTCTTTGTGCAATATGTACAAATCAGGGCTGAAATTGTAACAAAATTGTAATTGTAATTTCTTCCGAAGTGTGATACAATATAATGGATTGAGAAAGCGGAACGGCTTTACAGCTTTTTTAGCCGCTCCCGAACCCGAATTTTCAGCTTATTGCTTTAGCTTATTTGCTCTCAGGAGATAAACATATATGGAAGAAAAATTAGTTATCAACGGCGGAAAGCCCCTTAAGGGCGACGTCTATATCAGCGGCGCAAAGAATGCCGCAGTAGCCATTGTTGCCGCAACAATCCTTTGCGACGAGCCCGTTACACTTGAGAATGTCCCCGAAATCGGCGACATCGGAATCTGCGTCAAAATCCTTTATGAGATGGGCGCAAGCATAAAAATCATCGACAAAAACACCATAAGAATAGACACAAGAGGAATCAGCGACCCTGTCGTCCCCTATGAGCTCGCCAGATCTATCCGAGCTTCGAGCTACTTCATGGGAACCCTTCTTGGGCGTTTCAAGAAAGCCGACGTGCCGCTTCCCGGCGGATGCGACTTGGGAGATCGACCGATTGACCAGCACATCAAGGCATTCAATGCCCTCGGTGCCGAATATTCGCTTGAAGGCGGAATCGTCCGGCTTCGGGCTGACGAGCTTATCGGAAACCAGATTTACTTTGACAAGCACACCGTCGGCGGAACCATCAACGCAATTTGTGCCGCCGTTAAGGCAAAGGGCTTGACTGTCATAGAGAATGCGAATAAAGAGCCGCATATTGTCGACCTTGCCAACTTCCTGAACTCCATGGGAGCCGACATCATGGGCGCCGGCACCGACGTTATAAAGATAAGAGGCGTCGACTACCTCAAGGGTATCACCTATTCCGTAATCCCCGACCAGATTGAAGCCGGAACCTATATGGTTGCCGCCGCCGCCACAAAGGGCGACGTGTGGGTCAAGAACGTAATCCCGAAGCATCTTGAATCAATCACTGCTAAACTCAGAAAAGTCGGTGCGACGGTTGAAGAATATGACGAATGCGTGCATGTCTATGTTGACGGTCCGCTTCTCAAAACTACGCTCAAGACCCTTCCCCACCCCGGTTTCCCGACCGATATGCAACCGCAGTTCTCGACTCTTCTGACAATCGCCGAAGGGACAAGCGTCGTAACGGACGACATCTTTGACAACCGCTTCAGATATGCAAATGAGCTGAGAAGAATGGGCGCAGACATCACCGTCGAGGGCACCACAGCCGTCATTCAGGGCGTTTCCGAGCTGAACGGAGCCGCTGTGAGAGCACCCGACCTCCGTGCAGGAATCGCGCTCGTAATCGCAGGTCTCATGGCGAACGGAACAACAGTAGTCGAGAACATTTACCACATCGAGAGAGGCTATGAGAACATCGAGGACAAGCTCATGGGGCTCGGTGCCGACATTGTCAGAGTCAGAGAATACGACACCGTAAAGAGAACCGGCTGATAAAATACCACAGATAATAATTCTCCTGCGTATCTCCTTTGCGGGATTTACGCAGGGTTTGTTTTGCCCAGATTCAGAAAGGGACGTGTCAAGTTGTCAAGAATATATCCGCTGTTTTCGTCAAGCTCGGGGAATTCCTGCTTTATTGGAAATCCGAACGAAGGGATTCTCATAGATGCCGGCTTGAGCTGTCGGAAGCTCACTCAGGCACTGCTGCAGAACGACATCCCCGTAGAAGCGGTAAAAGCCGTCTTCATAACCCACGACCACACCGACCACATTGCGGCTCTGAAGGTCTTCAACAAGCACTACGACATCCCCGTCTATGCCTCGGCGAAGACGATGCGCTGGCTCATCGACCGCGGACATCTGAGCCGTGGATGCTGTCAGCAGGAGGTCGGCGAGGAGATTGTCGTCGGAGATTTCGCGATTAAGTCGTTCAAGACGCCGCACGATGCCATCGAAAGCGTCGGATATAAGATTGAAATGCCGGACGGCAAGACCTGCGTCTACTGCACAGACCTCGGGCACGTCACAAAAGAGGTCGACGAAAACCTGAGGCTTGCGGATCTCGTATTCTTAGAATCAAACTACGATGAGAATCTTCTCCGGAACGGTCCCTACCCGTTCGCCTTGAAGCAGAGAATCGCCTCGCCGGACGGGCATCTTTCGAACAGCGCGAGTGCAAAAGAGCTCCACAGCCTAATAGAAAACGGGCTCACGAAGATAGTTCTGGGACACCTGAGCCGTGAAAACAACACCCCGCAGATTGCCGAAAATTCGCTTGTGAGGGAGCTCGGGGACGAGTTCACACGGAACCGGGATTACCTTCTGTACATAGCGCCTGTCGAAACAAGCGGAATGGCGGTGACCTTCTGATGAACATATCCATAATCGCTGTCGGAAAACTAAAGGAGAGCTACTGGCGGGAGGCTATAGCGGAATATACGAAGAGAATTTCCCGATTCGCTCATTTTGAGATTGTGGAGCTCCCCGAGTCAAGGCTTTCCGACAATCCTTCCGACGCCGAGATTTTCTCGGGACTCGAGAATAAGGCGAAACTCATGCAACCGTACCTCGAGAAGAAGGGCGCATATAACATCGCCATGTGCGTTGAAGGCAAGCTCATATCGAGCGAGGAGCTTGCAAGCGAAATCGACTCCGCCGGAGTGAACGGATTCTCAAGCATAAACTTCTTCATCGGCAGTTCCTTCGGACTTTCGGACAGCGTCAAGAAATCCTGCAAACTGAGAATTTCGATGTCAAGGATGACTCTGCCTCATCAGCTTGCGAGAGTAGTGCTCAGTGAGCAGATTTATAGGGCGTTGACGATTAATGCTGGGATTAGGTATCATAAGTAGTCGCCTTCGGCGACGCGCCACTGCGTGTCGCACCTCTCAGTCAGCCTTCGGCTGACAGCTCCCCTTGACAGGGGAGCCTTTTTGCTTTCTGCACAAACTTTTGTAAGAACAAAAAAAGCCTCCCCTGAAAGGGGAGGGGGACCGCCACACATAGCGTGGTGGTGGAGGGGTTATCCCTCCATCTCGCAACTGCGAATTATATATCCTCTGACATCGGCAGGTTTGATGTTCAGGGCGAAGCCGAGCTCGCCGTAGAGCATATCCTCGGCAATCTTCATGTACCGAAGGTCGACAGCCGGAACGTTCTTCTTCTCGGCGACAAGCTCCTTCTGCTTCTCGAAGACGTGCTTGATAATGCTGATGAGCTTTTCGCACTCGTGAGTCTTGACAAGGGACTTGTAGAACTCCATCGCGAGCTTCGAATCCCTTGGGACGTCAAGAACGGGGCTTATCTCGGTTATTCTTGAAATCAGTGCCTCGGCGTTTTCCTTTGATATGACCTTACGCATAAGAATGGTTGAATCGGTCGGTGTGTAAATTTTGCCCTTTCTGTAGAAGGGCACGAGAGTGTAATACTCCTTCTGCTTATCCAGCCCCGATATCGAGGGCTTGCCGATGTCTTCAACCCTGCAAACGCCTTCGTTGCCATAAACAACGTAATCATTCACACAAAACATCATTACTACCTCTTTACTGTCTGTATTTCAATTACTATGAGTTAATTATAGCACATTTCAGCCTAAAATTCCAGAGGCAATTTGCACAAAATGAAAAAAATTATTAGCTTTCCGCCGTGATTCTACGCTGTTTGACGGCGTTTTTTATGAAGACTTGACAGGCGTGTTATAATAATTATAGAATGAGAGGTGTGTGCTATGTCAAAGTGGGACGATGAATATGTCCGCCTTTTGAAGAAAATAAGACAGGACGGCATCGAGGTCGAAAACCGCACAGGCGTCAACTCGGTGAAGATTCCTTCGTGGCATTTTTCACTCGATATTGGCGAGGAGTTCCCTGTTCTTACAACGAAGCAGCTTTTTATCCGTCAGGCGGTGCTCGAAATGCTCTGGATTTATCAGGCGCAGTCGAACGACGTGAGATGGCTTCAAGAGAGAAACGTCAACATCTGGAACGAATGGGAGATTGACGAGGACGGCTTCTGGACTGCCACTCAGATGGTTCCGGACGGAAACGGCGGGCTTGTCAGAAAAGAAATTAGAAAAGAATTCGGCAAGGAATGGGCGCACACCATCGGCACAGCCTACGGCTGGATTGTCCGAAAGTTCGGGCTCATTGACGAGCTCATAAATAAGCTCAAGTACAATAGAACCGACCGGCGGATGGTCATGTCGCTGTGGCAGAACGACTATCTCGAGACGGCGGTTCTCCCCTCCTGCGTTTGGAGCAGTGAGTGGGATGTCACGGACGGAAAACTCAACGCCTGGGTTCATCAGAGAAGCTGTGACGTGCCTTTGGGACTTCCCTTCAATGTGACTCAGTATTCGGTGCTTCTCTGCATGCTGGCGCAGGTCGCAGGGCTCAAACCGGGAACGCTCGACTGGTCCATAAAGGATGCGCACATCTATGTCAACCAGATTTCCGGCATCGACGAGCAGATCCGGCGCTATGACGAGAACGGCGGAGGATACCCTGCCCCGAAGCTCTGGCTGAACCCCGAGGTCGACGATTTCTATAAGTTCGACAACTCGGCGGATTGCCTTGACGTCAAGCTCGTGGATTATCGGCACATGGGGAAGATTTCCTTCCCGATTGCGCAGTGAGGAGACAAGCGTATGATTAAGATTGTTGCGGCTGTCGGGAAAAACCGGGAACTCGGGCGAAATAATTCGCTCATCTGGCACCTTCCGACGGATATGAAGCTTTTCAGAGCCGAAACCCTCGGGCAGACGGTTGTAATGGGAAGGCTTACATACCTTTCAATCGGCAGACCTCTCCCCAAGAGAAGAAATATAGTGATTACAAGAGACAAGAGCCTTAAGATTGACGGCGTTGAAACGGCGGGCTCGCTTGAGCAAGCGTTTGAGCTCTGCAATAGTGATTGCTGTGTCATCGGCGGGGCGCAGGTGTACTCGCAGGCTTTAGAGCTCGCCGGCGAGCTTGTTCTCACCGAAATAGATGCCGAATGTCCCGAAGCGGACGCTTTCTTCCCGGAATTCGATAAGACGAAGTATCAGGCTGAGATTGCGGCTGAGGGTGAGGATGACGGGATAGCGTTCAGGCAGGTAAGGTATAAGAAAATCTGACACAAAAACAACCCCTTCCAACAAACCGGAAGGGGCTTTATTATGCTTACTGTCAGTCCTTCGGCAGGGTCAGGTCCATCTTTTTGATTCTGACGCTGTTGAAGAGGACGGCGACGGTGGAGACGGCGAGGCAGACAAGGCAGATGAACGCGTCTATCGTCGGGTTGGAGATTATGAACGGCGAGAACGCCATTATCGGAACCGTTACGGCGTTGAATATCATTCCGAAGAGGAAGTTCGAGGAAATAGTCTTCTTCGTCTCGGAAGAGATTCTGACGGCATTGGAGGCATCCCGGAGGTCGTTCTTGAGAAGAACTATATCGGAGGCTTCGAGCGCAACGTCCGAGCCGTCCTTCATCGAAATTCCGACATCGGCAGCGGCAAGGGCAAGAGCGTCGTTGGAGCTGTCCCCTATCATCGCGACGGTTCTTCCGCCGTAGCGGAGCTTACGGATCATCTCGGCTTTCTTTGACGGCGAAACGTTTTCGGCATGGTCATAGACTCCGATTTCCTCGGCGACCGATTTGCCGGTGCCCTGGCTGTCACCGGTGACCATTATTGTGCGGATTCCGAGCTTGGCGAGACGTTCAACCCCCGCTTTGCTCGTCGGCTTGAGCTTGTCCTGAAATGCGATTGCACCTATCGGTGTGCCGTTCCTGGTGACGGCGGCTATCGTCTTGCCATCGTCGCTTAAATGCTGGCAGACGGCGGCGTAGCCCTCAAATTCATCGATAAACACCGCATCCGCTCTTCCGACGGAAACGTTATCCTCCTCGATAACGCCCTTGACTTCGAAGCCCTCAACCGATTCGAAAACGTCGCAATCAAGCGGCTCGATGTCATTCTTCTTGGCATAGTCTAAAACCGCCGAAGCAATCGGATGGGTTGAGTGGGACTCAAGAGAAGCGGCTATCATGACGACCTCTACGGCGTCGGTGCCGAACGGGATAACGTCGGTGACAAAAGGCTTGCCGACGGTGATGACGCCGGTCTTGTCCATGACGACGGTGTTGATAGACTCAATCTTTTCGAGCGCAGAAGGGCTCTTATAAACAACGCCTTCACGCTCGCCACGGGAAACGGCGGCATTCACGGCAAACGGGATTGCGAATCCGACCGCACATGGGCAGGACGTGAGAAGCATCCTCTCAAGGACTTCAAGAGACCTTGCGAAATCGCCCGAAGCCATCAGCCAGATAAAGAAGACCAGAACCGACACTCCGACGACGCACAAAGAATAAACCCTCTCATCTCTCTGGAGGTGAGTATAGACCTTCGAATCGGTGCTCTTGACCGCCTCAGCATTGCGGGCGGCGATTATCATCTTGCCGAGGTTCGACTCGTCACCGAGAACTTCCGCTCGGATTGTTATAAATCCGCTCCGGCAGACGGTTCCCGCAAAAATCCTGTCATCGACCGTTTTCTCAACCGGAATTGTTTCGCCGGTGAAGAGGCTTTCGTCAACGCCGGCTCTTCCCGAAAGAACCGAGCCGTCGCAAGGGAAGCTCTGCCCGGGCTGGATGAGAATCGTATCGCCCTCGGAAATCTCCGAGACGGAGACGGTATATTCAACATTGTTTCTTACAACAGTGACGTTCTTCGGGAAAAGCTCCCGGAGCTTGTCGGCAGTCGAACCCTTTGACTTGTTCAGCTTCTCCTCGAGATACTCAGCCCACATCATGAAAAGTATTATCACGGCGCAGGCCTCGAAGTGGATTCTGTCGGCGTATTCCTCGCGGCTGATTATTACCATGACGAGGGAATAGAAAGAAGTCGCCGTCGCGAGAGTTGTCGCAATCGCCGCAAGGCTGTCGATGTTCGGATTGAATTTTACGAGCCTTCCGAAACCGCGGATATAAATTTCCTTCCCCAGAAACAGAATAGGAACGAACAGCGCAAGCCGCACAAGCGACATTATCGCCACGTTTTCGTCAAGGAACGGAATCGGCAGACCGAACGCCCTCACTCCCGCAAGATAGAGAAGCAAGAGAGTGAGAACCAGAACGCCGGCTATGCCTCCGCGAGTGATTGAATGACCGGGTTCTTTTGATTTTTTATTCGAAACAGGAACGACTTTTTTTGCCGCATCGTTACCTTCCATAGTATCACCCCTTATTGACATCAATTATAGCACATTATTTGACATAAAGCAACTTATTATCGACAAAAGGTAATCTTTGTCCGTCAAATAAAAAAACTATCTTGATATAGCGCCACAAATATGCTATAATAAATGTGAAAGAGGTGATCTGATGCCGACAATTTGTGCATTCAGAGGTATAAAGATAAGTATTTACTGGAATGACCATATGCCGCCGCATTTTCACGCGACCTACGGCGGTTCCGAGGTGCTAGTATCAATAGAAGAGCTTGAAGTTCTTGAAGGGACGATGCCCTCAAAACAGCTTAAAATGCTTTTGGGTTGGGCGGCATTTCATCAGGAAGAGCTGAGAGAGAATTGGGAGCTTGCAAGACAAAAACAGGGCTTATTCTCCATCGAGCCCTTGAAGTAAAGTAGATTTGAGGTGAGATTATGTCCGGAAGTATTGAATACTATCTGTCCAAAGGCTTTGACAGGAAAGCCGCAGAATATTTTGCGGCTGGAAGAAGGCGGATTTCCGATGTTTCGGCAAATGACGACTATACTTTGACCATACTCTTTGATAACGGCGAAAGACGACTTTTGGATGTAAAAACTCTGATTTTAGGTGGCAACGCATTCAGCGCGCTTTCTGACAAAGAGACATTCAAGAGGGTCTACTTGGATGATAGTAGAAGCATTTCCTGGGATATTGACCCGAACGTCGACAGTAGCGTCGTATGGGAAAACAAAATCGACCTTTGTCCAGACTGTTGTTATATGGATAGCGTGCCTGTCTCCGAAAATTAAATCATACAAAGTAAACGCTCTTGATAGAACTATGAATTCTATCAAGAGCGTTTTCTCACACTACTTATGAAAAGGCTTTTGGCGTTACTGACTTACTTTCGGGAACTCGATTGTTATCGTGGTTCCGACGTTTTCTTTACTGTCAAGGGTGATTTTTGCGTCGTGGTAGATAGCGCCGTGCTTGACTATCGAAAGACCCAAGCCTGTGCCCGGTACTTCGCCGGAACGGCTCTTGTCGACACGGTAGAAGCGCTCAAAGACTCTGTCCGTCTCTGACTGTGGAATTCCGCAACCGGTGTCGCTTACTTTGAGAATAACGCTGTCTTGAGCATTCGTGACGCTAATCATCGCCTTGCCGCCTTGGTGATTATACTTTATGGCGTTGTCGGCAAGGTTATATATCATCTCATCTAAGATTCTGAGAATTCCGTTGACGTGTGCACTCTCTCCCTCAACGGTGAGCTCGACACTCTTCTTTTCGGCTTCTTGCAAAAGACGCTGTCTGACGCTTTCGGAAAGGGTCAAAAGATCAACATCCTCGCGGTCGAGCCCGCCGACATTTCCCTCGTCAAGTTCACTTAGCTTGATTATGTCGCCAATAAGCGCTATCAGCCGCTGGGCTTCGTCATAGATGGACTTTGAAAAGTCCTTTGAGAGTTCTGCAGGCACATCACCCGCCATCAGCATCTCGGCAAAGCCGGAGATTGAAGTGAGCGGCGTTTTCAGCTCGTGGGAGACATTCGAGGTAAATTCGCGTCTCAGCTGTTCCCTCTCCCGGCTTTCCGTAACGTCGAGGATTATGATTACCGCGCCGATTACGGCGTTTTCTTCGTATACGGGGCTCGCTATCAGGCTGTAGCACCGTCCGGATACCTCCATCGAGCTCTCGGCTTTCTCACCTGAAAGCGCAGACTCGATGGCGGTTCTCAACCCCTTTGTGCGGTTGTACCGGAGAACACTTCCTGTAACGGGAGTGCTGAGCCCGAGAAGGCTCAGAGCCGCACTGTTATATGTCAGGATGCAGAGGTCCTTGTCGATGACGAGGAAGCCCTCGCTCATGTTTTCGGTTATGAGCCGGAACTCCGACTGCTGTTTTTCGGCACTCTTTATCTGCTCCGCTATCGTCCTTCTCTGAGCCGAAAGCTTGTTGAGAAGAGGCGTGAGCTCCTCATAGGTTTCGTTCTTTTCGGGAGAGTCGAGATTGAGATTATTAATCGGCTCGACTATCGACTTCGAAGCCCTGAGCGAAAGAATAAGCGAAAGTATAAGTGCTATTGCTAATACAACAAGTATCGGTCTTACAAGCCCAAGAAGAACAGTCACAACCGTATACTGCGTTGCCGCGACACGAAGGACGCTTCCGTCATCCAGAAGAATCGCATAGTAGATTGTCTTTTCGGTGAGGGTTTCGGAGTAACGGGTGCTCGAACCGGTTCCGGTCGCAAGAGCTTCGATTATCTCCTCACGGTCGGAGTGGTTCTCGAGGGTTTCCGCATCGGCGGCGGAATCATAGATAACCGTTCCGTCGGAGGCGATGACGCTGATTCTCGATTCCTCGTCGCCGTAGCCTTCGATAAGCCCAATTCCCTCTTGGTTGACGGCGTAAGCGATATACTCCGCCTTTTCCTGAAGCTGAGATTCAAGGCTCGTTTCGAAGTAATCGAAGAGTACGCCCATAATAAGGGCGATGCAGGCAATCAGCACCAATAGTGCCACCAAAATTACCGAATGAAATATTTTTTTACTGAGTGTGCTCAATTTTTATTCACCTATTCTGTAACCGACTTTTTTTACTGTCTGGATAAGGCTTCCCGACTCGCCGAGCTTCTGGCGAAGCGTCCTTATGTGGACGTCCAAGGTTCTCGACTCGCCGTAGTACTCGCCCCAAATGTGGTTAAGGAGCTCTTCCCTGCCGACGACCTTGCCGTTAGCCTGCAGGAGCATAAGAAGGATGCTGTATTCTTTGAACGAGAGGGAGACAGGCTCGTCGCCGACTCTGACAGTGTGCTTTTCCGAATCAAGATATATGTCCCCGGCGTGATATTCGGTTGACTTGTCAAGCGCCTTGCCGCTTCTGCGGAGAACAGCTCTGACACGGGAGGAAAGCTCGGTCATGCCGAAGGGCTTTGTGATGTAGTCATCGGCACCTAAGTCTAAGCCTGTGACTTTATCGAACTCCGAGCCCTTTGCCGTAAGCATTATAACAGGCATATCAGATTCTGCTCTGACTTTCTTCAGGATAGAGAGTCCGTCCTCCTCGGGGAGCATTATGTCCAAAAGAAGAAGCTCCGGCTTCTCATGCCGATATTCATCCCAGAACTCTGTGGGAGTCGGGAATCCGACTATGTCGTGACCTTCTTTCGAAAGTGCATAGCAGATGAGCTTTCTTATATTGTCGTCATCCTCGACCAAATAAATCCTTGCCAAGACCATCACTCCTAACATAGCTATAATTTGATTATAGCATATTTTTGACTGCTCCGCAACTAGGCTTTGTGTGAGCCAGTCACCGAGTAAATAACCCATTCGGCTATGTTGACGGCGTGGTCACCGATTCTTTCGAAGTATTTTGCAATCATCAGAAGGTCGATATAGAGCTCGCCCTTGCCGCTCTTATTCTCGATTGCGGCGGTAAGCTCGTTCTTGACGTCATCGAAAAGTCTGTCGACAACGTCATCCATGGCGATAACTGCCTTTGCGGCGGCAACATCCTTCGTTACGAACGAATTGACGCTTTCGGTTACCATTCTGACTGTTGCTTCCGCCATGTCGTAAATCCGGATTTCTCCGCCGACCTTCAGAGGTACGATGTTCTTTGCGACATCGGAAATGTCATATGCCTGATCGCCGATTCTCTCCATGTCGGAGGTCATTCGTAATGCGGAAGAGATAACTCTTAAATCGGTTGCAACCGGCTGTTCGCGGATTATGAGCTTCATGCAGAGGTCTTCGATTTCGCGCTCCTGACGGTCAATCTGGCGTTCCGCTTCTGAGGCGTTCTCAAGTAGCTTACTGTCAGCCGTCGAAAGATATTTTACAGCGGATGCGATTGCGTCCTCGCAGAGGGCACCCATTTCTATCAGCTCGTTATTCAAAAGTTCAAGCTGTCTTGAAAGATTTTCTCTCATCATCCGAACCTCCCCGTTATATATGCTTCTGTGCGGTCGTCAGAGGGCGAAGAGAACATCTTGCTCGTGTCGCCATATTCGACCAGCTCGCCCAGAAGGAAGAACGCCGTCTTGTCGGCAATTCTCGCCGCCTGTTGCATATTGTGTGTTACTATTACGATTGTGTAATTCTTGCGGAGCTCCAATGCGAGCTCTTCTATTTTTGAAGTTGAAATCGGGTCAAGAGCCGAAGTTGGTTCGTCCATGAGTACTACCTCGGGTTCTACCGCTATTGTTCTCGCGATGCAAAGACGCTGTTGCTGTCCGCCGGAAAGTCCCAAGGCGCTCTTCTTTAATCTGTCCTTGCACTCGTCCCAGATTGCCGCCTGTCTTAAAGATCGCTCAACCGCTTCGTCGAGCTGGACTCTCGACTTGACACCCTGAATCCTCAAGCCATAGGCAACGTTGTCATAGATGCTCATTGGGAATGGATTCGGCTTCTGGAAGACCATTCCGACACGCCTTCTAAGAACCGACACGTCGATATCTTTATATATGTCTACACCGGCAAGTGTGAGCTTGCCCTCTATCTTTACGCCTTCGACTAAATCGTTCATTCGGTTGAGGGACTTAAAAAAAGTCGATTTTCCGCAACCCGACGGACCGATAAGAGCCGTGATTCTGTTCTGAGGGATTCCTATGCTGATGTCTTTGATTGCGTGATTTTCTCCGTACCAGAGATTCATATTTTTGACGTCTATGAGAGGTTCACTCATTCTCCGTCCTCCTCTTTAGCTTCTTGCCGGCAATCTTTGCGGCTGTATTTATTATAAGTGTAAGAATAAGCAGTATGAACGCGATTGCAAACGCTGTTCCGGAATCGGCACGCTCCTTGGCGTAGACATAAAGTGCAACCGCAAGAGTTGAGCCGGCGTGGTTCGGGGTTATAGCCTCAAGAGGTGTATAGATGACGTCCGCCATGCCTGCGGTGAAGAGAAGTGCCGCACTTTCGCCGACGATTCTTCCTATCGAAAGGATACAACCGGTGACGATACCGTCTATAGCCGAGGGAAGGACAACAGTACGGACCATGTGCCACTTTCCGGAGCCGAGTGCCAAGGAACCTTCACGGTAGCTGTCCGGGACGGTCTTCAAGCTCTCCTGAACTGTTCTGACTATCGTTGGAAGAGTCATGATTACGAGCGTGAGAGAACCTGCAAGAAGGCTTGTCTTCAGCTTGAAGGTCTGGACGAAGATAAGCATGCCGACCAGACCATAGATGATTGACGGGATTCCCGCAAGCGTTTCGGTCGCAAATTCGATTACCGCAACTGCTTTCTTGTTTTTTGCATATTCATTTAAGTATATCGCCGCTCCCGTTCCGACGGGGAGAACGATTACAAGCGTCATGATTACCACATAGATGGTGTTTAAGATGTTCGGGAGAATTCCCGTGATGCCCTTTAAGTAGCTGACGCCGTTCGAAAGGAATTCCCAACTGATATTCGGAAGTCCTCTTATTACTATCACCACTACCACAAACAGCACTGCGGCTATGATTAAAACCGCTGAAAGATAGACAAGTGCCTTGAGAATCGCTGTTTTTACTTTTCTGGAAGTGGATATACTGCCATTGCTCTTTTTCAAATCTTTCATAAGTTATTTGTCCTTCTTGCGTTTTACAACAAGATTCAGTATTAGATTTACTATCATGATGAATACGAAGAGAACGAGTGCTATGCTGAACAGTGCCTGACGCTGGAGACCCGAAGAGTAAGCCATCTCGCTTACTATCGCCGTTGTCAGGAATCTGACGCTCTTGAAGAGCCCGGGCATATTTGCAACGTTTCCGGCTACCATCATTACAGCTGTTGTTTCGCCTATTGCCCTACCTGTTCCCATTACCAAGGAAGCTAATATTCCACTCTTCGCCGCGGGAATCGTGACATTGAAGATGGTTTCGGTTTTGTTGGCGCCGAGTGCCAGAGACGCTTCTTCATATTCCTTGGGAACTGCTCTTATTGCCGTTTCGGACATCGAAATTACCGACGGGAGAATCATGATTATGAGTACTACTATTGCCGAGAATAAATTCGCTCCGTCGGGAAGATTAAACATTTCCCTGACTGCGGGAACTACATAGATCATTCCGACAAGTCCGAACACTACAGACGGAATTTCGCTCATCAGGTCGACTATCGAGCGCATGATTCCGGAAAATCTTTTGCCGGACATTTTTGCTATGCACACCGCACACAAGAGCCCCAGAGGGAAACCTATGAGCATTGCTCCGAAGGTTCCGAAGACGCTCGTTAAGATGAATGGAAGTATTCCATAGGACGGGTTTTCGCCTGTTGACTTCCAGACGGTTCCGAAGAGGAATTTGAAGACTCCTATTTCCTTTATTGCCGGTATGCCTGATACAACAAGATATACTGTTATTACTACTACAAGTGCAACAGCTAAAAAGCCGCAGATTATGAATATAGCGTTCATTATCCGGTCTATCAGGTGTGCTGTTTTCTTGACTTTATCCATGCCTGCGGCTTCCTTTCTGTCGCTATATTTAATTTACGGGGACGCAACCTGCGGCTTCTACATACTCGTTTACAGCGGAGCTGGTGCAGAAGTCATAGAATGCCTGAGCGGCATCCGAGAGAGCAGTGTCCTTCTTGGTTACAAAGATGAAGTTTCTCTGGATTGCATATGAGCCGTCAAGGACTGTAGCACTGGTCGGGAATACTCCCTCAACGGAGATTGCACTTACGGTGTCGTTTACGGAAGCGAGTGAAACATAGCCGATTGCGTTCGGGTTCGAGGAAACTGCGCTGACAACGTCACCGGTGGAGGTGAGCTCCTGAGAGTAGACGCAAGCATCAGCGGTTCCGGTGATGGACTCGAAGCCGTCACGGGTGCCGGAGGAAGCTTCACGCCCGATGCAGACGATTGGAAGGTCCTCGCCGCCTACTTCGCTCCAGTTGGTGATTTCGCCGGTGAAGATGGAAGCGATCTGAGCGATTGTGAGATCAGATACGGTGTTAGAGGTGTTTACGATTACTGCAATACCGTCGATTGCAACTACTGTCTGGTCGCAGGTCTCGAGCTCCTCGTCCTTCAGGTTACGGCTTGCAAGACCGATGTCGCAGATGCCGTCGATTACAGCCTGAATTCCGGAGCCGGAACCGGTGGGATTGTAAGTAACGGTGATGTTTTCGTTCTCCTCCATGAAGGCTTCCATGAAGTAACCCATGACCTTCTCCATTGAGGTGGAGCCGTCGGTGGAAACCGACTGAGCTTCGGTTTCGCCGCAAGCGGTGAAAGAGCCGAGTGCCAATACGAGGCACATAATAAGCGCAAATATTCTTGCTTTTTTCATTTCAAATAACATCCTTTCAGATAATACAAGTGAGACGGACTTTTGCCGTCCATGGCTCTAATATAACGCAGTTAATGTTAAGTCTGAAAGTACTGTTATGTTAAATCTATGTTAAATATCGCCTGAAAACGAAAAAAATCCGCCACGAAGGCGGATTTTTGATGCAATAATTATTATTTGTGTATTCCTCTAAAGAACAGTGCTATCGTTCCCGGTCCGGCATGACCGCCGGTTACGGGCTCGTACTGTTCTATCATAGCATTTCCGGTGAAGCCGATAGCTTTGAGCTGATCGAGGAGATTCATCGCTCCTGCTTCGTTATCGGCATGGGCAATGCTTATATCGAGGGACATATCCGAACAGAGCTTCTGATATTTGTCGACGAGAGTGGCGATTGCCCTCTTCTCTCCCCTTGCGACACCGTTGAAGACGATGTGACCGGTGTTGTCGCCCATGAGAATCGGCTTGACATTGAGGAGCGAGCCGGCGAATGAAACCGCTCCCGAAACTCTTCCGCCCTTCTTGAGATACTTCATGTCGTCAACGGTGAAGTACTGGCAAAGCTTCTCACGGCGATTATAAAGCTCGTTGACGACAACGTCGATTCTTTCGCCCTTCTCGATGAGCTCGGCGGCGTCGAGGACGTGCATTCCCTCGCCCAGAGAGGCGGCATATGAGTCGAAAACGACTATCGAGCGCTCGGGGTAGGATTCCTGAAGCTCACTTGCGGCGATTTTTGCGGAAGCTATCGCTCCGCTTATTCCACCCGCCATTCCGACATAGAGAACGTCGTCGCCGTTCTGAAGTGCGGGCTCGAAAGCCTTCATATAATCGACGATATTTACCATCGAGGTCTTTATGTCTGCGCCCTCACGCATGGCTTTATAGAACGACTTGCCGTCGAAGCCTTCGAGGGTGTTATACTCTATAACCTCGTCATTTATGCTATAGTGAAAATGTACAATCTCAACATTATGCTCCTTAAGAACCGCGGGGCTCAGAATTGCGGAGGTATCGGTGAAAAGTCTTATCATTTTTATTGTCTCCTTACAGTCTTATGGGATTTTGCTCGCAGATTATGATACCACTTTGGCTTGAAAATTTCAACCGGTACCCGAAAAAATCGTCTCTACTCTTAAAAATAAAGCGGTAGAGTCCCAAATCAAGGAATTCTACCGCCATAATTATTACTTCGATTCGTCTTTTTTATGGTTCGCATGGAACAGTCGGAAGCTCAGGACTACCAGTGCCTCCGCAGGAATCTCTATCAAGAATAACTGCCACCAGTTGTGCTTAAGGAAGACCACATACAGAGTCGTGACTATACTCAGGACCAGAAGCGAAACTATCACAAAGTTATATTTGCCATCATGCCAGATTGAGTTGAGGACCAACAGCGCCGTGAAAAGAACCGGCAGAGCATAGACGAACACCTGCCAATATATCAAGCCCCTCAACCAGAAGATGACAAAGAGAATCGTTGCGACAGTCATAATTCCGACCGAAGTGATTGCCATTATAATCTGATATGGGATGGTGGTCTTGACGGAATCGAGGATGCTTATCTTCTCCTCAGGGTCGTGAGGGCGAACGAGATAGTCGACCGTCACGCCGAAGATGTCGGCGATATTGCGGAGAACTATTACATCCGGCAGAGCCTCAGCCCGTTCCCACTTGGAGACGGACTTGTCGGAATAGTTGAGCTTTTCGGCAAGCTCAAGCTGGGTCATTCCTGCACGGGTTCTCAATTCTATTATATTGCTTGCTATAGTGGTCTCGATCTCTTTCATGGTTACCTCACTTCTAAGAGAAAAACTACTTTTCGAAGAAGACTACTCCTATTGCACCCGGACCGATATGGGTGCCGATTGTGGCGCCGATTCTCATGACGGGAAGCTCACTTGTTTCAGACTCCCAGAGGCTTCTTGAATCCTCGACATATTTGTCAAGGTACCTCTGCTGTTGCCGGTGTACGCCAACGAATAAGGCTTTGAGAAGTCGATGCCGTTGCCCTTGTTGATAAGCTCATTCAAGAGATTATTCCCCTTCTTCGAGCCTCTGGCTTTTCCGACCATCACTACTTCGCCTTCAACAACGCCGATAACCGGCTTTATCTGGAGAAGGCTTCCCGCAAACTCTACCGCCGCCGAGATTCTGCCGCCTTTTCTTAAGTACTTGAGGGTATCAAGGAGTGCTAAGATTCTTATCTTATGTCTTACTTCATTGAGGGTCTTCTCTAACTCTTCTGCACCCATACCGTCTCTGATAAGAGAATCTGCGTATCTTATAAATACTGCTTCGCCTAATGCCGCGCTCAGGCTGTCGACTACTATCGGCTTCGGGTCGAAGGACTCTGCTGCGATGCAGGCGGACTGATAGGTTCCGGAAAGCTTTGATGAAAGTGTGATGACAAATGGCGTGTCGCCATCGGCGATAACTTCTTCAAAAGCCTTTTCATAATCAGCCGGTGTAAGCTGAGAGGTGTGCGGGAGGTCGTCCGACTCGACGAGCATGTCGTAGAATCTGTCGGGAGTGATGTCAACACCGTCTCTATACTCCGTGCCGCCGATTGTGACGGTCAATGGGATGAGATACCAACCGTGTTCTTTTGCTTCGTTGACGGTTATATCTGATGCTGAGTCGATTACAAGTCTTAGTGCCATTGGGTTGCTCCTTTAGTTATGAAAAATTTATTGCTTCTTGGCGAGATAATCCTCCAAGAACTTCACGGCTTCGATATAGCCGTTAAAGCCGAGTCCCATATAGGTCTTTACGCATGCCTTGCCGGCGTAGGAAATCTGCCGGAAGTCCTCGCGTTCGTTGACAGCCGAGATATGAACCTCAACCGCAGGAATCGAAACAGCCTTCAAAGCGTCTAAGATTGCCACGCTTGTGTGGGTGTAAGCCGCCGGATTTATGACTATTCCGTCGAAAACTCCATAGGCATCCTGAATCCTGTCGACGATTGCGCCTTCGTGATTCGACTGGAAGAAATCCACTTCTATTCCCCTGCTGTCGCAATATTCGAATATCAGCTTTACAAGCGAGGCATAGGTCTCGGAGCCATAGATTCCGGGCTCCCTGATTCCGAGCATGTTCAGATTCGGACCGTTTATTACAAGTATTTTCATTATACCATGCCCTCGATTTCTTTTATAATCCTGTCGATGGTTTCCGCAACCGTTCCGTTGTTGTCGACCTTTATGTCTGCGAAGCGCTCGTACATAGGCTTGCGATCTTCATAAAGCTCCGATAGATCCGACTTCTGTGAAATGGGTCTGCCGTCGGTCGGGAGCTTTTGAGTGTCACGCTCGAGCCAGACGATGATGCCGTTCTGATGGAGAAGGTTATAGTTTTCCTCCCTCGTGACGACTCCGCCACCGGTGGAGATGATTCTCTCAGAAAGCTTGCCGGAGGCTTGCATTTCGGCGGTTTCAAGCCTTCGGAACTCACTTTCGCCGAAGCGCTCGAATATCTCGGAGATGCTTATCCCGGCATTCTTCACGATTTCCGCATCGGTTTCGATGACCTGCCTATGTAGCCTCTGCCCGAGAGCCTGAGCCACGACCGATTTGCCGCTACCCGGCATCCCTATTAATATAATGTTTTCGAGCTCTTTTGTCAACGATTTTTCGATAAATGTAACCGAATCGTCACTAATTTTTTTATTCTGGAATCGCTCGGAGCTGTATTTTGCCTGCGCCACGAGCATGTGGAGCCCGCTCTTGTACTTAAGTCCGAGAGCTTCGGCTTGCAAAATCAGCGCCGTTCTCATCGGGTTGTAGATTACGTCAAGGACGCACTCGCAAGCGGGAATTCTTCTTAAATCGAGGGGCGAAACGCCGTTTTTCGGGTACATTCCAACGGGTGTCGCGTTTACTACGAGGACAGCATCCGAATGCTTTTCGATGTTGTCGTAGTTGTCTTCGCCCGAGCGACTTATCGGGATTACTTCGGCACCCATTTCGCTCAGGACTTTCTTGACGGTCACGCCGGTGCCGCCGGTTCCAAGAACCAAGACTTTTTTGCCGGAGACTTGGACGCCGGTTTCAAGAACCATGCTCCTGAATCCGTAATAGTCGGTGTTATAGCCATAGATTCTGCCATCGTGCTTGACAAGAGTATTGACGCTTCCAAGGCTTTTTGCAATATCCGAAAGCTCGTCGCAGAGGGATGCGGCGACCTTTTTATACGGTATCGTGACATTCAAGCCGTCCCAGTCGCCGTGAAGGATGAAGTCTTCGACTTTATCACGGGGGATTTCGTAGAGACGGTAGTCGTAGTCGCCTAAATAGGCATGAATCCGAGGAGAATAGCTGTGCCCCAAGGTCTCACCTAAGAGACCGCATTTCAACGACACTTTATATTACCTCTCTGTAGCTGCCCAAGTAGTTATATTCGCTGCAAATATCTCCGAGCTCGCTCATCAGCTGCAGGAACTGAGGAGAATAGACGGAGGTGTCGAGGTCGAAATAGAACATGAACTCGAAATCCTTGTCGGGAATCGGGCGGCTCTCAAGCTTCGAAAGGTTGATTCCGAAGGCATAGAGCCTTGAAAGAAGCTTATAGAGCGAACCGGGCTTATCCTCGAGGACGCACATAAGACTGGTTCTGTCGGCACCGGGATAGATTTCGAGATCCTTCGAGATGCAGATGAATCTTGTGTAATTGTTGTCGTTGTCCTGAACTGCTGACTTGAGGCATTCGAGACCATAGAGCTTCCGGCATTCACTCGAGGAAAGGGTTGCGATATCGTTTCTATCCGATTCAGCGACCATCTTGGCGGCAACGGCAGTGTTCTCGCAAGGAATGACTTTGACTCCCTTGAGGGTGGACAAGAATTCGGCGCACTGAGTTATCGCCTGCTGATGTGAGTAAATCTCGGTGATGTCTTCGAGCTTGGTGCCGCGCTTTGTGAGGAGATTGTGCTCAACCTTCAGGCGGATACTGCGGACGATATTGAAGCTGTGCTTGGTCATCAGGTCATAGACGGAGTTGACCGAGCCGGCGGTGCTGTTCTCAAGAGGGATTACGCCATACTTGCAGAAGCCCTTTTCGATTGCGGTAAAGACGGCATCGAAGGTTGAGAAGTACATAACGTTCGGCGACTTGAAGAGCTTCCCTGCGGCTATCGAGGAGTATGCGCCCTCAACGCCCTGACATGCGACTACGGCACGCTCGGGGAAAAGCTTGGGTGTGTTTTCTATTGCCGAGGAAATTTTTGAGCTGAGCTCGCTTCCCTGACCGATGAGACGGTTCTGATAGCCGCGGCTGAGCTCCAGGATAAACGAATAGAGAAGCTCGGTGTATTCCTTGAGCTCGTCGGGGGTCTTGTCGACAACGTCCTGAATCTTTTCGCGTTCACGACGGATATCTAAGACCGGAAGGCTGTGCTCCTTCTTGAAGGATGCCAAGCCTGCGGCGGTCTCCATTCTCTCGCCGAAAAGCCTGACTATTTCGTTGTCAATTTCATCAATCTTGTTGCGATAGACCTTTCTGCCGTCGGCGGTGTCGGGTGTAATCTTCTCGGTTTCATCTACAATAGCCATATGTCATGTCCTTTCGTGTCTATTATTATAAATATATTATAAGTATTTCTTATATTCGAGATAAGCGTCGTAAACGGCGATTGCGGCGGCGGCTTCGACACAGGGAACCGCACGGGGCACTATGCAGGGGTCGTGTCGACCCTTTACGACAAGCTCGCCCTCCGTCATGGAATCGAGCCTTACTGAGTGCTGTTTCTGGGAGATTGACGGTGTCGGCTTGAATGCGGCTTTGAATGTAAGCGGCATTCCGGTTGTGATGCCGCCGAGGATGCCTCCACAGTTATTGGTAGTAGTGACTATTTTGCCGTCCTTGATTTCAAACGGGTCGTTATTCTGACTGCCACGAAGCTTTGACGCCTCAAAGCCGATTCCGAACTCTATTCCCTTCACTGCCGGGATTCCGAAGACGATGTTTGCAATCCTGTTTTCCATTCCGTCGAACATCGGGTCACCGAGCCCCATGGGAAGCCCAAGCACTTTACATTCGACCACTCCCCCGACCGAGTCGCCCTCGCTCTTGGCTGAGGCTATGCACTCCTGCATCTTAGTGGCGCTCTCGTCGCTTACCGTCGGGAAAGGCTTTCCGGCAGTCGATTCAATGAGCTCGCCGTCATCGAAAACGTCGCCTATAGAAGCGATCCGGGAAATAACGGTAATGCCCAGGCTTTCGAGAATCTGGAGTACTATTCCTCCGGCAACACACAGCGGCGCTGTCAGTCTGCCCGAGAAGTGCCCGCCGCCGGCGTAGTCCTGAAATCCGCCGTATTTGACGGATGCAGTATAGTCGGCATGCCCGGGTCTTGGTAGGATTTTAAGCTCGCTATAATCATTCGAGCGGGTGTCGGTGTTTCTTATAATCGCCGTGAGCGGTGCGCCGCAGGTGACGCCGTCGCGAAGCCCGGAAACGAATTCCGGTTTGTCGGCTTCCTTGCGGGCTGTTGAATAGGCATTCTTGCCGGGAGCACGACGTGATGTAAAAGCTTCAAGCTTGTCAAAGTCGATTTTTATTCCCGCAGGGAGCCCCTCGAGGGTCATTCCGATAGCCGCCGAGTGGGACTGTCCGAATATGGTGAGCCTGATGTTACTGCCGATACTGCTTGCCATCTTGCACCGTCCTTATCTATGATTTTATCTTTAGTGTTAAGAAGTCCTCCCAGAAGTCGGGATAAGACTTTCTTACGCACATGCTGTCAAGCACTGTTACTTTACCGGTTGATGCACAGCTTGCGACCGCCGCACTCATTGCGATTCGGTGGTCGTTACAGCTGTCGACCGTGCCGCCGGTGAGATTTCTGACGCCTGTTATGATTATACCGTCGGGAAGCTCCCTTGCATTGCCGCCGAGATCGTTTATAAGCGCACAGGTCGAGGCGATTCTGTCCGATTCCTTGATTCTGAGGCGTTCGGCGTTGATGACTCTTGTTTCGCCCTTGCAGACGGAGGCAACAACGCAGAGTGTCGGAATCAGGTCGGGAATCTGGGAAGCGTCAATCGTGACGCCCTTAAGATTCCCCTTCTTTACGGTCACCGAATTGCCGTCGACCGAAATATCTGCGCCCATTTCCTTGAGGACTTCGATTGCCGCCTTATCGCCCTGGGTCGAATCGGGGTTCAAGCCGGTAACCGTGACTCCCTCATCCGAAAGCGCACCCATGCAGAGATAGAACGCCGCATTGGAATAGTCGCCCTCAACGGTGAAGCTCTCGCCCAAATCAGGTTTCTGTGAGCCTTTTATACAGTAGGTGTCGCCGGTGTGATTGTATTCGATGCCCGACTTCCGAAGAAGCTCTTCGGTCATGGTGATATAGCCCTTTGACTGGAGCACTCCCGTCACCCGAAGGGTCGAATCCCCTTCAAGAAGCGGCAACGCCAGAAGAAGCCCGGTTATGTACTGCGAGGAGACATCCCCGGGGATTTCGTATTCGCCGGAAGCGAGCCTGCCGGAAACCCGAATTGTGGTTTCGGTCTTCGAAATGCTCATGCCGTGAGCAGTGAGTACTTCGTCCAGAGGACTCAGCGGGCGGTCGATGAGCCTGCCCTTTGGGATAAAGTCCCCTTCTACTCCCAAAGCTCCGAAAACGGGAATCAGGAACCGAAGGGTCGAGCCGCTTTCTCCGCACTCGAAAGTGTCTGAGTGCTGACTTGAAACCGGCGAGACATGTATTTTGTTGTTCTGAATCTCTATATTCGCGCCTGCTGAATTCATGCAGTCGGCAGTGGCGATGATGTCATTGGAGATGCCTTTACAGGTGATTTCGACATCATGCGACCCAAGAGCCGCCAAAATAACGGCTCTGTGCGCCTGAGATTTCGAAGCAGGTATCAGAACTGAGCCTGTTCTCTCGCCGGGGATGAGTTCTCTTGTCATATCAAAGCCAATCCTTAAGCTGAGATTTCGGGAGCTTCATGAGCTCGCAATGCCCGATTCTACGGGGCACTACTATTGTAATGGTGTCGCTCGTGGCTTTCTTGTCGGAAAGTGCCAATGTGTACATGTCGTCAACTGTGTATTCGGTATCGGTCGGGAGACCGTATTTCTCTAAGAGTGCAATAATTCTCTCGCAATCAGCGTCGCTCAGATAGCCGTACTTCGCAGCGGAGCGCGAGATGGTCGCAAGACCGATGGCAACAGCCTGACCGTGAAGGGTCTGGAAGCCGCTCAAGCCCTCGACTGCGTGACCGACGGTGTGCCCGAGGTTAAGGAGCATTCTCTCGCCGGTGTCGAACTCGTCGGCTTTGACGATATCGCGCTTCATGGTGACGCAGGTGGTGATGACGTTTTCGAGCTGATTCTTGGCGGGGACCTCCTCAAGCTGGGTGAAGAACTCCTCGCTGAAAAGAACGGCATACTTTATAACTTCGGCACAGCCGCAGAGGTATTCCTCCTCGGGAAGTGTCGAAAGGGTTTTCGGGTCGCAGATTACGGCTGACGGCTGATAGAAGGAGCCGACCTGATTCTTGCCGTTTTCAAGGTTTACAGCAGTTTTTCCTCCGACAGAGGAGTCGACCATCGCAAGAAGGGTTGTCGGAATCTGGACAAACTGCACTCCGCGCTGATAGGTTGCCGCCGCAAAGCCGCAAAGATCCCCTACTACTCCGCCGCCGAGAGCGACAAGCAGGTCACTTCTCGTGACACCGCTTTCGAAGAGGAATTCGAGGAGATTGATATATGAGCTCAAGCTCTTCGAGCGCTCGCCGTGCGGGACGACGAATTCCTTCACGACGAAGCCCTCGTTCTCGAGGCTCTTCGTAACCCTCTTGCCATAGAGAGGAAAGACGTTGTCATCCGAGACGATGACGGCGGTTTTGCCCTTGACAAGGGGCTTGCAGAACTCACCGCACCTGTCTAAAATACCGTCCGAAACGGTTACATCGTAACTTCGGGATGCCGTCACATTTACAACACTCATCTTCCGTCTACCTCCGCTTTTATCTTTCTGCCGTCGTCTAAGAGCTTAATCAGCTCATCTTTATTGTTTTCACGAATCGCAGTTCTGTATTGGTCGAGGTTTTCAACCAGAATATCAAGTTCTTTTATAAGATTGTCGCCGTTTTCGAGGAACAGCTCCGCCCACATTTCGGGGTTGAGCCAAGCAACTCTGGTCATGTCCTTATAGCTTCCCGCCGAGAAGCCCTTGTGCTCGCGAGCCGTGGGGCTCTTGATATAGGCGTTCGAAACAACGTGGGCAAGCTGGGAGGTGAAAGCAATCATCTCGTCGTGCTTTTCGGCAGTCGTGACCGAGATGCTTCCGAATCCGGCAGGCTTCAAGAGCTCCTTTGTGTGGCTTAAAAGCTTGATGCTCGGCTCGCCGTTCGGGACGAGCACCATCGGTGCGCCCTTGTACATGTCGGCTCTGGCATACTTATAGCCGGAATTATGCGTTCCCGCCATAGGGTGTCCGCCGACGAAGGTGAAGCCGTATTCATCGGCAAGCCTGAAACCAACCTCGGTGACCTTTCGCTTGGTGCCGCAACAGTCGATTACAACCGGCTTTGAGCCGAAATAGGGTGCGGCTTTCTCGAGATACTCAATGCAGGCGTCGGGATAGACGGATATCAAAACTATGTCACACTCTGAGAGATTATCCATAGTCAGCTCGTCATCGACGTCGCCCGCAAGCTTGAGGTAATCAAAAGCGGATTTACTTCTGTTCCAGCCGAGGACGGTGTGCCCCGCCTCTTTATAAGCCTTGGCAAACGAGGCTCCTATAAGCCCCAAGCCCACGATTCCGGCAATCATCCGAGAGCAGCCTCCCTGACAGCAGTGATTTTACTGGATAATTTCTCGAACTCTTCGGGACGAAGCGACTGTGCGCCGTCGCAGAGAGCGTGCATCGGGTCGTTATGAACCTCGATGATGAGTCCGTCGGCTCCTGCCGCTGTTGCCGCCATTGCCATAGGCGGAACGAGTCTTGCCATTCCGGTTGCGTGGCTCGGGTCGGCGATTACGGGAAGGTGCGAAAGCTCGTGGAGCATCGGGATTGCCGAGATGTCCATCGTGTTTCTCGTGTAGTCGCTGTAGGTTCTGATTCCTCTTTCGCAGAGGATGACCTTCTCGTTGCCGGATGCCATGATGTACTCTGCGCTCATGAGAAGCTCCTTGAGGGTATTTGCAAGACCACGCTTGAGTAAAATCGGCTTGTCGGTCTTGCCGAGCTCCTTGAGCATTTCGAAGTTCTGCATATTTCTTGCGCCGACCTGCAAAACATCGACATCCTCGAACAAATCAAGGTCGTTGGTGCTCATGATTTCGGTTACAATGGGAAGTCCTGTTTCCTCACGGGCTATCTTAAGAAGCTCAAGTCCTCTTGCATGGAGACCCTGGAAGTCATAGGGCGAGGTTCTCGGCTTGAATGCGCCGCCTCTTAGCATGTTTGCGCCCGCCGCCTTGACAGCCTTGGCAACCGCGACAATCTGGTCTTCGCTTTCGACAGAGCAAGGACCGGCTATCATGCAGAAGTTGCCGCCGCCGATTTTGACGCCCTTAACGTCTATGACGGTATCGTCAGGGTGGAATTTGCGGTTACAGCACTTGAAAGCCTCGGTGACTCTGGTGACGGAATCGACTATGTCAAGGCTCTCTATCAAATCCTTGTCGACCTTGGTGGTGTCGCCGATAAGACAGAGGACCGTTGTGTACTCACCCTCGGAAATATGGACCTTGATGCCCATTCCGCCAAGCCATTCGATAAGCTGATCGCGCTTTTCTTCAGATACATTCTTCTTTAATGCTACTACCATAATAATTAGTCCTTTCTTTATTCGGAAAGAGGTCTGCCGGTCACTTTGGCAGTTTCACAAAAAAGCTGCACAAGTAACCTGTGCAGCTGATAAACAAAACTTTTTGTTGCAACACAAATCACTTTACCTTGGGGATTAGCGCATGGTAAAGTAATAATAATATGCAAAGCAGATAACACCGGACAAACCGGCAATTCGTTTTGACATCGTGCAACTCTCCGTAAAATACTTCATTTGAACGGTTCCACGTTCATCTTTATAGATTATATACGACCGTGTGAAGTTTGTCAAGGGCTTTTTGAAAAATTTTTATTGATTTAAATCGGCAAACCCACTTCGGAATGCCGGAGGGCTTTCGGGCGGGCAGCTAGCGAAGATAACTGTATATCTAGTTCCTACAGAATGTTGGATTGGCGAGCGTCCCTTACAATAAATCAACAATTCCCCGACTATAAATCATTGCAAACTGCCGGAAAATGGTGTATTCTAAAGGTAGTATTAATGCTTGGAGGTTTTGATATGAAGATGATACGATTATATACCCGGGAGCCGATGGATACGGCGATTTATGATGCTAAGCTGGCTTACAGTATGCATATTGCCATTTGGAATGGCGAGGAATTCAAAGGTCTCAACCACAACAGCGGAGTGTTCTTTGCTAAGGCTGTAGAAAATCCGGATGGGTCCTTAACGGCGAAGTCGCTGAAGGAACCGAAGGCTGTCAGGATGGACGACGGGAGCTATCTTATCTCGGCGATAAGGGCTGAGGCGGACGGATGTAGCGACGGAACAGCTCTGCTGGCGAGGACACGGGATTTTCTTTGGTACGAGGAGCTCGGGCGGGAGGATGAGCTCTACAGCCGGAGCTTCGATATGAGTGATACAATCGAGATTCCGGACGAAATTGCCGAAAGGCTTGTCAACACACTCACGACGCCGGAAAATATCGCTATTGAATTTCCGGAGACGGTTGCTGTGTCTTCAAGAGAAGAGCTCGAAGAAATCAAGGCGAAGGCGGTATATAGCGACGGGTCGACGGATTTGAAACGGGTTGACTGGGATTTAGGCGGTGTCGACTTCTCCCTAAAAGGCGAATATGAGATTGAGGGCAGGGTTCATCAGGAGCACTTTGAGTTTCCGGTGGCTGTCAACCGTGCCGACCCGTGCGTTGCGTTCTGGGACGGGTACTATTATTATATTGCGACTAACGACGCCGACGGGAACCACACTCTTTATATAAGGAAAGCGGAGACGATTCAGGGACTGGTGACGGCGGAGGAGGTTTTACTGCTCGATTCCGAAACTTACGAAAGCATCGGAGGGCTTCTCTGGGCGCCGGAGTTTCACGAAATCAAGGGAAGGCTTTACATCTTCCACGCCTGCACGCCGGGAGAGTTCTTTAAGGAAGAAAGCCACGTGATGGAGTTACGTCTGGGCGGCGACCCGATGAACCGGGATGACTGGTCGAGACCAAAAAGAGTCATGAAAGCGGACGGAAGCGACCTTGCCGAAGCAGGAAGAACAATCACGCTTGATATGACCGAGTTCGAGTGGAAAGGAAAATACTATGTCGCATGGTCGCAGAGGGAGTTTTTGCCGAAGGATTTGGGCGCATGGCTCTATTTTGCGGAGCTCGACCCGGATGAGCCGACAAGACTTCTTTCCGAGCCGGTGATAATATCGAAGCCGGACTACGGCTGGGCGAATAACCACACGTTTGTCGACGAAGGACCGTTTGCCTTGAACCTGGGAGACAAGCTCTGGCTCACATTTTCGAGTGCGGCTGTCGACTCAACCTATGTCGTTTCGGCGCTGATTCTTGAGAAGGGAAAAGACCCGCTGAATCCAAAGAGCTGGCGAAAGATGAACTATCCATTGCTGACTTCACGAAGCGTTCCGGGCGAATTCGGAACTGGGCACAATGCATACGTCAAAGATAAAGACGGGCACATCTTCAACACATATCATGCCCGACCGGGCGTCGACGGTCCACGTTCAAGTGGAATAAGAAGAGTTCACTTCAATGTCTACGGTGAGCCGGTACTCGACATGACAGAAGAAATTGATGTGAAACCCGACTTAATGTGTATAAAAACGAAGCTCGTTATCAAATAGGACATAATTTCTTTCTCAGACGTTTCACAAGGCTTTTCTATTGACTTAATGCAGTTTTAAAAATCCGTGAGTATAATGTGCGCATAAACTTCCTAAGGAGGAACGCAAATATGAAACTCAAAAGATTATTAGCAATACTCATGAGCCTGTCGCTGATGGTGATGCTTGTAGGATGTACTTCAGGTGATGATACTGACGACGAAGCCGAGACCACCACTTCGGCAACCACAGCTGAGACAGAAGCGGAAGAAACAGAAGACGAGGTTACAGTCGACGACGAAGAATCAACAGATGCCGAGGCATCTGAGGAAGACGAAGAATCGGCTGATGACGGCACTGCCGAAGATACCGACGCTACCGAAGATGAAGAATCAGCGGACGCTGAGGCTACTGAGGATGAAACCACAGAAGCTGAAGAATCTGAAGATGCTGTAGCGACCGACTCGGACAGCGAAGAGGAATCAACCACTGAAGACGCTGAAGCTGAGGACACAGAAGCTGAAGAATCTGCGGATTCTGAAGAGACAGAAGAGTAAACCCCGATAATTCTCCTATACTAAAAACCGCCTGCTCTTGTGAGTGGGCGGCTTTCACTTAACTTTCACAAAATCCTTAAAGCTGGCTTAAGTTTCAGAGAGCAAAATAATAAAATAGAATTTACTTTTTTGAAGAAGGGTGATATAATGAAGTGCAAGAAAATTATCTCCATAGTCACATGTCTTTGCATGATACTGACGCTGGTCGGGTGCGGTAGCAGTTCAACTGAATCTACCGATGCCGAAGCAACCGAAAACACTGCAGAAACAGAGACTCAGGAAACTTCATCGGAGGCGACTGTTGTGTCGGACAAGGAATATATTGAATACACGTTGAATCTGGCGAATAACACCGATTACACTTGGACTTATCAGACGAACTCGTGGGTTATGTCTATCGTTTCGGCGGTGGCTTATCCTGAAATTGAGGACGAGGAAGGCGTTTCCGTCTGCGTTCCGGCGGCTTACGTCACCGGTATCGACACTGACGGCGACGGCACTGCCGACGTTACGGCTGAAAACTATTCAGAACCGGTAAACGGCATTCTCGTCATCGACTATGATGCAGAAATTACGAGCACCAACGGACAGGTATATACGGCAAGCACTGCTCCGGTTATCTTAAACACCGGTGCGGCTGGATATGGCAATGCGACGAATACTCTCGCCTCTTCAACCTATGCTGAAGAGGGCTATATCAATGTCGCTTGCGGCAACAGGGGCAAGCAGGACACTGCCACCGACGAGGACGGCAACACCTACTATACCGGTGATGCTCCTTCGTGTCTTGCAGACCAGAAGGCGGCGGCAAGGTTTGTCAAGTACAACATTCTCCTTGGCAACCTTCCCGGAAGCGTTGATTACCTCGTTTCGACCGGCGGTTCCGGCGGCGGAGCACATGCCACGATGTTTGCGGCAACCTCGAACAACCCGGACTTCTATCCTTATCAGGAAGAGGTCGGAGCAGTCGGATGCTACCTCTGTGACGATGGGACCTACACCACGACCGTCACCATTGACGGCGAAGAGGTTTCACTCTCGGACGGCGCCTGGGGCTGTATCGCCTACAGTGCTATCACCTCTCTTTACGAAGCTGATATGACTTTGGCTTTCGAGTACTATATGGACACCACCTACGATTTCGGAAGCTCATTCCAGAAGCAACTGGCGGCTTATCTCTCGGAAGCTTATATGGAATACATCAACGAGCAGAACCTCACCGTAGAGGAAAGTGCAGTCGGCTTTGACCTCGACGGCGACGGCGAGCTCAATTCTACGATTGCTCTCACGATAGAGTGCGACCCGGACGAATATCCCGAAACAAACGGCTATCACGGAACTTATCTCGATTTGTATCTTGCGGAATTCACCGAGAATTTGCAGTGGTATCTTGAGAACTTAGACTATGCCGACGGCTGGACCTGGTTCGACGAAGACGGCAACGCCCTTTCGGACGAAGAGGTTGCAGCTATGACCACTCAAGAAAAAGCAGAGGCCTTCATCGAGGGCAGATACTCGAAATCGAGCTCGACCGGAATGGCAACCGGCAACCTTCCCAGCGGAATGAACGGAGCACTTGACTTTGACCATTCGGACGGTGAAACAGGCAGAGGCGAAATGACAGGCGGTCGAGGAGACATCACCGGAGATATCTCCGGCGACTTTGCTGGCGGTGATCTTCCCGACGGTGAAATCGGTGATATTGCGGGCGGTGACCTTCCCGACGGAGAAATCGGCGATATCGATATCGGCACCACCGAAGTCGGCACCGAAGGCTCGGGCGATTCTATGGTCGTAGGCACTCCCGATGCGGGAACGACACAGTCTGCCTCCGGCAGTCGGGACTCGGCGAACTACTCGACTTATGACGAAATGCTCGAGGCTTACGAGACAGATATCGCATCAATCCTTGAGGGCGACGAATACGGAAACAACATTGTTTCGCTCTATAATCCTCTTAATTATATCGGCGATGACGACACCGAAAGCCCGACTTGGGTCAGAATCCTCTGCGGTGCTTCCGAGGGCGACATCTCGATGTTCAACTCTCTTAACTTGCAGATTGCCATGCTCAACGCAGGAATCGACTGCAACATCGAATGGCAGTGGGACGGCGGACATGTTCCGTCGGAAATCCTCGGCGACTCGTTTGCGCTCTACGTCGATGAGATGTACGGCGAGTATGTAAGCGGCGTGACAACTGAAAAAGCCGAAGCCGAAACTCAGACCACTAACGGCAGTTCGACAACTGCCAGTGGCACCGACCTCAGTTCTTGGGTTACGCTTAATGACGACGGAACGGTATCATTCAGCTTGGCGGATGCTGTAGCCTACAGAACCAACGGCGCAAGCAAGGCAATGCCCGGCTTCGACGTCATCGACTACGGTCAGGAGGACTACGTCTTCGGCAACACCGAGCAGGACGCAAGGCACTGGGACACCTACCTCCTGGAGATACTTGAAGAATACCGAGACGTACTCGAGCCACTGTTCAACAGCGGAGACTAAAACCGGTTTTAACCGGATTGCCATCACCTTCCCTTCCACATAAAGCAAAGCGGCATCCTCCCCGAGGGTGTCGCTTTGCTTTTAAAATTTTTTTGATTTCCATATTCCATTCTTCCGTGAAGTGTGGTATAATGCTTTTATCACACTTCGTGAAAGGAATACATATTATGAAAACTTCATTCAAACGAATCCTTGCGATTGTTCTTTCGGCTTGTATGATGCTCTCGCTTGTCTCCTGCGGAGAAGAGGCTGAGGTCGATTACCTTACGGATCTCACCGACCAATCGCTCACCTACACTCTTGACGAGCTCTATGACATCGAGACCGAGACCCTTTATGCCGCCGACTATGAGCTTCCGGCACTTTATAAGTACTTCGAGGGGCTCTGCAACATCGGCGTGGCGTTCACATCCGACCAGATTGTCGACCTCGAGGACGACATCACCAAGAGCATCTTAAAGCACTACAGAGTTTATACTCTCGGCAACGAGCTCAAGCCCGACCACGTCAACCCTTCCGAGGGAGAATATAACTTTGACGATGCGGACGCATTTGTCGAGTTCGGACAGCTCACCGATGCCACCCTCCGTGGACATACTCTCGTATGGCACTCGCAGGTTCCCGACTGGTGGTTCAAGGCTGACCCCTCAGACGAGAGCTCACTTGAAGATTGCCTTGCAAACGGCATTCTTGCGACAAGCGACCAGCTTATCGAAAGAATGCAGGAATACATCACGACCGTTGTAACGAGATATGCCGACACCATCGACATCTGGGACGTGTGCAACGAAGTCCTGAACGACTCGGGAACGGGCGTAAGAGGCATCAACGACAGCTCCTACTGGTCCTATATCATCGGTGACCTTGACGGCGACGGCTATTCTGACGACTATATCCAGATTGCATTTGAAGCCGCAAGAGCCGCTAACGAAGACGCAGTCCTCATGATCAACGACTACAACATGGAATGGTCTTCTGCCAAGTGCCAGCAGATGTATAACCTCGTTCTCAGAATGTTCGAAAAGGGCGTAAGAATCGACGGCGTCGGCTTCCAGTCCCACATCGAACTCGACTGCAACGTTGAGACCTACAGACAGAATCTCGAGCTTATAGCAAGCCTTTCGGACCTCTACGACGAGTACTTCCCCGAGTATGCAGGAAACTTCCGCATCACAATTACCGAGCTTGATATGGACATGTTCATCGGTTCGAATTCCGACGGCGGATATTACGTCTGGTCGGACGAAGAGTTTGAACAGCAGGCTGAAAAGTATGCCGAGCTTATCGACATATTCCTCGACTTTGCCGACGAAGGCGTCATCGACACCATCATCTTCTGGGGCACAGACGACGAGAACTCGTGGCTCAACTCAACCCCAAAGATAAGAAGAAACGCTTCCCTGCTCTTCGACAGAGACCTCTCGGTCAAGCCCTGCTTCTACTCTATTGCGGAAGCGGCGCTGACGCATGTGTCAGGTTGACGCATACGTCAGATTGACACATGTGTCAGATTAAAATTGCCATCTCCATCTCTCACCATGGTGCGCTTTGGTTCTTTTCGGAGCCGGGCGCACCGCCTTTTTCCCGAAATAAATTTTGAATCAGCATAAGATAACTATTGACATTTTGGCACGCTCTGCTTATAATATAAAAGAGGTAGAGGCGCGGTATGCCAAGAGTAGCGATGCCATGTTGACCGCCGAGGTCGGCATTTGCGAAAGGGACTACTGCCGAGGACGCTTTACGGCAAAAAAGTGATCCGGCAATGCGGTTAATATCCGTTTTGCTGTCGCACCAAAAGTGCGGAGAGCTATCGACGTTTCATACTGCGCGGCTGTACGCGCTTATAATGAATCGGCGGCAGCTGCTCTTTGCGGCTGTCTTTTTGTTTTGTAATCCAAATCTAACTCAAAATAAACAATAAGAGGTTATCATCATGAAGCACACTGTATTCAGGGGAGCGGCAACCGCTCTTATAACTCCGTTCAAGGACGGGGCTGTCGACTATGAAAGCTACGAAAGAATTCTCGAACAGCAGATTTCCGGGGGCATTGAGGCTCTGGTCGTAGCGGGAACCACCGGCGAGGGCTCGACCCTTACCGACGAGGAGCACAAGAAAATAATCGAATTCACCGTCGAGAAGGTCAACCACCGCGTTCCTGTAATTGCCGGAACCGGCTCGAACGACACGGCTTATGCCGTCGAGCTTTCGAGATTCGCAACTCAGGCGGGAGCGGACGCACTTCTCCTCGTTTCGCCCTACTACAACAAGGCGACTCAGGAAGGACTTTATCAGAGCTTCAAGCTCATTGCGGAGTCCTGCGGCGCACCCTGCATCCTCTATAACGTTCCGTCAAGAACGGGATGCAACATCAAGCCCGCAACTGCGGCAAGGCTTGCTGAGATTGACAACATCGTCGCAATAAAAGAAGCATCGGGAGATATTTCTCAGGTAGCGGAGCTTGCGGCTCTTGCCGGCGACAAGCTTGATATCTACTCGGGCAACGACAACCAGATTGTCCCGATTCTTTCTCTCGGCGGCTCGGGAGTTATCTCTGTTCTTTCGAACGTTCTTCCGCATGAGACCAACGAAATCTGCACAAAGTTCTTTGAGGGGGATGTTGCGGGTTCACGCGAAATGCAACTCAAGTACCTTCCGCTTATTGACGCTCTCTTCTGCGAGGTCAACCCGATTCCCGCAAAGGCGGCGATGGCGGCTATGGGGCTTTGCGAAAACGAGCTGAGGCTTCCGCTTACACCTATGGAAAAAGAGCACCTTGACAAGATGCTGGGAATTATGAAAAACGAAGGGATTATATGATTTATGGAGTCTGTTCTTACTGACAACGTGACTGTCCGCGACGGCGAGCTCTTCTTCTCGGAGCAAAGCGCGTCGTCGCTTGCAAAAAAATACGGCACTCCCCTTTATCTCATGGATGAAGGGAGAATCCGCCGGAACTGCCATGAATATAAATCCGCTCTTGACGAGTTCTATGGAAACGGTGCCGAGGCCATCTATGCCGGAAAGGCGTGTTGCTTCAAGGCGATTTATAAGATTATTGACAAAGAGGGCTTGGGAGCGGATCTGGTCTCGGTCGGAGAAATCCACACAGCGAGACTTGCGGGCTTCCCTCTTGAAAAAGCCTACTTCCAGGGGAACAACAAGACCGACAGCGATATTGAATACGCAATAGACGCCGGTGTCGGCTATTTCGTCTGCGACAATGTCGAGGAAGTCGATGCGATTTCCGAAATCGCCGGCAAAAAGGGCGTCACGCAGAAGATTCTTTTGAGATTGACTCCGGGCATCGACCCTCATACATACGACGAAGTGGCGACCGGCAAGGTCGATTCGAAGTTCGGCACTGCCATCGAAACCGGTCAGGCGGAGGAGATTACGAAATACACCCTCACGAAGCCGAACATTAAGCTTTCCGGCTTCCATTGCCATGTCGGGTCGATGGTGTTCGATTCGGATACGTTCATAAGAAGTGCCGAGATTATGCTCGGTTTCTGCAAGCTGATGAACGAAAAGTACGGCTACGTCACCGAAATACTCGACCTTGGCGGAGGATATGGCGTAAGATACGTTGAATCACAGCCGGTTATCAGTATCAGAGATAATATTAAACAGGTTTCAGAGTTTATTAAGGCTGAGTGCGAGAAGCTTGGCATTGCTCTCCCCTCTCTGAGATTGGAGCCCGGAAGAAGCATTGTCGCCGACGCGGGAATGACGCTTTACACCGTAGGCACCGTCAAGAGGATTACCGGGTACAAGAACTATGTCTCGATCGACGGCGGCATGACCGACAACCCGAGATATGCGCTTTATCACTCGGCTTACACTGTTCTCACTGCGAACAAAGCAAGCGAAGAGAAAACTTTGAAGTGTGATTTAGTAGGTAGATGCTGTGAGTCGGGAGATATCGTCCAGCCGGATGTAATGTTCCCCGAAAGCATCCAGAGGGGCGACATTGTTGCCGTTCTCACGACCGGTGCTTACAACTACTCGATGGCTTCGAACTATAATCGTATCGAAAGACCTCCGATTGTTATGGTTGACGGCGAGACGGATTATCTTGCCGTGAGACGCGAAACTCTTGAAGATCTGACGGCTTGCGACCTTTGAAAGGACAAAGTATGAAATTTACGAAGATGCACGGAGCGGGAAACGATTATATCTACTTCAACTGCTTCGAGGAAAAGATTGACGACCCGGAGGCTCTGTCGATTAAGCTTTCCGACCGGCATTTCTCGGTCGGGGGCGACGGAATCGTGCTTATCATGCCCTCGGAGGTTGCCGATTTCAGGATGCGAATGTTCAACACCGACGGGAGCGAAGGCAAGATGTGCGGCAACGCCTCGAGGTGCATAGGAAAATATGTCTATGAAAAAGGGCTTACGGATAAGACCACAGTCACGCTCGAAACCCTTGCCGGAATCAAGACGCTTAATCTTGACGTTAAGGACGGCAAAGTCGAAAGCGTCTGCGTTGACATGGGCAAAGCGGAGTTCAGAGCTCCCCTGATTCCCGTTGTGTCAGATAAAAACGAAGTTATCAACGAGCCGCTCGAAGTCGGCGGCAAAGAATATCGGGTTACATGTGTCTCGATGGGAAATCCGCACTGCGTCACGTTTGTGGATGAAGTGAAGAGCCTGGAGCTCACGAAAATTGGTGTGCTGTTCGAGAACAACGAAATTTTCCCAGAAAGAGTCAACACCGAGTTTATCAGAGTCATAGATTCGCACACTCTCGAGATGCGTGTCTGGGAGCGTGGAAGCGGCGAAACCCTTGCCTGCGGCACGGGAGCCTGTGCAAGCGTTGCGGCGGCTGTTAAGAACGGAATCTGCAAAGCCGGCGAAGAGATTACAGTCAAGCTCTTGGGCGGCGATTTATTCATAACCTGCTCGGAGGAATACGACATAAAAATGCGTGGCGGAGCGGAGTTTGCATTCGACGGCGAAATCAAATAGGAGGATTCAGATGAAAGCTAACAAGAATTTTTACAAGATAGAGCAGAATTATCTCTTTGCGGAGGTTGCCGAGAGGACTGCGAAATATTCGAAAGAGCACCCCGAGGCGAAGATTATCAAGATGGGTATCGGAGATGTTACCCTTCCCCTCTGCGAAGCTGTTACCGACGCAATGCACAAGGCGGTTTCGGAGATGGGAGTCAAGGAGACCTTCAAGGGCTACGGCGAATACAGGGGCTATGATTTCCTCTGCGAGAGCATTGTCGGGTATTACAAGGGCTTCGGAGTTGATTTGGAAACTGAAGAAGTATTCGTTTCCGAAGGTGCAAAAACAGATCTCGGCAATATTCTCGACCTCTTCGACAGCGACAACACTGTTCTTGTAACCGACCCTGTTTATCCCGTTTATGTCGACACGAATATACTTGCCGGCAGAAAGATTGTTTATGCTGACGCCACGGAGGGCAACGACTTCCTTCCGATGCCGGATTATGCGGTCGAAGCGGACATAATCTATCTCTGCTCTCCGAACAATCCGACCGGTGCGGCTTACACAAGGGCTCAGCTTAAAGAATGGATTGACTATGCACTCTCGAAGAACGCCGTAATCCTCCTCGACTCGGCTTATGAGGCGTTCATCACCGACCCGGACGTGCCGCATACGGCTTATGAGGTCGAGGGCGCAAAGAAGTGCGTTATCGAAATCTGCTCGCTCTCGAAGACTGCGGGCTTCACGGGAACAAGATGCGGTTATACCATCGTCCCGAAGGCTCTCGAGTTTGACGAGGATATGAACAAGCTCTGGCTGAGACGCCAGTCGACAAAGTTCAACGGCGTTTCCTATATCGTTCAGTGCGGTGCGAATGCGGTCTTTACCCCCGAGGGTCAGAAGGGCGTCAAGGAGAACATCGCCTATTATCAGGAGAATGCGAAGATTATGATGGCGGCTCTTGACGAATGCGGCATCAAGTATTTCGGCGGCAAGAATTCGCCTTATATCTGGCTGAGATGCCCCGATGGGCTCGGCTCGTGGGAGTTTTTCGACAAGCTCCTTGAAGAGGCGAACGTCGTCGGCACGCCCGGCGAAGGCTTCGGCAAGAACGGCAAGGGCTACTTGAGGCTTACATCCTTCTCGACCCACGAGAACACCGTGGAGGCTATGAGAAGACTGAAGAAAATGCTCGGAAAATAAACTTTATGGGAGGTTACGGCGATGACGCGAAACGAGGTTTTTGACTATATCAGGGACACCTTCGGCGTCGAGCCGGACTTCCCTTTTGATATGGATTTCGTCTCGGCGGTTGCAAGGCACCCGGACGCCAAGAAGTGGTTTGCCCTCTTGATGAGAATTCCGGCTGACAAGCTGGGTTACGACAGCACCGACGAGATTGATATCCTTACACTCAAGTGCGACCCTCTGCTCATCGATTCGCTCGTCGAAAACGACAAGGGCTTTCACAGGGCGTATCACATGAACAAACGGCAGTGGCTGACGATTGAACTGAAAGAGAACTTTGCCGACGAGGATATAAAGTATCTTCTGGGGCTCAGTTATAAATTAACGAACAGGAAGCGTAAAAATGGAAGCAGTTGAAAACATTCTTAAAAGAAGAAGCATAAGAAAGTACACTGACAAGAAAATCGACGAAGAGACGATGCACAAGCTCCTCGAGTGCGGCATGGCGGGTCCCACATGCGTGAACGCCCGGGACTGGGCTTTTATCGTGGTTGACGACAAGGAGCTCTTAACCGAGCTTTCCCACTGCAACGGCAGAGCCGCAGGGATGCTCCCCGACGCCGCCGCGGCGATTATCGTCTGTGGAGACCTTGACAGGGCATTCTCAAGAGCCCCCGACTACTGGATTGAGGACGCATCTATCGCCACGCAGAATATAATCCTTGCCGCAAACGGTATGGGCTTGGGAGCCGTATGGCTCGGGACCTATCCGCAGGAAGATAAGGTTGAGAACGTCAAAGAGCTTATGAAGCTCCCCGATGAGATTGTTCCCCTGTCGGTAATTGCTCTCGGTTATCCCGACGAAACGAAAGACGACGACAAGATAACTTACGAAGAAAGCAGGGTGCATTATAACAAATGGTGAAAAAAATTATTGCAATACTTCTCAGCATAGCTATGCTGACTGTGGGGCTGACCGGTTGCGGGAGTTCTGAAAACGAAATTGAAATTGACGAGGATGTGCTTAGCGTGAACAGCTTTTTGCCAACAGAAAAATATGTGAAGAAATTGGGACGTACCGAAGAGGTCGATAGCGGTCTCTGGCTCGCCTATTCCGGCTCGGGTGCGGAGTTCTCCTTCAACGGAACCAAGGCGACCATTACCCTTCTTGGCGACGACACCATTAACAGTGAAGACTGGAACAGCGTTCCGAGAATCGCGATTTATGTGAACGACGAGCTTGTCATCGATGAAATGCTGATGGACGAGTCAACAAGCTTCACCGTCTTTGAAAGCGAAACCGCTCAGGACTGCGTTATAAGAATAGTCAAGCTCTCGGAAACCGGGAACTCCACCTGCGTCATTGGCTCCATTGAAGTCGAGGCTTATGGCGCGATCAAGCCCACTGAGGATAAAGAGCACACTATTGAGTTTGTCGGCGACTCTATCACTTGCGGCTACGGCGTCGATGCGGAGGACCAGAACTCTTCCTTCTCGACGAGGACAGAGAACGCTTCGAAGTCATATGCCTATCTGACGGCTCAGCTTCTTGACGCCGACTACAGCCTTGTTTCGAAGAGCGGTCACGGAATCATCTCCGGCTACACCTCCGACGGAACGATTCAGTCGTGGGGCGTTATGTCACAGTTCTACGAGTGCTTTGGCTCCGGTTCGGGCACCGTCGGCGGCGTCACTCCCGATTCGGTTGAGTGGGACTTCAAGAATAATCCCGTCGACCTCGTCGTTATAAATCTCGGGACGAACGACTACAGCTACACCGGCACCGACGCGGACAAGCAGGCTGAATACAAGACCGCATATGTTGAATTCATCAAGACGGTTCGCGACGACAACCCCGACGCCTACATCATCTGTGCCCTCGGAATCATGGGCAACGAGCTCTATCCGATGGTTGAGGCGGCAGTAAGTGAGTATGCTGCCGAAACCGGCGATGATAAAGTCACGAGCTTCGAGTTTGATGTGCAGAGCGCTTCGGACGGCTACGGCGCCGACTGGCACCCGAGCGAGGTTACTCAGGAGAAATCTGCGGAAGCTCTGGCGGAGTTTATAAAAGAGTGGCTCGGGTGGTAACTAATCCCCCAAAAGTCAAAAAAATAAAAGGCTCATTGCGAGCCTTTTTATTTTTGCATTATTCCGCCAGTTGACATCTGACCGTTACCCTCGCCTGTCCGGAGCGGGTGCAGGTGAAGAGCGTCAGGTCCCAGTCGCCGGTTATCATTTCGCTGATTGCCGTCGGCTGAAGGGTTTCGACTTCGATTACCTCGTATTCGTAGACCGTTCCCGTAACGTCAGTGAACGTGATTTCGGCGCCGATGTCGAGGTCCTTGATGTTTCCGAAGTGGCGCTCGTAGTTATGGGCGCAAATTACCAAGTTGCCCGCCGAGGCGCTACCTGTGTAGCGTGCCGGCGAGTTTTTCAGCCCGGCATAGCTCCACTCGGAAAGCACCGGGAGCTCCAAGCCGAAGGACGGGATTGAGAGCACGCCGATATAACTGTCGCCGTCGACATCGAGGCTGACGACCGAATAGCTGTTGCCGTCCTCGTCCTCTTCAACCGAGAGTGTATATTCCGAGCCGACTGCGCTTGTCATGGCGTCGGTGAGCTTTTCCTCAGCCTCAATCGAAGCCGTCGCGGCTCTTTCCGCATCGTATCTGTTATAGAGATAGAGGGACAGGGCGCCAATCATCAATAATATGCCGACGACGATTAGCAGTCGTCCGATTACTTTTTTCAACGGTCGTCCCTCCAGTTTTGCTTTTTCTTTTTCGGAAGTGATACAACGATGAACAGCAGGATTACGAGCGGCACCGCGACGCAGATTGACACAAGAAGTGTGTCGATTTTGTACGCCTCGGCGGTGACTCGGATGGTGTTCTTCGTCGCTTCGGTTTCGATGCGGTGTCCGCGAACAAGAAGCCTCTGCGTGTTGATGCCGTACGGCGTGCAGGTCATCAGGGTGCAATAGTCCTGCCCGTCCTCGATATAAATATTTTGCAATTCGTTCGGGTACACAATCGAAATCTGGTCTACTTCATACGTCAGGACTTCGTTCAGCACCGTTATCGTGAACGTGTCGCCGAGCTCCATCTGGTCAAGATGCGTGAAGAGCGTCGCACTCGGGAGTCCCCTATGCGCCGAGATGACGCAGTGGGTGCTCTCCCCGCCGACAGGGAGGCTCGAGCCCTCAAGGTGCCCCGCACCGACCTGCAGAACGCTTGACGAAGTGCCATGATAAATCGGCAGTTGCACGTTGATTTTCTCAATCGTGATATAGCCCATAACTCCGGTGCCCGAGACATTCAGGAGCTCCGAGTAGCCGTCAATCAGGTCGGGGTTCGAGATGGCAGTAGCCGACCCGAGCTTCGCAATCGCGTCGTTATACTCCTCCGCCGCCTCGAAATAGTCGGAATAATCCGTCTCCGAAAGCGTCGCCACCGCCTCGTCATAACTCGCGACCGCCCGCGTCTGCACCTTCGAGTTCCACCAGTTCGCAAACGTCGGGTACACGACAATCGCGATTCCGAGAATCAGCACGGCAAACAAAACCGGCGTCACCAACGACCGCTTCCCCGCTCGCTTTGCGATTCGCTCGCGCTTCTTCCGATGCTTCACCTCGTCGACCGTCATTACCGCAGGGGTAAACTCGCCAGAAGCGAAGTCGCTATTCTTTTCGTTTGGCATTGACTTCACTCCTTGGGTTCGTCTCTATGATGCGGGCGGATAATATCCGCCCCTACATTTTATTTCTTAATCTTCTTCCGATTAATCACAATCACACCCGCCGCCGCGAGAATCAAAATTCCGCCGACAACGTAGAAAATCGTCACACCAATGCCACCGGTTGCGGGGAGACCTGTGCCGGTCTCATTCTTGATGGTTATTGCAGTGTATGTCGTGCCACTAATAGTTACAGAGTCGGTTATTGAACTTGTAGTTTCAGTAGTGCTACCATAAACAGTGCCTTGTGTCTGACCGATAGTTGCAGGCTCTGAGCCGGCGATGAAGAACAAGAGGTCACTTGTCATTAGGTTATAACCTGTTGGTGCGGCAGTCTCGTGGATGTAGTAACTAGTTTCACCGTCCAGACCTGCGAGTTGGAGAAGACCTGTGCCGTCTGTAGTTAAGGTGTAGTAATAACCACTACCATTTTCTGTAGCAGAGGCATCATTAGTATAATTCTCCCAACCGGCAAATACATAAACGCCACTTTCAAGAGTGAACTTTGCGTAATGCGTCTTATCCGAATCCAAGATAATGAAGCTTGCGTTGGAAAGGGCATTATTTTCATCAACGGTACCCTGATACTTGAAGATGTTAGCCGCATAGGTGTAGGTCTTGGTTATGTCTCTTGCACTCTCAGAGCTTTGACCGTAGGCGACATATGTCGTATTGGTGTTGCTACCCTTATCTGTCGAATTATAAACAGTAGCATTTTCATTCAGAACTGCTGAATAAGTAACGACTATGTAGCAAGTAGAGTCAACTTTCGATGAGTTTGTTGAACTGTCAAGCAGTTTAGCAAAGTCTATGGTAAAACTTTGTGCAGTGGTGGTAATAGTGTAGTCATCGTCTGCTGTCAAAACTTGTGGAGTAGTTGCACCAGTACCGTAATAGAGTGTAACAACTATATCTCCAGTGTTAATGTTAAGAGTCAAGCCAGTTGACAATGTATCTATCAGCTTTAAGCTTGACTGACCGTAGACATTGGTGACAACAGACTTGTACCAAACAGTTTCGCCGATTTCAGCATCAGAGTTACCGGTTACACTTTCTTCAGCATCGGTGTCCCAGCCAGTTGTAGATGTCACGCTAGGCGCTGTATCTGTTTCCTCTCCGTCATAAACGTACTTAGTTACAGTGGGGTCGTTGTTTTTGTCTTGGATTGTTGTGGTAGTTCCAGTCGTTGGCGTTGTTCCTGTAGATACTACCGTGCCAACAGTGGTCGTAACATAGTAGTAACCGGCATCCAAACCAGAGATTGTAGCTTCATTACTACTGTCACCATCGGCACTGTAAGTAGTAGAAATAGAATTTGCGTCAATAAGCGCCTGAATAGCCTTAACTAATTTAGCAGTGAAGTCATCACCGCTACCAGAGCCGACACTATAAGTCACATTAAACACGCCTGTCGAGCCAATCTCAGCAAAAGTTAGATAGGCTGTAATTTCAGTATTATCTTTAAGTGCATTATAAATTGCACTACCATTACTGGTATTTGTGTCAATGGAATAGGCATAATTGGTATACGACGAATCTACAGTAGCATCAAAGATTTTATATGCGTAGTAAGTTTCGTCTTCGGTGGCATCTTCAATTTTAATCGAATACTCTCCACTCGCTCCCACGCTGACCGCCAAGCTCATCACCATGGCAACCGTTAGGACGATTGACAAAAGTTTCTTTAACTTTTTCATTTTAAGAACTCCTTTTTAATTGGATTTATTGCAGTTTTTGCCCGAAGCGGACGGGGCTACTGCTCCCTTTCGCTTCGCGGCCTCTCAGTCACCTGCGGTGACAGCTCCCCCAGAGGGGGAGCCAAGATTTGCTCTTGACGAGGGCTTGCTTCTTGCCTCTCCCTTTGGGAGAGGTGGCACGAAGTGCCAGAGAGGGCGGAAGTTCGCAAGCGAACTTCCGAAGTTTGACTTTGTCAAACTTCTTCACCCGTCATCTTCCGGTCCGGCTCGGGTGTCCCCCTTTCGTACGATTCTTGGGATTACGAATTTCCGGTTCCTCACGTCCGGTAGCCTCTCGTGGGTGCCACCCGGATCCACCCCTTCGCGCAGGGGTTCCTCCACGAGACTCTTCCGTATTCGTGAGATGTTTCTGCACGTTTTCGTGCTTGCTCCCGCTCCGACGAGCGAGACTAAAATCAGCATTGCGCCGAATTCGTACATGGTTGTGGTGCCGGCTCCGCCGGTTGAGGGGAGTTCGGTCGATTGTGTGATTTCGCCAACTTTGTTGGTGACGGTGATGACTCTTCCCTTATCTGCATTGTCGTCTGGGTCATCACTGGTTGAAGCCGTCGTGCCGGTAACGCCGCCTTGAGTGTCATACTTGGCGGAATCAATGCCATAGGTCGAAGCGGTTTCAACGAAGTAGTAGTTGTAGTAGTAGATAACGTAGTTGCCGTTATCATCAACGTAAAGAGTGCCGTCAGGGTTGGTCTCATAGACATACTTCGGAAGGTTTTCGATTGTGTAAGACCAATCACCCGAGCCCACAGTATAAACAGCATCGCTATAAAGCACGCCAGGATTGTCGGTACTAGTAACACCGGTGAGTTGACTGTATGTGTAAGTAGTGCCACCACTCGTCCCGCCACCAGTCCCGGAAGTGAGCGTCCAAACCGACCAACCGCCTGAAACGTCAATGTTGTAATTGCTAGTGTATGTGTTGCTATTGGAATCGGTATAAGTAACGGTGATTGTTTCACCAGATTGTACCACATAGCTAACCACATAGTAAGGGTAAGCCTCATCAGTTGTAAATGTTTCACTTATGGTAGCACTTGACGTCCATCCATTGTACCAACTCTGCTTACTAGTGTCCCAAGAGTCATTACGGGTCTCGTTAGAGTAAAAAGCATAAATCGCATAATAGCTATAACTTGAAGAACCTGTTACTTTAACCTCAACACTTGCTCCAAACGGTATACCATCAACATGCGTATAGTTGTCATTTATGTATCCTGACGAACTGCCAAAATATATTGTAGCATTATCGTCATCATCGCCTCCCGAATCTATCACCATCGCATCTCCGAGGTAATAGTAGAGTTGGAAGGAGGCGTAGGCACTGGAGGCGGGGTCGGTTTCCAAACCGGTGGTCGCATCCACCCATTTCTTCGTTACCGTTACCGAGGTCGTGGGGATCGGGGTGTTGGTGACTTCGGCGGTGACGCTGGTGGTGCCGAGGTCTATGGCAGAAGTAGCCGCCGAACCACTATTTGAAGCCGATGCCGCCCAACCGGAGGGATATACTTCCGGATAAGTGGTCGTATCAGAAGAATATGACCACCAGAAATAGATTATGCTTTGGTCGGTGCCGGTCACTGCTTCATAGCCGTCGGGGTATGCAATCTCCACGAGGCGATAGGCTTGGTTATAGGTCAAGCCGTCGAAGGAAACGGTGAATCTGCCGTTCTTGTAGGTGGTGTAAGTAGTGCCGGTGTCTTCCCAGACGTAGGCTTCTTTTGTATCATCATAGACACACACCTGTAGCGAATATTCTGCGCCTTGAAGGCGGGTGCTTGTATCCGTCGAATCGGTCTTGAGAATGCCCAAGGTCGTAGTCGTGGATTCATAGTTCTTGGCGTATGTGGTATATGAGTACTGACTGAGTACGGCATAAAAGTTGTCGCCGATAAGAGTTAAAAGCGTAGATGAATCAGGAAGTGTATAAGTAGTATTGGTATCATCAGCCCAATAGAAATAATAACGGGTTGAAGTATCAAGGATATAGCCCTCGGGAGCTGTTGTCTCAACAAGATAGTAAAGCATGTTGGCGTTCAAGCTCATGTTTTCCATCGTGATTGTGACAGACCCGTTTGAACCCGTAGTAACGGTCTTCTCGGTGCTTTTGAAAGTCTTCGTCGAAGTATCATAATAGTAAATCTCAAACGTTGCACCGGGGATAGTCGTGCTGAAACTGTTACCATCAACCTTAATGAGTGTCAGACTTCCCGATGAGCTCACCGAGCCGGAAGTGGTTGATTCAGTATATGATTCTTGCGGATACAATCTTCCAGAAGTATGTCCTTCAACTGTTGCCTCATTATATATTCCATTGTTGAATAAATTTTCATAGCCCTTAACTACAGAATAGCTATATTCTACATAAATAGCAGTAGAATTCGGAATAGAAGCCGAGATAGTGTGAGTGACGTGTGTCGTAGTGCCTGTGCTTTGATCATTAACTTCTTCATACGTCCAGTCAATATCCAAAAGCTTCTTATAGTAGACTGTGCCGCCATCGGCTATATAAAGGTCGGAGCTGGTATAGTCGGTCAGTTCAGTATACGAATTGGTTCCGGAAAGATAATAATATACACCGTCATAAACATAAAGCTCTATAAGCTCATAGAACTTGACAGAACTGCTTCTTAAAGAAAGGATAAAGCCCCACCAACCGTCCTCACTAGTCAAAACATCATGATTAGCTTGTAGTTTGTCGGTGAAGTCAAGCGTTTCAGCGCCTGAAGCAAGGTCTTCCCCGTCAAGGTTTATGACGATACTGAAGTCAAGAATATTGTTGTCGCTATCGTAGGTATAGCCTTTGACAACGGTATTATCAACTGCGGTAACAGTATGGGTGATTTTCTGCGTCTGGTCGACGCCTACAGGATTCCCAGTACCAATAGTTACTTCGGCATAGTTTTTGTATTCCTTAGCATTTAAAGCTGTATTTACATTAAAATCGGTTATGTAACATGTGTAAGTAACAATTATATACCCGGGCTTGGTTAGCGAGGAGTAAGCATCTTCTAGAATTGTTACTGTTACATCCTGACCAGTTTGAGAAGCGGTAATTTTATCATTGCTTGATACCCAATTAGAGCTATCACCGGTTATAGAACTTATATCCGTCGTCTCATACGAAACAGTCGCCGAATCCAATGTGATGCCATTCGGAATCGTATCAACAATCGTTATATCGCCACTTGTGGTGTCATCAATGCGGACATATACCTTCCATGTAACAATACCTGTGGAAGTGGTATGGTAGGTAGTGCCGGCATTGCCGTTGCCGTCAGCTTTATAAACGGAGTTGTATTCGGTGTGGCTGTCGGAAGACGAGAGATTGCCCGTCTTGACGGTGTTCCAATAGGTACGGGAGGTTGTGATATTAGTGGTGTTTGCTGTGGTGGTATACCCAAGGGTGATGTCTCCGGAATACTCAACATCTTCGGTAAAAAGAATTTCAAATGCTGTGTAGAGATCATCTGATACCAGCTCAGAAGACGACACCCACTTACCGGAGGATATATCATAGGCATAGAGAGTGTAGCTTGTCGATGGAATAGCATAGGTTCCTATTGTAATGCCATCCTCAAGAGTGGCAAAGAATGCTGTAATCTGGGCATAGGTGAACCACTGATATGTCGAGCCTATGCCTTGGGTGTACGACTGATAATCGCCGCTATAGGTGCCTATGTAGTCATAGATTGCGGTACCCGCCGAGATGCCGTCCGTGGGGATGGTGATAGTTGATGTCCAATTAAGGTCAACGTAAGTGTTGGTTGTAGTGCCATTAGTTACTTGCGAAGTACTTCCAGTGCTGTCAAATGTCTTTGAAACACTGCCGTTTCCTTCCGACTTACTGCCGGAGACGGTGGTGCTGTCGGTGGTGATTTTATTATCATCCTTATCGGTGACTTCCACTTCATTTGTAACGCTCACGGTTTCACCGAGACCAACGCTAACGGAAGTTGTGTAGGTGATGGTGTAGGAATTGGTATTCTCGCCGTTAGAATCACCAAGGAACTGGATGCCGATTATTGTTTTTTCGTCAGTGTCATAGACATACTTCCAGTCGGCATTTTCGCCCGGAGTTGTTGTAGTGCTGGAAACTGTCAAATTTTCAGCATCCGCAAACATATCATCATAGAAGATATAGCCGGCAATATCCGAGTTATAGGGATTGACCGATATCGTCCATGTGATGGTGCTATCTCTGTCATAACTACCGGTTTTGTCGACGACCGACGTGGAAACATACTTCGAGTAAGTAACAGTGTCGCTGATATTCTCGTCGGTAACTGTAGCCGTTGCGGTGTTCTTAAGTGTTGCAGCAATCTCGGAAGATTCCGGGTCAAAAGTGACTGTATAGGTTATCTTGTATACTATACCGGAACTAGAGCCCGCAAGGGTTATAGTATAGCCCGTATCCGAAATAGTTGTATCAGTTGCCGAGGTATTTTGATATTCTCCATATTCAACATAACTATAATTTCCAGTGTTGATAACTGTCACTGTAGCTTTAGTAATTCCATCAATCTTTATGCTCGTTATATCTTCGTCGGTAAGTCCCGAGCCGGAAATTGAAAGCAGGTCGGACAAAGTAATTTCCTTGCCGTCGGTGCCCTTTTCAGAATATACCGTGACAGTATAGGTAATCGAGTTGGTCGTTACATCATAGCTCCCCGCCGACTTGCTGACACTGATATCCGAATCCCAAGACTTGTTGCCATCGGTTGTTATTTTGGAAGCTTCAATTACTATTTCCTGTTGGTCTTTATACTCGATTACTATCTGATCATTGCTATCTGTATCGCCGTAAATTGCTTCAAATGTGATGTAACCGTCATACGGTGACCCGCTTGTGTCGACATCATCTGCATCAAATTTTAAAACAATATAGTAGTTTCCACTGTCATCCTTTACAAACATATACTCGAAGTCTATAAAACTACCAACTGAGCTCTTGTACCATGTGTCCAAGCTAGCTCCCGGAGTAACTCCGTCAGGAAGAGCAACTGCGAGGTAATAACTATTACCATCTATCGTTGCGCCTGATAAATTTGAAAAATTCAATATAAGCGGGACATGAATATAGGAATCGGAATCTTTATAGTATGCGGTACCATTTGGGCTCCAAGTTACTGTAACGCCGCTTATTGAAGAAAGTTCAGTATATGTTCCCTCATTATTATCAACAGTCAGAGTGACAGTGCTATCCTCCACCACCATAACCCCATACGGGTCATACCCGACGGTTTCGGCGAAGTAATAATACACTTCGTCTGTCAAGACATCTATTTTGTTATACTCCTCAGCAGTGAGGGTCAGGGTGCCGGCGTCTTCTTCGGCGTAAATCTGCTCCCAGACTGACAGAAGGGCGTTCCAGACCGACTCAGCGGTGGCGGTATCGCCTGTGCCGAGAGTCATGGCATAGTCATAAAGCTCGGTCACTTGCGTGACGTAGTCGGCGGAGGCAGTGGCGGTCAGAAGAACAGTCTCCTCTTCGGTTTCTTCAGTTTCTTCTGTTTCCTCAGTCTCGGTTTCATCGGCTTCGGTCTCATCGACGATAACCTCCTCCGCAACATCTTCGGTTACTTCTTCGGATTCGATTTCTTCTATGGTTTCAGCGGTGTAAGTCACGGTGACATCGGTCACGTTGGCATATCCGAGTACTACGGGAGTAATCTCGGTTTCGGAACCCGCAGAAAGAGCGACGATTTCGTTCTGGGTCGCGATTTCAGTCGCTGTGCTATAGGTCACGACGGCGACGGTGTCGGTTGAGTTGCCATCGGTGTCGGTAATGGTGCAGTTGCCCTGAATTACTGTGATAGTTTGTGCTGTTTCGTCAATAGATACGACTATTGCGATTATGTTTGCTCTGCCGTCGGCATCGGTATCGATGAAGGCTACATCGCCGGTTGAAGGGCTGTATGTGTCGACAGTCTGATAGTATCCGAGTGTTGTCAAATCGACCGACCAAGCATAAGCTCCGGAATTGTATGTAAAGTCTTCGGCTATGCCGGCGTAATCGAGACAGAAAGCGACAAACAGCGAATCCCAGTCGGAATATTCGCTCCCGTAGTACAGACCGCCGTACCATGCGCCATAGCGGGTGTAGCCCATTTTGGTGGTGCCGTCATCGGCGAGGGTGTAGTTGGCTGTTGATTCGGTATAGCCGAGCTGAGAATAAGCGATATTGATAATATCGGTTCGCAAATCTCCCATAAGCTCGGGAAGAGTCGCCTCCCAGACAGTGGCCTCTTCAACGTCGGCTTCGAGGTCAACGAGGCAGTCGGTCGTGTGGGTGTGCTCCTCCAACTCACAAACAAGAGTTTTCTCATAACATTCGTCAGTGTGGGTATGTCCTTCTGATTCTTCAAGCTCGCAAATCAAAACTTTTTGTGTTTCATAGCAAGCTTCGGTATGAGTGTGCTCCTCGGACTCTTCCATTCCGCAGACAAGAACCTGCTGTTCTTCATAACACTCGTCAGTATGAGTATGACCTTTCGATTCTTCCAGACCACAAATCAAAGTATATTCGTAACAATCATCAGTGTGGACATGCTCTTCATAACCGCAATATGTCTCGTTGGTTATCGCAATGCCATGCAAACGGAGTTGCCAATAGACAGTGAGAGACACAACAATCGCCAAAACAAGCAAAACAGACCCAAGCACTCTTCGACTATGTCGATCGTGCCTGAATCTATCCATGTAGATTAGCATCGTGTTTCTCATACTCATCGCGCCTTTCACACTCGATTGGTACTACCTAACCTAACGTAATAATGATGAGTCCTACATCTTCATAATATGTCACGTCAAGAAAATTTAGCCAGTTACAGCATGATTTTTTAACCTTGTGTTCATCTGTTCATATCATTATATCACAATATGCAGATTAATGCAAGTGCAAAATGAAGGAAATCAGAGTTTAGTTCTTTCCCAACGACTTCGCCTCGGCAATGAGCTTATGGCGGTTGGTGATGCTTTTATAAATAAGGCGGTAGATAACGCCGACAGGCAGGAGAAATCGGTGGCGATAGAAGAACGGGTAATTATCTTTGAACACGCTCAGGTCGGGAAAAATTCGGTGCCACACATATTTTAGCTTTGTCCGGAATGTAACTTCCCTGCCCGATTCCATGGTTTGCAGTTTGCTTTGGACATTGTTTTGAACCGTCCCGTAGGTGCCTGAGCTCGAGAAGCCGAAGAGCATTTGCGATTCGCTGTCGTTGAGGGTGGTTTTAAGGAAACGCTCAGGGTCTGCAAAAATCTTTTGGCTGAGGGTGCGGGTTTCCTCCTCAAAATCAGAAATACCGAGTTTGCGGAGCTCGTCTGATATATAATCCCAATCCATGCTCTCGCCCTTTGCGTTGTTATAAACATACTTGTTGTAAACATAGCAGTCGAGCAGAGAGCGCAAGCCGGTGCCGCCTGCACGATGGTGCTTGCAGGAATGGGCGGTGAAGTAGACATAAAAATCCTCGTCGCTGAGATGATAGCCGAAGCTGTTATCTCCGTCGGGAATTGCCCGACTCCAGATATCCTCATAATACTTCTGCCAGGAAGGGTCTTGCTGACTGCCGAACAACGAGATGTGCATTTCGAAGTTATAAACCGGCTTTTTGTGATAGGCGTCGTGATTGCCCTGTTTGTAGCTTTCGGCACTGTAGCCGCGACTGAGAAACCAGTCGTGAACCTCGCGACGATGCGCCGAATCAAAGAGAATGTCGTTGTCCGCCATCTGGCGCATTTCGGGATTCGGGTACAAATCCTTCAGAATAATACCCTTGAGAGGCATGTATCTGATTCCGGACTCATTTAAAAAAGAAAGAACCTGCTCGCGCTCAACGTCGAACAGGAGGTTTTTATAAATCGCAATATCCTTTTCTTCCGCCCATTTTTTAAAAAGCTCCGTTTCGGGAAGCTTTCCGCCGTACGCGTCCTCGAGAGCCATGCAGGAAATCGCCGTCAGACTATGAAAAGAGCTCATGGAGTGAACACCTTCAAGGTTCATACTCTCCACGAGCTCGAGCTCAGGCACAATTCCGTTCACGGCACAGCCGGAAAGGTAGAGGAGATTTTGGGCGGCGGATTGCTGAAGGTCGTTGTTCGTTGTCATTGGAACGTCTCCTTGATTATGTTTTAATTTATTGTACCACAGAATTTGAGATAAATCAAGGGCTTATTTAAAATTTTGAGTTAAAACATGTCACGAACGCAGTGCAATTATAACCAAACAAATTAAAATAAACACCACAATCACATACTTTAAAACTTTATTAAGTTTTCTGTAGCCTTTGGAATTACTGCGGTCAGTGCTATTATCGCTCTGATAAATCCGAGCTAGTCTGCTGTCATAATCTTTGGAATTACTGCGGTCAGTGCTATTATCGCTTGAAACGTTGCTGTCAGAAACATCCATGGGTGTTGAGACACTCTCAACATCGACCTGCTGGGAAGCGCCTCCAACATATTCACTGTGTTTAACACGGTGTTGATTCATAGATTCTTCAATAGCCTTCTGAACCCTTTGCTTTATGTACTCCTCGTTTATGCCGTATGATGTCCACAACGTGATTATAGGTAGTCCCGCTTCTTCGCAAATATTCTTGACTTTTGTATCTCAGTTCCTGCGGTCGCTTTGCAGATGCGATTTCTGCTTACAGGATATATTTTCTCAAAGGCTTTATCAGCGACATTACCCACGAGGCGATAAACGAACATACTACGAAAAACAGGCAGAACGCCAATGTTGCCAATGGATAAAGTGAAAAGTCCAGAGGGGTGATTTTAACTACCCTATACACAAATTGAATAAATACAGGGTGAACCAAATACACTCCAAAGCAAAGACGATCTATCTTCCATATTATTGCAGCCTTAGATTCAGTAATCCCATCTTGATCAACATTCTTGAAAGCCACAAAAATCAGTGCCGCCAAGACAGCGGTCAATGGACTGTCGTACGATGCCAACACACTTGAGGCTAAATCAAAGTAATCAGCAACTACAAACACTCGAGTATTAAGCCACGCCACACAAACGTTCGCTAAAATGCGTAGGTAGCTAACGCTTACTTAGTCTCTATTCTCATTTCTTTGTCAAGCCCCTTTTTCATATTTTTTAGTTTTCTTTTTGTACTCTTTAAGGTCTTTTTTCAAACGAGGAAATCATCCACTCTATGAATTCTCTTACAGCTCCATCTCCACCATTACGTCTAGCTACGAAATCTGATACTTCTTTTACTTCCCTCACAGCATCAGCAGGGCAACCTACAATTCCGCCTGCTTCTTTGATTGGAGTCATACACGACAAATCATTTATATCATCGCCAATGTAAGCAACCTCGGACAGGTCATCCGTCAATTCCTTTAATTTTTCTATTTTGTTACTTACACCTTGGCAAACCTCTGAAATCCCAAGTTCTTTACAACGATTTAGGACAATATCTGATTTGCGTCCCGTGATAATCACAGAAGTAATACCGGCAGGAATCAGAATGTCATGTATTCCACAACCGTCTTTTATATTAAATGCCTTGCAAAATTCCCCCGGTATCACTCATATATTTTCCCATCGGTGAGCGTCCCATCAACGTCCATTACTAAGTGTTTAATCATATTTTGCTGCCCTTAAAATCATGTCACTCAAGGCTCAGAAAAGTAATAACCTTTAATTTTTTCTGTAATGTCCATCGTATGGAAAAGTTTATGAGCGACGCCTTCAACTTTAATTCTGAAAGAACTTTTTTTCTTATCATATTCGCGGCAACAACTTCCCATCCCATCTTCAAATCGATAACACACGATATCAGGATTTATCTTCCAACAAGAATTAAATATACAATCAGGTAGCGCGCCATAACCATTAAACAAAAAAACATCATATTTTCTCGTGATAGGGGATCCTATGATTGATTTAATAGCCTTTTGCGGGCAAGCCAAAGTCCAGAGCCAAACAAAATATTTCGGAAATTTTTGTATTTCAGAATACATTTTTCCGCATCGAGTCAGTAAAGTTTCCGCTAAATAAACATTCGAAAACAGTTTTGTTTCTTCCTCAGGAAGTGGAGAAAGTTCTTTATTTGGACTGTGATTTGTTGATAAGAGATGACTTGTTTGAACTTTATAATACCGATATAAGCAACTATTCAGCAGCCGGAGTAAGCGATTACCTGAGTACATACTACCGTACAAGCTTCGGGATGAAGAAGGATGATATATACATTAACAGCGGAGTAATGCTTATAAATCTTAAGTATTGGCGAGATGAGCAACTGTCTGATAAATTTCTGCAATTTTCAGAGAGTCAAGGGAACAAGCTTCCATATGCCGAGCAAGGCATGGTTAATGGTGTACTCACGTCTACCATAAAGCTGCTTCCTTTGCAATACAACAGTTATACTGCAATTTTTGATTTTAACTATGATGAATTGCTGAGATATAGAAAGCCGAAAAACTATTACTCCCGTGAGCAAGTCGAGGAAGCGAAAAATAGCCCAACTATAGTTCATTTCACAACTAGTTTTGCTTCTCTCAGACCGTGGGTTGAAGGCAGTAAACACCCATATGATAGTGAGTGGCTTAAGTATAAAGCTATTTCTCCGTGGGCTGATGAGCCTTTAAGGAAGGACAATCGAAGCAAGAAAAAGAAGATATTTCTTAGTATTTTCAACTTCCTTCCTCGCAGAGTAGCTGTTAATCTTGCAGGACTTCTGCATTCTGTACTTGTGTCGGTGTTGCGGAAGTGAAGGGCATTTAATGTTGATTACAAAGATGTGCTGGCTAATAGTTTTGGAAAGTGAGACAGTAAGTAACATAATTACATTAAGAAAGGCTACAACAGTATGAAAATAAGCATTGATGGACGATTTGTGACGAGGCGATTTGGCGGACAGGAACGTTTTGCATATGAGCTTTTATACGAGCTAGATAAACTGGTTCCCAAAAATAGTGTTGAATTGGTCGTCCCGCTTTCGTCAGGTAATGTTCCGGAATATAAAAATATTGAGGTAGTGAGATTTGGAAAGCACAATGGATTAGTCTGGGAACAGTTCGATTATTGGAAATACCTGCGAAAGAATGACAGAGTGTCAGTCTATCTTTGTAATACATGGCCGTTGTTCAGACCGGATATAGCCACGATTCACGATGTTGCAATGTTGGCTATGCCAAAAGCCTATCACGGCAATTTATATGGCGTTTTATCACAACTGCTACACACTGCACTATTTAAATCTGCGGCTAAAAGAGCGAAAGTAATACTCACGATATCCGATTTTTCCAAGAAAGATATAATGAAAATCCTGCATATTCCTGCCGACAAAATCAGGCTTATCAGTTGTGGATGGCAACATTTTAGCAAGATTACGTCTGACGACAGTATATTTGACAGGCATAAAGAGTTGGTTCGCGGTCAGTATTTCTTATCTGCCAGTAGCATCACACCGCAGAAGAATTTTAAATGGGTGAAGGAATCTGCAAAGAACAATACAGGTGAAGTTTATGCGATAGCTGGTAAGAGAGTGGGGTTGACATCAGAAAAGAACGCTGAGCTTGATAATCTGATTTACCTTGGGGAAGTAACAGATGGTGAAATGAGAGCACTAATGGAGAATTGCAAAGCTTTTATTCATCCGGCTAAGTATGAAGGATTTGGTATGACTCCAATGGAGGCAATGTCAGTTGGTGCACCAATTATACTATCGAACGCAACTTGTTTGCCGGAAATCTATGGCGATGCTGCTCACTACATTAATCCTGATGATGCTAATATCGATTTAAATGAATTGTTGAAGAATCCGGTTGAACCGGCTGAGAAAGTTTTAAGTAGATATAGTTGGGAAAAAGGTGCTCATGATCTTTTAGAGGCTTTTGCTATGTATACGCACTCTAAGTGATTACTGTTAAAAAGTTATTGTAGAAATTGATAAGTTGTTTGTGACTTTATGAGATGTGCTCATCCATAGTGTTGGATTGTTCATATCGCATTCGAAAAATGAATGTTAAAAAGGAAAGATGGTTCTATAAGGATTCGCCGATATGGGATCTGAAAGCATTGCTTTCAAAAAACAAAGGAGGATTGAATATGTCTACAGCTTTATTTGTAGCAGGTTCTTATTTTCAATTAATTATGTGTGCTAATTTGAGGACAAGTGTCTACAAGGATTGGGATGCTGACATTGTAATATATCATACTACTGTGCATGGTGCTGAACATGAAACTGAGATCATAGCTGAGCGTTTGAGGAAAGTTGTGCGGCAAAAACTCTTGAAAATGCACTTTTAGTCCAACGTTCTGAAACAACGCTTTCGGGAACCTTTCCTCATTAGCACACAATATGCAATTATAACGAATACAAGCGCAACTATACCGTATAAAAAGAGACATCGAGCGTAGGCATTGTCAACTATGTTTGAAGCAGTACCATAACTATTAGCAGTCATAGTACTCATAAATTCAATATTTTGTCCGAATAGTGTTATGCGATAATTCTTAAAGAATTTTGACATATGATAAATACGACTGGTTAGTACAGAATTCAGTGCAATGGCGATAGCATTTCCCTTATTGTACAAGTAAACCGATGTAAAACTTGCCAACGCCATAATTGGTGTTATACAAGTAAACATCAACTTCACAAAACGCGTCTTAAATACTCTCGGAAAAGCAGTGGCAAAAATATATGCTAAACAAATTGCAACAAAAGTATAAACTGAAGAACGCCTGCAAAGACGATTATCCAGTCATATACTTTCATGTTTTTGAACTTGACACATAAAACTCCATAATAACCGTAAGAACATAACAAGTAAAGGTGTTTGGATGTGTGAATCCCATCGACTGTTTATATGTCCCGTTTGCCACTGCAGAATAATTATCAGTTATTCCCACAAGACACATTCCGACAATTGCAAAGAGCATGAACACTTTCAGCATAAGATCATACCTTATCAATTTATCAAAGTTCATGTGTTGTGCAAGGATGATAAACAGAACCATAATCATGAATGACAGCGAGTTATTTGGAAGCACAATCAAAAACGCAACACCAATAACTGTTGTCAATTCTTCTTTTTGTAGCATAAAGTAACTTTAACAAACCAAGCTTAGCCGCTATAAGTATAACTAAATCCCTTGCGCTCAATGTAAGGTCAAAAACCTCCTTACACGAATCAACGCTGTTAACATTACTCGTTGTATCACTCCTAATCTTATGACGTAAGAGCGCGATTTTCAAATCCTTGTCTTTTTTATACCTATTTTCATACTTTTCAATGAAATAATTAAACGTATCTTTGTCAACCTCATGGTCATCCCACCCTCTAACCGTGATAGAATCACTCTGTAAAAACTGGGTCACAAGAACATCAGGTATGAAATAGAACGTATAAAGCTCACATGCCCGAATCCCCCATTCGTAATCCTGAAATTTTTTCACTTTCTCATCAAAGCATATATTTTTAAAAACCTCACTTTTTGCAAACAATAATTGAGTTGACAAGGTTCCTTTATAAAGTGTCTTTTTACTAATAAAGCCTTCATCCATCCCTTTATGAGAAAACATAGTCGCTCCTGTTTTCTCATTAATGACACGTTTCCTGCAGATGCAAACATCTGCATCAACCATATTCAATTTTTGTAATTGACATCTCAGCTTATCCGAGTCCCATTCATCATCACTATCCTGAAAAGCTATATATTCACCGACAGCCAATTCAATGCCCTTATTTCTCGCAACACAGGCACCGGAATTATGATCTAATTTATAGTATCTCAATCTGTCATCATTAATTGATTGGACAATATCTGCTGTATTGTCAGTTGATCCATCATCGACAACAATACACTCCAAATCGCTGTATGTCTGATTCAATACGCTTCGTATTGACCTCTTAATGGTTTCGACTCTATTGTAAGTAGGAATTATAACTGATATCATGCGGCTACACCCCAATTTAGAGAGAGGTCGCTCATGATTAAGACTTCATCCAAAGTGGGTAGTGCCCACCCACAACGACTCATTTTAGCGTTCTGTATTTCTTGCATGTTTTACGCTCCTATACTTCTACCGTTTTCCCTGTATAAAAAATTACGATTTGTTCGCATAGCGCGACGTCAAGTGACGTCCGCGGGACAGAACAAACTTTTTGTACATATCATAAGTCATAAGCATCTTTTCGAGCCAGGCTGAAAAATGGGCAAAAAAATAAGCCCTCCGAAGAGGGCTTATGAGGGCTTATACCATCAATATCTTAAATTGTTACTGAACATCAGATGGATATTCACTTGCTATTTCATGTTGCGACTCGCTTTCAAACAAGCACATCACCTACCTCCCGCTCACAATCCCATAATACGCCTCCGAGGTGATCTTATACACGACAGTATACACCACGACCACGACCGCAAGGCACGCCGCAGTTACTCCGAGGAACAGCCATGTATTCATGAAGCCGCACATGCGGAGCATCTTCACCATTATCGGCGAGGCGAAGGCGATGTGCACCGCCGCCATCACGACCGGCAGGAGGAAGACCGACAGCATCTGCGAATTGATGCTTTTTCTTATATCCGCCCTGGTCATGCCGACCTTCTGCATGATCTCAAATCTCGAAGCGTCCTCATACCCTTCTGAAATCTGCTTGTAGTAGATGATGAGCACCGCCGAGAGGACAAACATTAGGTTCAGGAAGATTCCGAGGAACAGCAGTCCGCCGAACAGACCGTAGTATTCTGAACGGTTCGCAGCAAGGCTGTCCCAGCTTATGTGATAATTAATGCCCGTGTTGTACAGACCGAGTGTCTCTTTCAAAAGTGGAGTGCGATGTGTGCCATAGTAGTAGCTCTGCTCCGATTCGCTTAAACCGGGAACGTCGAAGCCGTACCACCACATCCGATAGATATAAATCTCGTTGCCTTTGTCGCCGAGCATCTCAAAAATCGTGTCGAATACGTCCAGATCGTCGACGACGATAACGAGCATTCCGTAAATGGTGCGCTGAAGTGGGCAGAAGCTTGGGTAATCTATTTCGGATTTGACAGTGAACGTGCCGAGCTTGACGATATAAATTTCGGACATGTTTCCACTTTCCGAATATAGAAGAACTTCGCCGCTTCCGAGAGTTTCACTTGAACCGTTCATGCGGTTATAGGTGTCGATATCGAAGACACAGACTTCAACGTAATCATCATCCGTATATAGATAATCGAGCGCAAGGTTACCATCGGTAAAAATACCGTTTGTCATGATATACTCATATTCGAGAACGTTTTCTATTTCCAGGTCGTCATCTATCGCAAGGCTCTTGACGACCTCTTTCTGTTCATCGGTAATTTCTTTGTGAGTTCCAAATTGGACGATTAAATCTCTCGGGTAGAAGTCTTCTAAGATGTCCTCAATTCCCATCATAATGCTCGAAGTAGACGACAGCATGACTAAAACTGCCGTCAAGAGAATACAGATTGAGGCAAGACCGGCGCCGTTGCGCTTCATGCGGTAGGTCATTGACGAGACGGAGACGAAGTGGTTCGGCTTGTAATAGTAGCGCTTCGACTTCTGCATTATTTTGCACATCAGGACGCTTCCCGACATGAATAGCATATACGTCCCGACCATGACGAGGACGGCGGCAAGGAGAAATCCCATCATCATCGCCATCGGGTTCTCAAGAGTCAGGGCAAGATAGTAGCCGAAGCCTAAGATGACGGCTCCAAGAAGTCCAAAGAACCAGTTTGCCTTCGGCGGCTTTTCGCCTATGCTTTCGCTTTTCAGAAGCTCAATCGGGTTCGTCAGACGCACTTTAAGCAGTGAGAAAACAAACAGGAGTAGAAATATAATCGCAAATAAAAGCGCCGTTTCGGGGATAGCCTGCCATGCAAGCTCTATCGTGAATGTCACGTCTCCAGAGATGAGCTGAACCAGCACCAGCTCCGCAAGCTTGTAGAGGATGATTCCAAGGGCGATTCCGCCAAAGATGGCGATTCCCGCCGTCAGTAGGCTTTCCCAGATGAGAATACGGGCGATGTTATGCTTGCTCATTCCCAATACATTATAAAGCCCGAATTCTTTCTGCCTGCGCTTCATCAGAAACGAGTTCGTGTAGAAAAGAAATATCGCTGCAAAGAGTGCTATGACGCCTTTTCCGAGCTCGAGGAGCAACTGAGCCGAATCTCCGCCGGACATCAGTCTTATTACATCCGATTCGGCAAGCGAGGTGATTATAAAATAGAGCATCACCATGCCGATGCAGGCTAAAATATGCGGGATATAGAGCTGTCGATTGCCCCTGATGCCGTTCATGGCAAGGCGACGGTACAGACCACGCTTTTTCATTCGCCGGCACCTCCTCTACTCAGCATGGTGAGTGTGTCGGAAATCTTCTGATAAAGAATCTCGTCACTCTGCCCGCCGCGGTAGACCTGATGAAAGACGACGCCGTCCTTGATGAACAGAACCCTGTTCGCATGGCTTGCCGCCTTGACCGAATGTGTCACCATAAGTATTGTCTGCCCATGGGAATTGATACTTGAAAACAAGCTGAGCAGTTCGTCGGTGACACGGCTATCGAGTGCGCCTGTCGGCTCGTCCGCCAAAATAATTCGGGGCTCTGTCACAAGTGCCCTTGCGACCGCCGCCCTCTGCTTCTGACCGCCGGAGACTTCGTAGGGATATTTCTTTAGGATATCCGAAATCCCAAGCAGTTCCGCAATAGGCTCGAGCCTGCGGTACATCTCCTTATAGGACATTCCCGACAGCACGAGCGGCAGATAGATGTTGTCCTCAAGGGTAAAGGTGTCGAGGAGGTTGAACTCCTGAAAGACGAAGCCCAAGTTATCCCTCCGGAAGGTCGCCATGTCCTGCTCGTGAACCTTAGAGATGTCTTTGGCATCTAAGATGACCTGTCCGCCGGTGGGCTTGTCGAGGGCGGCAAGGATATTGAGAAGTGTCGTCTTGCCCGACCCGCTTTCGCCCATGATGGCGACATATTCGCCCTGCTCAACCGAGAAGTTGACGTTTTTGAGTGCCTCAACGCTCGCTCCTCCCATCCGGGAAGTGTAGACTTTTTGCAAATTTTTGACTTGTAGTAATGGCATAAGATTTCTCCTTTACTTTTGTTACCCCGATTATAGCAAAAGAGAAACCCATGAATCCATCGATTTCCCTTACAGTTTTCTTACGTTTTTGTAAGATTTCAGTTTGCCACGACCTGCTTTTTGGAGAGGTCAAGCCGGATGGTCGTGCCCTTGCCGAGCTCAGATTCTGCCGAAATCTCATAGCCCAAGTCGTCGCAGATTCTTTTGCAGAGATAAAGCCCGATGCCGCTTGCTTTCTTGTCCGTTCTGCCGTTATAGCCGGTGAAGCCTTGGTCGAATATTCGTGGGAGATCGTCCCCGGCAATCCCGATTCCTGTGTCGCTTATTGCAAGAATCTGCCCGGGTTCCATGCAGATTGAAATGCTCCCCGAGGGCGTATATTTAAGCGAATTTGAGAGAACCTGTTCGATGACAAACGAGAGCCATTTTTCGTCCGTGAGAACTGTCTCATGCACCGGCTCGTAGATAAGCTCAATCTTGCGGGCAATGAATTCCCCTGAGAATTTGCGAACGCAGGATTTTATGATGCTGTCCAGATTGCACTCGGCAAAAACATAGTCGGTGCTCTCGCTGTCGAGCCGAAGATAGGTCATAACCATGTCGGCATAGCTTTCGATTCGATTGAGTTCTGCGCCGAGCTTTCTGCTCAAAGCGCTATCCTCTCCCTGCAAGCTGAGACGCATAGACGCAATCGGCGTCTTAATCTGGTGCGCCCAGACGCTGTAATAGTCCATTCTCTGGCGGGATTTCGACTTTTCCGAAGAGATCATCTCCGTCAGTCGGGAAATCTTATTCTCAAGCTCTGAGATTTTTGTAATCTTTCTCTTATACTTTCTGTAATCGAGTGCAAGATAAACAATTACTAACAGTAATCCAAGCCCCATTGGGTAAGCCACCGCCGCAATCGGGAGTCCATACAGTGCGAAGCTTACGGTTAGCATCACGAAAATCAAGGCGTAGAGTGCCAGAAACGCTATTTTTGATTTTATGTAATCCAAGAAATTCATGTCAGCCTCCCGGATGTTACGGGCGGATGATATCCGCCCCTACAGAATACCCAACGCCGTGCTTTGTGGTGATAAAATCTTTGAGTCCAAGAGCGTCCAGTTTGCGGCGAAGACGATTGATGTTGACCGTCAGCGTGTTGTCGTCGACAAAGCTGTCCGTCTCCCAAAGCCTCTGCATCAGCTTCTCCCGTGAAACGGTTTTGCCCTTGCTTTCAAGAAGCGTGAAAAGAATCCGGTATTCGTTTTTGGTGAGGTCGATTTTATTCCCATCGAAAACTGCGGAGTTGTCGGTTGTCTTAAGGCTCAGTCCCCGATGAGTGAGCACCGGGCTTTCGGTGTAGTTGTAGCTCCGCCGAAGAAGTGCCTGAACCTTCGCCGTCAGCACGCCCATGTCGAACGGCTTTGCGATGAAGTCGTCGGCACCCATATTGACCGCCATGACGATATTGAGGTTGTCCGACGCTGACGAGATGAAGATAATCGGCACGTTCGAAATCTTGCGGATTTCCTCGCACCAGTGGTAGCCGTTGTAGAACGGCAGCATTATGTCGAGGAGTACGAGTTGGGGCTCATATTCCTCAAATTCTCCGACAATATCCGAGAATCTCCTCGCCACCCGGCACTCAAATCCCCATTTTGTAAGCTCCGCCGCCACTTCCTCGGCAATGCTCCGGTCGTCCTCGGCTATATAGATTTTGTAGGTCAAAGCATGCGCCCCCAAACTTCGTTTTGATTATTATAGCACAGTAAGCGCAGAAAGTTCAACTGGGGGAAGATTAAGATTTTATCCCCTCACCTCCCTATTCCCACTCACCGGCAGGCAGAGATACTTTGCCGCATCCGCACCGGCGAGGTAGATTACTATCGGCAGGCAGAAAAGGGCGAGGGTTACGACCATTGCCGTTGTCGGGCTCTGGCACTTCGACGAAATCCAGAGGAGGAGAAGCGAAAAGAGAATCAGCACCGCCGTTCTGTAAGTAAGGAGTATCACGAGGTAGCCCCAGATGGGGAGTTCTCCGAGGGCGAACATATCGTTTATGCAGTTCACGCCTGACGTGATGCCGTCTGTGCCGTATGCCGAAAGAATCTGTGCGAAATATGGGATATTCACGCCGAGGCTCACGGTGACGGCAAGGATTATCGCCATAATACAGTTATGCCGGTAGTAGGTTTTTCTGCCGGCTTTTGTCGTGTAGAGGACATAGCCGATCCGACAGCGGTTGTCATAGGCGACAATCGGCGAAAGCATCAGGCAGAGCGCGGCGACGGCAATCAGTCCGAGAATGTAGTCCTGTCTGAGGGTGTCAAGCCCGAAAATGAGCCTATAGCCGGTCTGGTAGAACATATCCCCGGTTCCCTTGCCTATTGAGACGAGATACTCATACTGACCTTTCGCCTTTTCAAAGCCTCGTTCGGCATAATCGGAATCGAAATTTGCAGGTTCAGTAGCAAGAAATTCCACTGCTTCGTTGTCGGTCATCTCGGAAATTTGGGTGCAGTAATAGAGATAATAATTGTCGTCGGGGTTGTAGGGCTTTGAGTAGTTGAACGCCGTATAGAGCTGAATCGCGAGGACTGCCGCTATTATCACTGCACCCTTGTGCATAACGAGAGCCTTATAGGTGGTATAGCTGAAAAGGCTTTTAGGGACACGCTTCGAGAAAGCCGAGACGGAGTTTCTTTTAATCTCCGAAATGCTGATTGAGGAATAAAGATGGCAAACTACGACTATTGCAACCACAAGACCAATTACTATGCAAATCATCGTGCAGGCGAACAGGTTCACAGGATAGCCGAAGAAGTTGATGTTTGTGTAGGTTTTGAAAAAGTTCCTCGGCTGAGTGAGTGCGACCAGGTTTATATATTTCAGCGGGGAAAAAATCGAGTTGCCGGAAATGAGAGCATAGAGAGCCGTCTCGACTGCGACAATCGCAATCGTCACGAGGTATGCCACGATGTTTGAAAGCCTTATGAACAAGGCGGAGACTATCAGGGCGCAGAGAGTCAGGGCAAAGAGCTTGATTATGAAGTTGTAAACCAGCAAGTCTCCGACGGTTATGGCGAGATTACAGCCTAAGTAGCCTTCAAGGGACTGCACCGCACGGCTAAGGTCTCCCAGTCCGCAACGATATGCACCTATAGCCAGATCACTCAGATACATGATTCCGAAAGTTGTGAAACACACTGCGAAGACAACCGCCGACTTTGCGAGAGCAAGCCTTGTTCTACCGTGTTTCAGAGGCTTTATGAGAGCCACGACGCCCGACTCTCTGTCTTTATAGAAAACGGCTGTCACACAGGCGAGGAGCGAGAACATCACGAGTATGTCGGTAGCCACGTTGTCGGTCGCCAGAAGGACGCCGTCTGACGGGGCATAGGTCGGTGTGACCTCTTGAACGGCTTCATATGCCGACGGAGTTTTTACTATATTCCGGTATGAAAAGCTGTCGGTGTCCGCAAAGATAGAAACCGAAGTCATTGTCTCGGCGGTAGTATTGATTTCGGCGAGATAATCCTGATAGCCTAAAATCTCTTCAAGCCGAGAGATTTCGTCACTCAGAATAGACATATCCTGCCAGTAGTATTCGCAATAGACCGGCTCGCCCGTCTGCCGGACGGTCTGATATAATTCTTTGCCATATCCGAGAGCTTCCTCGGCGGTCAAGCCCCTGACGTCTTCAAGATAAGCTTTATACTCACTATCCGAGAAGTTGCCGAAGCTCTTTGTTGAGGCGATATAGACATTCAGAAGAATTGCCGCCGCAGTCACTAAGAGGAAAGCCTTGTTGTGAAAGAGCTTATACAGCTCGTTTTGAAATATTCTCATCACATATCACCGTACAACTGCATATACAGTCCCTCGAGAGTTTTCTCGCCGTCTGTGACCTGTGCCGTCAGCTCGTTCACCGTTCCGCTGTCGATGAGTTCCCCGGATTTGAGAAGCAGAATGCAGTCGGCAATGGTCTCAATGTCCGAAACTATGTGGGTCGAGATGATGACAATCATGTCTTTCGAGAGCGAGGAGATAAGATTTCTCGTTAAGACCCTCTGCTTCGGGTCGAGACCGGCGGTCGGCTCATCCAAAATAAGAAGATGCGGGCTTCCGAGAAGCGACTGGGCAATCAAGGCACGCTGTTTCATTCCGCCGGAAAAGCCGCCTATTTTCTTGTTTGCAACGTCCGAAAGCTCAACAAGTCGGAGAACCCTTGCGATTTCGCTGTCAATCTCAGACTTTTCGATTCCCTTGAGTGCGGCTATGTAGCCCATGAAGCGTTTCAGGGTAAACGATGGGTAAAGCTCCTGCTGTTGCGGCATGAAGCCGATTTCGGAGCGATATTTCGAGCCGAGGTCACGGATATTTTCGCCGTTCCAGAGAATTTCCGAGCCTTTGTCGGGCTCAAGATTCTGGGTCAGAATGTTCATAAGCGTTGACTTTCCCGCACCGTTCGGTCCGAGAAGACCATAGATGCCGTCGGAGAAGTCGAAAGAGAAGTCTTTCAGGGCGTGCTTGGTGCCGTAGTGCTTGTTGAGGGTTGAGATTTTTAAGGTGTTCATCCTTGTGCTTCACTCCATTCTGCATATTGGCGGTTGGCTTCGGCAATTATGTCTTCTATGCCGGCTTCTTCGAGCGTTGCACGATACTCGTTCAGATATTCTTCAAAGGTAAGGTTGCTGTAATTAAACATATTCTTTCCGTAAACACATGTTACCGCACGAACTTCTATACATTGCTGGTAAACTTCGGAATCGTCAAATACAAAATCGAAATCTTCGCTGACATAGGCGTTTTCGAGCGATTCAAGATATGTCTCAGCAATATATGAGGACTCATCGTATGTTGGAATGCAAAGGAGCAGATTTGCAAACTGTTCATAGGCGGTTTGGTAGTGTGTATCCGGCTCGCTTTTGCCATTATCGAGGATATAATCTTCATAATCTGCATAACACATTCGGTTGTTCAGTTTCTCGTCTGTGAGCATTGTCGCTATGAAATCAAACGCCATATCCTGATTTTTGCTTGTACTGCTTACACCAACAGCATTGCCGTTTCTTGTCAGCGAAACGCTGTCATCATAAACGACATAAACGGGAATGTACGTCATATTGCCGTCTAAATTGTGTCCGAATGGGAAATCAAATATATCTCCGTTATCTTCTGGAAGATAGACCGCGTTCTCAAATGCGAAGAAAGAGGTGTATGAAAACTCTCCAACATACCCTTCGAGATTCAGGCTGTACATCATCTCAAGATAGCTGACAAATTCATCGTTATCCAGCCAGCTCTTTGCGGTCTTTTTTTCCTCATCCCAATAAATTCCCGTTGTTAGCACCTGAGAATCAATATATGCAGATGTCTGGTAATTCGAGTAGGTCATGATAGGTGTTACACCTGATTCTTCCGAAGCTATTTGCTCAAGTATATCCATCTGCTCAGTGAGCGGTTTTTCAATGTCATAGCCGTACTTATCTACTAGTTCAGAATTCAAGTACAGGCATTTCTGATAGCTTAGTGAGCCGTTGCAGTTTATGCCGTAGACTGTTCCATTGTATCTGAGTGAAGTCCACAGATTCTCTGGCATCATCGAATAGAGAGTCTGCCCGACTTCTGTCGATTCAAGATAATCATCCAGTGGCAGAAGCAAATCATCACGAATACAGTAGTAGTATTTATCTGTACTGATAATATCAATCTGTTCCCCACTGTCAACCAGAGCTTTCAGACTGCTATAGTAATCGACCGAGCCATAGTTACTTGGATAGTAATCGCTGTAGATAACGTTCAAGTCTATGGTTTCAAAGTACACAACATAGTCCTTGCCGATGCTATCTAGGTATTCGTTTACTGCATTTTGAATATTGACGCTATAAGAGTTCCCTATCATCGCCACGACAAGTATGGTCTTTTCGGGATACTCCGCCTGAAGGTCTTCTTTGGTCATGCCGTAGGACTGAGGATAAAAGGATATGTCTGTATGGCGGTTTCCGTCTTCGTCAGTATATGTTTCCTGAACCTCGATGTCCCCGTCCTCATTTATCCACGAGGTGATATAATATTCATCTTCACTTTCGGGAACGCTTGTGACGGCGGTAGTTGTGGCTACTATCGCAGTCTCCTCCCCTATGAGTTCATCCTCGGCAATCTTCACATAGCAATAGTCATCGTCAAGATACTTCAGAACAAAGCCGTCGTCGGCGTGATAAACAACCGAGTATGAGTAGTTGTCATCAAGATTAAGGCTATACTGCTTTCCTGTGGAGATTTCGATTGCAACCCCAGACCATGTGTCGAAGATATAGCCGCCGCAGACTTCATAGGAGCCGGAGCCGACTTCTATCTCTTCGCCGTTCGGAGTGAGGACGATTTTGCCGGTGTCGCCATTCAGAATAAGATAGCCGTTCGACCATTCGGAGATGTTTGTTATGTCGCTTTCGCTGAGCTCGCCAGTCTCGATGCTATACATATAGTAGTCGTAGTTATACCAGTCGGTATTCTTGTAGTCGTCCTGCATGATGTCCTCTATTGTCGGCTCGTCACCTTTCAGATAGCTGTACTGAAGATAAATTTTGCCGTTATATTCGCCGTAGACCCAGTCACCGCCACCGTCATACGAGCCTATCTCCGCTATTTCGGTATACTCGCCGGAAGAAAGGGAGTAACTGCAGAAATATATCGTCCTCTGATTGGTGCTTGTGCCGTAGGCATCATAAACGCTTTCTTCGGAACAGAAATAGATTGTGTCGCCGGTCAGGACGATTCTTTCATAGACGTTTACAGTCCTGTTGGAGACTGTTCTGAGCTTCACGCGTGAGGTTCCGTCAGTCTCTGCGCTGTAAATCGAGAAGTAATTTTCATAGCCGTCATCGTCCATAGCCACACCGGTTACGAAATAATAGAGCTTACCATCATACAAGAACGGGTGATTGTACATTCCGAAAGATGGACAGGTGTCCGAATCGGTATGCGTGCAGTTCGGATATGGGCAGACGATAACCGACACCATGCTCTCAAAGTCCACAAAGTGAAGCCTTGACAAGGAGTCGACAAACAGCTCCCCGCCCTCGCCGACGTCTGTATACTGGCTGATGACTCTTGAAGTAGATTCGGTTTCCTCTGTGCCACTGTCTCCGCAAGAAGTGAACAGGGATAGGCAAAGTGTTATTGCAAGAATTACTGATAATAGCTTTTTCATGATTGGCTCTCCTTCCATTCGGCATACTGCCTGTTTGCCTCGGCGATTATGTCTTCTATGCCAGCTTCTTCGAGTGTTGTGCGATATTCTGACAGATATTCTTCAAAAGTCATGTCACTATAACCATACATATTGTCACCATATTGTATTGTTACAGCACCTACATCGATACATTGCTGATATACCGATGAATCATCAAACACAAAGTCAAAATCTTCACTTATGTAAGCACTCTCAAGAGAATTCAGATATGTTTCTCCGATATATAAAGTTTCATATTCTGTAGGAATACACAATAGCAGGTTTGCAAATTGAGCCTTGGCATAAAAATATAAATCCTTATTCATCTTATCGCTTTCAAGGATATTGTCTTCCCAGTAAGCATAGCACATACGATTATTGAGTTCTTCATCGGTAAGCATAGTTGCTATGAAATCAAAAGCCATGTCCTGATATTCGCTCGTTTTACTGATTCCTAAAGCATAGTCATTTCTGATAAGAGAAATACTTTCGTCATAAGAAGCATATACAGACACATATTCCCGTTCATAGGTAACAGGGTCATTACCATACGGGAGAGCAAACGTGTCGCCTTCAACAGGCGGCAGATACACGGGTATTTCATATGCAAAGAAGCTTGAATCGGAGCGTGAACTTACCAATCCTTCCTGATTAAGCTTAAACATGGTTTTAAGAAAAGTTATAAAATCATTGTTATCAAGCCAACTCTTTGCGGTCTTTTCTTCGTCATCCCAATAAACGCCTCTTGTCAACACCTGAGAATCAAGGTAATACGAAGTATAGAAAGTCGAGCCGGAAACAATTGCCGACACCGACTCATCAGCATTTATTATCTCAAGTAAGTCGAGCTGTTCTGTCAGATCCTTGTTTAAATCATACCCGTATTTATCAGCTAAATCCACATTTATGTAGAAACACTTCTGATAGTTGATTGAACTATTACAGTTAATGCCGTAGACAGTGCCATTATATCTGAGCGATTTCCACAGATTATCAGGCATCATCGAATATAAAGTTTGTCCGACTTCAGTGTTCTCAAGATAGTCGTCAAGTGACACGAGCAAATCGTCTCTTATGCAGTAATAATATTTATCGGTGCTTATTATGTCTACCTGTTCTCCGCTTTCAATCAGTGCCCAAAGCCCGCTATAGTAATCTACGCTTCCGGAATAACTGCAATAATCGCTATATATGACATTCATATCTATCAAGCGAAAATAAACAACATAATCTTTGCCAAGTTCAACCAGATACTCATTGACCGCATCTGTTATGTCATTGTATCCATTGCTTCCTATGCATGCGATTACAAGTACAGTTTTATCAGGGTATTTATCCACAACATCAGCGTAGGAATATAATGTTTGGGATTCGCTATTGACCACATATTGCGTAGTTTCAGATTCCGCAACATCAGTTTGCTCTCCATATTCTCCTTTTGCCAAACTTGTCGAAGTGCCTTCTGTATTTAAAGTGTTACCACAGGCAGTAAATGAGGTTACAAAAACAATAAAGGTAAGTACTAAAGAAAATAACTTTTTCATGATTGGCTCTCCTTCCATTCGGCATACTGTCTGTTCGCTTCGGCGATTATGTCGTTTATACCGGCTTCTTCAAGAAGCGCACGGAAATCGGAGATATACTCGTCAAAATCGGTGTATTCCGTGAGGCGGTTGTATGTCATCTCACCCATCACGCCGAGGACATCCAAACACTGCTGATATACTTCGCTGTCGTCAAACACGAAGTCGAAGTCTTCGTTGACATATGCTTCTTCGAGGGATGTCTTGTATACTTCGGCGATATTTGATGGTTGCCGGGTTGTAGGAATGTTCAGCAAAAGATTTGCAAACTGTTCATATGAGAAGTAGTATGCAGAACTGCTGATTCTCCCATCGCTGTACATTTCCGATTCATAATCGGCGTAACACATACGCTTATTTAGTTCCTCGTCTGTGAGCATGGTTGCGATGAAATCAAATGCCATGTCCTGATTTTCACTGGTGTTGCTTACTCCGAGAGCATAGCAGAAGGTCATATCTCTTGTGAGGACCGGCTGTGAATCGTCATACACCGCATATACCTGCTTATAAATCGGTTCACCGGTTTCGATGTCGGTATCCGCCCAGTGGTTGAAGAGCTCGCCACTTTCCGGCGGATATTCTACTATACAATCAAGGGCAAAGTATGATGTGGTGTAGGCTGTCGTCAACAAGTCTTCACTATAGAGGGTAAACGCCGTCTTCAAAGTGGAGATATAATCCTCGTCATCAAGCCAGCTTATAGCAGTTTTGCTTTCTGAGTCCCAATATACTCCCGAAGTCAGCTCGGTTTTGTCGTAACTGGTATCGACAAGCAGTGACGAAAATGACGAGTAAACGGCTTTGCTCACGCTTTCGCTTTGGATAGTCTCAAGCAAGTCTGTCTGTTCGGTGAATGATTTTGAAAAGTCATAACCGTATTCGTCAGCCAATGCGGCATCTATATAATATAGATGAGTGTACTTTATGGAGCCGTTGCAGTTGATTCCATAGATGGCGCCGTTATACCTGTATGCTCGCCAGAGATTTTCCGGCATCATCGAATAGAGAGTTTGCCCGACTTCGGTATTTTCGAGATAATCATCAAGCGGCAAAAGCAAATCGTCTCTTATGGCGTAATAATAATTTGCGGTGCTGATGATGTCAATCTGTGTTCCGCTGTCTACTTTTGCCTTCAGATCGCTGTACCAGTCACTGAGCCCGACAGTCGAGCAATAATCGCTGTAGACCGCATTGGTTTCGGTGAACTCAAAGCATATGACATAATCCTTGCCAAGATCATTCAGATACTCGTTGACCGCTTCGGTTATATAGCAATATCTGTTGCTACCGATACACGCTATAACAAGCACGGTTTTGTCGGGATATGCCGCCTGAACCTCCTCATATGTCTGGATGTCCGGCGATTTTGAGTATTGCATGGTGCTCCCGTCTTCAAATTCTTCGTAGTACTGTATATAACCGTCATCGTCCATCCATGAGGTGATGTAATACTCGTGAGTGGTGGCTTCGGTGGTGGTCGTAACGGCTGTAGTAGTAGCCGCCGTTGTGGTTTCGCTTTCCTGCAAGGTTTTGCTTCCGCAACCGCAGAGGGAAAATGCGAGGGATGTGGCTAAGATAAGGGATAGTAGTTTTTTCATGATGTTGTCTCCTCTCCTATCAGTTCACTTGCTTCGAGCTTGATAAATTCATTGCTCAGTGAGTCTTTCAGGATATATGCCCCGTCAAGATAATACTCGACATTGTATCCGGTTTCAAGTGGGAGCTTTGACTCGTAGTGTGTGCCTGTTTCAAGGTCAATTATCAGTCCATAGTATAGGTGAAAAGCGTAGCCGTTGCATACCTGAAGTGCAACTTTGTTTCCGATGTCATACTCTTCCCCGTTCGGAGTTCTGATTATAGCTTCTGTCAGGTCGTCGTTATAGACTATAAGATAGCCGTCCAACGCTTTCCAGACCGCTTCGTCATTTTCGGCAAGTTCTCCTGTGGACAAATCGAACTTGTAATATTCCGCAACTGATTCAGGAAATATATAATCATTATACAGTGCGTCAAGTTCTTCATTGGTCAGTTCGTGGTCATAGTAAGAATAGCTTATATAGACGATGCCGTTTGCTTCGCCCTTGATGCTCGCACCGGCGTTATAGCCTTCGCCTATTTTTACTTTCTCGTTGAACTTGCCGGTATCAAAGTCATATGAAATCAAAGAAACACTCACATAATCTTCAGTAGTGCCGTAATCGTTGAAGGTCGTCTGCTTTGCGGTCATATAGATTTTGTTTCCAACAACGAGAGCCGGATTATAGTCTGCGATTTCCCAGCCGGAAAAGGTTTCAAGGGCAATGCGGTTTGTGCCGTCAATGTCGCAACGATAGGCAGTAATTGTCTCGGCATAGGTGCCGTTTGTGTATTTTATATCATCTGAGAAGTAGTACATCTTACCATCAAATACAGTCGGATAACAGGAGAGCCCATAGGACGAACAGGTGCTACTATCAGTATGAGTGCAGTTTGGATAAGGGCAGACGATGGCTGATTGCATTGTCGTGAAATCGCAGTAGTTCAGCCTCGTATAGGAATCATAGTAGAACTCGCCGTTGTTGTAGATGTTTGTTTCAAGGCTTACCATGTGGGAAGCGGGATATTCGTCGGCTGATGAACTTTTGCAACCGCAGAGCATAATTACAAACACCAGAACCAATACAAATAATCTCTTCATGCTATCTCCTCTCCTATAAGTTCACTTTCCTCAACTTTCATATACCCATCATCCTGCCTGATGATATAGCTACCGTCAAGATACCAGACGACCCAGCCGTCATAGTCGCTGACGCTGTATCTCTTGCCGGTCTTGAGGTTGATGCACTCACGGTCAGTGCCGCCGGAGAAAAGCATGTCGTTCACCACGCTATAGGTTGACATTCCAAGCGGGGTGAAGTTTTCGTAAATGCTCTCGTTGCCCTTGGAGTCGAAAACAGTCACGGCGGTGCCGGAAATAGTGATGAAGTAGTCGCTGTCAACAACGAAGTTGTCATAGCTGTCGTCGGAGCCGGGCATATCCCAGTTTACAAAGCTTTCTGAGGCGATGTCATAGCAACAGTAATGATTCTCATAAAGAGCCGTGAACTCGTCCCAGTGCTCCGTCATATAGTCGAAGTCCTCCCACTTCTCATCCCAAGGCTCATCAAGGGCGTTTTCTGTCAGGTAGATTTTGCCGTTATATTCGCCGTAAATTGTCACCCCGCCGTCATAGCCGGAGTCGAGCTCTCCCAAGCAATAAAAGCTCTCGGTGGAATAGTCAAGCCGATAGAGATAGAAAGTCTCGTTGCCAGTGGCGATAAAGTTGACTGCATCAAACTCCGATTCCGTGCCGACAAAATATAGCGAATTTCCGACCAGAAGTGCCTTTTCCGAATGGTAAAGCTCGATATTCTCAGCGGTCGTGACCTTGCGGCGGTTGGAGCCGTCTATGGAAGCCGAATAGGCAACAAGATTATTTTGCGGCAAGCCGTCGCTGTTCGTGATTGTCTCCTGCACGAAGTAGTAAAGCCCGCCGTTCACTGCCACAGGGTGGTTGACAATGCCATAGGCTGTGCATTCGTCCGGGTCATTATGAAGGCAGTTCGGCTTTGAGCAGATATATGTGTAAGCCATGGTAGTGAAGTCGATATACATAAGCTTCTCGCCGTCCTCGTAAAACTCGCCGTTGTTATATAGGTTCGAGAAGACATAAACCGCCGACGACTCCTCATATCCGTCAAGAGTCTCCGTTGTAACCCTGCTCCCGCAGGAAGTAAGCATCAGCACCGCCAATAATACCGCTAAAATTTTAATCATAGTTGTTTGCCCTCCATTCCGAATATTGCCTGTTTATCTCTTCTAAAAGCTCATCAATCCCCGCTTCTTCAAGCTCGGATTTCAGGGCGGCGAGGTCTGCTTCGAATGTAGAATAGCCCAGATACGAGTGATTTTGAACTGCAAGTTTGACTGCCTGATACAATTCTTCATATCCTCGAACGTCAAAGGCGAAGCCGACGGCTTCACTTGCATCTGCCGGTTGGGCGTTTTCCAGAATTTCTGCAAATAATTCGTTCATATTTTCAGGCATATCGCCGTGGGAATCGGTTATCAGCGGATTGGCGAAGCGGTAATTTATCAGATATGGCTCATCTTCACTGTCACCAAATGAGAGAAGATTGTTGAGGGTGCTGTCGGTCTGACTGAGGAGGATAAAGTCAAAAGCTTCAGATTTGTGCTCCGAGCCGGAATAGATGCTCACGCCGCCGGAGGAGGATGAGGTGTAGGTAAAGCTTGTATTATCGGCAACGGTGGTGAAATCGGAACAGGTGTCGTCGCCGGTTTCAAACTGGGTCTGTCCGCCTGTGAAGGACTTTCCCAAGTTGAGGGAATAGGTGCTTGTCGATGTGCCATAGCTTGCGAGATACATTCCGCTGTAATTCTCCGCATCGTCAAATATTAGCCCTCTATCTTTGAGTTCATACCAGAGCTCAAGGCTTTCAGAGAAGCTATCGCTGTCAGCGAGACTGACAATTCCGTCATCGTAGGAAGCACCAATTATTCCCGCAAAAACAAACTCCTTGTAAAGGCTCGAATAATTGACCTTGACTCCACGGCAGTTTTCTTCGGTCATAATGGTCTCTATGAGATCAAGCTGTTCAAACATCGATTTGTCGTAGTCCCAGTCGTACTTGTCGGCAAGCTCGGTGTTGATGAGATAGTAGTTCGCGGCGGTTCTTCTCGCTCCGAGACTGAAGCCGCCAAAGCTGTAGAGAGTGCCGTTCACCTTGAAGGATTCCCAATATTCTTCCGGAAGCGAGCTGTAATACTCTGTCGCCTCGTCAGAACTTTCAAAGTAGCTTTCAAGCGGCTCATAGATTCCGTTCAAAGCATTGTAATAATAAGCTGTGATAATCGGCTCATCGGAGCTTGCTACCATAACCGTCAGAACGTCCGCTTGCCCGCCGGAATCTATATATTCCGTGAAGCAGTCGAGCATCGAGTCATAGTCTCCATTATCATACTTAATTGTTGCCGCAGTCATGTTTAAGGGATAGTAGCAGAGGGCATATTCCTTGCCGATGGAGTCAAGATACTCGTTGATTTCATCTATAGGAATCTCAATTTCGAGACTGCTGTCAGCCGTCAGAGCAAATCCGACCCATACGAGAACTGTTTTATCGGGATATTCGGCTTGAACTTCTTCGGCGGTCTTGTAGGAATAGAGGGTGAACGCAGAATAGAGAGCATCGTTGTCAATCTCGCTGGTTTCGCCGGTGGTCTGTTCGGTTGTGGAAGCTATTGTAGCCACCGTTGTGGTTTTGCTTTCCTGCAAAGTTTCGCTTCCGCAACCGCAAAAAGAAAACGCAAGCGATGCGGCTAAGATAAGAGACAGTAATTTTTTCATGAGTAGCTCTCCCTCCATTCCGAATACTGTCTGTTTATCTCCTCCAGAAGCTCATCAATCCCTGCTTCCTCAAGCTCGGATTTCAGGGCGGCGAGGTCTTCTTCGACCGATGAATAGCCTACATATGAGTGGTTCCAGGCGGCTCTTTCCACAGCCGCATTGAGCTCTTCATAGCCTCTGACATCAAATGCAAAGCCTATTGCTTCGCTCTCATCGGCGGGTGAAGCTGTTTCAAGAATTTCCTTGCAAAGCTCGTTCATATCCTCTGGCATATCTCCCGAGCTGTCGGAGTATGGCAGGCTTATAAGCGGGTTATAGAACCTGAACATGTTGAGCACCGGGCGAGCATCCGACACGACACCATCGACGATATTATAGTCCTCGCCCTCTATACCATAGGTCAGAAGATTATTTAAGTATGAATCCGTCTGGCTGAGAAGTATAAAATCGAACGCCTCGGATTTGTATTCAGAGCCGGAATATATCCCGATTCCGTCCAAAGCCTGAGTATAGTGGTAATCGGACATCGGCACAACTGTGTAATCAGCGGTGTTGTCTTTTGAATCGACTATCTTCTGAATATGAGACCTTATTTCAAACCTCAGCGGATTAATATAAATGAAGCAATCGTCAAGCCCAACGATGTCGTAATTTTCGAGGACACCTGCGTTTTTCAACTCATACATCATTTCGAGATACGCTTCCAATTTTTCGCTGTATGCAAGGCTTACCGCAACTCCGTTTTCACTGTCGAAGGAAATGCCGTCCATATAAATGAAACGGTCGATACAGTATGCCGAAGAATAGCCGGCTGAAACTCCCGCACAGCCTTCCGTCTGCATTACCTCTTTAATAATATCAAGCTGTTCGGTTATAGTCTTGTCAAAATCCCAACCGTATTTTTCGGCAAGCTCGGTATTGATATAGTAGTAGCAATCTGCTCTTACGCCGACTTCATATCCGCCGAAATTGTAAAGAACACCGTTCACCCGGAATGAATCCCAATATTCTTCCGGCAGCGAGTTATAATACGCCATAGCTTCCTCTGAGCTTTCAAAATAGCTGTCAAGGGGTTCATAGATTCCGTCATAGATGTTGCTGAAGTAAGCGTTGATAAGCCCGTTTTCCGAAGTGCATGTACAGCGTGCGAGTATATCAACCTGTTCACTCGATTCAAGCTGTTCTATATACGCATCTCTTGCATCGTCATAGTAGAGCGTGGCGTTATAAAAGTCAACCGGCGAAAAGCAGATGACGTAATCCTTACCGAAAGAAACAAGATAGTCGTTGATAGTATCGATGGGTATGAGCCTTGTATCTTCTGCGGGATAATCATAACCCTGCCAGACCAGAACCGTCTTGTCGGGATACTTCGCCTGAATTTCGTCTGCCGATTCATAGTAATTAGGGTAGTATTTATGTCTGTAGATATTTGTGCTGTGTCCGTTTACATAGGTCTCCTCTACTATCAATACGCCGTTTTCCTCTGTCCACGAAGTGACGTAATATTCTTCTTCGCTTTCGGGAACGGTCGTGACGGCAGAAGTCGTAGCCGCCGTTGTGGTTTCGCTTTCCTGCGGGAGGTCTTCGGACTGCCTTCCGCAGGAAGTGAAAACCGTCAGGCAGAGTGTGATTGTGAGAATTATGGATAGTAATCTCTTCATGGTGAACCGCCTTTCTTTGTGCTTTCATAATAACAGACACCGATTTCGGGCGGTTGGGTGCAAAATCGGTGGGGAGAAGCAAAAATTGTCTCCCCACCGACTTTAGCGTTTTCTCATTCCGCCGATATCTCCGTCAGCTCCTCCCCTTTCCACTCGATATCGACCTGCCATTTGTCGTAGATTATGACCTTCTCAACGAAAGTTTCCGCCATTTTGCAGGTGAGCCGGGTTTCGTTCCCGAAGAGCCTGACGTTTTCCATCAGGACATCGAGCTCGGGCTTACGGCGGTTGCGAAGGGCTCGGGTCCGGGACTCTCTTTCGTGAACAGCGGCGAGTGCCGACCTGATCGAGTCCGACTCTTCGGACAGCTTTTTCTTTTCCAATGCAAGACCTTCGCGAGAGATTTCGCCCGAGGCATACGACTCATAGAGGGCAAGCTTCTGCGATTCGATATTGCCAAGCTCAGCTTGGAGCTCTGCGGCTTCCTCTCCGAGAAGCTCAAGGCACTCAATGCGGTTTCGCTCGGCTTCTTCGGCTTTGCCGCAGGCGACCTCAAGAAGCTTCATCCACTGCCTCAGGCGGCGGAAAACCAGCTCGTTCAGGAGCTCCTCGGAGAATCGGTCATCGGGACAGCCGGAGCTCAAGCCGGTTTGCCCGGAATGGGAGCACCGGAAGAAGCACTCGTCATAGACGTTTTCTTTATACGCCATCGCATAGCCGCAGTTGCCGCAGAAAACCTTGGATTTGAGCTGATAGCGGCGGCTTTCGGGCGACTTCTTTCTTCTCCCCGTGAAGATTTTCTGAGCCTCGGCGAAGGTCCCGGCGCTGACAATCGCAGGGTGATTATCGGGGATTTTCTTTGGACTGTCGATGGCAACGCTCTTCTTTGAGCCGGCGACCACGCACCTTCTCTTCTGCAGGATATAGGTGCCGGTGTAGACCTCGTTTTTGAGAATCTGCATCACCTTCGTGCCCGTCCAGGCGGCAAAATCGCTCTTTTCGGAGGAGCACGCTTTGCCCTTTATGCGGTGTTCACGGTTATAGGTCGCAACCGTCGGGACGTTCTCGCGGTTGAGGATTTTCGCAATCTCACCAGTCGTCCGGTCTTCACATGCAAGCGTGAAGATAAGCCGGACCGTCGCCGCGGCTTCATCATCAATAAGAACCTTCCCGGGGTGCTCCTCGTCCTTCAGATAGCCGAACGGCACGCCGAAGAAGAACTCGCCGTTTTCACGCTTGACATCGAAGGCCGAAACGACCTTGAGGGACAAATCCCGGGAATAATAGGAATTGACGATGTTTTTCATCGCGAAGTCGATTCCGCAGTCGTCCTGCCGACCGCTGTCGTAACTGTCCGTAACGGAGATGAATCGCGTCCCGAGGAAGGGGAAAAGCTTCTCGATATAGTCGGCGCACTCGACATAGTTCCGTCCGAAACGGGAGAAGTCCTTGACGATAACCGTATCAACCGTCCGCTTTTTGATTAGCCCGAGCATCCGCTGAAATGCAGGTCTTTCGAAGTTGGTGCCGCTGTAGCCGTCGTCGATGAACTCCTCGACGTCCTCGTTCCTGAGATCGGGCATTTCCGAGAGATAGTCGGACAAAAGCCTACGCTGATTTTCGACGCTGTTGCTGAGCTGTTTCCGTTCGTCCAGATCGTCGTCAAGGCGGGAAAGTCGGATATAAAACGCAATCATCGCTCTTCCTCCCTGAACTTAATCGCAAAGGTTCCGTCGACACTATAGCTGACCTTTTCGACAAATTCCGACAAAAGCTCCTTCGTCAAGCCCTTCCTGAGGAGCCTTTCAATCGCATTTGTCTCGTCAGTTTCGAGAATTTCGACGCTCGAGGTATCGCTCAGACGGATAATCCCGACCGTTTCGGCGGGGATTTTCTCAATATGAACATTGCCTTTGGAAAGATGCCTTCTCAGTTCGTTCAGAACGTACTTATAAACCCTCTGCTCGGGGATGCTCGAAACCTTCACGGCGCAGGGCGGAGCGGCAGGGTCTGTCTTGCGATAGTCATTGTAGCCGCCGCAACGGTAGCGGAAATTGCGAATTGCCGGGGTGTTGCCTGCTCTGTCATATTGCATCGCGCGACCGCAGTTTCCGCAGAAGAAGATGCCGCCGAGGACATTCGGGAACCTTTCCGAGCGGATTGCGCCCTTTCGGAGGGCTTCAGCCTTCTGCCTGCTCCTCTCCCTCATTTCCCGGGAAATCTCCTCGAAAACATCCGCATCAACAAGCGGCTCGTGGGTGTTCGGGATGACGGCATAGTCGCCCTTGCCGGTTGTGTTGTAGACGGTTGCGCCGGTGAAGGTGCGGTTTTCGAGGAGCTTCTGGACGCTGATGTGGTCCCACTTGTCGGAGCATTTTACATTCAGGTACTTGCCCCGGGATTTGCGGTATTCAAGCGGCGTCGGCGCACCGATTTCGTTGAGACGGTCGGCGATTGCCGTCAAACCTAAGCCTTCGGCTTTCAGCCTGAATATAAGCCTGACATAATCCGAGGTGTTTGGGTCGGGAAGAAGGTGATAGTTGCACCCGGGGTCGACCATATAGCCGTATGGCACCGACCAGAACGGGCGCTCTCCCGCTTTTTCCTTCGCTCTGAAAACAGCAAGAATCTTACGCTGTGTTTCCCGGGCGTACATTTCGTTAATCATGTTCTTAAGCGGCAGAATAAGGCTGTCCGAGTCGTCCTCGTTCAGGCTGTCAAAGCCGTCGTTCACGGAAATAAAGCGTATGCCGAGCTCGGGAAAAATCGTCTCGAGGTAATAGCCCGCCTCGATGTGATTTCTGCCGAACCTCGACAGGTCCTTGACAAGAACACAGTTGATTCTGCCGTCACGAATGTCCTCCATCATCCGTCTGAACTGGGCACGGTCGAAGCTCAGACCGCTCCTGCCGTTGTCTGAGTAAATATTCACAAGGCTGAGGTCCGGGTGAACCGATATGTACGATTCGAGATACTTTATCTGGTTTGTGATTGAACGGTCGTCCTCGAAGCCATTGTTTTCGTCTGAAAGTCGGGCATAGATTGCCGTGTTCCAGATGCGTTTTTTCTTCCGTTCAAGATATTTCTCGGTCGATTTCGGGATCCTGTTTCGTCTGCTCATCTTCATGCCTTCTTTCCATATAAAGTACTTCTGTATTCGCGGGTTCTGGCTTTCAGATAAGCATCTACGTCGCCGACACCGGTGTCGAAATCCGCCTCAACATCAATAAAGCCTATCCCGCAGGGGATGAAATACTCGCGAATCAGGGTTGCGAGCCCCGAAATGCTCGGGGCGACGGTGCGTGTGGCATAGATTACAATAGTTTCTATCGCTGAGGTTTCGGTGTCCCTAAGAAGCCTTTGCCATGCGTCGTTGCCGGTGGCGCTCAGGGGCGTGCGCCTGCCGTTGTGCTCGGGGACTCTGACAACTCTGACATCATCGTCCCGGTAAATCCGCATGAGCTTCAGCTCTTCCCGCCTATTGAGATATTTCCTACATTCCGCAAGAGCCCGCTCGGTGTCAATCGCTTCGCCGTAAGCGGCGGGAGCAAGATAGATCGCGGCTTTATATTGCGGCTTCAAGTCCAGATTCTTCATACTTCGCCGCCTCCTTTCTTGCCCTGATTGCGCTGTCGTGGCGGAACCTGATGTCCATATGCCCGCCTATTCCGACATAGACCTTGTCGACAAGCTCGCACATGACTTTTCTTTGGAGCGTGTCAATATCCCTGTACTTTTTGAAGCTCTCAAGCCAACTTGCATCGGCAATTTCCGAAACAAGGCGGCTTCGCTTTTTGGAGACGGCTCTACTGTCCTGCTTCGCCCGCTCGATTTTGTCCGTATAAAGCTTCGAATAATCCATATACTCGCTTCGGGTCAGGACTCCTGCGGAATAGTCGCCGAAAAGATGGTCTTTGAGCCGCCCGCACCTGTCCATCTCCTCCTCAAGGGACAAGAGCTCCCTGTCAAGGCTTTTCACCTCTTCCGAGTCCTCAGGCAAAAAGTCGAGATGCTCGATATCGTAAGCCGAAAGCGCCATCTGGCGGATTACCCGCAATAGCCCGGCGGTTGCCTTCTTCTCGCTGATTCGAACGGAGCTCCTTCCCGCCCTTTCGCAGTCCTTGCATTTATAATAGCGATAGATTTTGTCGCCGCGATAAGTGGATTTGATGGTCATCTGTCTGCCACATACGTCACAGAATAAAAAGCCGGAGAGCGTTGCCGCACACTCTCCGCCGGTCGTCTTGATTTCTCTTTGCATTATCTCCTGCACCTGCTCGAACAGGTTCGGCTCAACTATCGCCTCGTGGGTTCCCGCGACTCTCGTCCACTCGTCCTTCGGGAGAAGCACCCTCTCGTCCGAGCGATAACTGAGCTTGCGGTACTTCCCCTGCACCAGCGTGCCGGTGTAGCACTCGTTGTGGAGGATGTTATAGACGCTCCCCGCGCCCCAGAGCGCCTTGGGGTTCCGCTTGAAGTTGCCGCTGACATGCACGCCTCGCTCCGTCTGATATTCATAAGGCGAAAGTATGCCGCTTTCGTTGAGGCGGTCGGCAATGGTGCGGTTGCCATAGCCCTCAAGCTTCCAGTCGAAAATCTGCCGAACCGTCGGGGCGGCGCTCTCATCCACAATCAGCCTTGAACGGTCTTGGGGGCTTTTCTTGTAGCCGTACGGGACAAAGGACATCACGCACTCTCCCCGCTTTCGCATTGCGGAAAGCTGTGTCGTGATTTTTCGGGAGATTTCACGGCAGTAGTAGTCGTTGATAAGGTTCTTCATCGGAACCGTCAGAAGGTCCGCACTGCGCTTTTCCTCCGCCGTATCGAAGCCGTCGTTGATTGCTACGAGGCGCACTCCCATCGCCGGAAAAGTCATCTCGAGGTATCTGCCCACTTCGATATAGTTCCTTCCGAAACGGGATAAATCCTTAACGAGAATGCAGTTGACAAGCCCACTCTCCAGGTCCCGATAAAGCCGTTTCCAAGACGGTCGGTCGAAGTTGGAGCCCGAGTAGCCGTCGTCTACATACTCGCCGACATACTTAAACTCGCCCCTGTCACGGATGTAGTCCTCGAGCAGCTTCCGCTGATTTGCGATAGAATCGCTCTCGCGTTTGTCGCCGTCCTCCTGCGACAGCCGGAGATACAGAGCCGTCCTATAAACGACCTTGGGGCTTTCATCTCCATAGTTGAATTTTTGTGCCATTTTAATACTCCTCTCAGATAACAAGCTAATAATGTTCGCTTGCTTAATGCTTGGATTTTAGCATAGGTGAGAGAGGTTTGCAACTTTTGGTTTTTGGGCGAAAAAAAGCCCGGCGGTGATTTGTAAAAAAGCACCTGCCGGGGATATTTTATATATTACTGTTTCTTGGATTTTTCCTGACAGAACAGCCCGAAGATGAATAACGCTGACTGTCCGTATAAGCCCGTATCGGAATCGGACAAGGATTCCGCTGTTCCGGAAGTATAGAACTCATCCATCGCCTCTTCTTCCGAAATGTTGTATTTCTCCGAAATCATCCGGATAATTTCCGGAATAAGCGTTGCCCTTATTGTAGCATGTGCCATAGTTCTACACCTCCACAATGTAGCTTTCCACAAACGTTAATTCAGCCAGAGATGCCTCTGTGCAGAATGCTATCTGGTTGTTGATTTTTTCGAATTTCAGACGCTCAACCGCATCCTCTTTTCTCATAATTCCCTGGACGACATAGGACACGGTCTCGCCGACATTATCGTTTGCAATCTTTCCGATAACAATGTCGTATCCATGCGTATAATTCACATTGCTCCTACATTGCACAACTATATCCAGCCAATCCAATGAAGCTTCATTGAAAATCTTTTCTTTCAAAGTATTGCTTTCGCTCCACTCGTATATATTTACGACAGCCTGTTCTCTTTTGCCGCTATTGCGCGACAGAATTTTTGCACGCCTGATTGCCCATCGTTCAGCTTGTTCCTTTATATCAGTGGTGTAAAATGCAAATCCAAAATCTCTGCCGATTTCACTTGTGACAATTTTCGGTTGCTGTATTTCCAAAGTTGTCCCGTGATACACTAACATTTGCGATTGCCTCCCAGATACTGATCGATAAGCTGCATCATATACTCCATGCTCATGCCATGAAGGTCGTCATAATCGTCGCGAAGCATGTCGAGAACCTTTTCTTTCTTGAATAACTCATACACTTTTTCACTCGGCTGATTTGTATGCTCTGCGTAATACTCAACACAGAATGACACAAACGACAATTTGCTCATTCGATCACCTCCAAGATAACATCATACTATTCTTATAGCTTACCACAAAACCACGCATAAATCAAGCTTTCTTTCGGCTTTCAGCTTTTTGGTTTGCAACTTTCCCGCCAAATTGTCCCTTGACGATTCGGGAAAATACTACTATAATAAGATAAACAACTATTTTGGAGGGGTTATTATGTACCGGATGAAGGGTGAAATCAGATTCAGTGAGACGGACGAGCAGGGGCGGCTCAAGCTTGGGAGCCTTATGAACTATATGCAGGACTGCGTTATGCTTCACTGCGAATCGTTGGGAGTCGGGCTCGAATATCTGCACGCCAACCACAGGCTCTGGCTTCTTTCGAGCTGGCAGGTGGTGCTTTTAGACTGTCCGAAGCTCTATGACGAAATCACCGTCGAGACGAGACCCTATGAGTTCTCGAACTGCTATGGGCACCGCAACTTTATCGTTTCCGACAAGAGTGGCAAAACGCTTGTCAAGGCAAATTCAATCTGGGTTTATGTCAACACCGAAACCGGCAGACCGGCGAGACCTCCGGAGGAGGAGAAAGCCGCCTACAGTCTGGACGAGAGAATTGAGATGGACTATGCCCCGAGAAAGCTGAGCTTGCCGGACGACATGACTCCGGTTGTTCCGATTCCCGTAAGAGCGGATGATATCGACCTCAATCACCACGTCAACAACGCCCGTTATATCGAGATTGCCCTTGGACTCATGCCGGACATTTCCGACATCCACGAGCTCAGGGTCGAATACAAGCGTCAGGCGCACCTCGGCGACACTATCTATCCGAAGATTGCGACTGTTGATGGCAGTTGCTATGTGGATTTAGCTGACGCGGACGGGAAGACTTATACTTCCGTGCAGGTTATAGGAAACCCCTCCACCACCGGCTAACGCCGGCGGTCCCCCTCCCCTTTCAGGGGAGGCTTTTTGTATCCTCTCACAGTCTCTTGCAAAGAGGCAGTCATAGGCTCCCCTGAAAGGGGAGCTGGCGCCCGAAGGGCGACTGAGGGGTTTCCGCAAAAAAGAGCCCCCACACGGCGTGGGAGCTCTTTTTTAAGTACTGATTATTCCTCTACGGGTGCGCCTACGGGGCATACTGCCTGGCAGTTGCCGCAGGAGATGCAGGTATCGGGATCGATAACATAGGTCTCGTCGCCCTCGGTGATAGCCTCAACGGGGCACTCTGCTGCGCAAGCACCGCACTTAACACACTCTTCAGTGATTCTGTAAGCCATTGTAGTTTCCTCCTTGATAATTTTTTGGAAGTGACCGAGTGCCGACATAGGCACCGCCCATAGGCACCGTCCATCGACACCGCTCATACATATATCATAGCACATTTTCAGAAAAATACAAGATTAAATTTTGTCAGTTTGGCGATTTCGAGTTGAAAATATGAATTTTATATGCTACAATAAGCACAGCTAAGATTGAAAGAAGGAGGTTATATGCTCAAAAATGCTCTTTCTGCAGTGTTAAGATATCTGCGGAGGCTCGACAAGCTGTTACTTCTGTTGGTTCTTGCATGCTGTTCGCTCGGGATACTTCTTCTTTACTCGCTCATGGTGAACAGCGAAACCCAGACAATCACCAACGCCACCATCAGCTCGTCGACCGTAAAAACTCAATTTTTCGCCGCATTGCTCGGCATAATCATATCTCTGTTTATAGCGGCACTCGACTACAGAAAATTCTCGAAGCTCTGGTTTATATATCTGCCCATAACAATCGGGCTGACGCTTCTTACTTTTACAAGCCTCGGCACCTCGGGACTTGAGGGCTCGGACGACCAGGCGTGGATAATGATAGGCTCATTCAGCCTGCAGCCGTCGGAATTCTTAAAAATCGCATTCATACTCTCGCTGTCCTATCACTGCTATAAGACAAAGGACTTCTTCAATAATCCATTAAATATTCTTGCCCTCTGCGCTCATGCCGCAATACCGATTGCTTTAATCATGCTACAGGGCGACGACGGCACGGCTATCGTTTTCGTCGTGATATTTTTGGCGATTGTATTCGCCGCCGGAATTTCGTGGAAATATATCCTGGGAGCGTGTGTTGCCACGCCGATTGTCTTCTATTTACTCTGGAACTTCTATCTGCAACCGGTACATAAGAACCGAATACTTGCAATCATCAATCCGGCGGAATACGCGACCGAGGACTCGCTCTATCAGGTCAACAAGTCGCTCATCGCCATCGGCTCGGGGCAGTTGACGGGAAAGGGGCTCTTCGGCGGGGATTATTCCTACGTTCCCGTCTGCCACAGCGACTTTATCTTCTCCTATGCCGGACAGACGCTCGGCTATATCGGGTGCCTCACGATAGTGATTCTTCTGGGGCTCGTGTGCTTCAGGATTCTTGGGAACAGCCTGAGGGCTTCCGATACTCTCGGCAGGTGCATCTGCATGGGAGTCTTTGCCTATCTGTTCGTACACTGCGTTCTCAATATCGGCATGTGCGTCGGGGTTACGCCCGTCATTGGGATTCCCCTGCCCTTCTTCTCTGCGGGAGGCTCGTCGATGCTCTCAATCACCGTCGCGATGGGGCTCGTGATGAGCGTACACTTCCACAGCGCCAAATATGATACCCTATTTAAAAAGAAATAAGAAACGAGGAAACAAACATGAGTAAAACTTCTTTTGAACAGCTCTACCCAACAGACGCAAAGTCACGCTTCGAACACGTCGAGAGCGAATTCGAAGCACTCTTCAAGTATCCGGCGACCCGATTCTTCTCGGCTCCCGGACGTACGGAGATTTGCGGAAACCACACCGATCACAACCGTGGACGTGTCGTTGCGGCGGCAGTAAACCTTGACGTCATGGCGGCTGTAAAGCCTCAGACCGACGGGGTTATCACAATCAAGTCGGAGGGCTTTCCGATTGACACGGTGGATACAAGAAATCTCGATGTCCACGAAAGTGAAAAGAACACTTCGGCTTCGCTTATCCGCGGCGTCTGCATGGGTCTTAAGAACCGAGGCTACAAAATCGGCGGCTTCACTGCCTATACCCAGTCGAACGTTCTAAAGGGCTCGGGGCTTTCTTCGTCGGCGGCTTTTGAGGTTCTTATCGTCACTATTCTCAGTCACCTCTATAACGACGGCTCAGTTTCCGACATCGAGGCGGCGCAGATTGCGCAGTATGCCGAGAACGTCTACTTCGGCAAGCCCTCGGGACTCATGGATCAGATGGCGTCTTCCGTCGGCGGGGTTGTAGGAATCGACTTTGAGGATCTCGAGAATCCCGTTGTCAAGGCGCTTTCACTCGACCTTAGCAAGTACGGCTACAGCATCTGCATAGTCGACACCAAGGGCAACCATGCTCACATGACCCCCGAATATGCCGCTGTTCCGGCTGAGATGAAGGCTGTTGCGGGAATGCTCGGCAAGGAAGTTTTAAGAGAGCTCACAAGAGACGACGTTATAAACAATCTCCCGAAGCTCAGAGAGATTCTGGGCGACAGGGCGGTGCTCCGTTCGCTTCACTTCTTCGACGAAAACGAGAGAGTGGACGAGCTCGTCAAGGCTCTTGAAGAAGGCGACTTTGACAAATTCTTGAGTGTTATCAAGGCTTCCGGAAACAGCTCCTATAAGTATCTGCAGAATGTATATGCTTCCTCAGTTCCGACCGAGCAGGGCGTTTCTTTGGGGCTTTACATGAGCGAAAGGCTTCTTTCCGGCAAGGGTGCCACCCGAGTTCACGGCGGAGGCTTTGCCGGAACGATTCAGGCGTTTGTGCCGGACGACATGCTCGAAAACTACAAGACCGGCATGGAGAAGATTTTCGGCGAAGGAAGCTGTTATGCTCTTAAAATCCGTCCCGTCGGCGGAACAGAGGTATTGCTTAGATGAGAATGAGAAAAAAAGCACATCTTGAGGAAAGGCTCGAGAAGTGCATTGAAACCGGCAAGCTCATCATCCTTAACTGCGAGGACAGGAACTTTGTAACCTCTGTTGAAAAGAAAGAGTATCTCGATCTCCCCGCCCTTTTCGGAAACGACAACCCTATCATCATGGAAATCGGTTGCGGCAAGGGGCAGTTTGCAAGGGAGCTCGCCAAGCGTGAGCCGGGGCTCAATATCCTCGCGATAGAGAAGACCTCGAACGTCATCGTCGAAGCGGCTGAGAAGGCTATTGCGGAAGAGATTCCGAACCTGATTCTCCTTCGGGCTGATGCGAACTATCTCGAGAAGTTCATCCCTGATAATTCGATTTCGGGGCTATATCTCAATTTCAGCTGTCCGTATCCCAAGAAGAGCTATGCCGTTCACAGATTGACCCACCGCAACTTTCTTAAAATCTATGACAAGCTCTTAAAGCCGGATGCGGGAATATTCCAGAAAACCGACAATCGGGAATTCTTCGAGTTTTCGATTCAGGAATTCTCGGAATACGGGTTTATACTCAGGAACGTGAGCCTCGATTTACATCACAGCGACTTCGAGGGGAACATCGTAACCGAGTATGAGCAGAGATTCTCGGAGATGGGGCTTCCCATCTATCGGCTCGAGGCTTGGAAGCGTCAGGGTCTTGTATAAATTTTCCTTGACAAGTTCCCCGCGACAGTGTATATTTATATGTAGAAATATTGTCCATGATATGGGCATATTGTAATTTCAAAAACAAAAAAATCACCATGGAGGAAAGACAATGAAGAAATTTATCTCACTGCTCTTAGCGGCAGTAATGCTCCTTAGCCTCGTCGGCTGTGGAAGCACATCGACAGGTGAGTATCCCGACGGGGATATCGAAATCATCATCCCCTATAAAGTCGGCGGAACAACCGATTTGGCAGTAAGAGGCGTTCTTGACGCTATCCCCGATGATGTTCTCAGCGTTGACATCACCGTCACCAACACAGTCGGCGGCTCGGGTCTTATCGGGACCGAGGAGTTCATGCAGGCTGACGCTGACGGCTACACCCTGGGACTTCTTAACTGTGACCTCGTTCTCAACTACGTCACCGGCGCCACCGAAATCAACCCGATGGAAGACATGATTGCCCTCGGATGCGTTGAGCAGGACCCCTATTTCCTCCTTGCCGCTCAGAATGACAAGTTCTCTACATTTGCCGAGTTCATCTCATATGCCGAGGCTAATCCCGGCGAGCTTGTTGTAGGCGTTACCGGCGTCGGAACCATTCCGAACCTTCTCGGAACTATCCTTACAACCGCAGGTCTTGACGTTCTCGTAGTTCCCTATGATTCCGCTCCCGACGCTATCGCCGCAGTTCTGGCGGGAGAGTCAGACATCTGCATCTCGGCTATGGCATCAGCCGCAGGTAACCTCGAGTCGGGCGACCTCATTGCTATCGCCGCCACCTCTTCGGCACGCTCCGAGACCTTGCCCGACGTCCCCACAATGGCAGAGGTTGACGACAGATTCGCGGACGTAAACCTCCTGAGCTGGATTATGATCGCCGTTCCTGCGGGAACCGACGACGAAATCGTCGATTTCTGGAAGTCGGCTATTGCGGACGCTGTCGCTTCTGACGACTACGCTGAAACAAGAGAGAGCTTCTATTTCGAGTCGATTACTCTTACTGCCAATGACCTCGACGACTTTGTAAACGAACAGGCTGATTACTACAAGACACTGACCTGATATGAAAAAGTATGATATCGGTGTCTCGATAGTTCTGATTTTAATTTCGATATATATGATGGTGACCGCCTCGGGCTATAACGAGGCGGTCAGCGGCACAGCTATGGGTCCGGGAGTCTGGGTTATCATCCTTTGCGTTATCATGATAATCCTTTCGGTGATTCTTCTTTTGAGAGCTCTTTTCGGGGACAAGCTGAAAAGCATGATGCAAAAGAAGTCCGAGACTGCCGACACTTCGGAAGCGACGGCAGAAGCCGTTCCCGAAAAAATCTTCGACTTCAAGTCCCCCGGCATGAAGAGGCTTTACATAACCTTCGGAGTGCTGGCAGTATTTATCCTGCTTCTTGAGCTCTTCGGGTTCTATATTGCGGTGGCGTTCTTACTGCCGGCGATAATGGCTATCTTCGGCGAACGAAGATGGTGGATGATGCTCGCAGTCACCGCAGGAGCCCTCGTATTCATATATGTCGTGTTCGTATTGTTCTTAAGCATCCGCCTGCCGCAAGGCATCATCTTCTGAGCGCGTGAGGTAACATAATGCTTTCATCTTTACTAACAGCAATTTCAACCGTCTTCACGCCATTCAATCTCCTGCTCACGTTTGTCGGGGCGTTTTTCGGAGTGTTTATAGGTGCGATGCCCGGGCTCACCTCGATTATGGGTCTGAGCCTTCTTTTGCCGCTTACCCTCACGTTTGAGGGCAACAGCGGAATCCTGATGCTACTCGGAGTCTTCTGCGGCTCCATCTACGGCGGTTCGATAACCGCCATTCTCATTAAAACTCCCGGAACGGCGAACTCAGCCGCAACCGTCCTCGACGGCTATCCATTGGCTCAGAAGGGCGAGGCGGCAAAGGCGCTCGGAGTTTCGACGTTCGCCTCGACCTTCGGTGGCATATTCAGCGCGATTATGCTCCTCTGGACGGCTCCGCTTCTCTCAAAGGTTGCGCTGTCGTTCACGTCTCCCGAATACTTTGCTCTGGCGGTTTTCGGAATCAGCATGGTCACCTCCCTTTCTTCGAAAAATATCCTGAAAGGGCTCATAAGTGCGGTTATAGGGCTCATGCTTGCGACCGTCGGAATGGACAGCCTGACCGGTGCAAAGAGGTTCACGTTTGATTCTACATATCTCCTCGGCGGAATTGCGATGGTTCCGGTCCTGATCGGGCTTTACGCTTTCTCGCAGGGGCTTTCGAATATCGTTGAGGGGAACAAGGTGCCCGTCAAGTCGAAGGAGAAAATCAAGCACACCTTCCCTACCCCGAAGATTATCAAGAAGATTATGCCGACGGTTCTTCGGTCGAGCATTATCGGCACCGTAATCGGCGCAATTCCCGGCACCGGCGGCGACATCGCCTGCTGGACAGCTTATAACGAAACGAAGCGTTGGGACAAGCACCCGGAGGAGTTCGGCACCGGCAGAGTCGAGGGCGTTGCGGCTCCCGAAGCGGCAAACAACGCCATCTCGGGCGGCGCTCTGATTCCCCTTCTGACGCTCGGCATTCCCGGAGACGCCGGAACAGCGATTATGCTCGGAGCACTCATGATGCAGGGAATCGTCCCCGGACCGCTTCTCTTCACATCTGAGCAGGAGAAGGTCTATATCATCATCGTCGGGCTCTTCGTCGCGAACATCTTCATGGGCATCATCGGCTTCAGCGGAATCCGGCTTTTTGCAAAGATTTCCGCCGTCAGCACACGATTCTTAACCCCGATTGTCTTCGTCTTCTGCATTGTCGGAACCTATGCCCTCAATTCAAACGTAAACGATATTTTCCTGATGTTCATCGTGGGAATACTTGCATACTTCCTGCAGAAGCTTGACTTCCCGATGCCGCCGATTGTCCTTGGGCTCATTCTCGGCAGTACGCTCGAGAAGAACCTCCAGAGAACGCTTATCTTAAGCGACGGAGACTTCTCGATCTTCCTTCAGAGACCGATTGCGCTGTGCCTCCTCATCGCCGCCTTTGCGTCGATATTTGTCCCGCCGGTTATAAGCTTCGTCAAGAAGAAAAGAGCGAAGAATGTGGCTGTGGCGGAGTAAAGCCGAATATAAATATATAAATGTAAACATAAAGGAGAACGCCGACCGGTTTTTAGAAACTGGTCGGCTTTTGTGAAATGTGTATAAAAGTGGAGTGGCAATCGGTATGGCTTACACCGTGCGGCTCTTCGCAAGAGCTCCCCGGCAGAGCCGTTTTACTGAGCTTGTTGCAAGCAGAATTGCAGTAGAAATCACTGCGGCGGACAGAATGGTTATAATCATTTTCGGCTCTCCTTTCGGTTAGCTTTGGCTAACTTGATGATTTTATAGTAGCAGAGGCTGATTTGCGTTAGCCTCTGCTAACTGTATATAGTATACACCATGCTTGGAGGTTTGTCAAGGGGTATTTTGCGGGATTTTGAAAAAAACTCAGAAATCTATTGCCTGCTCATCCAAAAGGAAGTCTTCTATTCCCTCATACAATATTCCCTGCTCATCGTGCCACGGGACAATACTATCCTTAACAAGCACAATCTTTTTGAATGAATCATCAATCCTGACAAGCGAGCTTCTTTCCTGCTGTTCCTTTTTCTCATCGGATATTGTCAATGCAGATTGAATATAATATCTCCTGCTTCCTTTATTAGCAACAAAGTCTATTTCAAGCTGTGAACGTACACTGCTGCCATTCATATCCTTGTGGTTATACTCAACAACACCGACATCAATATCGAACTCACGGGCAAAAAGCTCGTTATAGATTACATTTTCCATTATGTGACTTTCCTCTTGCTGGCGGAAGTTAAGTCGAGCGTTGCGAAGTCCTATATCGGTAAAATAATATTTCAGAGGCGTTTCGATATATTTCTTACCCTTGATATCGTAGCGATATGCCTTATTCAAAATAAATGCATCAACAAAAAAGTCAAGGTATCTTGCAATAGTTGACGACTTTATACTGACGTTTTTGGCACTTTGAAAAGTTCGTGCAAGCTTGCTTGGGTTGGTCAGAGAGCCTATCGACGAGGAAACAATATTGAGCAAATCTTCGAGCACGAATTGATCATTAGAAATGCTGTTATGCTCCAAAACGTCCGACATATAAGTTCTCGAGAACAAATCACGAAGGTATTTGCTCTTGTCCTCATGGGTTTTCATTGACATAACAAGCGGCATTCCGCCATAGGTGAAATATCCGCTCAAAGCATATCTCTTGTCATCCTGATAGGCAGAATAGAATTCTTTGTAGGTAAGAGGATTAACCCTGATTTCGTCACCTCTGCCGCGAAATTCTGTCAGAATATCCGAAGAGAGCATTTTTGAATTACTGCCGGTGACGTACAAATCAACATTTTTAAGTTTCATCAATCCCAGAAGCACATCGACAAAGCCTATTTTTGCATTCTTGTCATCAATATATGGATTCTGAACATCAGAAACTTTCTGTATCTCATCTATGAACAGGTAGCACATTTCCGAATCGCCAACTTCATTAATGCGAGCTCTGAGATATCTGTCCAATTCAATCGGATTCCGATACTTTGCGTTAGCGATTTCATCAAGAGCAAGCTCTATTATATGCGATTCTGGAACCCCTGACGAGATAAGCCAATTCCTATATATTTCAAACAGCAGATATGATTTCCCACATCGCCGGATACCGGTTATAACCTTAATCAGACCGTTTTCTTTTTTGGATATAAGTTTATTCAAATACCGTTCTCTCCCAATAACCATAGCGTTTCTCCTTTTGTACTATATTTATCGGGATAAAATTGCGTCTATACGCATTTTTATCCCGTTGATATTATAACACCAATATGCGATATTGTCAAGTAAAAAGAGCGACTTTTGCAGTCGCTCTATAGTGTTTGTCATAACGTCTTAACCATCGAAATCTCGTCAAGAAGTGTGCCGTCGGCTAATTTGACGGCGTTCGGCTTGTGGGCGACTTCTTTGAAGCCCATTTTTGTGTAGAGACCGAGCGCCCGGGTGTTGCCCTCGATATAGTCGAGCTCAATCTGCATGATGCCGCCACGCTCATAGGCATTCTTGATAAGCTCGTTGAACATCGCGGTTCCGATGCCGAGTCCCCAGTACTTTTTGATAAGACCGACGCCGACAGTGGCACGATGGGCAGTTTTGAGGCGGGTGTTGTAGCTGATAGAGCAGTTCCCGGCAAGCTCGCCGTCGACGAAGCAACAAATCATCAGCTTGTCGGGACTCGAGATATTGTCCCCGATAATCTCTTGCTCCCGCCGTAAGCCCTCCTCGCCTTCCCATCTTCCCGATTCCCTCGGGTCAGACATGAGAAAATCGGTCTCGGTGGCGGTGGTGAGGAGATAGTCAATCAAAGCCGGGCAATCGGAGAGCTCGGGACTGCGGAAAACGGCTTCGCGACCGTCTTTAAGGGTTATTGTTTTGGGTGGGAATGTCATAATAATCTTGTCCTTTCTTGCGGAAACCCCTCCACCACCGACTTCGTCGGCGGTCCCCCTCCCCTTTCAGGGGAGGCTTTTACTACTTCTCTCAGAAGCTTTTGGCAGAGCAGCTATAGGCTCCCTCTGAAATGAAGTTCGCAAGCGAACTTCCGGAGCTGTCGCCGCAGGCGACTGAGGGGTTTCACCTCTTCTGCCCGTAATACGCATTCGCTCCATGCTTTCTTAAGTAATGCCTGTCGAGGAGCTCCTGTTGCATGGGCTGAAGGTCGGGATTTAGGGCGTAGGCACGGATTGCCATCTTGGCACATTCCTCTAAGATCACGGCGTGGTGAACCGAGTCGACGGCATTCTTGCCCCAAGTGAACGGTCCGTGAGAATGGACGAGGACGGCGGGGATGGCGTCGGGGTCTTTGTCCTTGAAGGTTTCGATGATGACAAGACCGGTGTTCTTTTCGTATTCGCCGGCGATTTCCTCGGGGGTCATCTTCCTTGTGCAGGGGATTTCGCCATAGAAATAGTCGCCGTGGGTGGTTCCGAGTGCAGGGATTCCCCTTCCCGCCTGTGCAAACGAGGTCGCATAGGACGAGTGGGTGTGGGTGACGCCGCCGATGTTCGGGAAAGCCTTGTAGAATTCGACGTGGGTCGGAGTGTCGGACGAAGGATTGAGGTCTCCCTCGACGACTTTGCCATTGAGATCTACAACGACCATGTCTTCCGGCTTCATCACGTCATACTTAACTCCCGAGGGCTTGATGACGACGAGCCCGCTCTCACGGTCGATTCCCGAGACGTTGCCCCAGGTGAAGGTGACGAGTCCGTACTTCGGGAGGAGCATATTAGCCTCCCAGACCTCTTTTTTCAGTTGTTCCAGCATAACTAATCTTCCTTTCAATGGTTTTTATAAGTCAACATTTTGCTTTGATTCTCATATACTGTCAATAGTCAACCGTTGCGACGAGTATGCCCTTTTCGTTCGGGAAAATGTCGATGGTGGCATAGGATGCCGGAAAACCGTCCTTCGGGAGAGCAAGGCTTCCCGGATTGACATAGTAGATGCCGTTGATGTAGTCGCAAGCCCGGCAATGTGTGTGACCATAGACGACGACATCGGCACGGTTCTGGTATGCAAGCTCCTGCAGGCTTTCGAGCCCGTACTTGACGTGGTGGAGGTGACCGTGTGTGAGAATGATCTTCTTCCCGGCGGCTTCGACCACCTGAATCGGGACGTCATAGCAAGTATAGTCACAGTTACCGGGAACGGTGACGAGCTTGACATCCGGGAACATCTCGGAAATATTGCGGACATCTTTCAGAACATCTCCCGCGAAGAGATAGATGTCGGTTGTGTCCTTGGTTCTATTTATCAGATCCTCGACCCGGGCATGGAGACCATGGGAGTCGGAGAAGGCAATTATTCGCATTACAACACCTCTGGGGAAACCCCTCCACCACCGGCTTTGCCGGCGGTCCCCCTCCCCTTTCAGGGGAGGCTTAATTTCACGATTACACACTTTATAATAGCACAATATGAGGTTTTGTGCAACCTAAATTTTAGCACTTGGAGGTGCGATATGAATCTTAGTGACAGGCAGATTGAATATCTTATCAAGAACGCTTCGGCAAAATTGGGCGTGAGTGAGGAACAGCTTCGGACCGAGCTTAAAAACGGGACGTTTGACAGGCTCTTGGGCTCTCTTCCGAAAAACGAGGCGCAAAGACTGACGGCGGCGCTTTCGAACCCGGCGACGGCGCAGGCGGTGCTCTCGAGCCCGCAGGCGAAGGAGCTTATGAAAAAGCTCTTCCCCGACAACAAATAGCACTCAGAATAAGCCAAAGGAGGTGGCGGCGTGGACGACTTTGCAGAGAAAATAAGTCAGGTGCTTTCGGACGAAGAGAGCATGAAGCAGATTGGCGAGCTTGCCGCCATGCTCGGGCTGTCTCCCGATGGGAGTCCTCAGCCGGAAGCTCCGAAGACTCCCGATAATCTTGATATGAGCGCAATTTCGGGGCTGATGCAGAAGATGAAGGGCTTTCAGCCGGACGACGACAACACAAGGTTCCTTCTGGCGCTCCGTCCGCTTCTGGGCGAGGAAAAGCAGAATAAAATCGACCGTGCGGTGAAGGTTCTGAGGCTCTTGAATCTCCTGCCGCTCATCAGCGAAAGCGGTCTATTGGGAGGCGATTTCTTTGCCGGACTCTGAGTTTTCGAGAATGCAACAGGAAGCCTTAGAGCGCATGCGGGAGATGCAACGCCGCTCAAGGACGGTAGTGAATCCACCGCCGGAGCCGGCTCCCGAGCCTCCACCGCCCCCTCCGCCCGCTCCTCCCCGATCAGCTTTTCAGCCAAACTTAAACGTCAACAACCTGTTTCAGAACATCTTAGGCGACGGCTTGAAGCTCGATTCGGAGAAGGCGCTTATACTTATGATGCTGTTTGTGCTGTATAAAAATAAGGCGGATATAAAGTTGCTTATTGCGCTTGGGTATTTGCTGCTGTAAACCCCTCCACCACCGCCTTCGGCGGCGGTCCCGGTTTGCGAAGCAAACTGTCTCCCCATTTCAGGTGAGGCTTTGACTGCCTCTTTCAAAGGCTTTTGAGAGAAGGAAAATAGGCTCCCCTGAAAGGGGAGCTGGCGCCGAAGGCGACTGAGGGGTTTCCCCTTGACAAACTCTCCGATTGCATGTACAATATCCTTAAGGGCAAACTAAGATTATTCGCCCGAAAGGATGTCGAAAATGAAGCTGTACTACAACAAGGACGAGAAGATTGTCGAGGCTATCAGGAAGGGGCTTCTCAAAAAAGAGGGTCATTGCCCCTGCAAGTTAGAGATGAGCGAGGACACCATGTGCATGTGCAAAGAGTTTCGCGAGCAGGTCGCCGACCCTGAATTTGAGGGCTACTGCCACTGCAGGCTCTATTATAAGGAAAAGTAAAAGAAAGGATGATTCAAAATGCTGACTGTTCTTACTAATGAAAATTTTGATGCTGAGGTTATGAGTTCCGAGAAGCCGGTTATTATCGACTTCTGGGCTGAATGGTGCGGACCGTGCAGAATGATGTCCCCCATCGTCGACGAAATCGCCGAGGAGCACGAGGAGTATAAAGTCTGCAAGTGCAACGTCGACGAAGCCGGCGAGCTTGCGAACAGGTTCAAAGTCACCGCCATTCCGACCATCGTCATGATTAAAAACGGCGAACTTGCCGCAACCTCGGTTGGGTATATGGAAAAAGAGGAGCTTCTCCAACAGCTCACCAAGTAAAACCGCATTAAAAAAGCCGTCCCGATTGATTTCGGAACGGCTTTTATTATTACTGAGAATTACTCTTCATCCGTCTTAAACTCTGCAATAACTGCATCAACGAGGTTCGAGGGGAGCTGGTCATAGCGGAGCTTTTCGAGGGTGAATTCGCCCATGCCTCTGGTCATCTGGCGGACGACCATGGCGAAGTCGTGGGTTTCAGACTCGGGAATCTCGGCGGTGATGGTCGTTAAACCCTTCTTGCCGGCGGGGTTCATGCCGAGGACTCTGCCTCTTCTCTTATTGAGCTCTCCCATCATGTCGCCGGTGTTCTCATCGGGAACTGTTACCTCGAGGCTGTCAATCGGTTCGAGGAGAACGGGGTTCGCCTGCTTCATGCCTTCCTTGAAGGCGATGGAAGCCGCCATCTTGAAGGACATTTCGGAGGAGTCAACCGGGTGATAGGAGCCGTCGACCAAAGTCGCCTTGACGCCGACAACCGGGAATCCTGCAAGGACGCCCTTCTTCATGCAGTCCTGAAGACCCTTCTCGACTGCCGGGAAGAAGTTACGCGGAACTGCGCCGCCGAAGACGTTCTCTTCGAAGACAAGCTCGTCGCTGTCGCAGGGCTCGAACTCAATCCAGACGTCGCCGTACTGACCGTGACCGCCGGACTGCTTCTTGTGTCTGCCCTGAACCTTGCACTTCTTGCGGATGGTTTCCTTATAGGAGACCTTCGGAACGGAGGTGATGACATCGACGCCGAAGCCGGTCTTGAGCTTCGAGAGGGTCGAATCTATATGCTGTTCTCCGAGACCGGAGAGAATCTGCTCGAAGGTGGTGTCGTCCTGCTTGTAGGTGAGGGAGAGGTCTTCCTCAAGGAGCCTCTGCATAGCGCCGGAAATCTTCGACTCGTCACCCTGGGTCTTTGCCTTGACGCAGACGGAATAGCAGGGCTTCGGGAAGGAAATCTTCGGGAAGGAAACAACACGGGAAGCGTCGCAGATGGTGTCGTTTGTGTTTATCGACATCTTGGTTGCGACGACGATATCGCCCGCAGTTGCGAACTGGACTTCAACCTGCTTCTTGCCGACGAGATTGAGGAGCTTGCCGACCTTTTCGGTTCCGCCGGTGGTGGCGTTGACAATTTCCTTGCCGCTTTCAAGCTTGCCGGATATAACCTTGATGAAGGACATCTTTCCGACGAACGGGTCGGCAACGGTCTTGAAGACGAATGCGGAAAGGGGTGCGTCGTTGTCGTGGGCAATGCTTACTTCGTTGCCGTCGGCATCGGTAGCCTTGACGTCGCCCAATTCATGAGGAGACGGGAGAAGCTTTGCGATATAGTCTATAAGGATATCCACGCCTGCGAGGTCAAGAGACGAAACGCAGGTAACAGGGGTGATCATGCCGCTTGCAATGCCGTTGTGAATGCCGTCGACGAGCTCTTCGTGGGTGAACTTCTCACCGTCGAGGAACTTCATCATCAGCTCCTCATCGGTCTCGGCGACTGCCTCGCTCATAGCCTCGATAAGACCGTCGATACGGTATGTAGGCTCGGGCTCGCCGGCATCCATAAGCTCGCCCTTGGGACCGTACTTATAGTTCTTCATTGCAAGCAAATCATAGTAGGAAACAATCTTGTTGTCCTTGATGAGCGGAACGACAATCGGACAGACGGTCGAGCCGAATTCTGTCTTCAGGTTTGTAAGGACGTTCGAGAAGTTTGCATTCTCGTCGTCAATCTTTGTTACAACGAACATGTGCGGGGTCTTATGAGCCATTGCGTTGTCATAAGCCTTCTTTGTTCCGACATGAATACCGGACTTGGCGGATACCGTTATGAGCATACAATCAGCGGCATATGCGCCCTCAACAACTCCTCCGGCATAGTCGAAAAGACCGGGGGTATCAAGGATATTTACCTTCACGCCATCCTTCTCATAGTAGGAAAGCGAAGTATAGATTGAGCACTTCTTGGAAATCTCTATCGGAGTATAGTCGGAGACGGTGTTGCCGTCCGCAACCTTTCCCAAACGGTCGGTTACGCCTGCTTTGTAGAGAATTGCCTCGCAAAGTGCGGTCTTGCCCGAGCCGGAATGTCCTGCCAAGGTGATATTTTTGATATGTGCGCTGTCGTAGGTTTTCAAGTTAATCTCTCCATTCTGTTATACTGTCGGCTGCACAATGTTCGCATCGGTTAGTTCGAATTGAACAATAAAAACACGCTTCCCAACTATTATATAACATTTTCGCACAAATAGCAATACCAAATTTCAGATTTGTTTTTTGTGCAACTTGCACAAGTGTGCAACTGCACAACTTTACAAACAAGTTCGCCGATGGCGAACTTCGGGAGATTTGCTTCGCAAACTCCCACTGGGGTTTACCTTCGCTTGTTTACAGTGATTATTGTAGCCGCTATTGCCATCGGCAGGAGCGCAATAGCGACGCCGGTTGTCGGGTTTTCGGCGGCTTTAGCGTCTTCAGCGGTCGACGTTTCGGTTTCGGTCTCTGCTTCGGACGGGGCGGCGACGGTTTCATAGGCGGACAGCATCGCCTCCGCAATGGTGGCGTGCCCGGTGGCGTTCGGGTGGAAGTCGAAGTTCATGGTGAGAAGATTGACATTCGTAGCAACTCCGGCGGAGTATACGTCCACAACAACGACATTGTCGCTCATAGCGTCAACCTGAGTGAGGAGCGCATTGAATGCGGTCACGGCGGTGTCAAACAGGGTGCTCATCGCCGCATAATCCTCTAAGACAGCAAGAGACGCATACGGGTTATACTGGTTTGCGAGAAGAATAATCGCGTCGCTGTTCACCGAGAGAATGTGGGTGATAATCGACTGGATATCCGCAATAGCGGTTGTTCCCGCTCCGGACACTGCGGCTACCGCCTCGGCGATTCCCTCGTCGGATGTCAGAAGCGACAAAACCGTCGAAATCTCTTCCTGATAGGAAGTGCCGTCGGTGAACCATGTCTGGACATCGGTGACGGTCAAATCCGTTCCGAAGGTGGCGTTATAGAGGTCCAAAAGATACTGATAGAAAGCGTGCAACAGATCGTTGCCGCCGATGGTGATGGTCACGACGTCGACCATCGAAAGATACGAGTCATACTCCCCGGTCTCAAGGGTTTCCGCAAGGGTCGCGGCAGTCAAGCCGGAGACGCCGTAGTTGATGGTGGTCGCGCCGATTTCCTCACCGAAAAGCGAGACAAAGCTCTCGGTGTCCGGGTCGGAAAGCCCGAAGCCCGCCGTGATACTGTCGCCGAGGGCGAGATATGTGGTCGTGTTCCGCGAGCTGATGAGCATATTCGACGCAAAAACTGTATTCGTCAGCATGCACCCGGCAAAGACCATCGCCAACGCTATGCTGAATATTCTTCTGATTGTTTTCATTGAAGGTACCTCCTTTTTATACGGGAGACAAAAAACAGAAAATCTCCCCACGTTTGTTTATCGGTCCGAACGCAGGCACTACTCACCGTCTGTCCATATCTGATTGAATACTTCTTCGGTTATCGCTTTGTATGGGTTGCCGTCTGCATCAAACAGTGCTTCGTTGTAGCAAGCGCTTCCCTGTGCCTCCGATACGGTTGAATTTGCAAGGTCATATTCTGCGGCAGGGGTATTAATCCAGCCGGAGCCTTCGCTTGCCCATGTGTCAGACGACGTCAGTATCCATGCAGGCTCCCAATAGAAGGTTCCGATGCAGTAGTCAATCTGCGCCGCAGCTTCGTTCAAGACAGTTATCGCCTGAACCTGACCGTCCTCGCTCGGCGTGCCGAACACATCCTCAACTTCATCACCATAGGCACCGCTTGTGCCGTAGGAATACTCTGCAATCATTGTGAGCTTTCCGAAAGCCTGAGCCACGCCGTTCAAAGATTCGGTCAGATTTTCAAGCGTTCCGTGCCAGAAAGGATAGTAGGAAGACGAGAAGATATCATAATCCGCACCTGCCGCTGCAAGCATATTTGCGTATCCGTAGTAGGTTGTCGGGTCGGGGCTTGTGAAACGCACAGCGATTAAAATGCTGTCGTCAAACTCCCTTACAGCCTCACAGCCTGCCGCAATAAGCTGAGCAATATTTTCCATTCCGCTTTCACCGGCAAGGTAACTGTTGGTCTCGTTTCCAACCGAAACGATGCCGATATCAACACCGGTTGCGGCGATTTGCTCGAGTGCTTCCGTTGTGTATTCGGCAATAGCGGCTTGCTTTTCTTCAAGTGAATAATCCGCCCACGCCTTGGGAGCATAGGAGCGGCTCGGGTCGCTCCAGAAATCGGAATAATGGAAATCAACATACAGAGTCAAGCCGAGCTCAGCGCATCTTTCGGCAATCTCGCATGTGTATGCAAGGTCACACACTCCGCCGCCGTAGCTGTTTTCGGGAGTCTTTTCTTCGCCTTCGGCATATGGGTCGTTCCACACTCTGACACGGACATAGTTTACCCCCGCATCCTTCAGAATGGCGAGCAAATCTTCTTCCTCACCGTCTGCGTTATAGTAAACAACTCCGCTCTTTTCAAGGGAAATAAGCGATGAGACGTCGACACCCTTAATCCAATCTCCGTCATTTATAACGGTTCCGTTGTATGTGATGCCGCTGAAGTCTATTGAGCCAGAACCCGTTGCGCCAACCTCCTGAATATCCCAGTTTGCTTCTTCAGGTGAAACGCCGTAATCCTCCGAAGCTCCACCCAATGGGTCATCACTTGAAGAATCTGAGGCACTTGCTTCGCCGCTCACACCGGCATTGCTTGCTTCAATCGAATCCTTTTCGCTTGCGGCTACAAATACCACATTATCAATGTCTCCCCAGTCATTGGCTCCGAGTTCACCGGAAATCCGAATCGTGACAACATCGCCCGCTTCAACAACGATTTCATCGGTAATCGCCGTCGTCCAAACGTCCCAGTCGAGAGTCGGCGTGATATCCAGAACGGCGACTTCTACATCATTGACGAGTACATAAAACGTCAGTGTTCCCTCAAAAGTGCTCGATCCTTCATAGTAAATTCCACCTACATATGTACCCGCTTCTTCAACAAGTATATACTGCGACAGCGTAAACGAGCCTCCGGCATAGGAATACATCTTGGCGAAATACGAAGTGTTTACGGTCGCCCAATCATCTGTCTGAACGTTCACAACGCCGCTCGACGATTCCTCGACCGTCCAGCCTTCAAAATCCTGTGTTTCGAAGTCGCCGTTTACCAGTTCTGAATGGTATTCGATTGTTTCAGCAATCGTTTCCGCAGACGCATCCGTGTCAGTGTCGGCAACTGCTTCAACAGTTGTTTCCTCCGTTGTAATCGCATCATCATTGCTTTGTGAGCCACAACCTGTCATCGTAAAAACAAGTACGAGCGATAGCATGAGAGCGATGATTCTATTAAGATTATTTCGTTTTTTCATGTCAGTCTCCTCAACTTTATTTTTGAATAATTTTTATTATAGCAAGAATTTGTGGAGAAGTCAACAATCTTTTATGCTGATATTGTGGATTTATAGAAAATTTTGCACAAAAAAGTACGGGCGGATGATATCCGCCCGAAAAAGCATGTAAGAAAAGTAGGGGCGGATAAGTTCGCATAGCGAACTTGTATATCCAGCCCCTACAATTTACGCCATAAGTTTGCTGAGATTCTCCGCTATCGTCCCAATGAACTCCTCGGTCGAGACCGACTGCTTGTTCTCGAGGGTCGAGAGTGCCGCCATGTCGCCGGTCATGATGCCGCTTTCGATGGTCGAGATGGTCGCTTTCTCAAGCTTGTCGGCATAGTCGCAAAGCTCGGGGATTTCGTCGAGCTCGCCGCGCTTGCGGAAGGCGCCGGACCATGCGAAGATGGTCGCAACGGGGTTGGTCGAGGTGCGCTCGCCCTTGAGATACTTGTAGTAGTGCCTCTGGACTGTGCCGTGGGCGGCTTCGTACTCGTAAACTCCGTCGGGAGAGACGAGCACCGAGGTCATAAGACCAAGGCTTCCATAGGCTGTGGCAACCATGTCGCTCATGACGTCGCCGTCGTAGTTCTTGCAAGCCCAGATTACGCCGCCGTTTGAACGGACGATTCTGGCGACAACGTCGTCGATGAGGGTGTAGAAGTACTCGATGTCGGCGGCTTCGAACTTCTCTTTATACTCTGCTTCGTAAATCTCCGCAAAGATGTCCTTGAAATGGTGGTCGTAGGTCTTCGAAATAGTGTCCTTCGCCGCAAACCAGACGTCCTGATGGGTGTCGAGGGCGTAGGAAAGGCAGGAACGGGCAAAGCTCGCAATAGACTTGTCGAGGTTGTGGACGCCCTGAATGATTCCGGCGCTCGACTTAAAATCATGAATAAGAGCCCTTGTCTCGTTGCCGTTCTCGTCGGTCACGACAAGCTCGGCTTTCGAGCCCTGCGGAACGGCGAGCTCGGTGTTCTTGTAGATGTCGCCATAGGCGTGACGGGCAATCGTAATGGGCTTCGTCCATGTCGGGATGAAGGGCGTGATGCCCTTGACGATAATCGGGGTTCTGAAGACGGTGCCGTCGAGGATGGCACGGATGGTGCCGTTCGGGGACTTCCACATCTCCTTGAGGTGGTACTCCTCAACTCTGGCGGCGTTCGGAGTGATGGTGGCACACTTGACTGCGACGCCATACTTCTTCGTCGCCTCGGCACTGTCGATGGTGACCTGGTCGTCGGTTTCGTTTCTGTGAACGAGTCCCAGGTCGTAATATTCGGATTTCAGGTCGACGAACGGGGCGATGAGCTCGTCCTTGATCATCTGCCAGACAACCCTTGTCATCTCGTCGCCGTCCATTTCGACAAGCGGCGTTTTCATTTGAATTTTTGCCATTTTCTTTGACCTCCCAATGTTGTATCAGAGTTTCGATTTCGTGTAATCGAGAAGACCGCCTGCGAGGATGATTTCCCTGTCACGGGCGGAAAGCTCTATCTTAAGAGTGACCGATTCGCCGGTGGTGAGATTCTTGAGTTCGACGGTGTCGCCGGTTGCGACGGCATCCTTGAGACCGGTGAGGCTGAGCTTGTCGCCCTGAGAAATCTTTTCATAGTCGGATTCAGTCTCGAACGTAAGAGGCAGGATTCCGGCGTTGATGAGATTAGCCTTGTGGATTCGGGCGAACGACTGGACGACTACAGCCTTGATGCCTAAGTAGAGAGGAGCCAGAGCGGCATGCTCTCTTGAGGAGCCCTGACCATAGTTCGAGCCGCCGACGATAATGCTTGTGCCGAGGCTCAGTGCTCTCGCCGGGAACTCTGTGTCGACAACCTCAAAGCAGTGCTTCGAGATTTCGGGGATGTTGGAGCGTAAGGGAAGAATCTTCGAACCTGCTGGCATGATGTGGTCTGTCGTGATGTTGTCACCGACCTTGAGGGAGCATTCTGCTTCGATTGAATCGGGAAGCGGAGAAGTCTTCGGGTAGCCCTTGATGTTCGGTCCCCTCTTGATTTCGACAGCCGGAGCTTCTTCGGGAGTTGCCGGAAGCTCGACCATGTTGTCATTGATTACGAACTCCTCGGGCATCTTGAACTCGGGCATGTCGCCGAGGGTTCTCGGGTCGGTTAGAACGCCCGTCAAAGCTGAAGCGGCGGCTGTTTCGGGAGAGATAAGATAAACCTGTGCGTCCTTGGTGCCGCTTCTGCCAAGGAAGTTACGGTTGAATGTTCTGAGCGAAACGCCCGCAGAGTTGGGCGACTGACCCATGCCGATGCAGGGACCGCATGCGGACTCGAGAATTCTCGCGCCGCAGTCAATCATATCCGAAAGATACTCGCCCTTCGAGAGCATGTTGAGAACCTGCTTCGAGCCGGGAGCGATTGAAAGTGAAACGTCGGGGTGAACGGTCTTGCCCTTCAAAATATAGGCGACCTTCATCATGTCGACAAACGAGGAGTTGGTGCAGGAGCCGATGCAGACCTGATTAATCTTCATCCCTGCAAGCTCGCTGACGGGCTTGACGTTGTCGGGAGAGTGAGGGCAAGCCGCCAGAGGCTCGAGGGCGCTGAGGTCGATTACGAGCTCCTCGTCATAGACGGCGTCGGGGTCGGCTTTGAGCTCAACCCAATCGGCTTCTCTGTGCTGTGCCTTCATGAATTCATATGTCTTCTCGTCCGACGGGAAAATGCTGGTGGTTGCGCCGAGCTCTGCGCCCATGTTGGTGATGGTAGCGCGTTCAGGAACGCTGAGGGTCTTGACACCCTCGCCGGTGTATTCGATAATCTTGCCGACACCGCCCTTGACGGTGAGGCGTCTCAATACTTCGAGAATTACGTCTTTTGCCGAAACCCAAGGGCTGAGCTTGCCGGTGAGCTCGAATTTTACCATTTTCGGGTAAGTAATATAGAGCGGACCGCCGCCCATTGCGACTGCGACGTCGAGACCTCCCGCACCGATTGCGAGCATTCCCAAGCCGCCACATGTGGGAGTATGGGAGTCGGAGCCGATGAGGGTCTTGCCGGGAATGCCGAAGCGTTCGAGGTGAACCTGATGGCAGATGCCGTTGCCCGGACGGGAGAACGAAATTCCCCTCTTCTTGGCGACCGAACCGATAAACAGGTGATCGTCGGCGTTTTCAAAGCCGGACTGGAGAGTGTTGTGGTCAACATATGCGACGCTCTTCTCGGTCTTGACGGAAGGAATTTCCATCGCCTCAAGCTCGATATACGCCATCGTGCCGGTGGCGTCCTGAGTCAGAGTCTGGTCAATCTTAATTCCGATTTCGGAACCCTTTTTGAACTCACCGTCAACGAGGTGAGCCTTTAAAATTTTTTCAGCTACGGTATAGCCCATGCTATCGCCCCTTTATTTAGTGTTAGGTTTATTTTAATACAGTAACGAGCCGATGTCAATAGCACTCTCTCATCTTTGGATATTTTGCCGAATCGGACATCAAATATTTGCAAAAAAGGCGACATAAAGCCGCCTTTGATTTGAAAAATGAATTTTTTGGGGTGGGAATCCGTCATGTTGCGAAATACGAGTTATAGAAATCAGCCACCGTAGATATGCACTTGTCCTCGGGATAATGCTTGATATTGCCGGTGACAAGAGTTGCATTGCAGAATTTTGCGACTTCGTAAAACTTGCGGTCGCTTTCATCTGTGAACCTGACATCCGGCAACGGATTCGCTATAACCGAGATGCCTGACAACGTCAGCTCCTCCAGAAGCCAGTCCACCTGCCATTTATCAAACTTAAACTTTGGTCTTGACAGAACCGAACGATATTCTTCGAGAAGCCGATAATCATAGCACAGTTTGAAGCGCCCCGCCAGGGTTGCGGAAACTATTGCCGACGGCTTGCTCCCCTGCGACCAGAGAGCGGAGACGAGTACGTTAGTATCCAGAACGATAAACACTTCCCTATTCTCCTCTTCTTGCCGCCTGAATTTCAGCCTCTATTTCTTCATCAGACATATAACCTTCGGAAGCCGCCCGGGAACGCATGCTGTTGAAGGCAATCATGGCTTTAGCCTGTCTGACTGCCAGAAGCATCAAATCAAGGTTGTCACCGGAAACATCCATCATCAGTGCGGCGGGCTTGCCGTTGTTTGTGATGACAACCTCATTACCTTTGGCAAGATTGTCCCACATGCTCTTCGATTCGGTTCTCAGATCTCTTACTGAATAGAAATTCATTTACAGCACCTCCTTGGTGTTCTTTCAATATTTGTGTACACTATTAGTGCACACTATTAGTATACACTATCGTGTCCGTTTTGTCAACACATTTATGTTCACAAAAAGAAAAGCCGAGCAAACCCGCTCAGCTTTTAATTCATTATTCATCCACCGCTTCCGGGACTTTTCTCCTGCTCTTGAAGTACCCTACCGTACTTGAGACTGTGGAGATGGTGGCGAAGGTGCCGGGGTACTTTTCGAGGATGTCCTTGAGGTTCACCATCTGGTCTTTATTTACGACGCAGATGAGGACGCTTCTGTCTTCGTGGGTATAGCCGCCCTTGCCCTCGACGATTGTCGCCGAGTGTCCGAGCTTGGTGATTATTTCCTCTGAGATTTCCTTCGGGGAGTTGGTGATAATCTCGAACTTCACCGCCTCGCGGTTGCCCTTGAGGATTCTGTCGCTCAGGGTGCTTGAGAAGTAGCTGTAGACGATGCAGAGGAGCACCGGCTCGATCTTATAATCATAGACGAAGTAGGACGATATCGCAACAACGGTGTTCAATGCGAACATGACCCACGCAAGGTTATACGCCGGGTGCTTCTTGTGGATGATGACGGCGATAAGGTCGGTTCCTCCGGAGCAGCAATTCGACATCATCGCATAGCCGAGGATTCCGCCGTTCAGAATTCCCGAGACGACCGGTCCCAGAATGGTACTTGTGCCGGTGTCGGTCTGATAGATGAATCTCGAAAGGTCGACATATGACGACTGCAAAACGATGAGCATCACCGAGAAAGTAGATATGTAGACGAGAGTCCGGACGGCGAACTGCTTGTCGACATAGAAAAATACTATTATTATAAGTGGGATGTTGATGAGGAGTGAAAGATATCCTACGTTGATGCCGAGTACATACTGAATCATTGTTGCGATGCCGTTGACTCCCGACGGTGCGAAGCTGTTCGGGAAGATGAACAGGACATACACGAGGGCGCAGGCGCTCGCCAATAAGGCTATAAAGACGTAGCTCCAGATTTTTCTCAATACTGTGACGAATGACATTTTTTATCTGCCTTTCTTATTTGCTTGCCGCATCTATAATATTGACATATTTCACGATTCTTCGCTTGTCAGGCGGAACGAGATAAAAGAGCCTCTTCTCGTAGTAGAGGTTGAACCAGCCGTTCGGCGTGTATGGTGCGCCGCCGATGTCCCGGGTCTTTTTGTGGAGCTCGACTGGCTCACCGTAAACAGAACCGACAAGGTCGAAGCTCTCCATGTCCACCCGCAAATGCGCTTCACCAGCTTCCATGTCCATGTGCCCGTGCTTATTCACGGCACCGATTTTTATGTCGTCCTCCATGACGGTGTCCAAGGGAAGCAGTCCCCGTTGGAGATAATACCAAGCGTTTACGGAGCGGACATACTCGTTATCGAAGCGATAGTCATCCGAGAGCGTCGTCTTGAATCCGCACGCCTCGCAACGGACTTCATTGCCTTCGGCTTTGATTTGGAACTCTTCGCCGCACTTGGGGCACTTATATAGAATAGTGTCGAGACCCTCAGCGGTCTTGCTTGTCTTATAGTGACAGCCTTTCATTTCCCACTCGTCGTCATGATAAATAGCTTTGTCGATTACTTCGGAAATCTCATCGACAGATAGCTTTGCAATCTCATTTGCTGAGAATAGCTGTGCGGTTTTGACTTTAATGTCACCCTTGCGGTACCTCTTGCCCCACTTCGGGAAGACGAGCGCCGAGCCGTTGCCGGTTATCGTATAGACCGGGAGCCCCAGCTTCTTCACGAGCTCGGGAGTGCCCTTTGTCACCTTCTGAGAATGTGCCACAGCGTTGAGCCTGCCCTCGGGGAAGAGGACGATTATGTTGCCCTCGTTCTTGGCTCTTAAGATTCCCCGGATGGTGCCGGTGTCGGGGCAGAACATCTTCTTTGTGACGGCGTGCCCGAATCTTCTTATGAACCAGCCTATCACCGGGCTATACATGAAGTGCTCGCTCAGAACAAAGGTCGGTCGGTACGGAAGAAGCGTCAGCCCGACTATTATGTGGTCCTTAAGGGAGATGTGCGGCGCTAAGATGAGCGACGGCTCTTTGATGCCATCCAATCCCGTGCGGTCGATGGTGAGGTGCACGCCTTTGATTTTGAAAATGAGAGCGGAGATCCATAGATAGAGATGATAAATCCCCCACGTCGGCTTGCCAAGCTTCTTCGATTTATTATTTTCAGATGCCATTTTATATTTTCACCGCCAACAGTTGTCTTTCAGTGGAGGGCACTTATATATTAAATGTCCTTCCGGTAAACTATTGTAGCATATAATAATCAAAATAGCAACAGGATTTTGCGCGCATTTTGGTAAAATTTAAACTGCATCAAAACTTGACACTTTGACTTTAACATGATATAATTTTTCGTAATGAGCAAAGGCGTTCATATAGGGGATAGTCTACCCTTTTGAAGGAAACGTCTTTGCTTTTTTTCTTAAACGAAAGGAAGAGAAGTCATGAAGTTGGAAGGTCAGGTACGCATACCTTCGGGCTGTGCAATATCCGCCGTAATTTCAAAGGACGGCAGAAAGATGAGCGGAGACGCCATTATCAAGAGCATGGTACCTATGCACGACCGCTCAAACGGTCTGGGAGGCGGATTTGCCGCATACGGTATTTATCCGGAATATAAGGAATTCTTCGCCCTGCATATTTTCTACAACGACAATAACGTCAGGATGGAATGCGAGAATTTACTCAAGGATGGATTCGAGATTATCAAATCCGAGAGCATCCCGATAAGAAAGACTCCGAAAATCTCGGACGTTCCGCTTATCTGGAGATACTTCGTTGCTCCGATGTCGTCGGTGCTGTCAAGATTGCATGTCGACGAAAAAGAATATGTTGCGGAAACGGTCATGAAGATTAACTCCCAGATTAACGGCGCATATGTCTTCTCATCCGGAAAGAATATGGGCGTATTCAAGGCTGTCGGCTACCCCGAGGATGTCGGCTATTTCTACAGGCTCGACGAATACGAGGGCTACTGCTGGACGGCTCACGGAAGATATCCGACGAACACCCCCGGCTGGTGGGGCGGCGCTCACCCGTTTGCGCTCCTTGATTACACAATCGTCCACAACGGCGAGATTTCTTCATACGACGCCAACCGCCGCTATATAGAAATGTACGGCTACAAGTGCACACTGCAGACCGATACCGAGGTTATCACATATATTGCCGATTATCTTCTCAGAAAACAGGGCTTGACCCTTGAGGAGACCGCCTCGGTTATCGCGGCTCCCTTCTGGTCGACCATTGAGTCGAAATCGGAAGAGGAAAAGAAGAAGCTGAGCTACCTAAGAACCGTTTACTCGAGCTTACTCGTCACGGGACCTTTCTCGATAGTTTTGGGGTTCGAAGGCGGACTGATGGCTCTTAATGACAGACTGAAGCTTCGGTCGATGGTAACGGCAGAGAAGGACGATCTCGTGTTCGTAGCAAGCGAGGAATCGGCGATAAGGGTTATGTGCCCCGATGCGGAGAATGTTTATGCTCTGTCGGGCGGCGAGCCGATTATCGTCAGAGTTGAGGAGGGGAAATACTGATGGCTATAAATTATGTAAACCCCGAATTTGAGGTAGTAAGGAATCCCAACCGCTGTATAGCGTGCAGGGTCTGCGAGCGTCAGTGCTCAAACGGCGTTCACAGCTTCGACCCCGAAACGGGTACAATGATGTCGGACGAGACAAAGTGCGTCGACTGCCAGAGATGCGTGGCACTTTGCCCGACAAGAGCTTTAAAAATTGTCAAGAACGAGTGCCAGCTCCGTGAAAACGCCAACTGGCAACAGGACACTATCTATGAAATTTACAAGCAGGCGGGAAGCGGAGGAGTTCTTCTTTCGTCTATGGGCAACCCGAAGCCGCTCCCTGTTTACTGGGACAAAATTCTTATAAACGCTTCGCAGGTTACGAATCCCCCTATCGACCCGTTAAGAGAGCCGATGGAGACAAAGGTATTCCTCGGCAAGAAGCCGACAATGCCCGAAAGAAACCCCGACGGAAGCCTCAAGACCGATCTGGCTCCTCAGCTCGAGCTTTCGATGCCGGTCATGTTCTCGGCGATGAGCTACGGCTCCATCAGCTACAACGCACACGAGAGCCTTGCAAGAGCCGCAGAAAATCTTGGCATCTACTACAACACCGGTGAGGGCGGACTTCACGAGGACTTCTATAAGTACGGCGCCAACACCATTGTCCAGGTTGCATCCGGTCGTTTCGGCGTTCATGAGGATTACCTCAGTGCGGGTGCCGCAATCGAGATTAAGATGGGTCAGGGTGCAAAGCCGGGCATTGGCGGACATCTTCCCGGAAAGAAGATCGTCGGCGACGTCTCGAGAACAAGAATGATTCCCGAGGGCTCGGACGCTATCTCCCCCGCCCCGCACCACGATATCTACTCTATCGAGGACCTGAGACAGCTTGTCTACTCTCTGAAAGAAGCGACTCAGTACACAAAGCCGGTTATTGTAAAAGTAGCGGCTGTACATAACATCGCCGCAATCGCAAGCGGTATCGCAAGAAGCGGTGCCGACATCATCGCAATCGACGGCTTCAGAGGCGGAACCGGTGCGGCTCCGACAAGAATCAGAGACAACGTCGGTATCCCGATTGAACTGGCTCTTGCTTCCGTTGACCAGAGGCTCCGTGACGAGGGAATCAGAAACAACGTATCATTGGTTGTCGGCGGAAGTATCCGCTCGGCTTCGGACGTTGTAAAGGCTGTAGCCCTCGGCGCTGACGCCTGCTATGTTGCAACCGCCGCACTTCTGGCTCTCGGATGCCACCTCTGCAGAACATGTCACACCGGCAACTGCAACTGGGGCATTGCAACCCAGAAGCCGGAGCTCGTCAAGAGACTTAACCCGGATATCGGCTCACAGAGGCTTATCAATCTCATGACCGCATGGCAGCACGAGATCAAAGAGCTCATGGGCGGTATGGGTATAAACTCGATTGAGGCTCTGAGAGGAAACAGACTGATGCTCAGAGGAGTAAACCTCAACGAGAAAGAACTCGAGATACTCGGTATCTCGCATGCGGGAGAGTGACGGATATGAAAAGAGTTTATGTAAACGAAAAATGGTGCCTTGGATGTCATCTCTGCGAGTATAACTGCGCTTTTGCAAACTCGGGACTCAAGGATATGGCAAAGCTCAAGGGCAAGGAAATCTACCCGAGAATCAGGGTTGAGGGCGACGACAAGATTACTTTCGCAATCTCCTGCCGCCACTGCGAGGACCCGATATGCATAAAGAGCTGTATTTCGGGCGCACTCTCGAAGACTCCCGACGGAATGGTCGAAATCGACAAGTCAAGATGCGTCGGTTGCCTCACATGCGTCCTCGTCTGCCCCTATGGCGCCGTTATTCAGGACGGCGACGGAGCGGTTCAGAAGTGCGAGCTCTGCCTTAAGAACTCATCGGGTGCTCCGGCATGCGTTGCCGGTTGCCCGAATAACGCGATTGTTTACGAAGAGAGGTGAGCGAAATGGCAAAGAAGTATGTTATCATCGGCAACGGAACCGCCGCTGTCGGCTGTATAGAGGGCATCAGGGCTAACGACAAAGAAGGCTCTATCACCGTTATTTCGGCTGAGAAGCACCCCGCTTATTGCCGTCCGCTTATCTCCTATTATCTTGAGGGCAAGGCTGTTCCCGAAAGAATGAGCTATCGCCCCGACGATTTCTATGACAAGAACGGCGTCAAGGTCATCTATGGTGAGACCGCCGAGAAGATTGACTCTGACAAGAAGCAGGTAGTTCTCGGAAACGGAGAAAAAGTGGCTTATGACAGCGTATGCGTTGCCGCAGGCTCGAGACCGCTCGTGCCGCCTTTTGAAGGGCTCGACACTGTTCCAAAGAAGTTCCCCTTCATGACGCTTGACGACGCACAGAACCTCGAGAGTGCAATCTCCGAAGACAGCGATGTCTTCATCGTCGGTGCGGGACTTATCGGGCTTAAGTGCGCCGAGGGTCTTTACGGCAGGGTTAAATCCATCACCGTATGCGATCTGGCGGACAGGGTTATGCCGAGTATTCTCGATGCCGAAACCGCCGAAATGATGAAAAAGCGCCTCGAAGACAACGGCTTGAAGCTGATGCTTTCCGACACCGCCACCAAGTTCGACGGCAACACCGCCTATATGAAGAGCGGGGCGGAGGTCAAGTTTGACGTTCTCGTTCTTGCTGTAGGCGTAAGAGCCAACATCTCTCTTGTAAAAGATGCGGGCGGCGACTGCGGAAGAGGCATAACGGTTGACAACCACATGGCAACGTCACTCCCCGACATCTATGCCGCAGGAGACTGCACGGAATCAATGGACTACTCCAGCGGAACTGTAAAAGTAATGGCAATCATGCCGAACGCCTATATGCAGGGTCACTGTGCCGGCGAGAATATGGTGGGTAAAGATGTCACATTCGACAACGGCATTCCGATGAATGCAATCGGGTTCTTCGGATTCCACGTTATGAGCGCCGGCACTCCCGACGGAGAACTCTATGAGGAGAAAACCGAATCGACCTCGAAGAAGCTCTTCACGAAGGACGACCGACTTGTAGGGTTCATTCTGGCGGGTGACACGACCCGTGCCGGAATTTATACAAATTTGATAAGAAACGGTATTTCTCTTAGCTCTATTGACTTTGATACCATAAAAACAGCTCCAAATATCTTTTCTTTTGGTCAAGAATACTGTAGAAATTCTCTCGGAGGTGTGGTATAATATGTTGATAGATGTTTCAGGCTTGGGATTCAGCGAAATAAATTCCCTGATAAGAGCTCAAGGCGAGAGCTGTCACCTCACCGGATGCCTCAGCCAGAGGTTCATCGGTGCCGGTATGTCATACCGCGAAATCACGATTGACGGCACTCCCGGAAATGCGCTCGGCGCTTACCTCAACGGTGGCGAAATCACCGTCAACGGCAACGCCCAGGACGCAGTCGGCGACACAATGAACGACGGCAAGATTATAATCAACGGTCACGTCGGCGACGCTGTCGGCTATGCTATGCGTGGCGGCGAGATCTACGTCAGGGACAGTGCGGGCTACCGTGCGGGAATCCACATGAAGCAATACAAGAAAAAGAGACCGGTTATGGTCATCGGCGGAAGAACCGGAAGCTTCCTCGGCGAATATCAGGCAGGCGGCTTGATAATCGTTCTGGGACTTCACAAGGACGGCAAGCCCATCGTTGGCAACTTCCCGGGCACGGGAATGCACGGAGGCAAGCTGTTCTTAAGAAACGCAGAGGGTCTTTCGTTCCCGGCGCAGGTCAATGTGAACGATGCAACTGACGAAGACATGGCGGAAATTACGCCGTATGTCGAGAACTACTGCAAGTACTTCGGTGCGGACATCTCGGAGATAATGAGTTCCCCGTTCACGGTTGTAACTCCTAACTCGAAGAACCCATACAAGCAGCTTTACGTTAATAACTGATTGGCATAGATAAAGGACGGTGCAAAATGAGCTATACTCCCGACGAAATTCTCCAGTATATCGAGGAAGAGGATGTTAAGTTCATCCGCTTGGCGTTCTGCGATGTTTTCGGAACACCGAAAAACATTTCCATCATGCCGAACGAGATGAGGCGTGCCTTCGAGCAGGGTATCTCGATAGATTCCTCCGCAATCGCCGGCTTCGGCGACGAAAGCCGCTCGGACATGCTCCTTATCCCCGACCCTTCGGAGATATCCATTCTCCCCTGGAGACCGGAGCACGGAAGAGTCGTAAGAATGTTTTGCACCGTTTGCAACCCCGACAAAACGGTCTTTGAAGCGGACGCAAGAAGCTTGCTCAAGAAGACTGCGGAAGAGCTCAAAGCCGAAGGGTTCGAGTTCAATTTCGGTCCCGAGACGGAGTTTTATCTCTTCAAGCGTGACGAAAACGGCGAGCCCACGAAGATTCCCTATGACCATGCGGGCTATATGGACATAGCGCCCGAGGACAAGGGCGAAAACGTCCGCCGTGAAATCTGCTTAACACTTGAGCAGATGGGCATCGTGCCGGAGTCTTCCCACCACGAGGAGGGTCCGAGCCAAAATAAAATCAGCTTCAGATATTCCGACGCCCTCAAAGCCGCAGACCATGCGATTACATTCCGCTCTGTTGTAAAGACCATCGCCGCAAGGAACGGGCTTGTTGCGGACTTCTCACCGAAGCCGCTTGACGGTCTTCCCGGCAACGGAATGCACATAAATATCTCCGCCGTATATAACGGCGAGGATGTCCTTCCTTACGCAACAGCGGGAATACTCAAACATATTTCCGAAATAACGCTGTTTTTAAATTCCCATCCCGATTCATACAAAAGATTCGGTGCAAACAAGGCACCCCTCTATATATCCTGGTCGGAGCAGAACCGCTCCCAGCTCATAAGAATTCCCGCAACAAAGCGTGAATACAAGAGAGCGGAGCTAAGGTCTCCCGACCCGATGTGCAACCCTTATCTCGCACTTTTACTTCTCATGAAGGCTATGGCAGACGGAATCAGGAACAAGCTTCCCCTCTGCCCGCCGACAGACATAAATCTCTTCAAGGCATCGCCCAAGGAGCTTTCGGGCTTCGAAATGCTCCCAAGAAGCCTCAGCGAAGCCGTTACTGCGGCTCAGGACTCCGATTTCGTCAGAGCCTCGGTTCCGCAGTCGATAATCGACAACTACTCTTCAAGGTAAACCAGTCCATATAATTTGTAACGCCATATTAAACCGGGGGTCGTGAAAATGGAACTCAAAGAGAAGGTATACAGCGTCTTGGTTGTATCGTCCTCCGAAAAATTTTCCGGCGTTATAAAAAGGCTTCTCCCAAGCAACATGTACTCCCCCGTTTCGACGGCGACAGATGTCAGCTCTGCAAAAAGGCAGGTTCTTGAACGGAATTATGACATCGTGATGATAAATTCGCCGCTTACGGACGAATTCGGAAAGCGATTCGCAATCGACCTCAGCAGTAGCTCCGGCTCGGGAGTGATACTCTTTGCAGGCTCGGAGCACTTTCCGGAAATCAGCGAGATGCTGATGCCCTACGGAGTGCTTACGATTCCGAAGCCGGTGAGCGTCCCGCTTGTCCAGCAATCGCTTCTGATACTTCGGGGCACACGGGAAAGGCTCAGACGGATGGAGAAGAAGAGCCCGACATTCGAAGAGAAAATGGCGGAAATCAGGCTTGTCAATCAGGCGAAGCTCTTACTTATTACAAAGTGCGAAATGAGCGAAGCGCAAGCTCACAGATATATCGAAAAGCGTGCGATGGACACTTGTGTCCCGAAGAAAGTCGCCGCAGGGGATATAATAAAGGAATATGAACAAAACGGCAAGGAGGATATGTAATGGCTGTTGGAACTACCAAGTACATTTTCGTAACCGGAGGTGTTGTTTCGGGACTCGGCAAGGGTATTACCGCCGCTTCTCTCGGACGACTTCTCAAGGCAAGGGGACTCAAGGTGGCGGCTCAGAAGCTTGACCCGTACATCAACGTTGACCCCGGGACGATGAGCCCCTATCAGCACGGCGAGGTTTACGTCACGGAGGACGGCGCAGAGACCGACCTTGACCTCGGACATTATGAAAGATTTATAGACGAGGATTTGAACAAGTATTCAAATCTCACTACGGGAAAGGTATACTGGAACGTACTCAATAAAGAGCGTCGGGGCGAGTATCTCGGTTCGACCGTTCAAGTCATCCCCCACATTACAAATGAAATCAAGGACTTCGTCTACTGTGTCGGCAAGAAGACACAGGCGGACATTGTCATCACCGAAATCGGCGGCACCATCGGCGACATCGAATCACAGCCTTTTATCGAAGCTGCAAGACAGATCTCCCTCGAAGTAGGACGGGAGAACAGCCTTTTCATTCATGTCACACTGGTGCCGTTTTTGCGTGGCTCCGACGAGCACAAGTCAAAGCCCACCCAGCACTCCGTCAAGGAGCTTCAGGGAATGGGCATAAACCCGAACATCATCGTCCTTCGTTGCGACGAGCCGCTTGAGGAATCGATTTTCAAGAAGATTTCGATGTTCTGCAACGTCAAGCCGGACTGCGTTATAGAAAATATCACTTTACCTAGCATCTATGAGGCTCCGACGATGCTCGAGAAGGCGAACTTCTCGTCCGTCGTATTAAGAGAGCTTCACATCGACGCTCCCGAGCCCGACCTCTCCGACTGGCTCGCCATGCTCGACATGATCAAGAATCGTTCGGGAGAAGTCAATATCGGTCTTGTCGGCAAGTACATACAGCTCCACGACGCTTATCTCTCGGTTGCCGAGGCTTTGAGACATGCAGGCTTCGCGCTCGGAAGCTATGTAAACATAAGCTGGATAGATTCGGAGACGCTGACGGAAGCCACTTATGAAGAGACCCTAAGCCACGTCGACGGAATCATCGTTCCCGGAGGCTTCGGTAACAGAGGAATCGAGGGCATGGTTCTCGCCGCCAAGTATGCAAGAGAGAACAATGTCCCCTACTTCGGAATCTGCCTTGGAATGCAGATTGCCGTTATGGAATACGCAAGAAACGTTGCGGGAATTCCCGACGCCAACTCGGGTGAATTTGATGAGCTTTGCAAGAATAAAGTAATCGACTTCATGCCCGGACAGAGCGTCGACATCGACAAGGGCGGCACGCTCAGGCTCGGAAGCTATCCCTGCGTCATCCAGAAGGGCACGACGATGGAAAGGTGCTACGGCGAGGAGCTCATCCACGAGAGACACCGCCATCGTTACGAATTCAATAACGACTACAGAGAGGTTCTCACTTCTCACGGTCTCACCCTTTCGGGACTTTCGCCCGACGGAAGACTTGTCGAGACGGTAGAGCTCACGGACAGACCGTTCTTCGTCGGAGTTCAGTATCACCCGGAATTCAAGTCGAGACCGAACAAGGCTCATCCCCTCTTCAAGGGCTTTGTGGAAGCCGCAATGAAACATAAGGGGTAAACCCCTCCACCGGCTACGCCGGTCCCCCTCCCCTTTCAGGGGAGGCTATAAGTGACCAAATGAAACTTTGTATATTCAAAGGGATTGATTAGAATGAATGAAATTCACGAGGAGTGCGGGATTTTCGGGGTTTATGCTCCGGATACAAGACGACTCTCGGATATGGTTTACTATGGGTTGTATGCTCTTCAGCACCGTGGGCAGGAAAGCTGCGGCATGGTCGTTTGCGACGACGGGCTTTTCTATTCCCATAAGGATTTGGGACTCGTGGGCGAAGTGTTTACAAAAGAGGCTATCGCTTCGCTTCCCACGGGACAGATGGCTGTCGGGCACGTCCGCTACGGCACCACCGGCGGCACAAGCAGAGCTAATTGTCAGCCTATCGAAGTAAACCACTGCAAGGGCAGACTTGCTCTTGCACATAGCGGAAATTTAACGAACGCCTATGAGCTTCGGGCTCGTCTCGAGCTCTCAGGCGCCATATTCCACACCACCAGCGACACCGAAACCATAGCTTATATTGTCACGCAGGAGCGATTGACCGCACCCTCGATTGAGGAAGCGGTGAACCGCGCCGCTTGGCGTTTGGAGGGTGCTTATTCCCTCGTATTCATGTCGGCTACGAAGCTGATTGCCATGCGAGACGCGCACGGCTTCCGCCCCCTTTGCTACGGCAAAACGCCCGACGGATGCTATGTCGTCACGTCGGAAAGCTGTGCCTTGGCGGCTGTGGGAGCTGAATTCATAAGAGACATTCTCCCCGGCGAAATCGTCGTCTTCGACGAGAACGGGGTCTACTCAATCACCGACCACTGCGGCAAGAAGCCGGAAAGGCTCTGCGTTTTCGAGTATATCTACTTCGCGCGCTCCGATTCCGTAATCAACGGTGTTTCGGTTCATGCGGCAAGAAGAAAAGCGGGCGAGCTTCTCGCCAAAAGCCACCCGGTCGAGGCTGACGTCGTCATCGGTGTGCCCGATTCGGGGCTCGATGCGGCACTCGGCTATTCGATGGCTTCGGGGATTCCGTATGAATTAGGATTTATCAAGAATAAATACGTCGGCAGGACATTTATCTCGCCGACACAGAGCGACAGGCTCGACCAGGTCCGAATCAAGCTTAGCCCAATCAGCGAGGCGGTCACGGGAAAGCGCGTTATAATGATTGACGACTCAATCGTCAGAGGCACGGCCAGTGCACAGATAGTAAAGCTTCTCCGCAACGCCGGTGCTACCGAGGTTCACGTCAGGATTTCGTCGCCGCCGTTCCTTAATCCCTGCTACTACGGCACGGACATCGATTCCGAAAACGGGCTCATCGCATGCAGTCACACGGTCGAGGAAATCGCCGAAATCATCGGTGCGGACAGTCTCGGGTATCTTCCCACAGAGGACTTAAAAATTCTCGCTGAGAGCGAAAACATCTGCACATCCTGCTTCACCGGCGATTATCCTACAGGTATTCCCGTCCACACAGACAAGGGTCGCTTCGAGGGAAAGCTCTCCGAAGCGAAGCCGCAAAAATCTCGTTTATACAAGTCAAAATCTAAATAAATTCAAACACTTTTAGGAGGACATTATCATGAACAAGCTTTATGAAGGAAAGTCGAAAATCGTTTACGAGGGCACAGACCCCGGCACTTGCGTAATCAAGTACAAGGACACCGCCACCGCCGGAAACGGCGTCAAGAAGGAAGATCTCCCCGGCAAGGGAATCCTCAATGCGAAAATCTCGAACCTCATCTTCGAGTATCTTGCAAAGAACGGTGTAAAGACCCATCTTATCGAAGTGCTCAGTGAGACTGAGGTTTTGGTCAAGAAAGCCGACATCGTTATGGTTGAGGTAATAGTCAGAAACGTAGCCGCAGGAAGCTTCTCGAAGAAGTACGGCGTTCCGGAGGGCACTAAGTTCCTTAACACCGTTACGGAATTCAGCCTCAAGAGCGACGAGCTCGGCGACCCGATGATTAACGACTGCCAGATTACCGCTCTTGGCGTTGCTACTCAGGCTGAGCTTGACGAGCTCAAGGCAGTTTCACTCAAGGTTGACGAGCTTATGACCGAGCTGTTCCTAAAGTGCGGCATCAAGCTTATCGATTTCAAGCTCGAATTCGGCAGAGTTGACGGCGAGCTCCTCCTCTGCGACGAAATCTCCCCCGACTCCTGCAGACTCTGGGATGCCGAAACAGACGAAAAGTTAGACAAAGATAGATTCCGCAGAGACCTCGGTAACGTCCTTGACGGCTACAGAGACGTTCTTGCAAGACTTGAAAACGCAATCTAAAATAATCGGAGGTTTAAACCCCTATGACAGATAAATACGAAAACCCGCTGTGCAAAAGATATGCGGGCGAGAAGATGCAGAAAATCTTCTCGGACGACACGAAGTTCTCGACATGGCGCAAGCTCTGGGTTGCTCTCGCTGAGAGCGAAAAGGAGCTCGGGCTTGACATCACGGACGAACAGATTGCCGAAATGAAAGAGCACATCTACGACATCGACTATGAAGCGGCAGCGGCAAGAGAAAAAGTCGTCAGGCACGACGTCATGGCGCACATCTATGCCTATGGCTTGGTCTGCCCGAAGGCGAAGCCGATTATCCATCTCGGCGCAACAAGCTGTTATGTCGGAGACAACACGGATATAATCTTGCAGAGAGATGCTCTGCTTCGCATCAGAAGCCTGCTCGTAACAGCCATCTCGGCACTTTGTGACTTTGCGGAGAAGTATAAGGATCTCCCCTGCCTCGCATATACCCATTTCCAAGCGGCACAGCCGACAACCCTCGGCAAGCGTGCTACTCTCTGGCTTCAGGATTTGGTAATGGACCTCGAGAGACTCGACTTCACACTCTCGAATCTCAAGCTCCTCGGTTGCCGTGGCACCACCGGAACGGGCGCAAGCTTCCTTGAACTCTTCGGCGGTGACAAGGAAAAGGTCAGAAAGCTTGAGAAGCTTATTGCGGAGAAGATGGGCTTTGAGGCGGCTTATTCCGTAAGCGGACAGACTTATACCAGAAAAGTGGACTATTACTCGCTGTCGGTTCTTTCGGGAATTGCGCAGAGTGCCCACAAGTTCTCGAACGATATAAGGCTTCTTTCTCACTTAAAGGAAGTCGACGAGCCCTTCGAAGAGGGACAGGTCGGTTCCTCGGCTATGGCTTATAAGAGAAACCCGATGCGTTCGGAAAGAATTGCGTCGCTTGCGAGATACGTCACAGTCGATGCTCTTAATCCGGCTCTTACTGCGAGCGAGCAGTGGTTCGAGAGAACCCTTGACGACTCGGCTAACCGCAGAATCAGTATTCCTGAAGCGTTCTTAGCTGTCGACGGTATTCTTAGTCTTTATATCAACATCATCAGCGGCTTGAAGGTTTATCCGAAGATAATTGCGAGACACCTGCAGGCTGAGCTTCCGTTCATGGCGACCGAGAACATCCTTATGTACTGCGTCAAGAAGGGCGGCGACCGCCAGACCCTCCACGAGGCAATCAGAACCCATTCTGTTGCCGCGGCGACCGACATCAAGGAAGGCGGAGACGGAAATCTTATCAAGAGAATCGCCTCTGATCCGATTTTTGGGTTGACAGAGGACGAAATCCAGAGTATTATAGATGAAGGCGGCTTCACAGGTCTCGCTTCCGATCAGGCGGCGGAGTATGTCAACTATGTCAGAACAGAGATACTTCCAAACGAGGGAGAAAAAGCCGACGACGTCACTATAAACGTTTAAAAGCGTTTTCAGCAAAAGCTTTAAAATAGAAAGGACAAAGGCATATGCTTACAGCAATAGTTGGAATCAACTGGGGCGACGAGGGAAAAGGCAGAATGGTTGACCTTCTGTCGAAGGACTTCGACATCATCTGCCGCTATCAGGGCGGCAACAATGCAGGACACACCGTCATAAACGAGAGAGGAAGCTTCGTTCTGAATCTTCTTCCTTCGGGAATCTTCCATGAGACGGCTGTCAACGTCATGGGCGGAGGAATGGTCGTTGACCTTGAGCACCTTTGCCACGAAATGGCTTCACTGCGTGAAAAAGGGATTGAGATAAGCCCAGAAAATCTTAAAATCAGCGACAAAGCTACCATATGCCTGCCCTATCACAAGGAGCTTGACATCATGGAGGAGGAGCGCCTTGCGGACAAGAAGTTCGGCTCGACTCGTCGTGGCATCGCTTCCGTTTATGCGGACAAGTACATGAAGAAGAGCCTCCGAATGAGCGATCTTCAGAACCCTGACACTCTCGAGGAGAAGGTCAAGGACATCGTCGAGTGGAAGAACCTGACGTTCAAGGGCTATGGCCACGAGCCCATCAATGCCGACGAAATTTTGGCATGGCTCAAGAAGTACGGCGACGAGATTCTCCCGTATGTCACCGACGTTTCCTCTTACCTCGAGAAGGCTGCCGACGACGGAAAGAACATCATGTTCGAGGCACAGCTCGGAGCTCTCCGTGACATCGACTACGGAATTTATCCCTACACTTCTTCTTCGCAGACCCTTGCTCACTATGCACCCATCGGCGCCGGAATCCCCGGAAGAAAGCTTGACTGCTCGATCGGCATCATGAAGGCATATTCGACCTGCGTCGGTGAGGGACCGTTCACTTGCGAGATGTTCGGCGAAGAGGCTGAAGCCCTCAGAGCCGCAGGCGGAGAATACGGCGCCGCCACCGGAAGACCGAGACGCGTCGGACCCTTCGACGTTCCCGCTTCGAAGTACGGCGTAAGAGTTCAGGGCGCAGATTATCTCGTTCTTACCAAGTTAGATGTTCTTTCCTATATGGAGAGGATTCCCGTTTGCGTTCACTACGACGTTGACGGCGAAATCACCGACACCTTCCCGACGGGCGACAAGCTTGAGCGTGCAAAGCCGGTTGTTGAATATGTCAAGGGCTTCGGCGACGTTTCTAAGTGCCGCAAAAAGGAAGACCTCCCCGAGGACGCCCTCAACTACATCCGTCTCATCGAGCACGCAGTCGGTTGCCCGATAAAGTACGTTTCCGTAGGCGCGGAAAGAGACGAATACATTACAATGTTCTGATAAACTACAGCAAGCGTTTATCGGCTTTATTGCCGGTAAACGCCTAACTGAAACATAAGGAGGCAAACTCTAAAAAATGAGAGAGTATGACCGCAAGCTAATTACGGAGGACGGAAGCGAATACTTAGGCTATGGTTTCGGAAGCTCGGACGAACGAGTGCTGGAGCTTGTATTCAACACTTCCATGGTCGGCTATCAGGAGATAGTTTCCGACCCGTCCTATACCGATCAGATGGTCGTTATGACCTATCCTATTATCGGAAGCTACGGAATTAACGACGACGACTTCGAGACGAAGTACCCGTCAATCGGTGCTTTGGTCGTGAGAGATTACAACGATATGCCGTCGAATTTCCGTTATATAAAGACACTTTCGGAGCTTCTGGAAGAGAACAATATCCCCGGCATCAGCGGAGTTGACACCCGTAAACTCACCCGCAGTATCCGTGACTATGGTTCCCGCAGAGCTCTTATTACAAATATTTCTACAACCCTTGAAGATGGTCTTGAAATCATCAGGAACACACCTGTTCCCCACGATGCCGTTTCGAGAGTAAGCACCAAGAAGCGCTGGTATTCGAGAACGTCGAACCCGCAGTATAATGTCGTTGCACTCGACTGCGGAATTAAACTCAACATTGTTCGCTCCCTGAATCGTAAGGGCTGCAACGTCACCATTGTCCCCTACGACATCACTGCCGAAGAGGTCATTTTCATGAAGCCCGACGGAGTCTTCCTTTCGAACGGTCCCGGCGACCCGGAGGACGTCACCCCGGCGGTCGAGCTCGTCAAGGGGCTTCGGGGCAAGTATCCGATATTCGGAATCTGCCTCGGGCATCAGGTTATATCTTTGGCATACGGCGCGAAGACATATAAACTCAAGTTCGGGCACCGTGGCGGAAACCACCCGGTCAAGAACCTTTCGACCGGAAAGCTCGAAATCACTTCCCAGAACCACAGCTATGCCGTCGACCCGAGTAGCCTTGAAGGCACGGGGCTTGAAGTCACGCACATTAACCTCCTTGACAACACCATCGAGGGCGTTGAATGCAAGGAAGACAGAGTTTTCAGCGTTCAGTATCATCCGGAGAGCGCTCCGGGACCCGAAGATTCCGGGTACCTGTTCGATAAATTCCTTGATTACATGAAGGAGGCGAAGCTAAATGCCGAAGAGAACTGATATAAAGAAGGTTCTGGTTATAGGCTCGGGACCGATTGTAATCGGACAAGCCGCGGAATTTGACTACGCCGGAACTCAGGCGTGCCTGGCTCTCAAAGAAGAGGGCTATGAGGTAGTGCTTGCCAACTCGAACCCCGCCACCATCATGACCGACACCCTGATTGCGGACAAGGTTTATATGGAGCCGCTGACGCTCGAGTACCTCGCCCGTATCTGCCGCTACGAAAGACCCGACGCTATCGTCCCCGGAATCGGCGGACAGACGGGACTCAACCTTGCAATGCAGTTAGCGAAAAAGGGCGTTTTGCAGGAGTGCGAAATCGAGCTTTTGGGCACAGATGCCGAAAGCATCGAATGCGCCGAGGACAGAGAAAAGTTCAAGGAGCTCTGCGAGAGCATCGGCGAGCCGGTCGTTCCCTCCGAGATTACATATTCGATCGAGGAGGGCTTGAAAGCCGCTGAGGATATCGGCTACCCCGTTATCTTAAGACCCGCATTCACACTTGGAGGCACAGGCGGAGGATTCGTCAATAACCCCGAAGAGATGAAGGTTATGATGAAGAACGCTCTGGCGCTCTCCCCCGTTCATCAGGTTCTTGTTGAAAAGAGCATAAAGGGTTACAAAGAGATTGAGTACGAGGTAATGCGCGACGCGAACGACACCGCAATTACTGTATGTAACATGGAGAACCTCGACCCGGTCGGAATCCACACCGGCGACTCTATCGTTGTGGCACCGAGCCAGACGCTTACCAATAAAGAGTACCACATGCTAAGAAACAGTGCTCTCAAGATTATAAGAGCTCTGAAGGTCAAGGGCGGATGCAACGTCCAGTTTGCTCTCGACCCTCAGTCATTCAGATATTACGTTATAGAAGTAAACCCGAGAGTTTCGCGCTCCTCGGCACTCGCTTCCAAGGCGAGCGGTTACCCGATTGCGAGAGTTTCGGCGAAGATTGCAGTCGGCATGAACCTTGACGAGATTCAGCTTGTCAACACTCCCGCATGCTTCGAGCCGTCTCTCGACTATGTCGTCACGAAGATGCCCCGCTTCCCGTTTGATAAGTTCGCAAGCGCTTCGAACGTCCTTTCAACTCAGATGAAGGCGACCGGAGAGGTCATGAGCGTCGGAAGAACGATGGAGGAAAGCCTTCTCAAGGCTATCCGCTCCCTCGAGGACGGCAAGAACCACATCCACATGGCGAAGTTCGACTCGGAGCACATGACGACAGACGAGCTTCTTGACTACATCCGTGAAGGCACGGATGACAGAATCTATGCCATTTCACAGCTGATGTGGATGGGCGTCGACCACTCAAGAATCTGCAACATCACCGGAATAGACATGTTCTTCCTCGATAAAATCAAGAATATTGTCGACTTTGAGAAGGAGCTCGAGGCTTCTCCTCACTCGGAAAAGCTCTTGAGAGCAGCCAAGAAGATGGGCTTCTCCGACTCCTATATAGCGGAGCTTTGGAAGACCACCGAGGACGACGTCTACGAAGAGCGTTGCAATGCCAATATCTATCCCGTCTACAAGATGATAGACACCTGTGCGAGCGAGTTTGACAGCTATGTTCCCTACTTCTATTCGACCTACGAGGACGAGGAAGAGTCGATCGTCTCCGACAAAAAGAAGATTATAGTCCTCGGCTCCGGTCCTATCCGAATCGGTCAGGGCGTTGAGTTCGACTATTCGACCGTTCACGCAATCAAGACCATCAGAGATGCAGGCTACGAAGCTATCGTTATCAATAACAACCCCGAAACGGTTTCCACAGATTACACCACAGCGGACAAGCTCTATTTCGAGCCGCTGACCGTTGAGGACGTTATGAACGTCATCCACCACGAGAACCCGATTGGAGTTATCGCAACCCTCGGAGGTCAGACGGCGGTAAATCTGGCGGCTCCCCTTGCGAAGAGAGGCGTTAAGATTATCGGAACCGACTGCGACGCCATCGAAAAGGCGGAGAACAGAGACGCATTCGACGCGGTCATCCGCAGTTTAGGAATCCCGAACCCGACGGGAGACGCCGTTACAAATATTGAGGATGGCGTGAAGGTCGCCGAAAGAATCGGCTATCCCGTTCTTGTCAGACCGTCGTTCGTTCTCGGCGGAAGGGCGATGGAGATTGTTGCGACAGAGGAAATGCTCCGGCACTATCTCAAGAACGCCGTTGAGGTCGACGTTGACAAGCCGGTGCTCGTTGACAAGTACGTCATGGGCAAGGAGGTCGAGGTCGACGCTATCTGCGACGGCGAAGAGGTCTTCATCCCCGGAATTATGGAGCTGGTCGAGAGAACCGGCGTCCACTCGGGCGACAGCATGAGCGTTTATCCGCCGTTCAGCATTTCACAGACGGTTAAAGATACGATTAACGACTACACAACCCGTCTGGGGCTCGGCATCGGCATAAAGGGACTCTTCAACATCCAGTTCATAGTCGACAAGGACGACAACGTCTCGGTTATCGAGGTGAACCCCCGTGCATCAAGAAGCGTGCCGTTCCTCTCGAAGTCGACCGGCATAAATCTCGTAAGCGTTGCGACGAAGGTTATGCTCGGGCAGAGCCTCAAGGAACAGGGCATCACCGACATGACCCCGAAGGAAAAGAGCCGCTGGTATGTCAAGGCTCCGGCGTTCTCCTTCGAGAAGCTCACGGGCATGGATTCCTACCTTTCGCCTGAGATGAAGTCGACCGGCGAAGCTATCGGCTATGACGACAAGCTCAACCGTGCCGTCTACAAGGCACTTCAGGCTTCGGGCATCAAGATGAAGGAATACGGCACCGTTATCGTGACGGTTGCCGACGAAGATAAAGAAGAGGCTTTGCCGCTTATCAGGAGATTCTACAACCTCGGTTATAATATCGAGGCGACCGCTGGCACTGCCAAGTTCCTGAAAGAGCACGGCATCAGAACCCGTGTCAAGGGCAAGATAAGCGAAGGAAGCGACGAGATTCTCGACTCAATCCGAGCCGGCTACGTCAGCTACATTATCAACACCCGTGCGGTTCTCTCCGGCGTCCACTATGAGGACGGCATCGAGATAAGACGTTGCGCCATCCAGAACGGCGTCACGACGTTTACGTCGCTCGATACGGTAAGGATTCTCTTGGATGTTCTTGAGGACATGATTCCGCCGATTTCGACGATTGATGCATGATCTGTAGGGGCGGATATCATCCGCCCGTTACGGGCACCTGCGATAGGTTCGGGTGGATAATATCCGCCCCTACTTTTATACCCTCACAACCCATGATTTGGCTATTGCATTTCCCGACACAGCGTGGTATAATGATATAGTAAAAATGGGTATTGTCTGAAAATGACTATACCCTATTAAAATGACACTTTTTACTTGGAGGAGTCCAACGGAAATGAACATCTATCGTGCAGGTATAGACATTGGCAGCACGACCATAAAACTGGTCATTTTGGATGATGACAACAAAATAATTTTCGGCGAATACCGTCGCCATCAGGCACGGATTCAGCCTGCAATGAGCGAGCTTCTGACTGAGGCGAAAGAAAGACTTGGCGATTTCAAACTTCGGTTCAAGATTACCGGCTCGGGCTCAATAAATCTCGGCAAGGCGCTTAATATCGGTTTCGTTCAGGAGGTCGCGGCGGTCGCTTCGGCGCTCGAGCTTGTCGCACCCCAGACTGACGTCGCAATCGAGCTCGGTGGCGAGGACGCAAAGATTATCTACTTCAAGGGCGGACTCGAGGAGAGAATGAACGGCGTTTGCGCCGGCGGTACCGGCTCATTTATAGATCAGATGGCGGCGCTTCTGCAGACCGATGCGGAGGGGCTTAATAATCTCGCCGCAAATTACCAGAGGCTCTACCCCATCGCCGCCCGGTGCGGAGTTTTCGCGAAAACCGACATCCAGCCGCTCATAAACGAAGGTGCGGCGAAGGAAGACCTGGCGGCTTCTATTTTCCAAGCCGTCGTTACCCAGACCATCTCGGGTCTTGCATGCGGCAAGCCGATAAGAGGATGCGTGGCGTTCCTCGGCGGACCTCTGCACTTCCTTCCGGAGCTCAAGAAAGCGTTTATAAGAACGCTTAAGCTTACGCCCGAAAACGTCGTCGACCCGGACAATTCGCACTTATTTGCCGCCATGGGCGCGGCACTGGAAGCCGGAGACGAAGTTCTCACCGACCCGGACGTCTTAATCGAGCGTCTGAAATCGGGAATCGAGATGGCGTTTGAGCTCAAGAGGCTCGACCCGCTCTTCAAGGACGAAGAGGATTTCAGAGAATTCACCGAAAGACATGCCAAGGCGATCGTCAAGAAAGAGAAGCTCGAAGACTACTCGGGTAACTGCTACTTGGGAATAGATGCCGGCTCGACCACGACGAAAATCGCCCTCATCGGCGAAGAGGGTCAGCTCCTCTATTCATACTATACATCAAATCAGGGCTCGCCCGTCAAGAGCTCCATCGAAGCCGTTTCGGATATGGGTAAGCACATGCCGAAAACCGCGAAAATCGTCAGAGCTTGCTCGACCGGCTACGGCGAATCGCTCTTAAAGTCGGCATTCAACCTTGACGACGGCGAGGTCGAGACTATTGCGCACACCACTGCGGCGGCGTTCTTTAACCCTTCGGTCGACTGCGTCCTCGACATTGGCGGGCAGGACATGAAGTGCATAAAGCTCAAAGATGGCTCGGTCGATACTATCCTTCTTAACGAAGCCTGCTCCTCCGGTTGCGGCTCGTTTATCGAGAACTTCGCGCAGTCCTTGGGCTACACGGCGCAGGAATTCGCCGAAAAGGCACTTTATGCGAAGCACCCGATTGACTTGGGCACTCGGTGCACCGTCTTTATGAACTCGAACGTAAAGCAAGCCCAGAAGGAGGGCGCAACCGTTGAAGACATCTCAGCGGGACTCGCCTATTCCGTAATCAAAAACGCTCTCTTCAAAGTAATCAAGCTTTCAAGCGCACAAGAGCTGGGTTCCTCGGTCGTTGTTCAGGGCGGAACGTTCATGAACAAGGCGGTACTCCGGGCTTTCGAGAAGATTTCCGGTGCAGACGCAATCTGCCCGGACATTGCCGGAATCATGGGCGCATTCGGCGCGGCTCTTATCGCAAAAGACCGCTATGACGGCACCGAGAGTTCGATGCTCCCTATCTCGGAAATCGAGAACTTAACATATAAGACCGCCACGACCCACTGCCGCGGATGCTCGAACAGCTGTATGCTCACCATCAACACCTTCTCGGGCGGAAGACGGCACATCACCGGCAACCGTTGCGAAAAGGGGCTCGGGAACACGGCATCGACCGACAAGGGTCCCAACATGATGGAATATAAGTACGAGAGGATTTTCGGCTATGAGCCGCTCGAGAACCCGACCCGTGGCGTCATCGGCATCCCGAGAGTACTCAACATGTACGAAAACTACCCGTTCTGGGCGATGTTCTTTACAAAATTAGGGTTCAGGGTTGAGCTTTCGCCGAAATCGAGTCACAAGATCTACGAGCTCGGAATGGAGAGCATTCCCTCCGAATCGGAGTGCTACCCGGCGAAGCTGTCGCACGGGCACGTCCAGTGGCTGATAGACAACGGAATCAAGACCATCTTCCACCCCTGCGTATTCTATGAGCACATGGAGTCGAAGACGGCGCAGAACCACTATAACTGCCCTATCGTCATCTCCTATCCTGAGAACCTGAAGAACAACGTCGAGGGAGTTGTCGACGGTGACGTCCGGCTCATCCGTCCGTTCATCGCTTTCACGAGCGAGAAGACCGCCGCTGACAGACTTGTAGCCGTATGCCGCGAAGAATGGAATATCTCCGAAAAAGAAGTAAGAGCCGCCGTTCACGAGGCTTGGGAGGAACAGCACAAGGCGAAGGCTGATATAAGAGCCAAGGGCGCTGAGATACTTAAGTGGATGGAGGACAACCACCGCAAGGGCGTTGTCCTCGCAGGGCGACCCTATCACGTCGACCCGGAAATCAACCACGGAATCCCCGAGATGATTGCTTCATATGGCTTGGCGGTTCTGACGGAAGACAGCCTCCCGAACGACTTCATGACCGACAGCCCGCTCCGCTCGAACGACCAGTGGGTGTTCCACTCGAGGCTCTATGCCGCCGCCGAGTACATAAGAAATCGCGACGACCTCGAGCTCATTCAGCTCAACTCGTTCGGTTGCGGACTCGATGCGGTCACGACCGACCAGGTTCAGGAAATCCTCAACGGCTCGAACAAGCTTTATACTGTATTAAAAATAGACGAGGTTTCCAATCTGGGAGCCGCCCGAATCAGAATAAGAAGCCTGCTTTCTGCCATGAACCAGCGCGACAGAAGCGGAATCAAGGCTATTCCCCGAACTGCCGCCTATAACAGGGCTACCTTCACGAAGAAGATGCGCGACGAGGGCTACACCATCATTGCGCCGCAGATGAGCCCGATTCACTTTGACATAATCGAACCGGTTGCGAAGAAACACGGCTACAACCTGGTTGTCCTTGACAACGACAACCGCTCGGCTATCGACATGGGCTTGAAGTTCGTCAACAACGACGCCTGCTTCCCCTCTATCACCGTTGTCGGGCAGATTATGGAGGCGGTGCTTTCCGGAAAATACGACACCGACCACCTCGCCATCATCATGACCCAGACGGGCGGATGTTGCAGAGCGAGCAACTACGTTGGATTCATAAGGCGTGCTCTTGAAAAAGTAAACCTCGGGCACATCCCTGTTATCTCGCTCAACGCGAACGGCATGGAGACGAACGAGGGCTTCAAGCTGACCCTGCCGTTTGTCCTCGACATGGCGAAGGCTATCGTCTATGGCGACCTGTTCATGAGGTGCTTATACCGCACAAGACCGTATGAGCTCGAGGAGGGCTCGGCGAACAAGCTCCACAAAAAGTGGCAGAAGATCGCCATCGACTCCCTCATCGACAACGAAAACGGGATGTCCTATAAGAAGGTCTGCCAGGGCATTGTCGATGCCTTCGACAACCTTCCGCTCGACCCGACAATAGTCAAGCCGAGGGTCGGCATCGTCGGCGAAATCTTGGTCAAATATATGCCGCTTGCGAACAATCATCTTGTCGACCTTCTCGAAAGCGAGGGCGCAGAGGCGGTTGTCCCCGACCTCATGGACTTCATGAACTACAGCCTTTATAACGCCGTCTACAAGCACAAGTATCTCGGTACTCCCTATCGTTCGCAATTTGTGAACGAAGCGGGCATCAAGGCGATAAAGATGCTCCGTAAGCCCGCAACCGATGCGCTCGAGAAGAGCAAGCGGTTCGAGGCTCCGAGCGATATCAGGCACGTTGCCGAGCTTGCGAAGCCGGTTATCTCAATCGGCAACCAGTACGGCGAGGGATGGCTCCTGACCGGCGAAATGGCGGAGCTCATCGAGATGGGCGTCCCGAATATCGTCTGCATTCAGCCGTTTGCATGTCTTCCGAACCACGTCGTCGGCAAGGGCGCGATAAAAGCTTTGAAGAAGCTTTACCCCGAGGCGAACATCGTCGCTGTCGACTACGACCCCGGAGCTTCCGAGGTCAACCAGTTCAACCGCATCAAGCTGATGCTGACGTCTGCGCAGAAAGAAGCGGCGAAGAAGCAAGCTGAAAAAATCAAAGCATAATAAAACAACCGTAAGGATTTGCCCTTACGGTTGATTTTTTTACTCTTTCTCTATTTCGTAATGATTTCCGATTGTGGTTATCAGCAGCTCAGCGAGGTCTTCGCTGTATGATTCGTGCTGCAGAGTGTAGCCGGAGTCGTCAAGGAGTCCAAGCAGCGACTCATCCGTCGGGTCGGCGACTATTTCTTCTATAGACCCCACAACCGAATTCCAGCTCTCCTCTAAATCCTCATAATCCCAGTCATAACCGTTCCACTCCGCAAGAAGCTCCTCGAGAGTTTCTTCGGTGAGCATGTCGCTGTGGTTCTCAGCCCAGTCGAGGAGGCTTCCCGCCGCCGAAACCGACCGAAGCGAGCTTCCCGCAGACCCGGGACCGACACCGAAGCAGGCATCCATCAGGTCGCAGAACTCGGAGATTTCGGAGTCGGTGAACGTAACCTCCGATTCGGTGTCGTCTTCCATTCCTTCTTCTGAAACAGGCTCCTTGGCTTCAGTTTCGTGTGAATCGCTGTAGTTGGTTTCAACGAAGTCGCTTACGTTAACTCCGGCACAGCCGGCAAGGCTCAATAGAACCGCGATGCAAGTTAAAATCATTAAAAATCTTTTCATAGAAAGTGCTCCTTTCTTTCATGTAGGGGGCGGATATTATCCGCCCGTTTTTGGGTCGAATCGAGATAATTCGGGCGGATGATATCCGCCCCCTACATAGCTTCTATTTATAATACAATTTACGCGCCATTATTATTGCAAAAATCCCGCAAAAATTTTCTTGCGGGACTTTTTTTATCTTACGTTTCGATATTGTGCGACGCCCTGACGGATGAGGGAGCGCTTGAGTCTTGCTTCGGCAAGCCTCAGTTCGGTGTCGGAAGAAGAACGGTTTTCGATTATCTCCTTCGCGCGGCGTTCCGAGTCCTGGGCTCGTTCGGCGTCGATTTCCTCCGCCCATTCGAAGGTCGTAGGAATCAGGGTTACATCGCCTTTCAGAACCGAGAGCATTCCGCCGATGCAAGCGGCGTATTTCTTCTCGCCGTTAATGACGACGGTCGCCATGCCCATGCCGAGAGGTGACACACAGTCTGTGTGCCCCGCCATGACTCCGATATCGCCGGCAATCGTCCGGACAATCAGCTCTTCCGCCTGACCTTCGTATTGAAGACCGTCGGGGGTTACTATCTTAAGCGGGAAGCTCGTCATGACTTCTCACCGCTCTTGTATTTCTCAACGACGTCATCAATCGTTCCCGCAAAGAGGAAGTAGGATTCGGGGATTTCGTCGTGCTTGCCTTCGATAATCTCCTTGAAGCCGCGAATGGTCTCCTTGAGGGGCACATACTTGCCCTCATAGCCGGTGAACTGCTCGGCAACGGCGAACGGCTGGCTAAGGAACCTCTGAACCTTTCTTGCACGGTTGACCGTGAGGCGGTCCTCCTCGCTCAGTTCGTCCATGCCCATGATGGTGATGATGTCCTGAAGGTCTTTATATCTCTGGAGGATGCTCTGGACTGCACGGGCTGTCTCATAGTGCTCCTGACCGACGATGTCGGGGGTGAGGATTCTTGAAGAGGACGAAAGCGGGTCGACTGCGGGATAGATACCCATCGAGGCGATGCCTCTGTCAAGAGCCGTGGTTGCATCAAGATGAGTAAATGTCGTGGCAGGTGCCGGGTCGGTATAGTCGTCCGCAGGGACATAAACCGCCTGAACGGAGGTGATGGAGCCGTTTTTGGTGGATGTGATTCTCTCCTGCAGGGTGCCCATTTCGGTTGCAAGCGTCGGCTGATATCCGACGGCGGAAGGCATACGCCCAAGAAGCGCCGAAACCTCGGAGCCCGCCTGAGTGAATCTGAATATGTTATCTATGAAGAGAAGAACGTCCTGATGCTTGACGTCACGGAAATATTCCGCCATTGTGAGTCCGGAAAGTCCGACTCTCATTCTTGCTCCCGGGGGTTCGTTCATCTGACCGTAAACCATGGCGGTCTTGTTGATAACGCCCGACTCGTTCATCTCGCGATACAGGTCGTTGCCCTCACGGGTTCTTTCGCCAACGCCGGTGAAGACGGAAATGCCGCCGTGAGCCTTGGCTACGTTATTGATGAGCTCCATGATGAGAACCGTTTTTCCTACGCCTGCGCCGCCGAACAGACCGATTTTACCGCCCTTTGCATACGGGCAGATGAGGTCTACGACCTTGATTCCCGTTTCGAGTATCTCGGTTGCCGGCTGCTGTTCGTCATAAGAAGGTGCCGGACGGTGGATTGACCACTTTTCATCCGTCTTGACAGGTGCTCCCTCGTCGATAGGCTCGCCAAGAAGGTTGAATACTCTTCCCAGGCACTCCTCGCCGACGGGAACCTGAATCGGGTGTCCAGTGTCGACGGCGACTTCTCCACGTCTCAGACCATCGGTCGAGTTCATCGAGACGCATCTTACGACATTGTCGCCGATGTGCTGTGAAGCCTCGGCAACGACGGTTCTTCCCTCGTGCTCAATCTCTATCGCATTGAGGAGCTCCGGAAGCTCGTCATCGGGGAACCTGATGTCAAGAACCGGTCCCATGACCTGAATTACTTCTCCAGTGTGTTTGTCCATGCTGTTCCTCCAGTTATCAGGATTCGGATCCTGCTACTATTTCTATGATTTCATTGGTAATCGCCGTCTGCCTAATCTGGTTGTACTTGAGGCTCAGGTCGTCTATCATTTCCTCGGCGTTCTGGGTGGCGGAATCCATTGCGGTGCGCCTTGCGGCTTGCTCTGCCGCTCTGCTCTTGCAGAGGCAACCATAGAGGACTCCCCCGAGATACTCGGGGATGATAGCATCAAAAGCCTCGGCACTGCTCGGTTCATAGAGTATATCCGACTGGGTGGTCTTGCCCTTCTCGTAGCCATTAAGCGGCAGAAGAGGAAGCACCGCCGGAGTCTGCGACAGAACGGAAACGAAGTTCGTATATCCGACGCAGATTTCGTCATACTCGCCGTTGCGGAATCCCTTGCAGAGGGTCTTCGCAATCGAGAAGCAATCGCCCACTCCGACACCCTCGGCAAGAGTATAGTTCTCGGTGAGGATGTTGGCACCCCGAAGCTTGAAATACTCGACCGCCTTGTTGCCAATCGGGAGAACTATCGCGTTCTTCGCCTCGATTTCGGCTTGACACATCTTAAGGATGTTGTGGTTATATCCTCCCGCGAGTCCTCGGTCGCCGGCAATGACGACATAGACCGACTTCTTTACGTCTCGCTTTTTGAGATAGGGTGAAGACAAATCGCTTTCGGAGGCGGCGATATTACTTATCGTCGAGAAGAGAATCTCAAAGTATGGGCGGGAATTCAGAACCTGAGCCTGTGCGTGGTTGAGCTTTGACGCCGCAACCATCTCCATTGCCTTGGTTATCTGCTCCGTCTTTTTTAGGCTGTTGATTCGGGTTTTTATGCCCTTTGCCGTTGCTGATGACATTAAGAGTCTCCTTATTCAGCAGAATATCTCACTGCAATCTCTTCAAGTGCTGTCTTTAGCTCGCTCTCGGTTTCCGGCTCAAGCTTTCCTGTTGAGCGGATAGTCTCAAGAACACCATTATGGTGATTCAGCATATGCTCCTGCAAATCTGCCTCATAGTCGGGAATCTTCCCGACGGGAACGTTCTTCAGGTAGCCGTTGGTGGTGGCATAGAAGATACAGACCTGCTGGGCTACGTCGATAGGCGAGTTGTTCTTCTGCTTCAAGACCGCGACAATTCTCTCGCCCAGATCGAGCTGAGCCTTCGTGTCGGCATCAAGGTCGGAGCTGAACTGCGCGAAGCTCTGGAGCTCGCGATACTGCGAATAGATGAGCTTCAAAGATCCCGAAACCTTCTTCATCGCCTTGATCTGTGCGTTGCCGCCGACACGGGATACCGAGATACCCGGGTTGATAGCCGGCATTACGCCTGCGTTGAAGAGCTCGGTCTCGAGGTATATCTGACCGTCTGTGATTGAAATTACATTTGTCGGTATATATGCGGAAACGTCTCCCGCCTGTGTTTCGATTATCGGAAGAGCTGTCATGCTTCCTCCGCCTTTTTCTTTGGAAAGGTGCGCCGCTCTCTCAAGAAGTCTTGAGTGGAGATAGAAAACATCTCCGGGGTATGCCTCACGTCCCGGCGGACGGCGGATGAGGAGCGATATTGTTCTGTAAGCAACTGCGTGCTTACTGAGGTCGTCATATACCACGAGGACATCCTTGCCGTTATACATGAAGTACTCGCCCATGGCACAGCCGCTGTAGGGCGCGATATACTGCATTGTCGGGAGCTCCGAAGCGGTTGCCGAAACGACTATTGTATAGTCCATAGCTCCGCCGTCGGTGAGGTTCTTTACGACCTGCGCAACGGTTGAACGCTTGAGCCCGATTGCGACATAGACGCAGATAACGCCCTTGCCCTTCTGATTGAGGATGGTGTCGGTCGCTATTGTGGTCTTACCAGTCTGGCGGTCGCCGATGATGAGCTCACGCTGACCACGACCGATAGGAATCATCGAGTCGATGGCTTTTATACCCGTCTGAAGCGGCACCGTTACCGGTTCACGTTCGATAATGCCCGGTGCGGGAGATTCGATGGGTCGGGTTTCTGTCGTTTCAATCGGTCCCTTGCCGTCAATCGGCTGTCCGAGGGCATTTACGACTCTTCCGATAAGAGCTTCGCCGACGGGAACAGAGACGACATTGCCGGTAATCTTTACCGAGTCGCCCTCTTTTATTCCCTGATCGTTATCCATTATAACGATGGAGACGGTGTCCTCTTCGAGGTTCTGCGCCATTCCGTGAGCGCCGTTCTCGAACTCGACAAGCTCGCCGTACATAACGCCGTCGAGACCTGTTGCCTTGGCTATGCCGTCACCAACCGAAACCACGGTTCCGACATTGACCTGTTCAAGCTTCGTTTCGTAGTTCTTGATCCGGTCGCTGATTATTTTTACAATTTCATCAGATTTTATATCCATTGGCTTCTTCCTTTTAAATCATGTCGTCCCCGAAGCGTCTTGCTTCAGGAGCTCCGAGACCTCTTTAAGACGGTGTGAAACGGTGCCGTCAATCTGCTTCGAATCGTAGCTGAGTTTAACTCCGCCGAGGCAGGACGGGTCGACCTTGTTCGTGAGAATTATCTTCTTGCCGCTAAGCGACGCTATCTTCTCCGTGAGCTTCTTCGACTGCGAATCACTCAGGGGCACAGCGGTCACAGCCGTAACCGGCATGATGCCGTTGTCGAAGTAGTATCTCTCGCGATAAGCCTTTACGCAATCAGAATAATGCGTGGCGATTGACTTCTCCGCAAGTATCTTCATAAAGTTCAGAACATAGGGGTGAACCTTGCCGCCGAGGCAATCGTCAACAAGCTTGAGCCTCTCCTCCTTTGCGACATTCGCCGCCGAAAGAAGCTTCAAATATTGGGGCTCTTTTGCAAACGCATCTTCAAGCTCGGTAAGCTCGTTATAAATCCGCTCAGTAAGGTTCTCGCTCATCGCCGCCGAATAGAGAGCCGAGCCGTAGTCACCTGCAAGCCCGCTCATGACAAATCACCAAGGTCGTCGATAAAGCTGTCGACAAGGCGGCTCTGATCAGCCGAAGTGAGTTCCCTTTCGACAACTCTTCCTGCAATGCTTACAGCGATTACGGAGATGTTGTCCTTGACCTCGCCCATGGCTTTCTTCTTTTCGAGAGCGATATCTTCCTGAGCCTTCTCAAGGATTGCGCTCGCCTCTTTGTTAGCCTTCGAGACGATTTCCTCTTCTCTGCTCTGGGCTCTGGTTACGGCATCGGAAATAATCTTGTCGCCGGTTTCACGGGCTTCTTCAAGCTTCTTCTGATACTCGTCGCGCATCTCGTCTGCCTCAGCCTTGGCTGTGTCGGCACTGTTATAGAGGTCATCTATTTCCTTCTGTCGGTCGTCGATTATTTTCATAACCGGCTTGAACAGAAATTTCTTCAGGACAAAGAACAAAAGAAGAGTGTTGGCGAGCGTGAACAGAGCTGTCCACACGTTGACCCCCAAAATACTCTCGTACAATGTCAATTCCTCCCTTCGGAAATACCGGTACCTGTCTTACCTCATTGCGAACAAAATCAGGAATGCGATGAGGAGTGAATAGATACCTGTGGTCTCGGTGATACCGCAACCAAGAATCATGTTTGTTCTGAGGTTACCCGCCGCTTCGGGCTGGCGAGCCATACCCTCGAGCGCCTTTCCTACCGCATTACCTTCGCCGACGCCGGGTCCGATAGCTCCGAGACCCATGCAAAGTCCTGCGCCGATTGCTCTTAAGCCTGTTGCCAAAGCTTCTGCTGCACTTACATCCATAGTAGTTACTCCTTAAATATTTTTTGTCAGAATGAAGTTCTGACGTGTTTACTTAGTTTCGACTGCCGTCTCGGGAGGCGGGCAAGCCTGTCCAATATATATCATGCTAAGCAGGCTGAATACGAACGCCTGAACAAAGCCTGAAAACAAATCAAAGTACACCGATAACAGTGCGGGTATGCCTAAAGACAATATCGGGATGCCCGATAATAATCCGAGAGCTTCCAAGATTCCGCAAGCTCCGAATGCTATGAAGATTCCAAGAAGAATCCCCTTGAAAACGCCTATCTTCTTTTTGCGGAACTTCTGATAGATTATGATTCCTGCTCCCAACAAGACAATCACAATCGGGATTATGACGGTTCCGGAAACAAGGTTCAGAAGCATAGAAGAAAGAAGGCTCAGTGCGGTATAAACAATAGCCGTGATGATGCTCCCGCCGAAGACGTTGCCGAAGTGACGGAACGCCATCGAAATCGGCTGTGCAATCTCGGAGATGATGTTCATCGGGGTCATGACAAAGATCGGCTCGGTGAAGCCCTTGAGCCAGCCTAAGAAGCCGTTGCGCTTGATGTTGTTATACCAGATTATCGCCGTCGTCATCAGCGCCCACGTCAAAACCACGCTTAGGTCCGCAGTTGACGAGCGGAAGAAGCCGAACATGCCGATAAGCGAACCGCAGATTGACGAGAGGAATATTGTCCCTATGTAGGGAGTCCAGCCGACGTTGTGCTCACCCATCGAGGATGTGACGAGGTTTTTAAGCATCTCGACGCCCTTTTCGACAAGAACCTGCAGCTTTCCGGGATGGGTTTTAAGATTCCTTCCAAGCAGAACCCCGGCAACACACAAAAATATCGTCACAAGAAGAAGTGACAGAGTTGTCTGCGTCACATTGATTCCGCCGAAAATCGGAATTGTGAAGTATATATATGCGCCATTTATTTCTATGTCCATCAGGTTTCACCTTCTTTATCAGAATCCTCTCCGGAAGTCGTTTCCGCAGTCGTCTCAACGACCGCAGGCGTCCCCTTCTTGCGGAAGAATTCCCAGACCGTTATAGTCGGTCTTACAAACACTATCGGGAGAACGAGTGCAAAGACATTGCAAAGCCCGCTCACGGCTCCCGCTACCCATACTATGAATATGACGACGTACCTAAGAACCATCGAGAAGGTCATGAGGCTTTTGCCGCCCTTGACGTCCTGAGCGACGGCTCTGTCGGATGCCACGCAGACTGAGATTGCCATGAACAGGAAGTTCAGGATTGCTAAGATTCCGCCCAGAATTCCGCCGAAAACCACGGTGCTGTCGAAAAGCCCGAGCAAAGCGAAGATTCCGAACATTGCGGCAATACAGATTACCTGCCCTATTGTTATAATCAAGGTTTCGTGCAAAACTTCCTTACGGGAATCCATTTCTTCTCCTATTTAATCGTGATTATTGAAGCCGGTTACGGGAGGCTTCCCACCCTTGTCGTCATCCCGGCTTGAGATGTTCTCCATCGTTTTGAGAGTGGAGCGGAAGCCGCTGATTGCGAGGATTCCGCCGAAGATTGCTCCAACGAATATCACCCAGATACCAAGCGAGAACTTGTTCTTGAGCCAAGCCGCAAGGATTATGCAACCGGCAAGCGGAACGGCGACCGAAAGCCCGAGCTGTCCTATCATTACAAAAAGACTGACGTCTTTCACGGTTCAATCCTCACTTTCCGGCAGTTTAACTTATACAAATTCAATTCTACCATGATTATAGCAGAAAGTCAAATCAAATTCTACCGCAAAGATTTTAAAATGTCCCACAAAAAAGAGCGAAATATGAGAAAATTATCTCTCAGTAATATCCTGATAAACCTTCGGCTTGCCGACCGCCTTGTATGCGGGACGGATGATTCTGCCGCCGGTGACCTTCTCCTCGAATCTGTGTGCGGACCAGCCCGCCATTCTTGCGGTTGCGAAGAGCGCGGTTGCAAGCTCCTCGGGGATGCCGAGCATACGGTAGCAAAGTCCCGAGTACATATCGACGTTGGCGCAGAGAGCCTTCTCGAGACCGGTTTCACGGTGGAAGACCTCAGGTGCAAGCCTTTCGATGGAGTTGAGAAGCGAGAACTGAGGCTCATATTCGGTTCCCTTCGCCATCTGAAGAGCGGTTTTCTTGAGGATTACGGCTCTCGGGTCGGAAAGAGTATAGACAGCGTGACCCATGCCATAGATAAGACCGGTTCTGTCGGAGGCTTCCTTGCGGACAATCTTCGTCAGCATATCCGCAACCTCGCCGTCGTCCGACCAGTTCTTGACGTTCGCCTCGATATAATCGAGCTGTTCGAGAACCTTGAGGTTGGCGCCGCCGTGGCGGGGACCCTTCAAAGAGCCGACAGCCGCCGCATATGCGGAATAGGGGTCGGTGCCGGAGGAAGTAAGTACACGGCACGCAAATGTGGAGTTATTACCGCCGCCGTGCTCTGCGTGAAGTAGAAGAATCAAATCAAGAAGCTTTGCTTCGTCATATGTGTATTCTCTGTCGGGTCTCAGAAGAGAAAGAATCGTCTCGGCGGTGCGCTCCTCGGGGCGAACCTGGTGCATATACATGCTTCCGCCGTCATAAGCTCTGCGCTTGACCTGATACGCCGACGTCATGATGACAGGCATTTTCGCAAGGATTGAAAGAGCGCAATAGAGCTCATCCTCGGGGGTCTTAGCCTCGGGGTCCTCCTCATAAGAATAGAGCGCGAGAATCGAGCGTGAAATCTTGTTCATGATGTTCTTCGAGGGTGCCTTGAGAATCATGTCCTCAAAGAAGCCGGAAGGGAGCTCACGGTTTTGCGAAAGAAGTCTCTCGAAGCCTGCCAATTCATCCATCGACGGAAGCTTGCCCATTATAAGAAGGTAGGCGACCTCCTCATAGCCGAAGCGGTCTGCGCCCTGAATGCCGGCGACGATGTCCTTGACGTTATAGCCGCGATAATAGAGCTCGCCCTCGATGTTCTGCTTTTCGCCTTCGTTCATGACGTAGCCGTGAACGTTACATATATTTGTAAGCCCTGCCAGAACACCGGTGCCGTCGGCGTTACGGAGTCCCCTCTTCACGTCGTAGCGGTTATAATACTTCGGGTCAATCCGGTTATTTTCCAAAAATGTTTGTCTGAACCGATCCCTTGTTGTGTCATCAATTTTTAATTTCATGATAATCTCCTCTATTCTGAAAGTTGTCCTGACTCTAAAATCTATTATTACACAGTGTAATTTTAGCACATGAAATATTGAAAGTCAACCAAAATGAAGCTTTTGAAAACCCAAAATTTCATTTTTCGCCCTTTTGCACTGAACATTGAAGTTTTTGAGAAGAAAAATTGAAGCTCTCGACGAAGAAAAAATGCAGTTTTGAGACAGAATCAGAGCGTGGTGACGGGAATTTTGCGGGAGTGAAGAAAAAATCGCTTTTAGATATTGACAAACCCGCTCGCTTTTGATATAATAACGTAGTTGTGAATGAGCCATTAGCTCAGCTGGCAGAGCATTTCACTTTTAATGAAAGGGTCTGGAGTTCGATTCTCCAATGGCTCACCAAACAACGAATTAGTCGAACTTGTATTGCTCACAAATGGCTTCGCTATTACGTTTGAGCTAAAACCCGACTAACAAAAAACGGCGTTCCTTTTGGTTCGCCGTTCTTTTTTTATTTTCGCCGTCTGAATGCCAACAAATCCAGTATTAAAGCGGTTTCTCGGGCTTTTCTCGGGTTCGTTTGATTTTTGAGTTTATAGCGGGTTTTCAACAATATTTTTATCAGATAAAAAGAGCGGGCTTAACGGTGTTAACAATCAGCTTTGCGGATGATAAAATATACATATCGCCTGTTGCTCTATGCAACAATCCTTTGTAAACTGAGATTTTCGTTGTTGGTAGCTGCCGAAAGTCTCGGTTTTCTTTTTGTCTACGTTCCTAATATAATTTATGTAGGAACATTCGTTATATTTCATACATATGTTCGTAAAGAAATAGGCTTCCGGCTCAAAAAAATGCCTACTTTGTCTTTCTTGTTTATTTATTCTTATTTCTTATAGTCTTATATTGGTTGCAAATTTTGCATAGAGCGAAATGCAAATTTTGCACCGATAAAAGCATTTTTTGCATTTCGGTACACAACAAATCTTGTACCTATAAGCCTGATTCAGAGCTCGGGCTTGCTGTATCACTCATTGACAAATTAAGCCCGACAGAGTATAATATAAATATCGCTATTGTTCGCTGTCTTTGCAATATGTGATATTCTTCACCGCCGGTGCCGTTGTTGTGCGCCGGTCTTTTCTTTATGTGTTCTTCATAAAACAAAGAAAAGCCACTTTTCCGGCGTTTTCTGCCTCTCAGCGTTTAATTTGCCGCCGAAAGATTAAAAGCCCGCCTGCGTGTGATTTTGAACGTCTGAGTGCATTTGATGTGAGATATAGAAAAAAGCAGGGTTTTCGCCCTGCCTTCTTTCGTGGGTTCTTCTTAGAAAACGTGCTTTTTTCGGGGACTGGTTCCCACTGAGTCGTACCTCTCACCGTCAATGTCTATGAAGTAATCCCATATCATGCTATTTAGCCTATACTGAAAAGCGTCGTCATGCCCGTTAGCTTTACCGTCAACATGTGCTATCTCATGGATAAATACATAGTTGATGAAGTTGTCGGGCTCATTGTCTATAATCTCAATCGAAATTCCTATTACACAATGCTTTTTCCCGCCTTCTTCCCACCAAATATTTATGCCGTTTGTATCTTGGTTTTCTTTGGGCTGTTCGCACTGTCTAAATAGGAATAGTCCCTCGACTGGTATGTCTCCCGGCTCGGGATAATAAAACTTAGCGCAATAGTCCGCCGTGTCTAACAGTTTGTAAAGCTCTTTCTTTGTTATCCCCTTTGTTTCTGGTATTAAGTCGGGACAATACTTTTTGACTTTCTCCACTGTTTCAAGGTAGCTCAATTTGAAATAGTCAAGCATTCTTTCGCCTCCTCTCTGCAAATGCTTTGTGCTTCTTTTTCTCTTTTTCTCCTGATTCCTGCCTTGATGAGTTCGCCCAACTGTTGCGAGTAGTAAGCGTTGAATTCCTTTATCAGTGCAAGGCTTCTTTCGCTTATTCTTTCGTCTGTCATCTTGTAAACCTCCTAACGTGTCAAGCCTGCTCTTTGGCTTGCTTTTTTACCTTCCAGTCAATCTATAACCCATTTTTCGCTATCCGGTACGCCCCAGTCGCCGGGCGTGTCATCATCCCATTCAAGAGCTTTTGCATCATCTTCCAACGCTTTGACGGCTTTCATGAATGCTTCCGGGTCTTTCTTATATGCTTCTATAATCATCTCCATTGTTTCTGTGGGGTCTTTGCCCTTCATTCTGTCTTCACCTCTCTTTTTTTGGAATATTCCAAATTCTGTTTCACACTTTTTGGAGTATTCCAAATTCTGCTTCATACTTTTTGGAATATTCCAATTTCTTTTTTCCACTCTTTGGAATGCTTTTTAAGTTTACTTATAGGAATTTTCGGGCGGTTCGTCTGAGTTTTCAGATGCAAGTACCGCATAAAACCAATCTTCTACAATAGAGCTTGACTGTGGCGGGGTTCCTGTCATAGAACCCTTAAATGCTCCCTCAGTTTTTGCAAGCAATTCGGAGGCTTTCAAGCGGTCGGTCGGTCTTTGTGCGTCATCTCTGAATAGGTCGCTCCAGAATGCCTGAATTTCGGAGATGTCCGCTATCTTGTCTTTGTCTATTTCCTCTTGTATTTCCTGCAAGTGATTCTGAATATCAACATTTTTCAACAATCTTTGCCCGATGCTCCCGGCGGTTCTCTGTGAGTAACCGGCGGAAATTGCCGCTTTCGTGGCATTCCCGCTCTTTGCATATTCAAGGCAAAATAGCTCTTGTCTTCGATTCATCCCCTTAGTTCTCCCTTTTTCTTTTCCGTTTCTCAATCCGTTATCTTATACCATGTTGTTGAGCTCTTCAGCGTGTTTTCGTCCCGATAGCCTTCAGTTTCCGGCGGTTCCGTCCCTCTGTAGGTCTCAATCAGACCGACGGCTTCAAGCTCTCTTTTCCAGTTCCTGACCGCCTCTATAGAGCACTCCAGACCCCGGCTCAATTCCCGGCTTGTCTTGTAAAACCAACAATCACACACGGTGCCGTCTTCTCGACTGTAGCTATTGGTTCCGCTTTTCCGCTCGATACTTAGCAAGTAACAGTAGAAACAGAATGCGCCCTGCGATATTCGCTTCAGCCGTACGGCTTCAAGAGCTTTCGCCGATACTTTGATATAGTTTTCTGTTGTGTGTCTGCTCATGCTCTCACCCCCTATAGCAGATGATACCATGTGACCGGCTTTTCACCGATGATTTTGTGTGTCTCGGGGTTCTCAATACCGACTCTTGTCTCAATCAGACCGGCGGTCTTGAGCTCTTGCTTTGCGCTGTTGATTGTCCGCTTGCTTAGTCCCGTATCATTTGCAAGGTCGCTTTCGGCTCGATAAAACCATTTCCCGGCTTTGCAATACTGAAATTCGGCTTTTTTTAAAACCGTATATAGGGAAAGACTCGACGGCTTGATTTTTTTGCTTTCAAGTGTTTCAATCACACCGAAAGGAACCTTGACGAATTTTTCGCCGTTCATAGCGATTTCCCGCCTTTACAATGATATTTGCGTTTTGGCTTCTTCCTCTTGAGCAAGGGCGGTTTTTGCGGCTCGAATAACTGCGAAAGTTGTGTAACCCCGCCGCTCCATAAGTTGGATAAACCGTCGGAGCTCGGGGAGGTCGCCCGGCTCATGTCTGAAATAGCCCTTAGAGCAGGCAAGAATTAAAGCACCGTCTCGCCGTTCGCTCTCAATCTCTTTTCTTAGCTCCCGGAGTGATACACCGGCGATATGTGCCAGTTCTTCAGCGTGAATAGCGTTGACTTCTCCAGTCGGTAAAATATCATATATCCGATGTATCAAGGGCTTTCACCTCCCTTTTGTAGAGCCTGCTCGGAGTGGGCATTTTCTTCTCTGCGTGCCTTTACATACTCGATAAGCTCGGGGTATAAAGCCGCCGCCAGAGCTCGGGCTTGCTCTTTGGTTAGTAACTCTTCATCATTCATGAGCAAGCCTTGAGTTCTTCGATTGCCTTTGTAAGTATTGCCCGGTGTTCCGGCGTTAGGTCGGTGCGTAACCAGCGGTATATTGTAATCTCTTTAATACCCGCCTGTTCGGCGACTTCCCATTGTGTCAAGCCGTTTCTTTTGATTTCGTCCCGGATGTCTGCATTTTTAATTTCTCTCATGTTTACCTCTCTTTTCTCTTGATTTAGTGTTTTGATGATGGTATAATAATATTGTCGGGTTATCTTCTCCCGCAACTTCTACATCAATTATAAGGCATTTAGAGGGAGCACTCAACGGGTCGATTTTGGAACTCAAAAATCGAAAAATAGGGCGGAAAAGTTTTCTAATATTTTACAGAAAAGAGGGCAATGGTGGAAAATTTAGGCTTTGGATATAATCTTGAAATTTACAATTCAGAGATAAAGTACGATGGCAAAGATTATAAATTACCTTTGGTGTGTTCTGCATACGATGATAGGGATAGGCTCTATACTACACGACATAGCGCAATTTTAATAGATGCAAGTATTTTAGATATGAGCTTATATCATGATGATTATATCGCATACGGTGAGCCTTTGCTTTTGAATACGCTGTATGAGTCTGGTTATAATGGAATGTTTCGCACCGGGATTATAAGTGATAAAGTCGTTATAGAGGATAGACTCGCAAAGGCTGGTGTCGCATTCTGTGATGGCTCGAATGAATTAACCCGAAAATGGAATAGCTCTTTTTACTTGAAAGTCTTTGTGCCTGATGTGGATTATAGCAAAGTTACGATTTATAAGGGCGTTCCGTCCGCTTATGCAGTGTGTGATTGTATAGAACATTATGCAATCGCCCATAAATTGAGCATAAAAAAATGTGCATATTGCGGCAAGCCTTTTTTAGCTACACATGGAAACGGAAAGTTTTGTAGCCGTATTGGATTTGATGACGAATACCCGGATGAATCGTGCAAAGTTGCATTTCAAAATAAAAAGTCCAAATTGCGCAAACGGTGTGACAGTTTGATTGAGAAATACGGTAAAAAAGCAAATGATTTCTTTGTAGACGAAAATACCGCAAGTACAATGGCAAGGAAACGTGAGCTTCACAAAATCGCTTGTGAATATGCAGATTTGCAATTCAGAGTTGAAGAACTGCGAGACAAATATTTAAATAATAATCCCGACCCCTTCGACCTTGAATGGCTTGAGTTTGAACTTGACTATAGATATAGTGATTTTTCCATGAAAGGCGAAAGTAAAGAAAATATAATCTTGAAAGAGGTCTAACAGATGATAGAAGTATACGAAACGAAACACGAAACCCCGGCTTGCTCGATAGATGGCAAAGAGTATGAGGCTATCTTATTAAGGGCATACAGAGCGGGCGCGATTGAGCAGAAATTCCAGATTATACAGTACTGCATGAATGTATTAGAGCCGTACAACAAAATAACAGTTGAGCATACAGAGTGAATTTTATAGTGAGGTCTAACCGATGAATGTTGTTATATACGCCCGATACTCTTCACATAACCAAACAGAGCAGAGCATAGAGGGACAACTCGACTATTGCTACAGATACGCCGAAAGAGAGGGGCACACCGTTATTGAAGAATATATTGACAGAGCTTTAACGGCTACGTCTGATAAACGCCCGGAGTTCCAGCGGATGATTGCGGATAGTGAGGACAAGAAGAGCAAGGTTAAATTTGAGGCGGTACTTGTATATCGTTATGACAGATTCAGCCGGAACCAAATTGACGATATTCTCTACACGAAAAAGCTTGCTCAAAACGGCGTTGTTGTTATCAGCGTAACAGAGCCGATGTCTGATAACCCAGATGACCCGACGGCTCAATTTATGCGTGGTATTATACGGGAAATGAACGCTTTTTATAGCGCGGAATTAGGGCAAAAGGTTACAAGAGGCATGAATATAAACGCCGAAAAGCACTTATCGAACGGCGGAACAATCCCCTTAGGATTCAAGACGGTTGACAAGGTCTATGTGATTGATGAAGAAACCGCCCCGATTATTCGGGAAATATTCGATAGAGCTATAAGCGGTGATAGTTATACAGAGATTGCGGATTCGTTAAATGCTCGGGGTATCAAGACAATTAAGGGCGGAACGTTCGCAAAGGGTACAATCCCGAAAATTCTGCAAAATGTCAAGTACAAGGGAACGTATAAATTCGGCGACGTTCAAATCCCGGATGCAATACCCAGAATTATTGACGATGAAACATTTAGGAGGGCTCAAGAAGTGATAGAGCGGAACGGCAAAGCTCGCACCCATAGCAAGGCGAAAGGCAAGGATGAATATTTACTAACTACTAAACTATTTTGTGGTTATTGCCGGGATATGATGGTAGGAATGAGCGGACGCTCTCAGACGGGAGCCGTTCACCGTTACTATGCGTGTAAAAATGCAAGAAAAGGGACGTGTCACAAAAAACACGTCCGCAAAGAGTATATAGAAGATTTAGTAATCAGTGCGTGCAAAAAGCTTTTGACAGAAAGCAGAATAAAGCAGATTTCAAGGGAGCTCGAACAATTCGGAAAACGCAATTTTGAGTCAACCTGCCTTTATTCTTTACAGAAACAGCAAAAAAAGCTTGAAAAGCAAAAGAACAATCTTTTAGATTCTATTTCAGACTCTGACCTGCCGGAACTGCGAAAACCGTATCAAGAAAAGCTATTGCAAGTAATGCAAGAAATAAAAGTGATAGAGCAGGCTATAGAAGAGGAAAAAGAAAACGATGTCAATCTATCAGCCGATGAAATATCAGATTTCCTGCATAAGATAAAAAGCGACTGCACAAATTCCATGAAGTCGAAAAAAGCCTTGATTTCAACATTCGTGAATAGGATATACCTATACGATGACAAAATAACGATTGTGTTCAATTCAAGCGATAAGGATGCTACAATCGATTTCACGGAATTTGAAGAGCCCGAAAAGCCCGATGAAACCTTGATTTCGGGCAAAAGTTCGACTTTAAAAATTGATGCTTCACCACAAATGTAAGAAGTATCCAGTTATGGGTACTTCTTTTTTATAAAAAATAAAAATGGGTCTGTACAGGATGAGTGTCAGACGAAGTGTTAGAAAAGCCCTGCAAAAATAGACAAAAAGGTAAAAGAAAAAGCCCGAAGATGGCTTGCCTTCGAGCTTTGTAAGGTGGTGGAGCATACGGGATTCGAACCCGTGACCTCCACACTGCCAGTGACCTGGGATAAAAATTATTTCATCTTTTTTGTAACCTTTTCTTCCCTTTTAAATCCTCGTAAAACCGCAGTAAATCAAGGTTTTATCGATTTATCTGCGTAAAAATCCGCAGTTCAATGCAAATCCTCAAAATTTCATCAACCCAGAAAAAGTGTTAGAAAAGTGTTAGAAACTTTACCGTGTTAAAAAAGAAGTTACAGAGGAAGAATAATATATAAGCTAACTTTCAGAAATCATGAACATAGTGTCTCAAAAGCTTGCTTTATTTTCGGCGGTGTTGTATAATATTTGATGGGTAGTTTTACATGAATGATTGAACCGTCAGGATGGCGGATTGAATTTTGAACTAATCAGACGATTTTTGATAAGATTGAAAACAGGAAATAATTGTGCTATAATATATTTCAAGGCTAATCATAGAAAAGAAGGTATCCCAAATGGCTATGCTGCAAGATTTAATTGCACAGATTGAAGACCCGGATTTACGGGAGCGGTTTGCAAAGGAAACAGACAAGCTGACGAAGCAGAAAAAGTTTGGGCTTGTATTCGAGGAACATCTGCCTGAATGCACGTCTCTTTACGAAGTGCCGGTTAAGGTAGGCTCGGTTGTTGCAAAGAAGCTCGGTGCCGTCAGCGATACTTACGTTGTTTTATCCATCCGGGATGGCATGGCAAAGTGCATCCGCAAGGAATCAAAAGAGCTTGAAGAAATACCTTTATGCGACCTTGTTTCCGTTGCGGAATTCGGCGAGCCGATTTATCCATATCTCAAGCCGGTTGACAGTGTCTGCAATGCGCCCGACAGCGACCTCTGGCACACGTTGATTGAGGCGGACAACTACCATGCCTTACAGTTACTCGAATATCTTTATGCCGGCAAGGTAGATTGCATCTACATTGATATTTATCCCGCATATTTGATACAATCCAACGGAACTGTGCGCGAGTGTGCATAGGGGTGTGCAAAGAGATTTTAGGGTGTGCAGGAAGGGTTCAAGGTGTGCAGGTGGTCGGGAGTTCCCGGCTTTTATTATGCAGACACATACTTGCTCGTGCGGTCGCCGTAATCGCGGAGTGCCTGATACATACGGGTGTTGTCCATGAATGTCCAGACCATTATCTCTTTGCCCCTTGAGTAAATCCACTATAATCACCTCCAGATGGACATGAAAAAAGAGCGGCTGGTTAAGTCGCTCTTTTATAAAGTTATAAAGTTAAAAAACAGGACTTTTGCGGGTCAGGCATTTAATTGCTCAACTACATTTAAAATGA
>JAJQGT010000010.1 GCA_021201135.1 Oscillospiraceae bacterium
CCCGCTTCTGTGACAAGATAGCTGTGTTCGACCACGGTCAGATAAAGGAGTATGGGACGTTTGAGGAACTAATGGACCTGCATGGGCTGTATTATACCCTCTTTGAGACGCAGGCGGAGATGTATAAATGAGCTTTAATTTGTGAGAGAAAAGTAATTGGGTATATGAAAAGAGCGCATGGGTGATGCCATACGCTCTTTTATATTGGTCAAAATTTCCTGCTATTTTGTCAGCTGGCTTTTGCCAGTTGGCACCTCACGGTTACCCTTGCCTGCCCGGAACGGGTGCAGGTGAAGAGCGTCAGGTCCCAGTCGCCGGTTATCATTTCGGTGATTGCCGTCGGTTGGAGGGTTTCGACTTCGATTACCTCGTATTCGTAAACCGTGCCCGTCACGTCGGTGAAAGTTATCTCGGCGCCGATGTCGAGGTCTTTTATGTTGCCGAAGTGGCGCTCGTAGTTGTGGGCGCAGATGACGAGGTTGCCCGCCGAGGCGCTTCCTGTGTAGCGTGCCGGCGAGTTTTTCAGCCCGGCATAGCTCCATTCCGAAAGCACCGGGAGCTCCAAGCCGAAGGACGGGATTGAGAGCACGCCGATATAGCTGTCGCCGTCGACATCGAGGCTGACGACTGAATAGGTGTTGCCGTTATCGTCCGTCTCGACCGAAAGTGTGTATTCCGAACCGACTGCGCTTTTCATGGCATCCGTGAGCTTTTCTTCCGCTTCGATAGAGGCATTAGCGGCTCGTTCTGCGTCGTAACGGTTATACAAGTAGAGGGACAGGGCGCCAATCATCAGCAGGATGCCTATTACAATCAGAATTCGTCCGATTACTTTTTTCAACGGTCGTCCCTCCAGTTTTGCTTTTTCTTTTTCGGAAGCGATACCACGATGAACAGCAGGATTACAAGCGGCACTGCGACGCAGATTGAAACTATCAGCGTGTCGATTTTGTATGCCTCGGCGGTGACCCTTATCGTGTTCTTCGCCGCTTCGGTTTCGATTCGGTGTCCGCGAACCAAGAGCCGCTGGGTGTTGATGCCATACGGCGTGCAGGTCATCAGTGTGCAGTAGTCCTGCCCGTCCTCGATGTAGATGTTCTGCAGTTCGTTCGGGTAGACGATGCTGATTTGGTCTACTTCATAAGTGAGAACTTCGTTCAAGACGGTGATAGTAAAAGTGTCGCCGAGCTCCATCTGATCTAAATGGGTGAAGAGCGTTGCACTCGGGAGTCCCCTATGCGCCGAGATGACGCAATGCGTGCTCTCCCCGCCGACAGGGAGACTCGAGCCCTCGAGGTGCCCCGCGCCGACCTGCAGAACGCTTGACGAAGTGCCGTGGTAAATGGGGAGTTGCACGTTGATTTTCTCAATCGTGATGTACCCCATAACTCCGGTGCCCGAGACGTTCAGGAGCTCCGAGTAGCCGTCAATCAGGTCGGGGTTCGAAATAGCCGTCGCCGACCCGAGCTTCGCAATCGCCTCGTTATAGGCGTAAGCCGCCTCGAAATAGTCGGAATAGTCCGTCTCCGAAAGCGTCGCCACCGCCTCGTCATAACTCGCGACCGCCCGCGTCTGCACCTTCGAGTTCCACCAGTTCGCAAACGTCGGGTACACGACAATCGCGATTCCGAGAATCAGCACGGCAAACAAAACCGGCGTCACCAACGACCGCTTCCCCTGCCCTTTGCGCTTCTTCCGACGCTTCACCTCGTCGACCGTCATTACCGCAGGGGTGAAGTCGCTATTCTTTTCGTTTGGCATTGACTTCACTCCTTGGAAACCCCTCCACCGGCTTCGCCGGTCCCCCTCCCCTTTCAGGTGAGGCTATAAGTTCGCAAGCGAACTTAGGAAGAACGCCGAAGCGTTCTTCCCTTTGTTCTTTCAGGGTTTATTTCTTAATCTTCTTCCGATTAATCACAATCACACCCGCCGCCGCGAGAATCAAAATTCCGCCGACAACGTAGAAGATTGTCACACCAATGCCACCGGTTTCGGGGAGGTTTGAACCGGATTTGTTTACGATTTTAGACGAGACTACACCTGTTATTGAAGTTGCAGTCATATCAGCAGCAGTTAATGTATTACCATCCCAATCTGTTACTTTAAACTCGGTAAGTTTAGCCGTTCCGTTATCATATTCATGTTCAGCTGTAATCATGAACTTAAGGTCTTCCATTGTGTTATATCCGTCAGGAGTTTCTGACTCTTCGAGTATGTACTTACCAGCATCCAAGCCATCCCAAGAGAACTCGTTCTTATCATTGCCTTCGCCCTCTTTTTCCTCGTTGTCAACCAAAATGTAGTAATCAGTGCCAGACTGAACTCCACTTGAGGTGTCAGCAACTTCTGTGAACGTTCCGCTATCATAAGTATAATACTTTACACCAGACGCAAATTCTGTAATATCAACCAACTTATACAGCTTGAACTTTGCGCCGTTAAGAGCTTCTGCTGGATCAGAATCGTCAACCTTTGTGACGTTCAACGTATAGGTAAAGACGGTTGTCTGCTCTTCTGGGGTTGTACCGGTTGAAGAAGTAGTAAGCGGATTATCGGAATACTCAAGGTAAGCATTGTTGTACTCGGTAAATGTTGCGTTGGTATTCAAAGTTGCGGAGTATGTAACCTTGATTGTATCACCTACATTTACGACTAAATTATCACTATTAGTATCAGTCAAAGTCTTTGTATCACTGATTGTAACAGTGAATGTATGACCTAATTCGTAGTAGGTTGTACTTGAATCATAAGTACCAGTTGCTTGGCTATAACCAGTTTGGCTACCAGCATCCTCAACATAATAATCAGTGAAGTTATCAGCTGTTGCGTTATCAGTTATAACATAGGCATCGGTCAAGGTGCTAACGGTATAATCACTCGTATTAACCTGAGTATCATCAACCCACACTTTGATGCTATCTAAATCAACTATAAGACCAGCCGACACTGTATCGTGGAAGACGAGCGTATATTCAGAATACTTCGAATAGCCATCATCGCTGATAGTAGCGGTCAGTGTGAACGGTACGCTGTCGCCGATGTCGTAGTCAGCGGTATCACCGGTTGACTTATCTGTTGAATCAGAATCGTTGACATCATCTACAGTTTTGTCAAGTTCAGGAACAGCAGATTTGGGGTCAGCTTCTGCCTGACCAACAACCTCGAGCAAGAGAGCAGAATATGCTATGCCAGTACCACTGGGAACATCAGTATTAACAATCAAGTAATAACCTGGGTCATCAATTTCTTTATAATATTCCGTATCTGCAGGAACATAAGGTATCTCTATTCCGCTGTTATCTTTCAGATAACCATATATTACATTTGCAAATTTCTCTGCTATTTCAGAGTTGGTATTGTAAGTTGACAAAGCTGCTGCAACATCAGAGGCAGATGTCAAGTCATTGCCACCGCCAGAAGTAGTCGGGTCATCGGTGAAAGGATAGACAGTATCACCGCTAACTGTGATAGTAATATCACCGAGTTTTTCATACAATTCTGTCAAATTTGAAGTATCGACATCAGAACCCCAAGTAATGTTTGACAACGTTGTTTCATCCTCTGATAACGTACCTGCGAATATCTGATATGCTGTATAAACATAATTCTCAACATCGTTATCGATAGTTATCGAATACGTTTTCGACGTCGCCGTCACGCTGACCGCCAAGCTCATCACCATGGCAACTGCTAGGACGATTGACAAAAGTTTCTTTAACTTTTTCATTTTAAGAACTCCTTTTTAATTGGATTTGTTGGAAACCCCTCCACCAACGCCTTCGGCGTCGGTCCCCCTCCCCTTTCATGGGAGGCTTTTTGCGATTTCACAAAAGTTTGTGAGGGGTTAGACTTTCGGCGAGACCGAAAGTCGGAAGTTTGACGAAGTCAAACTTAAAATACGGTTGTTGAAGGGGGAAGAAATGGCGAAGCCATTTGCTTCCGAAGGTCGCTTGCGACCTTCTTCACCCGTCATCTTCTGGTCCGGCTCGGGTGTCCCCCTTTCGTACGATTCTTGGGATTACGAATTTCCGGTTCCTCACGTCCGGTAGCCTCTCGTGGGTGCCACCCGGATCCACCCCATCTCTATGGGGTTCCTCCACGAGACTCTTCCGTGTTCGTGAGATGTTTCTGCACGTTTTCGTGCTTGCTCCCGCTCCGACGAGCGAGAGAAGTATCAGCATTGCGCCGAATTCGTACATGGTGGTGTAGTCGACTGAGTAAGACTCAGGCAGAGTGGTGACGGTCGAGGTTTCACTCACGGTATTGGTAATAGTGATTGTGCCGCTCGTCACGCCCGTGTCGGTGCTGTAAAGCGCATCCTCCGGCAAAACTTTTGAGACGGTCGTCCCTTTCTCTACGAAATAGTAATAGTAAGCGTAAGTCACGTTGCCAATGGTAATGTACGCCGGCAAGCCGTCGACGGTATACGACCAAGTGCCAGTCTCGGAATCGTAGGTAATCGTGTAGGAATCGTAGTAGACAAATTCAATGCCGGTAGTGTCGGTCTTGTCAATCAGCTGATCACGGGAATAAGTAACTTCAGTAGAAGTCCCCGGGTCGTCCTCTTCCCCACCCGTTCCGCCGCCAGTCTCGCCACCTGACGTCGGCGTTGTCCAACTGTATCCTCCTTCCGAATTAGTCGCACAGGTCAGCGTATAATTGACACCCTCTGAATCGGTATATTTGAGTGTAATCTTTGTACATGAAACACCACTATACTGAACAAGATAATAGTAATCCGCTTCAGTTTCGAATGATGTATCAATTAAACTTGTGCCATCTTGACAGGAGTATACAGTTGTCTGTCGATCGTTCGAATCATACTTGTAGATAGCAACCCACCCACTTGTACCTGATAATTCAACATTCACTGAAACTTTTACTCCTGCCGGTACATTCGCGGTGGTATCTGAGCCACTCCATAAGCCGCCATTTGGTGTGAAGTACAACGTCACCGTATCCGTCGAATTTGCCAACATTGCAGTTACTGTTGGGGTTTGGGCTTCTATGGACGCAAGGAGGGTGGCAATAGAGGCGCCGCTCGTTGATGCGGATAGAGCCACGGCGTTGGCATTATTGGATGCCGTCACTTCTTTACCGCTTAAGTCATAGAACGTGACAGTTACAGTGTATTCGGTAGTACTATTATTGTAGTAACCATAATCATCAGTTTCACTGTCACTGATCGTAACCGTTCTCGGATTTTTGTTATAACTACTATCATCATCCCAGTCATCAGGCATATAGTTAGTTCCCAAATGATGTATCTGAATAGAAGCATTTGGACTATCAGGGTTAATTACACTTATACTATAGGATACTGCCCCGTCAGGTATTTCATATGTCGCGTAGCTTATAGCAGTGTCTTGACTATAGTAAGTCTCGTTAATTGTTGCCCCTGATTGTGCTAATCTGTATATTGTTACAACATCCGTCCCCGACGTCGTGCCACTGTCGTTCACTGGGGCGAGGTAGTAGTAGAGGTCGACGTTGATGGAGGCGCCGGAGTAATCGGCGGAGACGTCGTTGCCGTTCCCGTCTACCCACTTCTTCTCAACCGTGACCTCGGTGGTCTCGGCGATGACGTTCGTGATGACTATCTCGCCGCCGGTGTTCTCGCCTTCGGTCTGGGAATAGGTGGTCGTGTACATCTTGGAATCGAGTTCGCCGTCACTATCGCTGACCGATGTCTCGACGAAGTAGTAATAGTAGTACCAAGTAACGTTGTTGTCATCAGTATAGCTTATCGGAAGGGCGGTGACCGTTTCCGTCCAGTTGTTGTCTTCTTCGAGGGTGTACTTGCCGCCATACGGTTCGCCGGTATACGTCGTCTCTCCGAGAAGCAAGCTCTCGGAATAGGTCGACGAAAGGGAGAGCTCGTCGGTGGTTACGACCTCAATGCTGTTGAGGGTGGCGGTTTCGCCTTGGTTATCCGTAAAGCAAAGGATAAGCTTGAGGTAATCGGCGTAGACGGAAGCTGCGTCCTGATACTTACTTTCTGCACCGAATAACCCCGCCCTGATGTCCTCCGAGCTGTAAATGAGGGTATAAGTGCCGTCGCTGTTTTTCACAGGATCTTCAGTCGGTTTAATCGAAAGGATGGTGCCATAGCCGTCCGAGCCGACAGAAGTATCGCCTTGGATAATCAGCTGTAGGTTAGAAAGGTTATCGGCTGTAGTACCATAGCCAGGGGTGACAGTTATATAGACATTGGATTCCAGATTTGCATAGATAGCATCCAATAACGCACGGATATTGGCTTCATCTTCTTCCCAAGTCGAGATGACGTTCCAGTAGTTGTCAGTTTGCCAACTACTATTCGCTTTGAGCTCTACCAGACTTGAATTCTCCACTTGATCATTGTTCGATGGCGTCCAAGTATAAAGCGTAACGTCATAATTGCCGTCAACTGTAGTGCCGGAAGTGCTGACCTCGTTGTCAACCTTAACAGCGGCACTTATGAGGGTGGCGGAATCTGCGCCGATATTAGTCAAGAATATCTTGTATGCAAAGTACTCCGCATAATCCCCTGTCAGTTCCGCCTCGATTGCATCCAAAATGTCACTTGCGGTAAACTTATAGACATAATAACCATTGTCATCCAATGTATAGGTTCCAGAGACGGTACTCATCTGGGTAAAGTCACCCCATGTAGTATTTGTATACTGAATCACCAAATTTGCCGAAGAACTGCCGTCAATAATAACTTCGAGGTAAGCATCATCGTTTGCTAACAAAGCCTGATATATATCACTCCAATTATTCTTTCCGGTGGTGTAAGTGTCGGCGAGGACATTCGCATAATCGGCAGTCGACTCTTCGCTACTGTATAAAGTTCCCGTAACACTTATTTCAACCAACGTATCTGTCGATGTCGTCGTGCTCGAGCCTGAGCTTGAGGAGTCGTATGGCACGAGGATTTCGACCTTGGTTATTTCACCGGTAAGACCAGAGCTGTTTGTGGCAATACCGTTGTAGTAGCTCCACTCAAAGCTTGTCAAAACAAATGATGATAGCGGAATCAACAACTCAGCAGTTCCATTTGTGGTAGAACTGATATTACTGTAAGCATAGACCGCAGAAGCAGTACCATCCTTATATTGTTGGATACCAACCTGAATCTGATGGTCAGATTCCGAAGCATCTAACTCAGAGACACTGTAAGTAACACGGATATAAGCGCCGCTCGTTTGAAGATACTCAGCATCTGTTGAACTTTTAAGAACGGTACTATCAAACGATGCCCAATTACCGCTCAGCGTCTGCGATTTTGATGCAGAATCAGCAACTGACAAATCACTAAGAACACTAAAGCTCGTGATGGTACCACTTCCGCCATTATTTATGTAGAAGCTGTTTATACCACTTATTGAATTAGTTCCCAATGCCTTTACAATATCGCTGTAGCTATATGTTACTGTATATGTACCATTATCGTAAGAATAACTTGACGGAGATGTAAGAGACGCTATGACACTGTTACTACTATTCTGCAAATAAAATCCTAAGTTACTAATACTGTCTGCGCTGATTGTCATCTGAATGTAAGAACTATTACCTGACAAAAGCGCATTCTTCATATTAGTTACGCCTGTGCTCTGCATATCCAAACTCGATGAATCGTATGGCGAAGCATAACTTGCAAGGCTTGCTGAAACCGTGCCGGTAGTATACAACGTCACCGTCTCATAGTCTCCCGAAGAAGTCGAGGAGCTTGAGGGCTTTTCGGTGCTGAGATAGTAGTACAGCTGAACCGTGGCGGTGTAGTTTGCCTTTTCTGCGTCAGAAAGCTCTTTGCCGGTGGAGTCGAGCCAGACTTTAGTGACGGAGACAGAGGTGTTGGTCTTGGTGTTGGTCGCATAGACGGTTACATCCCCTGACGCAAGGTTGGCGGCGGTGGCATAGGTCGTGCCGTCATCGTCGGTGCCGGTGCCCCAGTTCGAGGGATAGATGCCGGTGCCGCTGGTCTCATCTTCATCCCAGTAGAAATAGAAGGTGATGTTGTCGTTATAGCCCGCACTGTAGCCGTCGGGGGCGGAAACCTCCTTGAGCATATAGGCGGTGTCGAAGGAATAAACGTCGGAATCATAGGTGATGCTGATTTCACCGTTTTCGTCGGTGGTGTAGGTGCCGAGATAGTTCCAGATTTCTTCATTTTGATATGTCGAATAGTTATACTGTGTGCCGGCGTATTCATAGAGATAGAACTCCGCACCCGCAAGCTTCGCAGAGCTGTCCGAAGAGCTGACCTTCGTCAGGGTGAAGGTGGTTATAGGCAAGTTGGAGACAAACTGGGTCGAAGAATCTTCGGAGATATTCTGCGCAGTGATGTCGGAGGTCAATCCGGAAATATCACCGGTAGTATTATTCGTACTCTGCCAGTAGAAATAATACTTGGTGTCGCCATCCAGAATATAGCCTTCCGGAGCTTCAATTTCGACGAGATAGTAAAGAAGGTCTTCTTTGTACCAGTTCCAATATGTAGGATTGCTTACATCATAGACCGCATACGGTGAAACGGTAATAGTGCCGTAGGAGTTGGTCGTATATATCGCATAGTAGTGGTTGCCGTCGACAATATAGTCAACGCCATTGGCGAGATTGTAAGTTGATATTTCTGTTTCTGTGTATTCAGCAGGAACAAACGTGCCATGTGTGCCTGACGAGGCATCATTATCATACACATAGAGCTGGAATACTGCATCCGGGAGGAAATAGGAAGTACTGGTACCGGACTTAATCAAAGTGTAACCGCCGGAGGAATAAACACCGGCTGTGAGCTCTGTTTTTGTGTATGTACCATTAACTTCGTCGGCGTCACTTGAAGTCGTTGTGCCTGTGAGAGTAGCCGAGTTTTTAATAGACAACTTGCCTGTAGCCGTTGTAGCATCGGCTATATAGTATGAATACGTAACGAGAATCGCCGTTTTGTCGGGAACGGTTGCGGTTATATAGTAGAGAGTTCTCCAATCATATCCCGTGCTGAAGTTCCATGTTATGTCGAGCGGCAACATATAGTAATAGGTATAAGAACCATCGCTCTCTGGATATTTATAGACAGTCGTCTGAGTGGTGCTCTCAAGAAGCGTTGCCAAGTCAGAAGCAGTGATTACATACGGTTGCGTATTGCCGTCCGAATCGGTATAGGTGCAGTGGTAATATATAACTTCGTCGCTATCGTTCTTAACCAGCTCCAACTTTATAAGCTCATAGAAAGTAACCGTATTCGTCATAAGGTTCAATGTCATTTCCGAGTCATTGTAATACTCCAACGTATCTACGAATTCAAGATAGTCACCGTCCTTGAGTAAATCTTGCTTATCAAGATTAAGGATGACGGAATACTTCAAAATGTTCGTGACTGTGCCAGAAATGCCGCTTGCATCAACGTTCTTCTCGACGACGTCATGGTCGGTTTCCTCGGCTTCTTCTACATAGGTAACTTCGATAGTCTGCGTCTGAGTGTCAGAGCCGTAATCGGTCTGAGTGGTGCTTCCCCATGTAACCTTTACACTGTTTTCAAGTTTATAGGTGTTGGTAGTAGTCCCAGCTATAGCAGTCGAATCATACCATGTGCTCCAAGTATCAATCGAGCAGGTATAGGTAACCGCGATATATGCGCCGGTTTTGGCTACCATCGAAGAATAGGCATTATAAGGGACGGTGATTGTGACAACATCGCCGGTAGTTTCTTTCGTTACTGTTGCAGTAACTTCTGTATTGTTGCTCATAGTTGCAGTATACTTAGTACTGTCGCTGGCATCCTGTACAAATGTCACTGTTTCACTGCCGATATTAATTTTCAGTGTTTCAAGAGTTACGCCTGCGGGCAGAGTATCGGTGATGACGAAAGATTCATTATTATCAGCCTTTTCGGGAATCAGGACGTTGACAATCCATGTCACGGTGCCGTCGTTGTTGGTGGTGGCGGTGACATTGGTGTCAGACGAGACACCGTAGGCATTTGTCTTGTAGACGGTGTCATACTCGGTGTAATTCGCGGTATCGCTCTTGCTTCCGACGGAGATATAGTTATAGTAATCTCTCTTTGTGGTGCCGCCCATTACATCCGTGATATCCGCAGTGGTCGAATACGAAAGGGTTATAGTGCCTGCCTCGGTTATTGCCGTATTGAGGGTTATTTTGTAGGCGGTGAAGAGACAACTATCGTGATCACCGGAAGTAAGCTCCGAATATGTCAACCACTTTCCGCATGCGATATCATAGGCTTCAAGAGTGAAGTCTGTACCGTTAGTATAGTTCACACTGTCTATTGTAATACCGTTAGTCACCAAATCAGTAAAGAAGCCGTTTGTGTCCACTAATTGCTCATAAGTAAACCACTGGTGTGTACTACTTGTGCCATAAGTATAGGAAGAAGTATCACCGCTCCATGTGCCGAGATAGTCGGAGATTACAGTTCCCGCCGCTATTCCGGTGGTCGGGACGGTTATAGTGGAGGTCCAATCCAATACTCGGGTATATGTAGTCGTGTCGCCATCGGTAGTTGAAGTATAATCATACGCTTCGTCAAGTTCCTTATCGACAGTACCATTAGAATAGACATTTACGGTGGTATAGTCTTTATCAACGGTGGTGTCACCGGTCTTAACGGTAACCTCGTTGTAAACACTGGTGGAGCTTGTAAAGCCGGAGGGTTCAGCTTGAACGGTGTAGACTATCTTGTAAGTTTTGGTGTTAGAACTATCACTGAATGTAATTGTACCGGTTGTAGTGTCAATCGTATATTCGCTTGAATCAGCCTTTTCGTAACTTGTACCATCCAAATAGTAAACCGTCACATCGTCCTCATCAATGCCTATAAGCGCAGTATCGGTCAGAACATAGCCGGCAATATCTATTCCGCCATCGTTTCCGCCATCGTTAAATATAATAGTATAGGTGATAAGACCGGTTTCGGAGCTGTAGGAGCCGGTCTTGTCAATCATCGAAGAGGAAACGGTTCTTGATACCGCGGCTTCGTCGGTGACGGTGTCGGTGACGCCATTTGTGGTTATTGTCGAGGATGCCTCGGCATCGTTGGTGACCTTCGAGTCAAATGAATAGCTATCGTCAAAAGTAACCGTGTAGGTAATGACATAGCGGTCGGAGGTATAATCATCCGTTGCTCCCGTAAGCGGAGACAGAGTTACTGAAAGAGAATCAGTTGAAGTGTCTGTTGTATAGGAGTAGGTACCTGTAGCGGTAGAAGTAGTTATCTCACCATTCGTCTCAGTTGTACTGCCACTATTCTTCCACTCATACACATAGTAGGTTGTGCCGTTATTATCGTAAGTATAGCTCAAAGTATAGATTTGATACTGCACACCGGTTACATCAATGCTTTTAATATCCGCCGTAGAATAGAGCGAAGAGTTATTATTCACGATAGACAGCGCGTCCTTGAGAGTTATAACGCCGGTGCCGGTAAGAGAGCTGATGGTGACGGTGTAGGTGATGCTGTTAGTCGAAGCGTTGTAATAAGTAGCATTCTTCGAAATCGTCAAATCCTGATACAACGACTCGTTGTCATCGGAGCTAATCTCTTCGTAAGTAATGGTGACATAACTGCCATCCTCGAATGTTATTTTGACGCCGTCAGTGCCTAAATCATCTTCGTCATAATCAAAAATGTAGGACTTATAGTCGATGTAACAGGCTACTGGGTCGTCAGTGATACTATTAAGATAACTGGCTAAATATGTTATTGCGATGCTATAAGTGCCATCTCCGTTGTCAATGTACTGATAAGTAAACGCAACTTTGCCATCGTCATTTGTGCCTTCATGTGTGCCACTCAAAGCCGACTCTGGAACGACAATGTCCTCGGGAAGGTCTATATAGTATGTTGTATTCGAGTTTAAGCTATCTCTATCCGCGGAAAAATCAAGTCTTAAACCAACGGTAAGTTCTCCGTCGGAATAGGATGCGTTATTGGTATAAGTCCAAGAAGCGGTTGAGTCTGAAGCAGTTGCTGTATCGGTTTCACTGGTATAATAGTACATCGTTGCGTTGCCGGAGGAGGTGGCATTTGTTTCCCCATCCGCCGTCATAACCTCATATGGGTCATACCCAACGCTCTCGGTGAAGTAGGAATAAACTTCTGTAGAATAGGTTGTCATGAGGGCATCAAGGGATAGCCATTCACTCTCGGTGAGGGTGCCCTCGGCATAGGCGGCGTCGATTTCGTTCCAAAGTGTTATCAGCGAATCCCATGCGGGAGCCGCTTCGGTGGAGTCGGTGACGCTCATGGCATAGGTGTAAAGCGAATATGCTTCACTGCAATATTCGTCATATGTAAGGACTGCAGAGGCTGTGGTCAGGAGAACGGTCTCCTCTTCGGTTTCTTCAGTTTCATCGGCTTCCTCGGTCTCGGTTTCATCGGCTTCGGTCTCATCGACGATAACCTCCTCCGCAACCTCTTCGGTTACTTCTTCGGTTTCTTCTTCCGTTTCTGGAACATAGGTCACGGTGACATAGGTCACGTTGGCATATCCGAGTACTACGGGAGTAATCTCGGTTTCGGAACCCGCAGAAAGAGCGACGATTTCGTTTTGGGTCGCAATTTCAGTCGCTGTGCTATAGGTCACGACGGCGACGGTGTCGGTAGAGTTGCCTTCACTGTCGGTGACGGTGTAGTTGCCTTGAATGACGGTTATCGTCTGGGCAGACTCATCTACTGTAACGACTATTGCGGTTATGTTGGCTCTGCCGTCGGCGTCGGTGTCGATGAAGGCGACGTCGCCGGTTGAAGTGCTATATGTATCGGTGGTTTGATAATAACCGATGGTTGTCAAGTCAACCGACCAAGCGTAGGCGCCGGAATTGTATGTAAAGTCTTCGGCTATGCCGGCATAATCGAGGCAGAAAGCGACGAAGAGTGAATCCCAGTCGGAGTATTCACTTCCGTAGTACAGACCGCCGTACCATGCGCCATAACGGGTATAGCCCATTTTGGTGGTGCCGTCATCTGCGAGGGTGTAATTAGCGGTGGATTCGGTATAGCCAATCTGCGAATATGCGATATTGATAATATCGGTTCGCAAATCTCCGCTAAGCTCGGGCAGAGTTGCCTCCCAGACGGTGGCGTCTTCAACGTCGGCTTCGAGGTCGACGAGGCAGTCTGACGTGTGGGTGTGCTCGGGAATCTCACAGATAAGCGTCGTTTCATAGCATTCGTCTGTGTGGGTGTGGGGTTCGCATTCTTCCAACTCACAGACAAGATTTCCCTCTTCATCATAGCAAGACTCATCGTGAGCATGCCAATCGGACGTAAGTCCGACGGTTTCCTCAAGCTCACATATGAGAGTGGTTTCATAGCACTCCTCCGTATGGACGTGCTCCTCATAGCCACAATAGGTCTCGTTTGTTATCGCAATGCCATGCAAACGAAGTTGCCAATAGACAGTGAGAGACACCACAATCGCTAAAACAAGCAAAACAGACCCAAGCACTTTTCGACTGTGTCGATCGTGCATGAATCTGTCTATATAAGTTAGCATCGTGTTTCTCATACTCATCGCGCCTTCCACAGCTGCCCGACACTACTTAAAACTGTCGGTTATATAAACCTGTTACTCTCTTACGAATGCATTTATTTTTCTGGTTGCGACTTGTTGTTCTCGCTCGGAAGGTATTCGTTGTAATACCATTCTATAAAGTTATCGTGAACCTCTTCCCCACTCTTCCTAGCTTTGATGGCATCTTCCTTGTACTTATACGAACCGAGATAATAAGATTTGCCGCAAAATCCGATTCGTGCATACCACCTGCCACAACTACTGCTCCAGTAGACTCCCGTACAACCGCTCGTATTTGTCGAACGGAGACGATTTTTACTCGTCTCAAGGGCTACTATCGAAGTTCCTCCGACAAGCTTCATATTTTTGACATAGACATCGGCTCGCATGCAACCACAGCTCTTTGTCTTGCCGCTCTGGAGATGGGACTGACTCACGACGACTTCGTTGCCGCAGTCGCACCTGCACCTCCAGCGGTGCACGCCGTCCTTCTTTCCGGCATATTCAATGACAATGAGTCTCCCGAAACGTTTGCCGACAAGTTCCTTCACCTTTGGATGAGAAAGACATCCGCAGCTCTTACGATAACCCGACTGAAGCTGATGAAGCCGAACGTCAATTTCTCTTCCACAGTCACAAATGCAGTGCCAGACAGTATCGCCATAAGCACTGCGAGCATCCGTACAATATAAAGCTGTCAGTTTTCCAAACCGCTTGCCGGTTATGTCCTTCTGTCTGGGATTTACTTTGGCTGTACATCCACAGTCTAAAACAGTGCCGCGTTCAAGAGTTCTCTTGTCCACAAGAATCTCGTTGCCGCAGTCGCACCGACATTTCCACACTATATAACCGTTTTTCCGCTCACCGGAATCGCACAGTACAGTAAGCCGTCCGAATCTGTCACCCACAGCAATGGGCGGCTTTGCATTTCTATTCGTTGACGGCATACCGACTCCCCTCGTATTTTATCCGATAGCAACAAGGTGTACCTTATTGACAATAAAATTTAGGTAAATATCACGAGAGAAATTTGTTGTTTTTGCATAATTTGCACTTGCATTCGTGAGCTAATTGTGATATAATAGCAAGAACAGATGGATTTGCAATAAAAAAATTATGCGGCAATAAGGTACACTTTACTGGCGTTCAGAAGGTACACCTTATTGTCGCTTTTGCTTATGTTCTGCTTTCGTACCGCTCGGCACGGTATCTGAATGTCGAGACCGCCATGCCGCACTTCCGAGCCGCTCCGGCACAGGAATCCTCGCCCGATTTCCACTTCATATAGCAGTCACCGAAGTTTTCGGGAAGCGGCGAAGGAGTTCTTCCGCACCAAACTCCCCTCGCCTTTGCGGCGGCGATGCCCTCCGCCTGACGCTGGCGGATATTTGCCCTCTCGTTCTCGGCTACGAAAGAAAGAACCTGCAGAACGATGTCCGAGACAAAGGTGCCGATGAGGTCTTTGCCACGCCTCGTGTCCAGAAGCGGCATGTCGATTACGTAGATGTCAATCCCCTTCTCCTTCGTGAGGAATCGCCACTGCTCCTGAATCTCTTCGTAGTTGCGCCCGAGCCGGTCGATGCTCTTTATGTAGAGCAGGTCGCCCGGCTTCATCCTTCTCAGCAGTCGCTGATACATCGGGCGGTCGAAGTCTTTTCCGCTTTGCTTGTCGAGCATGATGTTCTTCTCGGGAACGTTCTGCTCCCGCATGGCAATCATCTGCCTGTCCTCGTTCTGCTCCTTGGTGCTCACCCGCACATAACCGTAAATTTTCATGTTATTACCTCACTAAATTTAGTCACTCTCAAACAAAAAAAGAGTGCCAGATTAATTATATCTGACACTTTAATGAGGCTTCAAGCTCAAAGTTTAAATATCTAAAAAGAACGATATCAACCGCTCGATATCGTTCTTTTCGTTACTTTAAATTTTCTTTCTTCTCACAACCAACCCTATTGCCGAAGCGAGAATCATCAGACTTCCCACCGCATAAACCACCGGCAAGCTGATGCCGCCCGTCTCGGGGAGCTCGACGCCGGGGTCGTTCTTGACGATAATCGTCAGACCATAACTGTCGCTTGAGTCGTCAATACTGATATATTCGGAGTTCTTAACCTCGGTTATCGTTCCGCCCGAAATCGTGAACGACAAAGTTTCGGTGAGGATATTATACCCATCGGCAGCACCGGTTTCAACGAGATAGTAAGTCCCATCGGGCAAAGCGCTGAACTTGATTTCGCCGCTACCGTCCGTAGTAAGTTCAATGCTTGAACTCGACCACTCTATCTTGTGGGTGATATCATCGCACGATTTATAGTAATATTTCGTTTCGTTCTCAATCTTATACATCTCAAACGTTACGCCCGAAAGCGTTTTTGAAGGGAGCGTCGAGTCTACCTTCTTGAGCGTTACGACGGGGAGATAATAGTTCGTAAACGTGATGGTCTGGGATGTGTTATTGCTATCAAGCGTAAACGAATATGTGCCATTATTATCCGTAATATTTGTTCCGGTTGCCTCTGCTTTGACCCACAAATACTTGCCATCCAAGAGAGAAGTACTATAGCCCGACTCAGATATTGTGTAGGTGCCTTCATCCAATTCAGTATATATCGAAGCTTCACTGGTATCTTCAAGAGTTACAGTGAGAGTGGTGGTGTCACCGTTCGAGTCGGTGATGGTAAAGTTTACAGTCTCCTTAATGGCGCTCAAAGTGGCAGAGCTTAAGCCCGAAATTACTTTTTCAGCTGTTGCACCTGTGTCTTTCAAGTATATACTGAGGTAATTGGTATAAGCATCGACCTTCATAGATGTCTTTGTCGAAGAGTCAAATGTCGTTGGATTCTCGCCACCAGTCACATTACTTGTCACGCTTCCTACTACGACATAATCCGAATACTTGCTCAGGTTATTTGCTTCAACACGGGTATACGGAGTTACGGAGTCTTTCTCACTAGTGTCTTGCAGTTCATACTTTTCAGTCTTATCATTCCATACCCAATACTCGATAGTATAATCAACAGACGCCGTCAGGCTTACGCTGTCGATAAAGTTGCCTGCCGAGATATTGTTCTTTTGAGTAGAAGCGGCGGCAAAGAAAAATCTTGTCAGATACTGGTCTTCCGGCACGACGTAACTTCCGGAGTATTTAACCCAATCCGTAACCGTGTAGTAACCGTAGGTCAAGCCATTATCGTCGGTTAAAGCCACCCAGCCATCATCCACTGAATAGCTTAAAGACGAGGCATCAGCATAATTGTTGGAAGAAGTACTACTGTTGTCATTATACAATATAAATCTCGTAACAGTCTTCGTTGTTGTGACTTGCCACAAGGTGACGTCCACAGTAGTCTCATCAGACAGCTCAAATTCTCCACTATAACAACCGTCTATCTCGCCTTTTCCGGGATTGCCGGTTCCAACAGATACGGAACCGTTAGTCGTCTTATTGTTCTGACCAATAATTGCCGTCGCCACCGCATCTATAACATCCTGCTGAGAATCATATTTGCCTTTATCCACTTCTGCAAGAAGCAATTCGGCATCCGCGTCGGACATGATGATAACATACATTGAGTCAGTACCGGTATATGTGGTTGTGTAAAGGTATTGTCCTGATGTTGTTACTTCACCGGTACTTGTCGCATTAGCATATTCCCTGTTCTGATGATAGACGTTCCAATAGTAAATGGTTCCAGGGGCAGTCAGTACGCTCTGATAAAGAGTAGCAGATTCAGTCGCATTAATCTCGGCAAAGAAACTGCCTGCGTCGTCCCCTCCTTTGGTATATGCGATTGCGTATGTACCGATTGCCAAAGCATATTTTTCTGCATATTCTCCGATTTCAATCTTACGATAACCATTGTATGATCCATGTTTATCCGTATATTCGCTACTGGTTGTATGCCAATAGTAAACATACCATTCTCTAGTCTGACTATAATTGGAAATTGTTGTTGCCAGATTCTCAAACCCGCCGTTTTCAATCTGGTCGGAATATTGGACATATTTCAGATTGGAAGTATATGTGTTATTTCCGTATGATATTACGACATAGTAATAATGCAGTCCGCCGGAATCCTTTGCAACATTGACGGTATTTTCGCTCAGCACATAAGTATCTGTTACTTCTTCACATGTAATAAGGGTACTTGTTGTATAGGTTGAATCGGTATATGTAGTACCCGACCCCGAGACATACTCTGCCTCTGACTTGTACCATGTGACGGTATATTCGCTTGTATCGACAATGCTTCCGTTGGCTTTATACAAAATTGCCTCAAGAGTTCCCTTTGAAGATATATTATCAACTATTGCGGCAGTATCTGTTGAACCTACATACCCCGCATAAGACCAGGCTTGATAACCTTTAGCGTCGGCAGAATATGCGCCAGACGAATTTGTATATGTGACTGTAACCACAAGATAGTAGAAATAGAAAGAATCACTAGCAGATAATTTACAACTTGCATATTGTGCTCCATTGTTTGTAACCGGAGTATAATCATGTATATCGTTGCCTGTATTTGCATAAGGAGCGCTTGTAGCATCAGTTCCATCTGCCGCTTCATAGTTGAGAGATTTATACCATCTGTAGGAATAAGTGATGTCAGTATTTGAAGCGTTGTAATCATCACCTTTCAGAACAGCCTCAAGAGTCTTTGTTCCGTCGCCGTTATCTGTAGATTGGATTTCAACATAGCTCGCCGCACCTGCGACAGAAGCATAGACAGGGGCACATGCATATGTTGTGCCGTCGATGACTACCTCAACATAATAGTAGTAGAATACATATTTGCCGGCTGTGCAATAATTTTCATCTACCGTAGCTCCAATACCACTTGTAGATGTTGAAACAAGGTAATTGTAGTTGGCAGTTGAGGTGTCGGCATAGCCTGTTGCCGGATAAGTTTCAAGTTTTCCTTCCGAATCGGTAAGATACGGCTCCTTTGAACGGTACCAAGTGTATTCATACCCACTGTCATATGCGACTTCGTCTCCATTCTCATCATATATAACTGCGGTAAGCTTTCCGTCTTTGGCTATAGAGTTTACAATCTCGACAGTATAAGTTTCAGCGTTCGCCGTCAACATAATCCCATACTCCGAGAACCCATCAGCCGTGAAGGTGACGGACTGGGAGTCGGTGCCTTGGTCGAGGGTGGCGTCGAGGGTTTCGGTGGCGGTGTCGCCGAAGTGGGTGACGCTGACGGAGGCGGCGTCGGTCTCGCCGGTGTAGGTGACCGTGACGGTGACCGAAGCGGCAGGCTCAATCTCCGCGCCCTCGTAATACAAGCCAATGTTGAAAAGTCGGAAGCCATGATAGGGGTCGGTTTCGTCGGAGTCGTCCCAGCCATAGAGCTCGGCGGCTTCTTCGTAGCGCGCAAGGAAGTTCTCGGAGTCCTGCGCGTACTCATAGGCGACGAGCTCGGTGTCCTCGGGCAGGGCGGCGTCCTCGCCGTAGCTGACGGTGATGATGTAGTCCTCGCCGACAAACTCAAGCGTTGCGAAATCTTCCGCAGACACGTCGAGCTCCTCGATTTCTTCGGCGGTAACTTCGTCTGATTCGTCAAGGGTGATTTCCTCGTCTTCTTCGGCTTCCTCTTCGCTTGTGTAAGTCACGTTGGCATAGCCGATAATTGAATCGTCGAGAGCGTATTCAACGAGGGCGACGGCATCGGAAACATTGCCTTGAATAACGGTAATGGTCTCATCGACGGCGACGACTATGGCGGTGACATCCGCTCTGCCGTCGAGGTCGGTGTCAATGAATGCGACATCGCCGACTTCGGGAGTATAGGCATCGGCAGACTGATAGTAGCCAAGCTCTGCGAGCTCGACCGACCAAGCGAAGGCTCCCGAGTTGTAGGTGAGCTCCTCGGCGATGCCGGCATAATCGAGACAGAACGCGACGAACATCGAATCCCAATCGGAGTACTCACTGCCATAGTACAAACCGCCGTACCAAGCGCCATAGCGGGTGTAGCCCAAGTGGGTGATGCCGTCCTCGGCGAGGGTGTAGTTCGCCGTCGATTCGGTATAGCCGAGTTGGCTGTAAGCTATATTAACGATGTCGATACGCAAATCTCCCGTAAGCTCGGGAAGAGTTGCTTCCCAGTCAACCGCAGTTTCGACATCAGCCTCGAGGTCTACGAGGCAATCAACGGTGTGGACGTGCTCCTCAAGCTCACAAATCAGCGTTGTTTCATAGCATTCTTCGCTGTGAGTATGTCCTTCGAACTCTTCTAACTCACAAATAAGATTGCCCTCTTCGTCGTAACAGGTCTCGTCGTGAACGTGCCCTTCAATCTCCTCGAAACCACAAATCAAAACGCTTTCATAGCAATCCTCGGTGTGGGTGTGCTCCTCATATCCGCAATAGGTTTCGTTTGTCATGGCGATGCCGCTCAGGCGGAGCTGCCAATAGACTAAACTTGCAACAGTAAGGGCTAAAATAAGCAAAACAGACCCAAGCACTACCCGCACATGGCGGTCGTGCCTGAATCTGTCTATGTAGGTCAGGACTGTGTTCTTCATGTTAATTTCAACCTTCCGTATTCTGCGAATGAAGAATTAAAATAAAAGCCTCCAAAACACACTTGTGTCTGGAGGTTATACAACGGGTCTGCCGAAGGCAGTACCCCCCCACGCGGATTTTACAATCTATAGGGCTGTGTAAAATTCAATCGTATTTATTATAGCATTTGTTGATGCGGATGTCAATGATTCTTTAGGGGATATGACAAAGAGAGAAAATGATTGAAAAAAAGAGCGGCTGGTTAAAGTCGCTCTCAGATATAAAATGTGTTAAGTTCAGGTCGATAAACTGGAATTTGTATTATAATAATTTTTATCTTAGTTTGATTTTTTATTATGCTTTCTCATCAAATATACTGCACACAGAGAAATAATTTCTACCACAGCATAAATGATTGTAATTAATGTAGTAGAAAGTAAATATAGGTGTTCAGAGATATATACAGTTTTAGATATACCAGTTTCCGCTGTTATCTCAAAATACTCGCAAATTGCAGGTAAAATCGTCATTGACCATGGAAGATTTATTGCTGTAAGCATAAAACAGAATCGTTCAATCAGCAAAATAGATAGAGCAGTCATTGGGATTGCCATGAAAATATCTTTCATTTTTAAATTATGAAAAACAGTCAGCAAAACAGTTGCAAGACAAACAATCAGACATTGTACTAAAAATCCAGTTATTCCAACAAAATCGTTACATTCTTTACTCGAACCACTTACATAGAGGACAAATGAAATAAACGCAAACAAAAGACATATAATAAATCCCACAAAATAGTTTGCGAAAATAACAGATATATTTAAGATTAATGAATTTGAAATTGTATTCTGTTTCACCTTACATATTTCCACTTCTGTAAATTCAAATTTGTACTCGTAAACAATAATTAGTATACCATATCAGGATGATAAAAGCAAGACAGACTTTTATCAAATTGTCGCCTTTCCATTCTCCGCTTTGCAAAGTACAAAGGTCCGGAGATTTCAAATATAGAGGCTCACAATGAGCGCACAAAAGAGAAGTACGCAAGTAACCCAGATGTCGATACAAGCAAAAGTCACCTTAATTTTCATCTTGTTGAGCCGCAGGGAAAAGTATCGAGCCGTTGCTGAACAGCAAATATCAGTGCGACGTTTTTTTGAAAGACCAGATAAGGAAAAGCAGCTTTTGTATCAATAGACATTAGCTATTGCAGAAAATGCTTTTGACCTGACTGTAAACTGCAAAAAATATGGTTGACATACAGATAATAATGTGATACTATGACAATAAAATGACCGGTCAGACAAAATGTGGCAGACAAGACGGCGTTTATTCGGTGGATTGGTTAACTTTGAATTAAAGGTTTTGGAACAAAAGGACTTTTAAAGTTTGTATAAAAAAGAAATGAACGAAGCGGAAATGCCGATAGCTATGGAAAAGTATGGCTTCCGAAATATAAGAACAGGGTATGCAACGATTGATTTGACTCCTGATAATCCCAGGATCAGTTCCCAGCTTGCCTGCAATATGATAAATTGCAGAACGCTATTCCACTTTGGATAGAATAGACTCTGTATTTGGGACAATGCCGGAACATTTTAACGCCCGGGAAGTTGCTGAAATGAAGCGGCTCGCCAACATGAAGTACGATACAAGAATTGAACAGTATAACCGTGGAGAGAAACAATGGGATACCAATGTTTCCGTAATAATGGTGATACAAGGAACAAAATAAGGAGTTGCGAGAAAGATGGAGCAAATTCTGATTGACAGCGACATATGTCCATACTTCAAGGAAAGAAAGACTAAGCTTAACGATGTCAATGTCAAAACGGTTCAAGAATACTTCGATTACAAGTCGCAGTATGGTCGCAAAAAGGACAATACGGGGTTATCCGCCTAACAGTGTTAGAAAAGTGTTAGAAAGCAGGGAGATTACTTAGGAAAGTTTAGAAATAAAAATACCGTCAAACGACGCATTATCGCCGTTTGACGGTTGGCAGGGGCAGAAGGACTTGAACCCTCGGCACGCGGTTTTGGAGACCGCTGCTCTACCATCTGAGCTATACCCCTAAGGTGGTGGGCCAACAGGGACTCGAACCCCGGACCGACCGGTTATGAGCCGGTAGCTCTAACCAACTGAGCTATTGGCCCTTAGTGTAAACTCGTATGAGAAACCATAAAATAACAAAAAGCCCTCACGAGGGAAACTCAAGGCATTCCTCGTGAAGAGCCATGGTGACCCGTGCGAGAATCGAACTCGCGTTACCGGCGTGAGAGGCCGGTGTCTTAGCCGCTTGACCAACGGGCCGGTGGTGCACCATCGGGGACTCGAACCCAGGACCCACTGATTAAGAGTCAGTTGCTCTACCAACTGAGCTAATGGTGCAAAAGTGTCGGCAACACCAATTTTCCCAGGACGTCACCATCCAAGTATCGTAGGCGA
>JAJQGT010000021.1 GCA_021201135.1 Oscillospiraceae bacterium
TGCTCCACCAAAATTATCGCTGGTCGAACACCCGGGAGCACGGTTTTCGTGTTCCTCAACGGTATCGCACTGGTGTTTAGATTAGAAGAAGCAAAGAGGTCTTGAGCCTGTTTGCTTCGCCCCGCAAACAAGAAGAGGACGGTATAAAAGCCGCCCTCTTTTTATGTGCCTCAAGAAAATTGCAAGTGCTTTTCAGATACATAGCAAATACGTGTACCGTCAAGAGCTTCAACGTCCCAGTGGTCGGGTACGCCCCCGATTTCAGTCGCTATAACGACGGTACCTTCTGTGATTTTCCTTGTTTGCGGTAAATTCTCAATATCCATTACTACAACCGCTTTTCTGCTTTGCCGTTCCATGCTTTATGCACCTCCTTCCTCAGAAGCTCCCAGAAGCTCCATATTTGAGTTTTCTCTTTTGGGCGAATAAATCTAAGCCCAAAGTTCAAAAACTCGATATGGGCCAAAATAGGCTTGCTCTGGCTCGTTCTGGACTTAATCCTCCTCCGTATCTGCAAAACCCCATTTCTTACGGAGCTCTGTATTCTTGTCTGCTTTTTCGTCTTTATCGTTCCCATGAAATTCGTAGTCACTGATAAACGGTACGCCGATTAAAAGCAGGTTTTCCTCTGCGCACTCTATAGCCATTAGCATTTCTTCCAAGCGAGTCCAATCAACTGGCGGTGTAGTACCGCCCGCAGGGTCGGCTACCTCAACACCGAAAACACCGTACTCGCCTGATACTGTTTTCGTATTGTCTATCAACGCGTAGCAGTCAACGTCATAGTCAAGCGTAATTCCGAGCTTAAATGTTTCGCTGTCATCGTCAAGGCTGTAGGTTTTCCAGCCGTTTTTCCATAAAATATCAGTAAAGCGCTGACTGACTTTATATTGCTCAGGGTCTTTCATTTTCTTCTCCCTTCTGGACTTTCCACTCCAATGCCTGCCCACAGCAAGAGCAATACGGCGAGTATATGCGATAACTCCCTATTGCCTGCTTACAGCGAGGACAGAGGATATAATAGCTTCCGTCGGGTCTGAAATAATACAACGGCCTTTCAGGCACTTGCTTCTGCAACGCGGCGTCTAAAAGCGCGACATGCCTTTCGACCTCAGTCATATCGCATTTTTCTAAAAATCCGCCTTGCCCGAACGGGTATTCAAAACCGTTGCAAAACGCCGAGCGGATTTTCTGCGCTTCCTGTTTTGTCATTTCTCTGGCCTCCTGTTATGGCGTTGTGATATACACTACGATTGCCTTTGTCCACGGCAGGCTATCATAATACGGTCTGCACTCGCTTTCATTCTCGGGCAGGGCTTCCCATTCTTCCGTAGACAAATAGCGCTCCAATACGTCAAATACATCATCGTCACTCTTAAACGCGATATAATCATTGATTACGATATACTCGTCAACCATTGACTTGCCCCAGCTTCCCGCGTAATAGCCGTAGTCGTCGCCCATAATTTCGGCGTCAACCATAGGCACAATAGGCAGCTCGGGATTTTCCTGTACAAGCGTCAGCAGCGTTTGTATGTACTCCTGCGGAATTTCATTTTCTGTTTTCATGAGTCAAAACCTCCTTATTCAATCCTGTGGAGCTCCCAGACAAGCCGTATCGAGTTTTAAGACTCCAAGCGGGTAAATCTAAGTCCTGAAATAAAAACTCGATATGGGTCAAAATAGGCTTGCCTGAGCTCGTCCTCTTATGTGCTCGCGCCCTCGGTAGGCCCGCCCGCGCTGAGTGAGTCTATAATGCTCTGCAGCGAGTCGGTTGCTCCCGATTCCAGTACCTCGGTCAAGGCCGCGAGTATTTCGTCCATTTCTGCAGCAGAGTATATGTAAACTCCGCCCGCAAAGTCGTCCGATACCTGAAAAGCCAAAAGCGTAGAGCTCTCTAAGTTAATCCACTCAATCACGCCGACGTCATTGAAGCATACCGTAGCGTCGGCCCAAAACTCATAATAACCGTTGCTATCGGTCTCAACGTCTACGACGACGTTCTCAGCGGCTATCTCGCCCGTAGGGACCACGGCCACAACCTCGCCTTCATTCTCGCCCGCACAGCCCGCGCACGTTAAAGCAAACGCTGTGCAAAGCATAAATGCAAAAATTTTCTTCATTCAAAAAAGTCCTCCTTTTTATGTTTTCTCTGCCTGAGGCATAGGCTCGGCAGGGAATTTTCTGATTAAGCTAATCATGCCGAAGATAAGCGTATCGGGATTGAACATTTTCTCGGGACTGTCTACAATATCGCAGTACCTCAGCCCGCCTAAATACTTCAGCAGCTCCCACCTATTGATATACTCGTTCATAGGGTCCATAGAGTCCTCCTTTAATCCTCCGTATTTACCTCGCCGCTCGCCATCATAGATAAAATGCCGTTCAGCTCGTTTTGCAAGTACCTGAGAGCGTCATGAGCGAGTCCGTCAAGCTCCTTGCAAGTGAAACGTTTGCAGTCATACGCTGACTTGAAATACCGCTGCACAGGGTACGCCCATTCGTAGTCAAAGAGAATACAGCCTGTCAGCTCAAAGCACTTCTCAGAAACGTCCTTAAACTCGACAGCGTTCGGGAAGTGCTCAAGCTTTTTGGCACAGGTCATATGCAAGCTTTTTACCAAAGAGCAAGCCTCGCGCACTTTGGAATAGCTGTAGGTAGCCTTTTCACATACCATTAGAGGGTCACCTCCAAGCCAAGCATTCTTTGGCACTTACGGATAAACAGCTTCTCGCAAGTGCCGCTTTCCTGCTTACCGTACCTCTTTGTACGCTCGCCTAAAGCAGTGAACGCATACACGCGAGCCTCGTCAATCTGCTCGTCGGTCAAACGTGCCATTGTTTCCTCACCAAGAGCCTTAGCTCCGTAGTCCCTAAAAATCACATCAATATTATTCAGCATTACTTTGTCCTCCTTATTATCTGCACGAGCCTATAAACTTTCCAGACGCTACACGATAGAAGCTGTTTCCTTCTCTATAAGCGCGCCCATGAGTCCACTCACTAAAAAGCCAATCTTCAAAGGTATCGGCGGTCTTTGCTACCTTGTAAAATGCACAATAGTTTGCGTAAGTCATTTTTCAGAGCCTCCTTAAAACTTGGCGCCACGGAAATTCATCTCGCAATCGAAGAAATACTTGACGCCGTTCTTTCCCCATAAGGTATAAATGCCGTCATTAAAATCGATTCTCGCACGATAACGGTTAACCGCGTCAGCGAAAGTAAATTCTGCTTCTTTGCAAATATCTTCATGCCACTGAAGCGCAAGGTGCGCAAAGCTGTAGGTATTTCCATTAAGCAGCATTTCTTTTTCATAGCCTTTCAGTGTACGCATTTTAAGTACCTCCAAAATCATATTTGTCTGAGGCTTTATCCTCTTGACATTATTTATTATGCCGTGTTTCGCCGAATTTGTATGCCGACAAAGCGCTCAGACTTTTACTGATTTTAGTGACACCGTTCTATGCGATTTTACTGGTAGCAGTAAAATGGGCTAAGACTCAGACTTTTTGTACTGCTCGAGGCACTTCCTGCGATAGGCCTCTTTGGAAACGGCCTTGCAGTAGTCGCTGTTCGCTGCATAGTATTTGCGGCTATATTCTGCCGCCTTTTCAGGGTGGGCCGCAAGCCATGCGCGGTCGCGTTCGTACTTGACCTTTGCCCTGCACTCAGGCGAGCAATACTTTTTTGCGCGGGAAGTGACGTCAATCGGTTTTCCGCAGACCTGACATATTTTCATAGGTAATCACCCCTTAATAATGATGTAGTTTCTGGAGCTCCCAGAAGCTCCATATTTGAGTTTTCTCTTTCAGGCGGATAAATCTAAGCCCAAAGCCCGAAAACTCGATATGGCTCAAAATAGGCTTGTTCTGGCTCGTTCTGAGCTTGCTTATTCCTGCTCGGTATCATCGGGCGCGAGAATGTCCTCAATGCTGCACTCTAAAGAATCCGCAAGCTTCTGTGCCGTCTTGAGCGCGATGTTCTCGGTCTTAATAACGCCGTGCTCAATCTGCCACAGCTTTTGGTAATTGACGCCTGACTTCTCGGCGAGCTGCTTATAGGTCAAGCCCTTTTCTTTTCTCAGTTTTGCGAGTCCCATTGTTTTTTGTCTCCTTTTCATTTTCAGATTTTTGTTTTCCACGCCCAGCCGTCTAAGATGTAGACGGGAGTCAGCCAACGGGAATACTCCTCAGCCGTCAAGCTGTTCCCATGGACGACTACGGCAGGAATACCGTAGAGGGATAACTGCAAGTAGCACATATACACGCACTTAATATCGACGTCGGCCGCAAAGACGAAGAGCTGCTTAGAATAATTCATATCGCGCTCAAGCATGGCCTTTGCCATGCCGAGAATCATTGCACCCGACCCGCAGCAAGGCTC
>JAJQGT010000003.1 GCA_021201135.1 Oscillospiraceae bacterium
CTTGCAGCAGATGAGGCGCAGTACAGGGAGACCGAAGCAAAGGTCGCACCGGAGCAGGCGGACGCACTGCTGGACGCCCGTGCTTCTCTCCGAATTGGCTTCCGTGACCAGATCCGGTCAAAGCTCCGTGAGATGTTTGGGCAGAAGTTTCAGTATGATCGGCTGTCCTCTGCGGAGGAGCAGATCGACGCCAGGCTGGGCGAGGACTCTCATTTGTTTCAGGAACGTGCTGCGAAGCTGCGCTATGAGCGGGAAATTGAGCGGCGGAGGAATCAGCCAAACAGAGCAAAGAGAAAATCAAGAGATCACGAGCGATAAGAAATTACCTGGAGCCCGATGCGACCTTTATCGCATCGGGCTCCAAGGATAATAACCGACTGACCACAGCGAACGATGCCGGAATTATATTCTCCTGTGGGGCTACTACGATTACTCATATTTCAGTTCCATCAGTCCGGGCTGTCTGCTCCGCACACCGAGCAGAGGCCAACCACTGCGAAGCAACGGCTCTTAGGTCGGAAATGAGTGCACGATACGGGTTTTAGAACACCATTAGAAAGCTCTGATAGTCGGAGAACTTCAGACTTTATGAAATGCAATCATCATCTTTTTTATGGCTTGAATGTTTTGCATACCTGGGAAGACTTCGTTCAAATTCAGAATCAGGAATCGGCCTTCTTTTACGGCTTCAATTTTCTGTGATTCCGGCGAATCAGTCAACCATTTTATTTTCTCCTGCGTCGTCTGATCGCTTTTGTATTGATGGATCAGTATCACCTGCGGATTATATCGAATCACCTCATCCCACTCTACATAAAAATAATTGTCCTTCACATGACCGAATATGTTGTGGCCTCCTGCCATGCTGACTAAATGATGTTCAAAGCTCTCGCTTCCAGAGGTAAGACAAACCTCCGACATATCCTGTATGTTGTTTTTTCTGGTAGAATCAAATATGAACACTCGTACAGGTTCTTTCCTCAGTTGTAACTTTTTCAGTTCAGCCAGTTCATTACGCCATCTCAAGATCAGGGAGGCCGCTTCTGCTTCGGCACTCAAAATTCGTCCTAAATTCTGCACATCTCGATATAAACCCTCTATTGTAGCCCGGCCGGGCGACGTGCTTTCGAGGATGTAGACAGGGGCTGCATAAGTCGAAGCGCTATGGAGCAGTTTCATTCCCATCGCCTTGGCAAAGTGATAATTACACAGAAGCATATCCGACTTAATATCCGACAAGCTTTCAATCTCTGGCATATTGTCTGGAGCCAGTATCTGAGGGATGCTGTGTAGCTGCCCCTGATATGGCGCAGCTACATCCTCAAGGTAATTCTCAAACGCAATGATTGCTGTAATTCGATCCGCACAATTTAGAGCGGCTATCAGTTCCGCCGTGCCATGTGAGGTCACAAGTATTCGCTTTGGCGAGGAGGAGACAGGAACTATTTTCCCCAAATTAACAACGGTGTGCAGTTTGTTATCCGGGTGTGGGGAGGGCGGCAGGACGCATGGTGTGTCTTCCCTCGAAAACTTTTCCGTCTGAAAAAAACTCCGCAATGAGGCTGAGTAGGCACGGCTTGCAATCAGATGCTCCCCGTTTTCCATCGTAATCAGGAGATGATGATTTTCAGCTGACTGGACATCACATATATGCGCCAGATTTACGATGCAGTTTTTGCTGATCCTTACGAAATTTCTCTTTTCCAGGCGCTCTTGCATTACCTTTAGGCTTTCTCCGCAATGTAATACACGATGCTCCTCATAGAGATACGTCTTTTTGTCCACGCTTTCGATATAATATATACCGGACAGAGGAACACGATAGTATCTGTTTCCGACTCTCCCGGTTGTGGTTTCGGTGTACTGCTGAATCTTTTCGACCAGGGCCTTGGTCTGCTCATCCATAGAATTGTAATGCAGGATGATCTCCGGTTCAGAAAGCGTATTGTCCTGCACCAGGGACAGCTTCATGACATCACTTCCTTTACCTGTTCTGCGTTATTCTTGCGATGCGCCCGTGTTCCATCGTTATGATCTCGTCATATTGGTCGAGCAGCTTCGGAGATGGTTTGTGAGAAACATGGATGATGGTGATATTGGAGCGTTGCAGAAGCATTTGTTCAATTACCTCGGCTGTCTCCTGATCCAATGCCGCTGTCACCTCGTCCAGTAGCAATACCTGGGGAATTTGGTACAAAGCCCTGGCGAGTCCAATGCGAGCCTTTTGCCCGCCAGAAAGCTGATAAATTTCCTCATCCACAATCGTATCTACGCCCTGTGGCAGTTCCTCTATAAATTCCTTTAGACAGCAATCTTCCAGCACGGTCCAGAGCCTTTCCTCATCACCGACGCCAAGAAAATCTATGTTTTCCCGTACAGAGCGGGTAAACAGGTATGGACGTTGACCAGCCAGTACAATTCGACCGGCAAGACTTCCTTCCGGCAACGACCGATAATCTGTTCCATCTGCGAGCACCCCATCTGTTGGGTATTGACCTGATAAAAGATTCAAAAGCGTAGACTTTCCGCATCCGCTCTCGCCTAAAATCAGGTACTTTCGATTTAGCGCAAACTGTACGGAAAGATCAGTCAGCACCGGCACATCGGGCTGATAGGAAAAAGTCACATGGTCGAGCGTCAGTCCCTGTGTCAATACGTTTGCGGATGCAGCGGGGACAGCCTTATGTTTATTCAAAATGCCGACCGCTTTTTGGCGAACCGCTTTCGTGGATTTTATGGAGGTATAGGCGGCCGCACAATCCATCAGCGGTGCTGAGTAACAGTTAGCAATATAAAATACAGCCAGAAGGCTTGCGGCGCTCATACTCCCCTGGAGGACAAAGTACCCAGCCGTCAAAACAGAACCCAAAATCATGATCCAGGCGATCAGGAAGTTGGTGTTACGCATCAACCCCTGAATCTCCTGCGTTGCCATTCCGCTGCGAACGGCGTTTTGATTGGCCGTCTGAAAATCCTTCTCTGCCGTTTTTTGTGCGCCATAGCTGTGTACGACAGGAAAGCCTAAAATCAATTCTTTGATTTTGGATGTCAGGCGCCCATTTTCCGCAGACATGACCGCCATTTTGTTGTTAATGATTTTCCCGTAAGCCATCGGGACCAGATATTGAACCGCAGACATAATAAGCAGCACAAAAGCAACCACCGGGTTCAAATAAATGGAGTACGCAACACAACCGAAGAATTGGGTGACATAGCATACAATATTGGGGATCTGTACGACGTACTGTTCCTGTATCAAGGATAAGTCCGTCGTTGTGCGATTGATATAATCGCCGCTGTCCAGTTCGGAAAACTCCTTCATATTCATGGAGAATATAGACTCCATCATTTTGCTTCGGAGACTTCCAACTGCTTTGACCGCATATTTCGAGTTTGAAACCTCGGAGGCTGCACGGCACAAAGCGTCAACCAAAATAAAAACGAATGCTGCAATGCCAATGGTGATGATCGACTGGGCAGATTCAGCGCTGCACACAGCTTCTACGACCACATTCAGCATGACAGCCACACCGACAGCCATCAATCCGTAAAGGCCCTTCAAAAGACAAGTCACATAAAAGGAAGGTCGGCTAAATAAAATACGGTTCAAGGTTTTCATAAGAGCGCTCCATTCTGGTCAAGCATTGCGGTTAGTAATAACTAACCGTTGATACCATTATATCATTGCAGAAGTCGGGATACAACCGCAATGAAACCAAGTTGCCCTTTTTTGAGTCCAAGCTGCCGGATTGATAAGGGCTTTTGGTAGCAACTGCCGAAGAGAAACCGGATCATAGCAATTTCAACTGCATACTGTTAGGAGCGGAAGGAACTTTTCGGGTTTTGTGGAGCAAGTGCGGGGCGAATGTGCTGCCTCTGCATTTGCTCCATCATTTTTGCGATATATCGTCGCCCAGTGATGTTTCATTTGGTGCGCAATCGTTCAGCTTTCGCATTGATTTCTCCCCTGGTATCTGTTACAATATGAGTTAGCCAACACTAACGACTGACGGAGGGAGAAAACGATATGAACAGACACAATGAAATCAAATCCGCATATCAAGCATTGGGCAAAGAAGCAACTCTCTATGATGGCA
>JAJQGT010000001.1 GCA_021201135.1 Oscillospiraceae bacterium
CATGCTTCGCGCACCTCCTTGACAATTTCTAAAATTTCTGATATACTGCAAACTGATATATTATACACAAAAGGAGCTAAATCCTTATGAACGATAAATTGCCTCAGCTGCAAAAGCAAATCATCGATTTCGGGAACAGCGTCGAGTTTAAGGAACTTGACGCGTATTATTCCCAGCCTTCTATATTCAACGCGCTCGGTGTCTCACGACACGAGAACACGCACAGTAATTTCATAGCTTGGCTGCTCGACCCGCGCAGCAACCACGGCCTCGGCGATATGCCGCTCCGTAAATTCCTTGAAGCTCTTTCCCTCGCTTGTACGCTCCCGCACTCAAGCGGGAAAATGCCGCGGGACTTAATCGGCGCTATAACTGCTGGAGACTATAAGCTGTCCGGCGTTACAGTCGAGCGGGAGAAGGTACTCGAGGACGGCGGTCGCGTTGATATATACCTTGAATGCGTTATCACATTTGACCGCAAGGAATATCCCTTGAAGCTCGCAATCGAGAACAAGGTGAAGTCGTCCGAACACGACTCTCAAACAAAACGCTATTTAGAGGCCCTCAGGCCTCCTGTATCGAGTCCGAATATTTTCCTTGGTATTTTCCTTACCCCTCTTTCAAATCGCGAATATGAGCTTCTGGGAGCTCCAGAATGCGACTCAAAAGATTTCATCCAGCTTAACTACCAGTACCTCGCAGACTACGTAATTGAGCCGTGCCGCGATTGCCTTAAAGAGGGAAGCGTTAAACGCTATCTTACCGAATACCTGCTTGCCTTAGGACTCCCTGAGACAAGGCAGACAAAAGGAGATTTCATCATGGCTATCAGTAAAGAGGAGCGCGCTTTGCTCGCCCGCTTCTGGGACAAACACAAGGACCTGCTCACCGCAGTTATCCTTTCCATAAACGAATACGTGCCGCTTGACGACGAGGAGAGCGAGGTTGTGGCCGAAGCCGCAAAAGCTCTTGAAGCCGCCGCGCAGCGCAATTTAACCCGCTACTCATGGGAGCACCGTATGGGGGGGGGTACTCAAAGTCTGCCCAAATCCCGTCTTGCGCTTGAGGTCGTAACGCATTACGCCCAGACGCACATGCCCATCACGCTCGAAGAGCTGCAGCAGGTTTTTCCTAAGGGCCTTATACCCAGCTTTGAAACGGTCGAAGCCTTAAATAAGGCCGACGCTTCAAACTTCAAAGGGCATAAGAGATATTACACCGACGAGCCCATCCAGTTATCAGACAGGCCCGCCGCCGTATGCAATCAGTGGAGGGCCGACAGCATTGAACGCTTTATCGCCCTCGCCGAAAAACTCGGCTATATAATCGTCTCGACTGAGTGATGTAACTGGAGCTACATTTTTCAGTCGAACCTATTGACCTTTTATACGTACCGGCAAACATAACAGGAGCACGCAGTCAGCCTCATCCGGCGAGGGGAGTCCCCGCTTTTTCATGGCGTCTTTGCTTTCTACTTGTATTTTGCTCTGCTCGGTCATTCGGTACTTGCGGCATGTAAGCTGCGCTTCTAAGTTATCGTCCTCAGGAAGAATCAGCCCGACCGGTTTCGGGTTTCCTTCCTCATCAAACGGAGCTAACAGCTTTTTAACGATACTCAGCATATACGAGGTGCTGTCGTGGTAATACTTGTTTCGTATTCTCAGGCCGAACTTGACCGGAAATACCTCAAGCCATGCGAACCGGGTCGGGTTGTTCTGCTTCATCTGCCGCAATCTGTCAACCACGCCGCCGCCTACGCCGCCGTCGTCTACCTTGACCGGTATTTTGCCGGTCCATTTATATTTACGGACTAACCGCTCGCCAAGCGCGATAATCTTGTCGGCCGTTTTCATGGTGTCCTGCCCGCGTATTTTAATCTCAAAAGAAGCAAGCTCGTCAACCTTATAGCCGATAACGGTCTGGTCGTCGCCGAAACGCGCGACGTCGCACCCGATATGAATTAAAGTAGGCTGGGAATTCGGTTGATAATCTTTCCTCAGCCTGATTGAGTCCTCAACGAGGTCAATCGGAATAAATACGTCGTCCTCCTGTTTAGGGAATTCACCGAGTACGCGAACGCGGTAAAAATTGCTGTCCGCTCCGTATTTCCTTCGCAGCGAGGCGATGTTTTCTTTATTCGTCCGAGGACTTTCCTCTGCATTGACCCTGTGACTCTTATAAACGCCTTGGTCTTTGGTATGGCTGTCGTAAAACGTCCCGACCGTCTTAGTGGGGTTTCCGCACATCAAGAGCTTGTTGTTATCGCCGGATAAGGTACCGAGTATAGCCTCCATAATCGGGTCCGCTACGCCGGAAGCCTCGTCAACGATAAACAACATATTATCCTCGTGGAAGCCCTGCATATTCTCAGGCTTGGTAGCGGTTCTCGCCACAGCGAACCAGCGCTTTTCATAGCCCTTCAAATAAATATAGGTTTTTGTCCATTTAAGGATTTCCGACAGCAAGGGACTCTTGCCTTGCCATTTCGCAATCTCGCTCCACAGTACATCGTGAAGCTGCTGCTTCGTCGGAGCTGTAGCGACGACTCGTGCGAACGGGAAGCAGGCTAAAAACCACAACGCCGCAATCGCTTCGACGCCGGTCTTACCGACGCCTTGTCCTGACCGCACAGTTACGCGGTCAGAAGAGGAGAGGTCCCGCAGGACGTCAGCCTGCCAAGCGTCCGGCGAGAATTTCAAAACCTCTTCAGCGAATAAAACCGCGTCGTCTCTGTACTGGGGAACTCTTTCCTTAAAGAACGCCGCGCGTTCATCCCTTGTCGCCATGCGACATCACTCCGTCAATCCAATCGTCAACAAGCTCTTTTGCGTCAACCGTTACGTTGTTATTTGTGCCGTAGCCGAACTTGCTCATCCAAAGAGCGGAGAGCTGCGGTGGTATCTCGCCGGTCTCAAATTTTTCCCTCACATCGGCCTCGCATTCTTCTCGTATGCGTGAAACAACGACCGAATACGCCGGGTCATGGTCATAAGTATCGTAAAACGTCTGTCTTGCTATTTTGCAATAGACACAAAAGCCCTCAATCGTGTATGATACTCTATGCTTGAGCTCGGCGCTTACGAACGTGCCTTGCCTCTGACTGAATTCGTGTTTCATGACGTACTTATTATCGCAGTAAGCCTTGAACTCTTCCCATTTCTTCTCCATATCTTCCGGAGTCTTAAAAATTCTCGGCTTTCCGCCGTATCTGGTGCTCATAAGCGTACCTCCTCTCGCTTAAAAGTAAAATCGCGCCGTAGCTTCTATTCTCGGCGCGATTCTGGTCTCTATCTTAAAACCACATTTTATATTATATCACCGGAAAGTCCGACTTAACACGACTTGTTTCCGTCCAGAAGAGAAATTTCTGCGTTCCTTTTCATCTCCTGCAGCGCAGCACCGTGAAGCCTACATACCCAGTCCTCTCCGTAATACAGCTTAGAAGCAATACGCCTCCAGCCGTAACCGTTCAGGTATTTCATCTCAAGCACTGCCCTGTAGCGGTCGTCCTTGACAAAAAGGTTTATCGCCTCGTGTATTACCATCTCAATCCCGGCGAGCTCGTTAATATCGGCAATAATTTCATTTTCCAAGTCGATGATATTACAAGCCGCGTTCTCCACAAGACTCTGCTTATACCCTCCGGGGCTTGAGCCTCCATCGGCCTTCAGCGTTACCGTAATAGATTCGGCGAGTTGACGCCAAGAGTCTATTCGCTCGCGCTTAGCGGCGATTCTCGCCTGCGCGTTTCTTCCTTGCAGCAAGAACGTCTTAGGGTCCTCGCTTATTGCTTCAATTTGTTCCTGCGTCATGTTGTCGCCTCCTTGATTTTCGCCCTAAGGGCTTGTATTAAATACTCCTGCGCGCTCGCCTTCTCTGCGAGTACGTTATCCAGCACCTGCATATCAAGTCCTCCTTTAATTCCGATATGGTGAATGAGGACGGTCTCTTTCTGTCCGGGTCGGTGCAGACGCTTGTTTGCCTGCTGATATAACTCGAGGTTGTGCGTCCAATTATACCATATCGCGATATGCCCGCCGTGCTGCAGGTTAAGACCGTGGCCCGCGCTTGCCGGATGAGCAAGTAGGATAGGTATTTCTCCGGCGTTCCACCTCGCTACGGCGCCATCCTCTTTAATGTCAACGGCCTCAGGGAATTTCGCCATAATTCTTTCCCGTTCGTGCCGGTACGCGTAAAAGACTAAAACCGGTCGGCCGTTTGCCTCTTCAATCAACTGTTCCAGCTTATCAAGCTTCACCGAATGGAATTCCTTGACCCCGCCGTTTTCATCGTAGACGCAGCCGCCGCATAACTGCAGGAGCTTATTTACCAAAATTCCTGCCGAGCCTGCGTCTATATCCCCGTCGGCGAACGGCAGCAGCATATCCCGCTCAAGCTGCTTATACTGTTCCTTGACCTCCGCCGGTAATTCAACCTCATGCCGGATAAACAAACGCTCAGGAAGTTTCAGGTACTCGGCGCTGTCCATACTGATGCAGCAGGACTTCAGCCTGTCGTAAATTTCCTTTTCGGAGTCCTTCTTCGGTTTCCACGAGAATATCGTCGTGGCGTTCCGCTTATCCGGTACAAACCACTTTTCCCGGTACCCCGTGACCGTCTTTCCCAAAGCTTTGCCGCCGTCGATAAGGTACAGCTGAGCCCAAAGGTCTAGGAGTCCGTTCGGCGCCGGCGTACCGGTAAGGCCGACAATTCTCTTTATCATAGGCCGGACCCTCTTTAGAGCCCTGAACCTCTGTGCCTTCGGGGACTTAAAGGACGACAGCTCATCGATAACCACCATATCGAACGGCCACTTCTTTTTATAGAAGTTTACCAGCCATACGACATTTTCCCGATTGATGATATAAATATCCGCCTCTTTTTCCAAAGCTGACGCGCGGTCCTTCTCACTGCCGAGAACAAGGGAATATGTAAGGCCTTGCAGGTGTTCCCACTTCTGGATTTCCGCCGGCCATGTTTCTGCCGCCGGTTTTAATGGGGCGATAACCAAAACCCTCGTGGTGTCAAAGCTGTCTCTGAGTAAGCGCTCGACTGCTGTCAGAGTTATCGCCGTTTTTCCCATGCCTAACCCATGTCTAAGAACAATCCAGCTTCAGGGTGTTCCAGAACAAAATCAATTCCGTATTGCTGATAGCTGTAAGGCTTAAACATCATAAGGCACCACCTCCTCCCAAAGTCCTCGACACAATATCCGTCTTAGGGTTATAATGCCGGAACTCCGTATTCTTCTCGGCTTTTCTGACATCACCTAAAAGACGTTCCAGCTCTTTGACCGTCCTCTGATTCTGCCTTGCCCAATCCGCGATAGGATAGAGGACCTGAGCCCTGTCCTTCGCCCGCCTGCGCTCTTGCCTGACCGACTTAAGAGCGATTGCCAGCTTGGCGTTTGCGTGATACGAATTCTCACCAAGCTCTAAGGTATGTAGAATATCCTGCGTCTGGTCGCCGGCCGTTTTCTCATCGTCGACCGCCGCGGCGTATTCAAGCTGAACGTCCCTGAGAAAATTCAGGAAGCCCGATAGTTGCTCGCTATACTTCATAACCCGCCTCTTTCATCATCTCAACAAATTCCTCCTTCTCACCGATTCGCCGAACGTCGCAGCCCAAACTGCGGAGAAGCCTGCATACCTTCTTTTGGCGCTCGCTTCTTCCGTCTTTCAGCCCGGGGCGCTTCAGCTCTATAAAAATAATCCGCCCGCCGGGAAATACGCATATCCGGTCCGGCGCGCCCGTCATTCCGGGGCATACCCACTTAAAGGCCCGGCCGCCCGCTTTGCGAATTTTCGTCGTAATGTAATTCTCGAAGCCCGATTCGTACATTTTGCACAATTCCTCCTTTCTGCACAAATCCTCTAAAAGGGACCTCAAAAGGCCCAAAAACTCGGTTGTAAGGCTCGGTTGTAAGCCGAAAGCCTTGAAAACAAAGGCTTTTTCAAGCTTTTACCATCAAGGTTACAACCGAAACAACCGAGTACAACCGAGCTCGGTTGTAGCCAAAAAGCCTTGATTTACAAGGCTTTTCAGCCCTTTACGACCGAAACAACCGAGAATTCCTATATAACTATATAAAAATGAGAGATTTGAGAGATTTGAGAGAATTTGATGTTCTATAAAACTCTCAAATCTCTCTATTCTCTCAATTTTCAAAAAGTGTTATTAAAAATCGGTTGTTTCGGTTGTAAAACTCCAAAAAGGCTTGGTATGACTAGCTTTGAGCTTACAACCGAGTCCATTTTGACTCGGTTGTTTCGGTTGTTTCGGTCGAAAACGTATGTTCTGTTTTTGTTTTCGGCTCAATTTTCTGGAAATTGGCTTTTTGTGGGGGTTGCACAAAAACCGCCTTCCCGCACAAAAGCCCGCTGCTTTCCGTATGGCTTGCCGCAGTAGGTTGACCCGTAGAATTTCCAGCCCTTTACCTGCCGGAGCATTCCCGTAATTTCTCTTGCCTGCGCCTGCGTATAAGCCTTAATGTCACCCTTAAACAGCTCGGCCCAGATTTCCAAAGCGCATACGCGGTCCCTTCGTTCCGTACCTTTTTCCTCACCCGAGAATCCACCGTTATAGAACATAAGCCGTCCGTCCAGTTCCCGCTCGTCCCAGTTTTTCGGCACCAGACTTTCAAGGAAATTCTCGACAACGCCTTGCTTGCCGTTCTGCTCTGTATGCTCAGACTGTACTTCCTTCGCCTTCGCCTCTGCTATATCGCTCAAATACCACTGCTCGCCGGACTTATATCTGACGACGGACTCCGCCCATATCTGGTCGACAATATCCTCCGTCAGCCTGTCCGCGCGCTTTTTGCCTTCAGCCGTAACGGCCACCGGCCAAAAGCGTCTGTTGCCCGTAGAGTCCCTTAAAAATTCCTCGTCGTTCGTACTGCCGAAAAAGGCGCATTGCCTCGGGTGCTCCTGCGTCCGTCGGGCATACGCTGCGCGGAAGTTGTCTGACTGCTTCGAGATAAATTGCTTCATTTGTTCAAGCTCGGCTTTTCTCGTCGCCGCCATTTCTCCCATTTCTATAATCCAGTAGCCTTGCAGCTGCTCGTAGGCGTCCTTGCCGGTAAGAGTATAGAGCGAGTCGGAGAACCAGCCTTTACCCAGTTTCGCGAGGGTCGTCGACTTCCGGCAGCCTTGGGGGCCGACAAGCACAAGAATGTGGTCGTGCTTGCAGCCCGGTGACATGATTCTCGCTACCGCGCCGATTAAAGCCCGGCGCGTAACCTCTCTTGTGTACTCTGTATCCTCCGCGTCGAGGTAATCGATAAAAAGCGTGTCCGCCCGCTTCACGCCGTCCCATACGAGGCCGTTCAGGTATTCCCTTACGGGGTGCCGTTTCAGCTTCAGCATGGCAAGGTCTACGGCGTCGCGGATTTTAGAGAGGTTGTCAATATCGTATTTCTTCTCTACAAGCCTTCTGACGCCGGCGTCGTCGGAGTCCGTCCATATATCGCTTTGGCGGTTGTCTAAGTTAATCCACGGCAAGTCGCCGCATACGACCGGGCGCTCACGGAATTCATCGTAATAGTATTTCCCTCTGAGCTCCGGGTCGTGAGTGATAATGATAAACGCGTTGTCGATAGTAGCCTCGACCTTGCCCTTCGGGGTCATTGACAGCTGCTTCAGCCACTCGGTATCTTCCTCTTCGTCGAACGCCGCAGAAATTTCTTTCAGCTTATATTCTGCAAGGCTTTTCCTGACAGCCTCGTCCCCGATAGCGAGCTCGCTCATGGCCGTATAAGACGGAAGCCTGTTAACCGGAGTACCCGGAGACGCTGCGTCGTCTTGGTCGCCGAATAAGTGCAGGCGGACTAAATCAAACGCGTTGCACAGCTTACCGCATATAGGGTCGGTCGCGTGGTGCGAGTAGGCAAATTTCCCGTCGTCATACACGACAAGGCCGGCGCTTGAGTCGGCTGGGATATAGTCGTAACGGTTTTCTGTCGCGCTCGGCTCGTATACCTCAGGCAGAAATTGCTCAATGGCGTCCTCGATAGAGTACACCCTGCAAAACGCGCCTACGACGCCGGGCTTTTCAAGCGGGTCTCCCTGCTTTTTCGCCAAGCGCCGCATGATTTCGGTCTTTCTGCTCGATACCGGCCACTCGCTTGAGTCCCGCCAGTCTTTATACCTCGCGAGCTGCTCATCTACGTCCAGCCACTGACTGTCTGAGATTTCAAAACGGTAATCCGCGTCGATAGAGGTCGACGGCCAGTACATCAAACGGTGCGCCTCGTATGTAGTATCGTCGCACATATCGATTCCTATATCGCCCGCAATCCTGCGGGAGAGCGCCGCGTACTCGTCAGGCGTTACCTTCCGGGAAAGAGGCATAACCAGCCTCAGCCTCGGTGCTCTTGCCGTGTGCGAGTGCGTGCTGTAGAGAATCGCTGCGCAGCCGATAACGAGCTCGACCGTCGGCCAAGGGTCCTCGCCGTAAGGTACCGAGTCAATATCGAGGGTCAAGAGCTGACGGGTAATAATCGACTCAGCTTTGCGCCGTCCGTTTCTTAAGGAGCCTCCTACGAAGCCTCCGACGTCCTTTATATCGTCCTTTTGAGATTTACGCATGGTACTATACTCGTCTTGTGTTTCGGCCGTCCTCTGAGTGATAGACAGCCTTTGGGCGAGCTGGCCCCATGTCGTTTCTTGATTTTTCCAGCTCACGCTTTTACGTGAGCTTGCGGTCGCAATCGTGATAGGACCGTCATAATTCAGTTTCATTGCCGGCAGTCCCATTATGCTTTTCCTCCTCGTGTTACGACCTTAATAATTCCTGCGTTTTTAATCATGCGGTCGCAGTAATTGCACGGCGTCGGGTCTACAGACTCGTCAAGGCAGGCGAGGTATAAAACCGCTCCTCGCATATCCCGTCTGGCCGCGCTGATTATTGCGTTTTGCTCCGCATGAACGGCGACGCAGGTCCCGTACTGGTCTCCGTGCCTCGCTGCGTTCTTGTCGATAGGAGCAGAGTGCTTTTCACAATAACACTCGCCCGCGTCGCAGCAATTCACTTCGCCTCTGGGCGACCCATTATAGCCGGTGGCTATAATTTCGTCGCCCGCTACGATTACTGCGCCGTACTGCCTATGTAAGCAGGTAGACCTTGCGGCGACCGCCTTCGCTATATTCAGATAATAGCTATCTTTGTCTATTCGCATTACTATCACCGCCTTCATTCCAAGCTTCTATGTCGACGCCGATTTCCTTCAGCTTGTAGGTATTCAGCCAAATGTTGTCGGCCTCGTCCATCTCGTACCGGTCGACGAGGTCAGAATATTCAGCTTTGAAACGGTCGTAAAACCGTCTTAACCGCTTCGCTCCAAACCCGAATTGAACATGCAGCTGCCAAAGTATTATGGCGTCAATCTCGTTTGCGTGCTTGCGGTCGTACTCTGCAAGCTGTCTTTGGATTTCAAGATTCATTGCCTTGCGCTCGGCAGCGGTAAAGTCAGCGCCGTAAACTTTACCGCCGGCCTTCTTCACGCGCATAGCTATTTACCGCTGCTGCCAAATGCGCCGGTACCGCGCTCGGCCGCGTCCTCGTAAGTAAACTCAGGTATCATGCAGGGCAGAATCACGAGCTGGCCTATGCGGTCGCCCTCCTTTATGTCATAACCGTCGTTGCCGACATTCGACACGACTGCATGAATTTCGCCCCTGTACCCGGAGTCGATAGGAGGCAGCTCGCAGACGATACCCTTTGCACTCAGACTGCTTCTGGGAAAGATAAAGCCCGTAAAGCCGTCGGGTAATTCAAGCCCAAAACCGAGCGGAAGAGAATACACCTGCCCGGGGTAAATCGTCTGGTCTCTGGGGCTATACACATCAGCGCCAGCGTCGTTGTAGTGTTTCCTTACCGGCGTTTTGCCGCCGAAGTCAATCAGCTTAATTCTCATAATCACACCTCACTTACGGAACGTTATGTAAATCTTTCTGAGTCCGTTCCTTAATAACCTCGTCGTCCTGTTTCTCATACCCGGCCTTAACAACCGCGTCATGCAGCAGGGCGAGCCTTTTTGCGTCCTCCTCAACCGTGATAGACTTGATATACTCGATAATTCTCTGTACCTCGTCAATCGTCCAGTGAGGAATCTTGTTGCCGTATAACTTCTTGCCGATTGCGTTCACCGTAGCGGGCGTAAGCCCGAGCTCGTAAGCGATTTCGGCGTTCGTATAAATCCATTCGCCTTTGGTGTTAATCATCAGAAGCACCTCCTGCAAGCAGAGGAAAGTCCTCCTTGATAATTTCCATCGGGGTCATTGCCGGGTCAAGCGCGCTGCCGCACGACATTTTCCCTTCCATGCAGCGGCCCTTCATGCAGAACGGGCCGGTAACAGAGGGTGCGAACATCTCAGGCGACAGCTTATAAAGCTTTTCCCAAACACGGAGCAGAACGTACCGGGTCTCATCAGTATTGCGTCTGCAAGTCCTCTGACTTATCATGTGTTTCCACTGATAAGGCGTTGCACTTATAATAAGGATATTCCTTAGCCCTTGCGGGGCCATATAGCCCGCAGAGTCATTGTCGACGCCCTGAGCAATAGCCGCTTCATACGCCTCCATAGCTTCCTGGCACTGTGTCAGATACATTCTCTTAACATAAGCCGGCATATCAAGCAGGTCATAGGGAACTACAAAATCAGCTTCGCCGGAGTAGTCGCTGTACTGTAGTGACGCCGACATAAACTTGACCTCATTCTGGTGCCTCGTTATCTGAGCTAAAAACCTTCTGCTCGCCCCGACGATTACGACGTTAATAACGCCAAATTTCTGTATCGTCGGGTGGGGCAGCTTCGCCATAGTGGCGACGGCGTTTTCCGTATACGCTTTATTGTAAAGCTCGATAAAGTCCTCAAGGTCCTTAATCTTATGCCCCTTCTGAGTCAGCCGGGCAGCGCATACCATCATCTTTTCAGACGCGCCGACCGCTTCGGGATTCAGTACGCAAACCTCAATTTTGTCCATCCTTCATTTCCTCCTCAACAAGGGCGCGGAGCAAAAGCAGATAGTTGATAGAGTCCGTAATTTTCTCAAGCCAGCGGTCTATATCGCCCTGACCTGATTTACACATACCGCTCAAAGAGGCGATATGCTTGGACGCCATACCCCATAACGCCTGCTTCGGCGTTACTTCCTGCTCGGCCGCGGCGGTCTTAAAGTGGTCCAGCCTGTCGTCTGTAAGGGAATACTCTTTTCCCTTTTCCGTAAGCACGGTCAAGCAGTGCTCAACCTGCTCCTGTGTTATTGTGTTAAAATCTTCAATCTTCATAATAATCACGCTTTCTTATAATAATCGCAAATATAGCCGTCTCCTTTAAGCGGAAGCCCTTCCGCCCATGGAATAGGAGTCGCCATAATTTCCAAAATATCTGATAGAGCTTTTTCTGCCTTCTCTTCAGGTACCTCGCATATCAGCTCGTCATGTACATGGAACACAACCGGGTAACCTAACGCCTCAGCCTTCATAATGGTCTCAGCCAAGCAATCGCGGGCAGTCGCCTGTACAATATTCTCCACGAATTTCGGCCCATATGACTCGATACGGCCCCAGTGGCCGGAGCTTTGCAGCGTACCCTCATAGGTTATATTGTCGTTGATAACCATAGGTTTTACATACGACAACTCACGGCCGTTCGGGAGCCTCAGCCTCAAGAGCGAACCCTGACGCCTGAGGGCGATACCGTGCGGGAGGTAACTCGGCGTTCTGGCGTTGATTGTATCCCTTACAGCCGAGTCAGTGTCCCACCAAAATCGTGTAATAGCAGGATTCGCCGCGCGCCAGCTTGTTACCAGAGGTTTCAATTCATTCTCCGGTATGCCCATAGCTAAAGCGCCCATAGAAACAAGCGCACCGACGCTTCCGCCATAACCGAGGGCAAGCTCTGCGATTTTTCCCTTTTGCCTCATAGGGTCGCCCTTCTTAACGGACCCCGGGGGTAAATGGAACATCTGCTCGGCGCTTGCCTCATAGATTTTGCCGTGAGTGTTAAACACGTCAAGCCGCCATTGCTCGCCTGCCAACCAAGCGATAACCCTCGCCTCAATCGCCGAGAAGTCAGCCACGACAAACTTACAGCCGGGTTTCGGAATAAACGCGGTACGGATAAGCTGGGAGAGGGTACCGGACACATCGTCATAGCACGCTTCCAGCGTCTCCAAATCACCTGCTCTTACGAGCTGCCTCGCGATATCAAGGTCTTCCTCGGGCATTTTATTCTGGGGCAGATTCTGCATTTGCACCAGACGGCCGGCCCAGCGGCCTGTCCTTGCTGCGCCGTAGAACATCGTCAAACCTCGGATTCTTCCGTCGTCTCCGACAGTACGGAGCATAGCGTTATATTTTTCAGTAGAGGTCTTTGAGAGCCCGGCTCTTATGTCGAGCATTCTGTCCACGTCGTCGTTATTCGCTGCTTCGCGTACTCCTGCGACTTCCTTCTTATTAAGGCTCGCTACCTCAATACCGGCGGTCTCTTCAATCCAGCTTTTAAGCTGGGTGGTGCTCTTTGGGTTATCTAACCCCGTAAGCTCTTGAGCGTCGGCATAAAGTCTCGCCTTAATAATTTCGTCCATCTCGATAGCGCGCTTGGCAAATGTTACATCAACACCTACGCCGCGGTCGTTTATATGTTGGTCTGCTTCCCACAAGGGCTGCTCTGTCTCGATAACCGAGAAGTGAGACAAGCGTTTCCTGATTTCCCGCTCGGTTTCGACGTCCTGACGATTATAGTCAATATAAAGCGCCCATTTCTCAGGGTCATGCTCCGGCAGGTTTCTCGTCCTCTGTCCGTTCGTCTTTGTAGGCTTGCAAGGGATAGAGAAGTAGCGAATCAGCGCTTTGCCGGTTTTCAGTTTTTGCTTTTCTTCCGGTAAACCTATCACTTCGCCGACCGCTTCCAAGCTTGCAGGAAGTCCCAGCTCACGGGAAAGTACAGCCGTACATCTCCATTGCTCGGGCGGCGTCGTCTGTCCCAAATACGCAGAAATACAAGTGCGCTCGAACTGCGCGTTATATGCGGTTTTGATAACATCGGGGTCATATAACGCCTCCTGCAGCTCTTCGGGCAAGCCCTCGCGGGTGAGGTCAATCACCTGCGCGGGCTCGTCGTCCCAAGCGTAACCGAAGAGCAGGATTTCAAAATCGGAACTTGCTGCATAAGCATAGACTCCACACTTTTGAAGCGATACAGAAGAATAGGTTTCTATATCACAGGATAACGTCCTCATAGACTTAACCTAACAGGTCGTCAAAGTTGTCGTCATCCTCATCGGACCAATCGTCATCCCACATATCATCAGTGACAATGCCGCCGCCAAGAGGCTCACCGTCGTACAGCTTCATGATTCCGTTAAGGCCTGCGGAAACGCCCTTATTGCCCTGCGTATCGTACACGTAGAAGTTAATAATCGCTCTGCCGTAGCAGCCGGAATAAAGGTCCTGCGGGTCTGTAATCGGTACCTTATCGGCGTCGACAATAACCGGAGGATTTTTAGAGCTCACGGTCATAACATAGCAGCCGTGGCACTCCTCACCGAATTCGCCGCCGTTCGGGCGTTCGCCGTCACCGTCGTGCAGGGTGTTTTTAAGGTTAGCCGGCAGCTTCTTGCCGGAATTGCGCTGCATGTAAAGGGTTTTTGCTGCTTCGATAGCGCCTTTGATTTTCGCGAGCGTCGCCTTGTCCTTCTTCGGGATAAGTAACGTCACGCTGTACTTTGCGGGGCCATTGTCGATAGCCCTCGGGGTAAAGAGGTTGCAATAGCTGAAACGTACCTTGCCTGTAGTAATCTGAGTTGAACTTGCCATGATAAAATCTCCTTTATAATTTAATATTTTGCCGTTCGGCAATGATTTTCTTCGGCGGTTAATACGCCGCGTCTGACTTAATGAATACCTCGACCGTCTGTCGGCCGTACTCTAACGCCTCTTCGTGCGTGTCGAAAAATATATCGATAGTGTTTCCTTCCAGCGCTGACCCTGTGTCCTCAGCTATGTACTCGTGGCCGTCGATAATAACAGTCGTACCGTAAGGGATAACCTCGGGGTCAACGCCGATTGTTCTGCCTGCCGTTGGAATAGTACCGGACGCCGTCTTTTGTACGTAGTCGGTACCGATTCTCGACGGGTGTTCCTCGCTCCAAACGCCGCAGCAGATTTCACAAGGGCAATACGCCGTTACAGTGAATTCGCCGAGACTGATGAGCTCCGGAGCTTCCTCTGTAAGAGTCTCCTCAGTTGTAACCGACGCGGCTAAAACCTCGGAGGTCTCCGTTGTTTCCTGCGGGTCCGCTACCTCGCTTGTTATCGCGTCGGTTGTATCCCTGCTGCAGAAAGCAGCGGTAAGAAAAACGACAACGGCAATAATAAGTACGGCAGCGACATAGAGGTCGGGCCTCTTTAACCTGCGTCTTTTGCGTCTGACTCTTTGCATTGCTATACCTCCAAGCTTTATTCCTCAACGTCGTCAAAAGCGTCAAGAATAAGCTCTTCAGGTTTATACTCAGGCCGCTTGTCAGTAGCAGCCGCAAGCGTCGCCTTGCCCTTAGGCTTAATAATCAGGTCGCCTAAAACGTTCTTAATTTCTTTCTTGCCGAATGCCTTTTCCATAGCGGTGATACCGAGAAGAGAGCGCTCATAAATAAGAGCTTCGTCATATCCCGCTTTAATCATCGCCTTTGCGACTTCGGTCTCATCCTTATACTTGCGATTGCTTCGCCCTTCGACGAGCTTCCAGCCGGTAACAGGCTCGCCTTCAAAGAGCTTCTGCATAACAAGGTTTTCAAGGTCTTTCAGCCAAGCCTTAATATCAGACGCCTTTTCAAGGACCTCACCGGCCTCGTCGGGAGTGATAAGCAGCGGGTCAAGCGACTCATCAAAGAGCGCAAGGTTTTTCTCGTAGCGGGCTCGGCACTGTTCCTTTGCCCTGCAAAACCTGCAAGTATTTTCGCTCGGATTGAATTCGCCCTTGCCCTCAAATGCAAGCGCGGCACGAGGCTTAACGTAATTCTCGGCCCAGTCTAAAAGCTCTGCAACCGTGATTTCATCGGTACTGGGCTCACGACTGATTCGGGGCTGGATAATTGACATCTTGACTCTTTTAATGTCGTAGAGCTCGCCGTAAAGCCTTATTGCTCCAAGCGCGTACAGACGCATTTGAGGATTACCTACTGCGTCGACGCGAACGCCTTTACCATACTTAAAGTCAATGATTTCCAGCTTATCGTCCGCAACGATAATACAGTCGCCGGTACCAAAGCCTTCAGGCGCCCACTCGGAGAAGTCAAGGCCTTTAACCTCAAGCTCAACGATAGCGTCGGGGCAGTCGGCTCTTGTCGCCTTAACGGTCTCGCTGATAAAGCGTCCGTAATCAACGGCGCATTCCTGCATTTCCGCATTGTAATACTGTCCTTTTGAAAGCTCGGCAAGCTGATTTTCGTATTCCATCTCGCTTATCTCAGACAGCCAATATCTTGCGGTCAGCTCGCATAACTCGTGGGCCGCCGTACCTTCTTCAGCATAGCTGCTCGTCTTTTTAGGGAACTGCAGCTCAAGCTGAGCGCTTGGCGGGCACGCAAGCCAACGTTCTGACCCGCTTGCCGACAGCATAGCGTGTTTACCCATTAGCCTTTTCCTCCAAGTCTGCCAAGAGAGCTGCGTAATTCTCAGCGGCGATACCGGAGAGCTTGTCTGCGCCGTACTTAGCGAAAATTTCCTTGAGCTCCTTCTGTCTGCCGGCCTTAGAGAGCTTCAAAGCTACTGAGCGAACGTCCGTAAGGGTAACCTCAGGGGCAGGAACGGGAGCAGGAGCGGGAGCAGGTTTTTCCTCTTCGGCAGGTGCCTCTTTAGGAGCCGGCTTTTTGTCCTTAGCTGCCGTGCGTTTTGCCGGCTTTTTGTCCTTGCCGGGTGCTTCAGTCTCTTCAGGATTGTCCTTGATGAATTCTTCGAGGGTCATCTGACCCGGAACATCGTCGCCTTTGACGGCGGTGCTTTTGCCACTTGCCTGAGGGATTAAGAGCTTCAGGACTTCCAAAGTCTCAGCCGTAAGGTCAAGCGTTACTGTGATTTGTGCCATAAGTTATGTCCTCCTTATTTTTCTTCCAAGCCTCAAAAGCTCGGAGATTTTCTTGATTTTTATAGAAGGCGTTTGCGTTAGCCAAAAGCCTTTCTACCATTACGCGCTCCTTAGCGCGGCCGTTTGCGTCGAGGGTCTCGTCTTTTACTTCACTCATTTTTGTCCTTTAGGACATTTCGCCGGCAAAAAAAAATTTGACTGGCAACGGTGGAATCGAGGGAAAGCAGCTCGACGCTTAACTGAATTTCCGGTGCCGTAAACGCAACCTTGCCGTTGATTTTTCTATACGCGGTGGCCATGCTCCAGCCCTGCGCGTCCGCAAAAGCCTTTACTGTAACACCGCGAAGCGTCATTTGCGCTTTGAGCAAATTCGTGTTAATCAATACGCCGTTCATTGTCTACCTCCTTGTTCAAATTCAACTCGGTAATGAGGCCTCATGTACCGCCTGTCCCAAAGGACATTTTTATTATACTCTGTCCTTTTGGATTTGTAAATAGCCTTTGCGATAAAAATCTATCAAAATCTTTTCTTCCTATTTCATTTGCGACAAAAGCGTGGTATAATATGATAAAAGAGAATCAGCGCCCCGGGGCTACAGTCTGAGGCACTTACTATAATAAGGAGGAATTTTCTATGCTAGACAGTATGGGCGAAAGGATTAAGGACCGGCGCGTTGCGCTGGGGTATACGCTTGAAGAGCTCGCCGGTAAAGTCGGCGTCGGCGCAAGTACGGTAAGAAAATGGGAAATAGGTTATATTAAAGATATGCGCAGCGATAAAATCCAACGGGTCGCGGAAGCTCTTGAAGTCACGCCTGCTTACCTCATGGGCTGGGAAGAGAATCAAAGCGTAAACGTCGAGCAGGTCCACACTAACAATGGCCTCATCGGACAAGCAAACGCGCCCGTGCATATAAATAATGAAAACACGCCTATACGGCTTTCTAAAGAGGAGACGGAGCTCCTCAGGATTTACGGCGAGCTCAGCGTGAGGGACAGAATGAAGCTCTTGGCCTTTGCAATGGACTTAGAGGCTAAGGAGTTTGAGTCATGAAACGGGCAGTTATATATGCCCGATATTCTTCGAGCAACCAAACAGAGCAGTCTATTGAAGGCCAAGTACGCGTATGCTCCGAGTACGCCAAAGCAAAAGGCCTTACCATAATAGGCGAGTATATCGACCGTGCTATTTCCGGCAGGACTGACAACCGGCCAGACTTCCAGCGCCTCATGCAGGACTGCACCAAGCACATGTTTGAAGCGGTTATCGTATACAGGACCGACCGCTTTGCCCGCAACAAGTATGACAGTGCGATATATAAGAGGCATTTGAAAAAATGCAATATCGAGCTTCACTACGCCGCCGAGCCTATTCCAGAAGGCCCGGAAGGAATTATTCTTGAGAGCCTTATGGAAGGTCTTGCGGAATACTACTCGGCAGAATTGAGCCAAAAGATTAAAAGAGGTATTCGTGAGAGCGCACTCAAGGGTAAAGCAACCGGCGGAAATATCGCGCTCGGTTATAAAATCGGGCCCGATAAGTCTTTTGTGATTGACGAAAAGTCTGCTGAGGCAGTAAAGATTGCGTTTGATATGTTTGTCCGCCATAAGACGAATGCCGAGATTTGCGAGTATTTGAACGGCCTCGGGCTCAGGACAAGCAGGGGCAACCTATTCACGAAGAGCTCAATACCGAGAATCATTCAGAACGAAAAATATATAGGCGTGTACAAATGCGGAAATATCCGGCTTGAGGACGCCGTGCCGCCTATCGTATCGAAAGAGGTTTTCCTCATGGCACAAAAAGAAAACGCCCGAAGGCGTACCAGTAAGCAGGCAGCGCGCCCTCGAGCGGAATATCTTTTATCAGGAAAGTTATTCTGCGGTCACTGCAAGAAGAAAATGACCGGCGTGAGCGGAACGGGAAAATGCGGCGGTAAATTCTATTATTACTATTGCCCGTCGGCGAGATATAAAAAGGGCTGTACAAAGAAGCAGGTACCGAAAGACTGGCTTGAGGATTTAGTCGTTGCGGAAACGCTGTCTCATATTCTTCAGCCCGACGCCGTTAACTATATCGCGAACGCTTGTTATGAGATTCAGTTAAAGGATAAGTCAAGGAATGAAGAAGAGGAATTTTATCGGCACCGTCTTGCCGATAACAAAAAGGCGATTGCGAATACCCTAAAAGCGATAGAGGCCGGCGTCGATACCATGTCATTGCCGGCGAGACTGAAAGAGCTTGAGGTAGAGCAGCTGCAGCTTGAGGACGCTTTAGCGGAAGCGAAGGCAAAGAACATCGTACTCACGCCTAAGCATATAGAATTTATGCTCATGCAGTATATGAATAAGGGCGAGGACGAGCAAGCGTATAAGAAAAAAATAATTGAGTGCTTTGTGTCTGAAGTCTATTTATATGACGACCGTCTTGTGATATACTATAATATCAACAAGAATCAGCCCGAACTTGCCGAGTCGGACCTGTTTCTGTTAGAATCTGACGGGTTCGACCAGCGCGGCCTTTGCTCCA
>JAJQGT010000012.1 GCA_021201135.1 Oscillospiraceae bacterium
GGCTCTCCGGGATAGAATGGGGTTCTAGAGCGAGAAAAGCCCTTGGAATCAATGGTTCCGGGGTGTTTCAATAGCATATAAGCAAAAAAAGCGCAGGCTACCGCTAACCTGACGCAAGAAAGGCTTGATAAATTGAAAATTAAGATGCTATTACAATCGAATGCACGTTCGCCAAGTGGCGACAGATGGGGCCGAGATGGCCCTATTAAAATGGCCTTTTTTGAGGGTATCTTGCCTCCTTCCCTGACAATTCCCTACAGAGAGAGGGGATAATACAGCGGGCTGAAATAATTCATACAGCCCGCTGACAACTGAATATTTTGGTTCTTGAATAAGCAGTCCGCTTATGAGGCAGATCCGTTCTTATCATTGAGTTTCTCATTGATGGTATCAATCGGCGAGTGGACAAGGTGTACAGGTCCACAGATAAGCAACAGCCTCTTGCGGAAGTTTTCGAAACTGTGTACCCCAAAGGAGACCCGCTTAAATACTTTTATTTTGTTGTGTGCGAACTGAGAAATCAGCAGAGCTGATTTCCTCTGGTGAGCTTTATATATATAAATGCTCAGCTTTGTAAGCTGGCAGCATATAGCAGGAAAATCCTGTCGGGTAAGGCCTAACCAGCCGCCCGTACCGAGTCCTTGGAATTGAAGCGGTAACGCCAGATTTAAGCGTAGGACAGGGAGCAGCAGAGCCGAAACGCGAGTAAAGTGATTGAGCTGGGAAATGTAAAAAATGAGGGAATAGGCCGATATGATACAATACATAGCAGGCAACATTCCTGCCACCGTATTGGTAAGGGGACAGGGACTACCCCCAGTCAGAGAACTTGGCGAGGCTGATGATAGATATGCTGTACAGAACAGTTGAGATCCTGTTATCTCCCTTCGGGTATGGAAACCAAACCGAAGAAATGAGATAGGAATCCAAATGGATAGCAGGAAGTCCGATACGCCCATAGTACCAAAGAAACCGCTAATCACGGTGGAGGAAAGGGGCGTACATTTCACAACTTCAAGTGAAACCGAACATGCAGACAATGGAGAACTGGGGACATGGTAAACGGAAAACTTGGATTAAAATACAACATCGCGAAAGCAAACAGGACTGACGGCAAGGTTCAGAATCTGGCGGCTTATATTAACGCATCGGCGTTAAAAGCTGTGCATGGGAAGATGGACAGACACAAGGCGTCAGGCATCGACCGAGTGACAAAGGAAGAATGCGGGCTGAATCTGGATGAGAATCTGGAGAGACTGGTGAGGCGGATGAAAGATGGGAATTACTATCCGAATCCGTCCAGGCGTGTCTATATCCCGAAAGAAACAAAAGGGAAAATGAGGCCGCTTGGGATATCCTGTTATGAGGACAAATTAGTAGAGAATGTCATAGCGGAAATTTTGGTGGAAATTTATGAACCAAAGTTCTATGACACGAGTTACGGATTTCGACCGGGCAGAAATTGTCATCAGGCAGTCAGGAAAGTCAAACGGTGCATACAAAAGGGCAAGACCAGCTTTGTGGTAGAAGCCGACATAAGGGGATTCTTTGACAACGTAGACCATGAGTGGCTCATGAAGATGTTGGAACACGACATAGCGGACAGGAAATTCCTGGAGTTGATCAGAAGATTTCTGAAAGCCGGAATCATGGAAAACGGGAAGTATCTGGACAGCGAAGCCGGAACCCCGCAGGGGAATGGAGCAAGCCCGGTACTTGCAAATGTGTATTTACATTATGTATTAGACAACTGGTTTGATGTCATAGTGCAAAGACAGTGCAGAGGGGAGTGCCATCTTATCCGGTATGCGGATGATTTTGTTGCTACGTTCCAGTACAGGTATGAAGCGGAAGTATTCAGGCAACGACTGGAAGAACGTTTCAGAAAATATGGACTGGAACTTGCGGAGGAAAAGACCCGTACACTGGAATTCGGCAGATTCGCGGCGGAAAACAGGAAGAAAAGAGGACAGGGAAAACCGGAGACCTTTGATTTTCTTGGCTTCACCTTTTATTGCAGTACGGATGTTAAGAAACAATTCTTTCGTTGCAAGGTGAAGACGAGCCGGAAGAAACTGCGGAGCAAGGTCAAAGCCATGAAAGAATGGATAAAAGCCAACAGAACGATGCCGCTGGAATGGATATTCAAGAGGGTGAACGCAAAACTGCGGGGACATTACCAGTATTATGCGGTTACCGATAATCAAAGGGATGTGCAGTCGTACTTACATTGCACGCAGGAATTGCTCTTTAAGTGGTTGAACAGGAGAAGCCAGAAGAAAAGCTACACAAGAGAAGCGTTCTATAATGGCGTACTCCGTACATTCCCTCTTGCCAAACCCAGAGTCATGGTCAACTTGCTATGCTGATGTTGTGTTGGATGTGAGATGAAGAGCCGTATGCGTTAGTAGCGCACGTACGGTTCCGACTAGGGGTATGCGGAGCAATCCGCATATCTACTAGAGTGATGCCTTCACATACGCCGGACGAATGGTTATACTTCCAACCATTCTGAATGTATCCACGCCAATGGCGGAGAGTGGTGGCTGCGGATCTGATTTCAGGGACATCCGATGACTCGGCCCGGTTCAGCCAGTTGCCAAATTCCATACGCTGGATGACATAGGACTTCTCGTCGATGATGACGAGGAATTCCTGGAGGCGGTCATACATCTCACTGATATCAGGATAGAGTGCCAGGATACGGTCAAGACGTTCCTGTTTCTCTGCCTGTTTGACGCCCCAGAGCTTTGCTTTATTGGCCTCTTTGGTTTTGAGTATGTAGGCCGATTTCTTAAGAAGCGTGTAATTCTCCTCAGATGAGTTCGATTCCATGCTTATGACCTCATGCTGGATACGGCGCCGGATCTGGTCCATTGCATCATTCAGGCGGTTTACTACATGGAATAAATCGATGCAGATAAGGGCGTTTGGGAAGCATTCCTTTGCAACGGACATAAAGCCAGCGTGCATATCGCAACAGAAAAACTGCACCTTGCTGCGCTGCTGTACGGAATAGTTTCGGAAGTAGCTGACCAGATACTTCTTATCTATATAGGGAAGGACATCAATCAGTACACCGGAACTGCCGTCAGTGAGGTTGCAGAGAAACTTATGCGTATTCCAACGACCAGTATTGGGGTTCCAATCCCCGGCGTCCCCTTTAAATTCATCTGCGCAGAGAACAGAAGGGAGCTCATCAGGGTGGTCGATTGATATAAGATTGAAGACATCGCCCACAACATCAGGCGTGACAAGCTCCTTCTTAGCAATGTCACGGATAGAAACCATTTCTGTCAGCTGCAGACATATATCTGCCAGAAGGGCGTTTGTCATCAGGAGATGGTCGTGAATCCAGTAGACAGATTCATAAAAAGTAGCACGGCAGTCGCTGCAGATAAAGCGGCGGCGTTTGTAGCTGACAAAAACGGAGCGGTTTGCGGCCGGAAGATGCCGGACAGTCCGGATTTTCCCGGATTCCTTGACCGTGCAGCAGTGGGAGCCGCATCTGGGGCATATCCGATCCTGTGGCGGAAGTTCAACAGTAATATCAATCCGGTCCAGGCTCGGATGTTCCACACTCGAAATAATCTTTACTTCGGGTGGGAACTGGTAGAGACGGTTTGCGCTTATGAGTCTTGTCATATATTTTGCATCCTTTCTGCGGCTGGTATGGTACGAAAGCCGCTAACAGATAAAATAATGGGTGCCTGACAGAAAGTTTTTTAGTCTGGCATAGCAAGGTCACCTCCTGTAGATATCTGCGTAACATAGCTGATGCCGAATAAACTGTTTATATGTTAT
>JAJQGT010000016.1 GCA_021201135.1 Oscillospiraceae bacterium
TGAGGTTGAACCGCTTTTGAATGCTTTTGAGACGTTCAATATCGCTATCAGCTTTATTCTCGGCAATTTCGCTCTTGGCTTTATAAATTAGATAGTACACGCCGATTGCCACAAACGCCAATAAGACATAAACCATCGCTATCCGCCTTTCTCATCATCGCTGAAAACCTCATTGGCTTTCTCAACCAAAGTGTGTGGCTTCGGCTCGTCCCCGAAGACCTCTTTTGATTTGTCTTCAACACCCTTGTTTGCCCTCGCTTTTATTGTAGTTGCCGCTGTCATTGCAAATGGCATAGTGAAATATGCGCCAAAGAATAACACTGCCAAACTTCCGAGTAGTCCAACAATATGAACAAATATTACAAGAGGAAGGTAGTAGGATTCCAAAACCAGATTTTCTGTAATCAAGTCTTCAAGCCATGTAAAAAACTTATAAACCCCCGCAAACGCCAATAAAGCGGGAATTACAGAAAGAATACAAGTCGCCAAGGCAGTGGCGTCTTCCTTGTGCGCCTCTTTAAGAATCACAAAGAGAAGATAGCCTCCTGCCACAAGCAAAATAACCATTGTCATGGGGAACAGCTCCTTATATTATGATTTGGGAACGAAAACCTATAAGATAATTATAATACATTCCGCAGAAATTGTAAAGACAAAACTCATCGTAAGCGAAAGATCGTTGGCGCTACAATTACCCATCAGATGAAGTTATCCGAAATTAAGAAAAAATCAGCACAAAAAAGAGTTATCAGACCTGTAGAAAATCTGATAACTTTTTCTGTTATTCTTTGAACACCTCAGACATTGTTGCCATTTTGTTGCCAACTGTCTGATGGAAGCCTGTAAGCCCGCATCAATACTGGGTTTCTTTTTGAATGAGGTTATTCCCACTCGTTGCCCGAAGCTAAACTTAACGCTTTTTGTTTAGGAAATATGTTTCGTGGTCTTCAGGCTGTCTTGATTATCCGTATTGTCTCCCGTACAGGAGTTAAATTATCGTATTCCTATCGGGCTGATAAGTACGACTGTGTCTGTGGTGTGATGGTTGAAATGTGCTATTTTCTTTGCTTGGATTATAACATATTTGCGGTAGGGGCGCAAGTGAATATAGTATAAATAAATTTATAACTTGAGTGGAATTGGCTCACAATATGCCTTTGCTACTAAACAAATCAACGAGACGGTTGTTGAATTCTCGCTTTATATCCCTAAGGGCTGACAAACTTCTATAATCGAAATCATACAAACTTCGTTTATCTTGCTCAGTTAGTTCGAAGGTTGCAAATTCCTCGGGATATTTTTGATATGCTTTCTCTAGTAACAAATTCAAAAATTCAGTTTTTTCATCTGAGGTAGGTTCTTCGAATTCGCATACCAAATCAAAACGCGTCTGTAATTCGGGTGGAATAGTTTTCTTATACTCAGCCTCATTTTGGATGTTTGATGTAAAAATAATAACATATCCATCCAAATCGTACTCTCTTGCCATAGAATCAGTAAAGCGACCTTCTTCTAGTAACTCAAGGAAAAACGAAAATACAGGACGGTTAGTTTTTTCAAATTCATCACACAGTAGAACTCCTACTTCACTTTTTTGAATTTTCTCACTCAACTCACCATGATTACAGCCAACATAGCCTGCTGGACTACCTATCAAACTATTTAGTGCGTCTTGACTGCTGTAATTTTGAAAATTAATTTTCCCCAAGTAGCAATCTTCTTTAAGCCCATTTGCCAATAGTCTAGCGACCTCTGTCTTTCCAATGCCAGAAATTCCAAACAGAAAAATTGAAAATACTTTTTGCTCATTAGCTTTATTTAGTATGGCAAAGTTTCTTAAAGAGTGCTCTAATCGCTTCTTAAAATAGCCATGGCCAATCAAATTGTGGTTAAATGTATCAATCAAATTTTCGAAGTCGTTCTCACATAAATCTATGACCCTCATAACACTACCATTGCCCGGCAAATCTACATCGATCCCTGGCAAATCAGGAATCAGCTCACGAATCGGCTCTTGACCATCAAAAAACAGCGGCAAATAATTCAACAATATATCAATCTGAGATGTTTGAGCGATGACCCTGATGTTGAGCATCGCGCCAAGAAACTGTTCTAATGAATAAATTAAAGACTTATTATTTTCAATCACATAAGATACAGACGTCAAATCTAACAGTGAAAGCTCGCAAGAAGCGTTGAATTGTTCAAATTCTTTCCGAAGATCTCCGTTTGCGCGCGAAAAGGTAGCAATTGGTATATTATTTATCTCTGCATATTGGATAATTTCTTCTAAATCTTGCACATTGTTATATTCAAAAATCTTTCGTCTTGGACATGGTTTTAATTCAATGATTTCTTTTGAATCGGAAATAGTCTTATTATCATTATCAAAATAGGGGCTATATTCGTAAAATAATAAAGGCAGTAATTCTATAGCACTTTCTGCGAGATTATCTTCTACAATGACAAGAGTATCTTCATCCATACTTGTAAAATTTATATATATTGGCTCAATGTTGCTTTTGTTTATTGACAAATAGTAAACCAATGCAGAGATGTCAATGCATATTTCTGAACAGCATTCAATTCTATCTTTTGTTTCCGAAAATATAAAAGGAAAAACTTCTCTTTCTTCTTGTATCTTTCTTAATTCTGCAAGATTTCGATAAGTGTGTAAAGTGTGATTATTCACGGCTTTCTCTCCTTAAATTGCTCAGCCAAATACCAATTCGATTCCACCAATGAAGTTTGTTAGCAGTTGATTCTTCCAGCTTGAATGCTACATCCTGAACTATCGCCAGCGTATCAATAAAATGATATTCATTGTCCTTTTTCTCCGTGGCGGTGTCCAATACAGGTTGTGTGCCACTTTTAATTACCTTATCTTCTTGTCCATCCTTACGCAACCCCATTTCTTGAAGGTAAGTAAATGTATTCGAGGTAATGAATTCTTCTCCTACAATGCCCTTGTAAATGCCAACAATAGAAACATGACCAATGAGCAAATCGTCAATACTGTATTTATTTTCAAACTCCGACTGGATTTCCATGGGAATCTTTATGATAATATCAGCCTTAGAATCTTTTGTGTCCTTGTCATCCACAGCCCCTTTCAAAATATAAGCATAATCTTGTAACATCGAGCTAATGAGATTATTTACTTCCATTCCTTCAACACGCATCCCTTTTAAAGCATCACGGCGAAGAATAAGAAATTGGCGTAGACTTTCTTCGTCCAACAATTCCAATTTCACATGATCAATTTTGACAAGATCCCCCTCCGCTGAGCCTTCTAATATCGTAACGGATGTACACCGCTCGATAATTCTGCGCAAAAGTATAGATTTCGTTGTTTTAACATCTAGGCTTTCTACTACTTTGGATGATGATGTGGAGGTTTCTTTTGCATTCGCTGAAATGGATGCCTTAATTCCATCTAAAAACTGTTTTGTTCCTTGTGCTGAGACAGAGGAGGTATAACCATACTGTTTTTCAAAGCTACTTGACCTGTCCGTTTCAATTTTTGTAAGGATGACATTGTTGATCATCATTGCAATCTCATATACCTTGCTTAAGTTTAAATAGTAAATGTTAAAATCCTTCGACTTTTTTGTGTCATTTTCGTTCATGCCACCACTCCTTAAAAATAGTACTTTTGCAAACGGTTAAAATTCCATCAGTTTTTTATGCAATAAGTCATTCTACCTACACATCTTCCTCCATCTGCTCCTCCAATAACTTCTTCAAATCCTCTTTGCTCGGCAGG
>JAJQGT010000013.1 GCA_021201135.1 Oscillospiraceae bacterium
AATTGGAAAAGGAGGGCAAGTAAAGCCGTGGGGTAGTTTGGAAAGGTGTACCTTTTCAAACTTTCTCTTTGCCCTCATATATTTATCACTCCTGCCCGATTTCTTGCCAGAAGGGATTGCTTTTTTCGCTGTTTCGTGATAAGATTTCCTCGCGCTTGACAAACCATTAATAATTTGCAAAGGTACACCTTTTCATATATTCAATATCTGCTCGCAGAAGTGCTAAAAGCACGGAAACGAGCCGAGCGTGAATATGTCCCCAAATTAGAGAGAAAGGAATATTGCACCACATGAAAATACCGATTGTATTGATATGCGACGATAAATTTGCACTGCCAACTGGCGTCGCGATCAGGTCATTATATGAGAACAGAGACCAGACGACCAACTATCATATCTATGTTTTATGCGACAACGTGGAAGAGGAGAACAGGCAACGGCTGACCAGACTGAGCAGGCCGGGGTTTCAAATTGATCTCATGGACGTCTGCGAGGGGGAAGATTTCGTAACGCTTCAGAAAAAAGGGCTCCATGTTTCTACGGCGGCGTTACTCAAATTCTATTTGCCTGAGCTATTTCCCCAGTACAGCAAAATGCTGTACCTGGATGGAGATATTTTGATTTTGAGGGACCTGCTCCCTCTGTATGAGCAGCCGATCTCCGATGTCTATCTGGCGGCGGTGTCAGATAGACAAGCCTTTTATTATCCGTCAGGGGTCCATTTTCAGCAGCGTCTGGGGAGGTGTAGAGTGTAGATAAGATTTTAGTACATACCGAAAAAGTCCCGAAAAACAGGGCAAATCCGGTATTCAGTAAAACCTTATCTACTCTTTTATGGAAGGAGGAGCGCCTAATGGCAAAGAAAAGGCAGCAGACCATAACCGCACTGTACGAAAGGCTCAGTCACGACGATGACCTGCAAGGCGAGAGTAATTCAATATCAAATCAAACGAGTGGTACGCACGGGACACCAGCAAGAAGATCAGGTCGGCTTTTCAGGCAAAGAACATGGCTGGCAAACACACCGCCAGCCTCCCGTCCTATGGCTATTTGAAATCGCCGGACGATAAAGACCAGTGGGTCATTGACCCGGTAGCGGCACCCATCGTGAAACGGATATTCCTGTTGTCGATGGATGGGAAAGGCCCGTATCAGATTGCACAGATATTGTCTGACGAGAAGGTCGATATACCGGCCTATCATCATCAAAAGCTCGGAATCGGGCTTTACAAATCGAGGGAAATCAAAAACCCGTACCTGTGGAGAAGCACCACAATCGCCCATATCCTCGAAAACCCTGTTTATCTCGGCCATACCTGCAACTTCAAGACCCGTAAGCACTTCAAGGACAAGAGAAGTCACTACGTTGACCAGGATGAATGGACGATTATCGAGAACACTCATGAAGCGATCATCGACCAGGACACTTTTGATAACGTCCAGCGGCTTCGCTCGAATATCCGCCGGTATCCTGACGGATGGGGCGAGACGCACCCTCTCAGCGGGCTGATGTTCTGTGCTGACTGCGGGAGTGTGATGTATATCCATCGTGTCAACAACGGCAAGCGAGTCCCCACTTTTGACTGCTCCAGCTATCACAAAACGCCGGTCGGCAGCCTATGCCCGTCTGCACACAGGATTCACGCCTCAGTCGTTATGACCCTTGTGAAAGAGACGCTGAAAGAGATTGTGAAGTTTTCCGCAGAGGATGAGGCCGAGTTTAGGCGACCTGTGGAGGAGGCAGTAGCATCACAGCAGGACAGCGCCATCAAGGAGCAGAAATCCCGACTTGCGGCCTGCCTGAAACGGCGGGAGGAACTGGAGGTGCTGATCTGCAAAATCTATGAGGACAATGCCCTCGGAAAACTGCCGGATGTACGGTATCAGCTTCTGGATGCACAATACGCCGGTGAACAGGCTACTCTGGAACAGGAGATACAGGAGTTGCAGGAGGCTGTCGGGAAATCGGAGAAGAAGGAATACTCCGCATCGAAGTTTATCGCTCTGGTCAGGAAATATCAGGACTTCGAGGAACTAACCACGCCCATGCTGATTGAGTTTGTGGATAAGATTCTGGTGCATGAACGGGATGTCAAGGGCAGGTTTGATTCTCCGCAGACGATAGAGATTTACTTCAATTTCGTCGGTCAGTTCTCCGCCCCCCACGATGAAGCCGAACCCACCCTAGAGGAGATCGAACTGGAACAGCGGAGGGAGGCCACTCGGCAGAGACGGCACGAGGAGTATTTGCGGAGCAAGTCTACCGGCTGGCAGGCCACTTACTACTGGAAGAACAAGCGGGCAAAGAAGGCTAAGATGGACGCAGCAAAGGAGAAGATCCGTGCAGAGGACAGGGAGAACGGCATCTATTATCTCCCGAAGCAGCAAGGCAGCACCAGACAAACAGAGGAGGTAGCACTATGAACGAGCTGAAACCGAGAATCCATGATGACAGCAACGGGCTGGACTATGTACTTGTCGGGGATTATTACATCCCCGACCTGGAGCTGCCGGAGGAGCGCCGCCCCATTGGGAAATGGGGACGGATGCACCTCCGCTATCTGAAGGAACACCGCCCCATCACCTACACCGAGTTGACCCTTTCCGGCAGTATGGGAACCTACCTTGCGGACATCAACGAACAGGCACAGGAACGGCTGGAGCTGCTCATAAACCAGATGAAAGCCGCCGAGGGCGTGACCGAGGACTTGAAACGCCGTGACTGGTGGAGATGGGTGCAGGCGATGGGCAGTATTCAGAATCGGGCGGAGGAAATCGTTCTGTCCGAAATCGTGTATCTGTGAGAGGGGGTGATTATGATGATTATGGAACTGCTCTACAATGGACAAATCTACCCGTCAGAGGTTATCATGTCCCAGGATGAACGCTTCAAGGAGGCGGAGGCAAAAGTGGATGAACTGTTTGAAGACCTGCTCACCAGGTTGGATGATAAGGATACAGCCCAGGCAAAGACGATACGGGAGACGATGTACGAGAGCCAGAGCTATGCAGAGGAAGAAAACTTCCGTTATGGTCTGACCCTGGGCGTGATGCTGATGCAAGAGATTTACGAAGTGTACGGCGCAAGATACTTTAAGCCAGATTGAGCAAGGAGGCGACCCCATGACCCTATTGAAGATACCTTTGAAGGTTATCGCTTTACCGATAGCGCTGATTGTGACCGTGGCGCAGTGGTTCAGTCTTTTCCTGACCAGCTTCGCTGGAGCCATCTTCTACATTTTCTCCGGTCTGTGCTTCCTGATTGCGATACTCGGCTATCTGATGGGCATTTGCACCGGCACCGAATCGGTTCGGACACTGGTGATAGGGTTTGTGGCCTTCGTCCTTCCCTTTGTCGCTGGGTGGGCGATTGCAGTGGTTGTAGCCCTGAAAGAAAGCCTTTGGGACTTCATCAAGTCATGATATGAGAACTGAATAAGGAACTGGGGAGCCGTCTCTTGTGTCGCAGGAGGCGGCTTCTCTCATACATAGGGACTGCAAACACAGCCCCTAAATTTTTTACCCAATTCAAGGAGGATACAGTATGTTAGCAAATCCGTACACCAAGTTTACCCCGTTCGAGAAGAAAGCCCTCTGCGCTTTCGGCTGCACCGACAAGGAGATCACACTCGAAAATCTGGACGCTGTTACGACTATGGCACACTACAGGGAAACTGCCGCCCGGTTTGACAGGCTCATCAGCAAGCTCAAGCGTGAGGTATTCCCTGGCTACCACTACGACGAGGTTTTCTATGCCTGCGCCGCCGAGCACGAGGCCAACAACGTCAAGGAGGCACTGGCCTACCAGAAGGCCACCGGGGACATCCTGACCGGCAGGCCGTGGAGGAATTATGGCAAGGCCGAACTGGTCAACGAGTTCTGCAATGATGACCCGTACACCACCATCGGAAGGCTGCTGTTCCTGCGGGAAGCGGCAACGCTGCCGGAGGTCAGGACGCTGGTGGAGGAAGTCCAGCGGGAGGTCGAACGCTTCTACAGCGTGGAGATGGACACTTTCATTGGTTATGACAAGTGGCTGACCTGGCACCGTGATGTCGTTCACAGTGGCATCAATCGGAAGAAGAAAGGCAAGACCCAGTTCCAGCAATTCAAGTGGTCTGTGCCGGTCTATGATGAGGAAGACCCTGACTTTATCGAAACGCCGCCGATCTCCGGGGACTTTCTGAACAGCGTACCGGGTGCAATGGAGATGTTCGTGCCGGAGCTGGCCGCTGAGATCGAGGAAAAGATTAAGGCCGACCAGGAGAGCGACCACCCATCCCCCGACAAGTGCATCAATATCTCCATCACAACCGACCAGCTTGTCCGGCTGGTCAACGGCATTAAGGAGGCGAAGCGGAAAAAGGGCTGATTTTCATTCGCCAATCGGCAAAATCGGCAAAACAGCGATTTTCAGCAGTCCCAGACGGATAACTCCTCACCTGGGGCTGCTCCAAATCGAAAATCGCCAAAAACGCCAATTCGTCAATCGGGGAAAATTCTCCGAAAATGGCCCCTTAGAGAAAGCAATCAGATTTTGGAGGTAGTTTATGAGTAAACTCACAAAGAGAGACAGAGACACCGAGATTTATTACAATCAGTCCAGCGACCCCATGCAGATACGCACCAACAACCCGAAGCTGATAAGGAAGCTGAGCGCCCTGGCTGCTGACTTCCCAGAGCTGTGTAAGCTCACGGAGGTAGACGAATACAGCGGTTCTTACTTCGAAGTGGACAAGCGGCGGGTTAGCATCCATGTCACCCGCCCTTACTCCGAGAAACGGCGGAAGAGACAAAGTGAGTGGGCGAGAGAGAGCGGAATAAGAGGCAACTTAACAAGTGGAAAGAGCTGAAAATTTTAAATATTTACGTTGCAAAGCTCAATCCACAATTGAATTCGTAGGAATTTGCTGATATAATAGACGTGGTAACTTTAAACGGCCAATGAGGAGGGAATCTTTATGTCGGTCAGCTACAATAGACTCTGGAAATTGCTCATAGATAAGGAAATGAGTAAGACGGAAGTGATTCAAAAAGCAGGGATCAGTACTAACGCTATGGCACACCTTGGGAAAAACGAAGACGTCCGCGTCTCAGTTCTTGTGAAGATATGTGCTGTCCTCGGATGTACGTTTGATGATATAATGGAAATTAAACCAGATTAAAAATATATGTGAAGGATGGATGCGCAATGGCTCGAAAAAAGACGAAAGAACAAATCAGTTATAATATGAGCCGTGTACGTAATTCCAGAACTACAATCGAAAATGTTTTGTGCGATGAATTGATAAAAAGAGGGGTTACGACATTTAGCCGCAACGATAATTCAGTATATGGAAAGCCAGATATTGTTTTTAGAGCAAGGAAAATAGCCGTTTTTTGTGATGGGGATTTTTGGCATGGATACGATTGGGAAAATGCTAAGGCAGAAATAAAGAGCAATCGAGATTTTTGGGTAAACAAAATCGAAAAAACCATGCTCAGAGACGCTATGGTAAATAAAAAGCTACAAGAGTCTGGATGGACTGTCTTGAGATTCTGGGGACATGAAATAAAAAAAGAACTAGATTTCTGTGTAAGCACAATATTGGACGAACTTCAAACGTATCCTAGCCTTCCGTATCGCACAATTGATTTATGTGCTGGCATTGGAGGAATAAGAAAAGGATTTGAGAGAACCGGGAATTTTGTGAATGTCTTATCCTCGGAAATAGACAAATATGCTTGTAAGACATATCAGCATCTGTTTGGTGAAAACCCATTTAACGATTTAACAAGCGATGAGTTTAAGACTCTTGTCAAAGAGACACCTTATGACATCCTGTTAGCTGGCTTTCCTTGTCAGACATTTAGTAGAGTCGGTAATCAGGAAGGGTTCAATAATGAGGAAAAGGGTCGCATCTTTTTTCATATAGCCAAAATCATAAAAAGTACTCGTCCTATGGCTTTTTTCCTTGAAAATGTAGATCGACTTGTTACACATGATAGTGGAGAGACATTCAAAAAAATCATTAGCACATTAGTCGTAGAACTTGGGGATCATGTAATTGGTGTTGCGCTTGACGAAAACAATCAACCTGTTTATGCTGGCAAGGATTTTGTGCGAAATTCTCGAGACTTTGGCGTCCCACAAAACAGACCAAGAACTTACATTATAGGGTTTGATACTGAAAGATTTCCCAAAGATAAGTTAGATGCCTTGCCAAAAAAATTGCCTCTATCAAGAGAATACCCGCTTTACAAAGATTTGAATGATGTCCTAGAACATGATGTTGATGCTCATTATTATATGGCTTCTGGGTATTTAGAAACTTTAGTAAAACACCGAGCTCGTCAAGAAAAAAAGGGTTACGGCTTTGGGTACAGAATTGTAAACGAGCCAAACAATGAGCACCCAATTGCTAATACGCTTTTGGCAACGGGCGGCTCAGGAAGAGAACGAAATCTTGTGTATGACCCGCAAGATGGAATTGCGGGAATGGAAATCAAGGGAAAAAAGACAAAGCTAAATGACCAAGGAATAAGAGTCATGACTCCAACAGAATGGGGTAAACTTCAAGGATTCGTTAATTATGCGTTTGTTGATGAAAATGGAGTAGACCAGTTTTCATTTCCGGATAATGTTCCGAAAGTTCAAAAATACAAGCAATTTGGGAATTCAGTTACAATTCCAGTAATTGAAGAAATGGCATCGTTTATTTTGAAGTGTCTTGAAATGCTGACGGGTATGTAGCGAGGTGTCATGATGGCGGTTGAAGATTTTGCAAAATCGGTTCTGCAAAAATGCGATATTTATTATGGAGATTCTTTAATTTCAAAGGAAGCAATTATCGAACGATATATGCAGTTCTTTATAAATAATTTGAATGAGGAGAGCCGTTCGGTTAGCTTTGCTCTGCACACGGGGTCTTCATGCTTTGATTTTGCATCTATTGCCGCTGTAGCAATATGCTGTTTATCATATAACGCTTCGACTAATGATGATATCCTTGCCAATATTCAAATCGGCGATATGGTGATGTTTAAAAATCAGCGTTACCGTTGGTGCGGGATTGTGCCAAAATATGGAGGGCAATATATGGCACTCGAACAGGACGGAAAAGGGAGAAATGGGAAATCCACGTTTTATATGCCATATGAAAAGACCAAACACCTAATAAAACCGTACAATGGGACATCGTCAATCACGGACGGTCGCGGGGTACGCAAGGCCAAAGCAAACCGAGAAGACTTTTTATCTTATTTGTATGGCGTCCCAATTGAGAATATCCCAAGCGTTTAAGACATTTCAATAGTTATTGTAGCTAATCGCACGGATTTCTATGACATTGAAAAAAATTTGCATTTTGTATATGGGAATGGGAAACAAATCGGATTATTAGAGTTAGTTCCAGCATCATATTACACAAGTGGTGGAGAGGAATACCAATACGGATTTAATCCAACCAAGGCAGAAGCTGTTTTGAAAGTTACTGGGAAAATAGACACAGCAAGGGATTTAGTTTTAGATAAGCATATAAATAAAGTTGTTGGGCTGTTAGTAACGAATGTCGACTCATTAACTGAAAATGGCTCAGAGCTTGCAGACTTGATTCGTCGTAAGTCTTTGCGATTTGTTCATATTGTGACTCCATCAAAAACGGCTATTGGAGAACACATTATTCAGATGTATGAAGATGCAGAAATCTTTGCTTGTACAAAAAACTACCTTAAGAAAACCTCAAAAAAAGCTGTCGTTGCAAATCCGCTCACTACAGAGCTTGAACAGCAGATTTCCAATATAGTCAATAAAACAATAGTTCCCCTATATATTGACGGTGGCTGGACTTGGGAAGAATACAAAAAGATTAGAAATAGGTTATCTGTACTTCGCCAATCAAGTTGGATGAGCGACAAGCGAGATGATTTTATCATTTCAGCGTTCGGTTTACTGAACCTATTGACAACGGCTGTCTTTTCTATGAATGAGCTGGAAACGGCAATTGCCAGTGGCATGATCAATCCAACCGTTGTTTCACCAGCAAAGCGAATTGAGGAACTATGGGATATTGCATACGATGCGGGTATGATGCAGGACATATGTGCTGAAATCGTTTGTGACATTGAAGAAAAGTATCACAATTTCTCCAATCATTCCCCCAAAGCAGACGCTTTGTATCAATATTTACATGAGCACGCTGGTCATAAAATTGCAATAGTTGTCCCGAAGGCGTACTATTCAGATATTTTGGCTTTCAATCCTAAATTTACAGAGTATTCTGAAAATGTGACCTGTGTTACAGCAAATCGCTTTGATTCAAAACAGTATTATGATTCAATTTTAGTGGTTGGTGATGTTACTGGCAAACGATTTGACGCGCTGCAATGCCAATCTTCCGAAATCGTAGAAGAAATCCTATATGACTATGAGGGGAAATTGTTCAGACATCGTAAGAGAAGGCAACAGAAGTATGAGCACGCTTTGGACGCAAGAACCAGGGGGTCAGAATCAGGAGGACTCCAAGCCCAAGAACTAAACATCGATGCGAGCGATGAGGAGGACGTTGCTGACGTTGCTGAAGATACAACGGTTCAAGAGTTTTCCGATTTTAATCAATACATCAATGGCTTGAATGCATTTGATATTCGTAAGTATGCCTCAAATGGTGCGATTCCTTCTGGAAATACACCTATAGCGGAGGTTCATTATATTGGTACCTTCGCTACAGGAGAGCAAATTCTCTTTACAAAATATTACTCTGCGGTTGTCTTCCATCGTGAAAAAGCGACGGTTGTTGAAACATCTGTTGAAAAACTGGCCCCGGGAGATTTGATGGTATTTGCAAAGCGTGATGATTTTACGAAAAATATTGTTGATCTCATCTACGAAAGGCTTTTGCAGACTGGTATGCTCAATGCAGCAGTTGTAGAAGCAACTGAAAAAGCAGCATATTGGAAGGAAGCGTTGCGTGAATATAAGGCGAATGGAAATTATACCTATAAAGACGTCGCAAAAAAATTGGGAGCGGCTGGTTGCTCCATACAAGAGAGTACAGTTAGACAATGGCTGATTGAAGATGGACACATCGTTGGCCCACGCAATATCAAGACCATGCAGTGCATTGCTCTTGTAACACGAGATCCTTATCTGATGAGCGACATCGACGGGACGTTTGAGGCTTGTAAAATTGTTCGGCATGAACGACGCGCCATACTTAAGTTAATTGCGGAAGCAATTAACGGTAAGTTAAGTGGACGAATCCCTCCTGAAGGTTATATTGTGGAAATTGTATATGATAATGTCGATAATCTTTCTGAGATTCTTGAGCTAGAGCACATTTCAGCCCTGGATGAAAGCGTAAATGTTGCTGCAAATTTGGTAAACAGACCTATCACAGAATCAGAGGTGTCCATATGACAGATAATGAAATTAGGAAGCAGATGATCTCAGCAAGAGAGGAATATATTGATCTTATCAAAGCAGAACTTCTTGGCCCAGGTTCAGAATTCTCTCTTCCGGACGCAGAACATGAACTGATTTCAACAACTCCTACCAGTAGATATTCTGTTGGAATTCTCTTTCCGCAAGGAAACGTGACTTACCAGGATAATGATGAAACTGTTCCTCTTCCCGAATCCGAAACAAATGAGAACGCTGAGGATAATGTTGCTATACCAAGCGATGATACTTCCGAAGATATTGTTGAGTCCTCAATGGATAGGACTGTTACTTTAGACGAAACAGCAGACGAAAATCTTGATGAAGAAATAGGTATGTCGACGCAGTATATGCCATCGTCAATGGGGATAACCTTCTTAGCTTCTGGAAACTGCAATGTGGTAAATATTGATGTCGAATTTGCTACATACAGAAACGCTTTAATTCCCGACTGTGCTGTGCCCTATCATCCACATGACCCTGCTACTTATACCGTACCACCTGAGTTGGCAGGGATTATTTCTTATGACCAAGCCAGTTCAACACTCAGGCTTAACCACGCGATTCAGGCAAAGGAAATAAGAAATATATTTGAGAGAGATACAATACCTGAGAACGAGTTCCGTGAGTTAAGAAACATAATGTATCGTTTTCTGGATTATTCCTCAAAGGGATACGTTCGTGTCCCTCATAAAATAGAAAATTTACAGATTGATTTTTCTGGCAAGGATTATGTTGAATGCGAGCAAAACAGCAATCTGGATGGAACCAATGCGAAAATTGTCGCACTTAGGACTAGAATGTCTGAAGAAATTTGGTCCATCACCATTATGTTGGTCAATGGACTTGAGGAAAATCCGTATCATGCAAACCACTGCATTTTTCAGTCGCACATTGAAGTTTCGACAAAGAAAAACTCGTTTATCTTTGTTGAAAGCGATCCAAATGCCGATGCAGAAGCCATGGATGATGAGGAACTATCATTGGAATTGCTGTATCGCCACAAAAAAATCTATGGAACAGGGTTAGGAACATCTGTAGACTGGGCGATTGATGAAAGCGGTAATGGCCGTTTATGGAATGATTTTTTCCCCATGATAGAAGTTCCATCTATGAGTTTTTCACTTCCAGATAATGAACTAATCACTGACGCCGAGCTTTCAATGAAATATTTGTCTGACCTTGATATGAATTCGAAGGTTCAAAAATTGGCATCAATGGTTAATCTTATTAATTTATACAAGATGTGGGTTGATGATCTTGAAAAAACTGCGATGCATTTGGATAGCAAGTTTACTTCCGCTGCATCCAAAAACATAGCTGAATGTAGACGTGCATATGAAAGGATGTATCGGGGCATCGAAATACTCCAATCAAATGATATTGCTTATAATTCATTTGAGTTGGCAAATCGAGCCATGTTTATGCAGCGTATTCACATTGAAAAACAAACTGAGATGGCGAAATCGAATGCTGACAGATACCCTGGTGACGAAGAAATCTCCGATTGGCTCAATGGACTGGATTACTCGACGGAATCTGACGCTAACTGTAAGTGGAGGCCGTTTCAGATTGCTTTCCTCTTGATGGATATAAACTCCATTGTTAATGATTACTCTGATGAAAGGAGTCTTGTTGATTTAATTTGGTTTCCCACGGGCGGCGGTAAAACTGAAGCGTACCTTGGGCTGGCTGCTTTTACTATTTTTACAGGAGACTTTCACACCTTGATTCATCGGCTGGCACAACTGTTATTATGCGATACACGCTTAGGCTTTTAGCTGCACAACAGTTTACCAGAGCGGCAACCTTAATATGTGCTTGCGAGTATATACGACTAGACAGTACACAAAAAAAGCACAAATATCCCGCATACCCGTTGGGAAAGAGCCCTATAACTATCGGTTTATGGATAGGTGGTACTCATATCCCTAACAAAAACAACGGTTCCCAAAACTCTGCAAAATATCACTTGGAAAAGCTTCAAAATGTAAGCAATCATTTTTACGTGAGAAGTGAGAAAGACCGGCATAATAAGTTTCAGGTATTGAAATGCCCATGGTGTGGAACGAAGTTAGTCAAAGATGACAGAAACGGGAAATTGGTAGGCGAGTGGGGATATGCAATGAAGGGTAAGCATTTCTACATGTTTTGCCCTCATGAAGATTGTGATTTCACAAAGAAGCTTCCTATTCAAATCATTGATGAAGAGCTATACCTCCATCCGCCTACACTTTTATTCGGGACAGTCGATAAATTTGCTATGCTACCATGGGACGGAAGGGTTGGAGCTTTTTTCGGTACTGGCAGTAGCAACCGGGCGCCTGAACTTATAATACAAGACGAACTGCATCTGATTTCTGGAGCATTGGGTACTATGGTCGGTTTGTATGAAACCGCAGTAGATGAAATTTGCTCTCAAAAGGGCGTTATTCCCAAAGTTATTGCTTCTACAGCTACAATCCGCAGGGCAAAAGAGCAGTGCTCTGTGCTGTATAACCGTCAGGTTGTACAGTTCCCTGCGCCAGGCCTGGATGCTGAGGATTCTTTCTTCGCTAGGGAATCTGTTGTTGATTGTGAGAATGGTGTTTATGGCCGTCGATATGTTGGAATAATGCCATCTGGAAAAACAAAGGCAATGGCAGAAATCCGCATCATGGCAGCATTACTTCAGAAAGCATACACAATGGATTTGCCAGACGAAGTGCGGGATAAGTTTTGGACATTGACTGTCTATTTCAACAGTTTAAGGGATTTAGGCAAGGCATCGACTCTAGTCGATGATGACGTTAAAGATTTTATCATTCGGACAGCAAATCGTATGTTTACTTCTCGCCGGTTGATTGTTAATTCAGATGAATTAACAAGTCGTGTCTCGACAACAGAGTTAAGTGAGACATTGGACAAACTCGAAAAAGTTGAATACTCGAAAGAGAACATCGAAGCAAAACGATATGCGTCAAATATATTGCTTGCTACAAATATGATTTCAGTGGGTATTGATGTTGCCAGATTAAATGTGATGCTTATGGTTGGGCAACCCAAATTGACAAGCGAATATATTCAAGCATCCAGCCGTGTTGGTCGCTCTTATCCTGGCGTTGTATTTATCCTCTATGATGCTACAAAAAGTAGGGATCGCTCTCACTATGAACGTTTTCGTTCTTATCATGAATCATTTTATCGTTTTGTAGAACCAACAGGCGCAACTCCATTCTCAAAACCAGCAAGGGAACGAGCACTTCATGCTATTCTCGTGGCAATGTTACGTCAAAAAGTTGGCATGGGTGAAGATAATGATGCAATGCAGTTTGATCAAGAGTACTTTAAAGATCAGATTCAGGACATTGAGGCATTCGTGCTTGATAGAATTGCTAGCATCAATAACCGTGCTGAGAATGGGCTTAAAGACGACCTGGATCAAGTCAAGGAAGAAATGGACGAGTTCTTTTCACATTGGGATGAGCTAGTCCAAGAGTGTGAAGAAGATGAAACTGGAGTCCCATTGTGTTTTGGAAGAAAGTATATGGTTTCTGCTCCCAAAGCTGGAGAGCATCGACTACTGAAACAATATAACTCCGCTGAGAAAGATACTGGTGCAATTGATACTTTAACTTCTATGAGGAACGTAGATACACCTGTACCTGGAAGTGTTGTGATTTGGGGGGATGATTAAATGCCTGAACAGATAAAAACCAAAATTGATCTTAACAAGGTAACCCATTCTGTTCGTGCCGCTCAAGCAGTCCTTCAATATGGAGTTGGCGCTATGGTTGATTTCCCAGATCAGACTTTAGTTACTGCTGCTCCGGAATATTGGAGTGGAACAAAACGTATATATGATGATCGTTTTGCTCGGGCGTTAGGTGTTGATTTCTTTGCGTTACCGACCAACATTGCATATTCAAGATTTCCAGAATGGTATTTTTGCCCTAAATGCAGGACTTTCCAGCCACTAAAGAAATGGTTAGCCGATTACAGGAGAGTTGCAAAACCGCGGACACTAGAAACAGATGGGTATATGATACAACATATGCAGTGCCCCAAGTGCAAGCAAGGCTTAGTCGTTGCTCGTATCGTGACGGTGTGTGAGGCTGGTCATTTAAATGATTTTCCTTGGGTTAAGTGGGTTCATGCAAAAGCCAAAAAGCCTATTTGTAGTGAGCCGTCCCTCAAGTTTAAAACAGGCGCATCAGGTACAGAAGGCTTGGAGGGTTTAAGCATCTCTTGCTCTTGCGGAGCTTTTGCCACGCTTAAAGGAGCGTTTGATAAAGACTGTTTTGAAAAAATGGATAGAGAGTCAGGAACCTCCATGTTCAGGTGCGAGGGCTGGCATCCGTTTAAAAACAAAATTGAAAGATGTATGTGTTATCCTCGCACAGTCCAGAGGGGCGCATCGTCGGTTTATTTCCCGGTTGTACACAGTTCTTTGGTTATTCCGCCTTATGCTGATAGATTAAACGCTAAGATAGAGGAGAGCAAGGCATTTGAGGAATGCATGACAATTATAAATGATGAAGAAATAGAGGAACGTGTCAATACAATCCAAAAGCGCCTGCCAAGGTGGTCACAAAAAATTGCACTGGAAATCGGAGCAAATAGAGATGAGGTTGAAAGAATTTTAACGGAGAAATGGCTTGATCCTACTCATCCCATAGAGGATATTACGAGCGTGCAATACCGTATAGAAGAATATGAAGCGCTTTCTGGTTTAGTTAGTAATCCTTCCGGAAACCATTTTGGCGATTTTTCACGCGAGGAAATGGATATTTCCGAATATCATCTACCGCATATTAAGTCAATATCTTTAATTGATAAAGTTCGAGTTGTAAATGCACTAATTGGCTTTTCAAGAATTAACCCTGCAATGTCGAGTGACGATGCTGGCTTTGTTGATATCAAGGAACCAGGCACAAGATGGTACCCTGCATACGAAGTTAGGGGCGAAGGCATTTTTATTGAACTTATTCAAGATGAGATAGATGACTGGGTTGATTTACACCCGGAAATTCAAGCCAGAGCTGATAGACTTGCTGCAAATTATGCTGCTTCTTATATTGGAAAAAACCATCCACGGGTAATTTCGCCGAAGTTTATCATGCTACACACACTGTCCCATTTATTAATTTCCCAACTAAGTTTTGAATGTGGTTACAGTATTGCTTCACTAAGTGAGAGGCTTTATTGTTCAGAGGATTCAGATGGGAAATCTATGGCTGGAATTTTTATCTACACTGCAAGCGGAGACTCGGAGGGGGCGCTCGGTGGATTGGTTCGTCAAGGAAGACCTGATGCTTTCCCAAGAATCCTTAGAAAAGCAATATCAAATGCATTGACATGTTCAAATGATCCAGTTTGCATTACAAGCAGAGGGCAGGGACGGGATTCTCTTAATTTAGCAGCTTGTCACGCTTGCGCATTACTTCCAGAGACTTGTTGTGAAGAAAGGAATGCGTTTCTGGATCGAGGAATGATTGTTGGCACATACGAACATAACGACATTGGTTTTTGGAGGGATGTCTTATAATTCAAATTGCACAGAGATTATACGAAAGCGCCCAGTCATAAGGCTTAATAGTGACAAGTAACTACTTTTGTCTTGCGGCAGGCAGAGAACGGTGTGACCCGAAGGTCACGCCGTTTTTCTGCTATTTGCCGGTCTTTCATAGACGATAGGCTCAGCGATGGAGGGAATATCCACCTCATCGACAAAGTTAAAGATGATCTGAATCTTCTGCTGACGCTTACCGCTGGATTTATCAGGGGCGTAGACGATAATCTTCTTGATATACTCGTTTACAATCGTCGGGGTCAGCTCGGTTACATCCACATACTTCTCTGTTAAGGCGATAAACGCATCCACGTTGTCCTCCATATCTTCTCTGGTTTCTAATCTTCTGTGACGCCAATCTCCTGCTTCAACTGTTCCTGCTCTGCTTCATAGTTGGCGGCCATCTTCTGGTATCGTTCCATACTCAGGTTTCCGAGAACATGGTCTTCATAAAGTCGGGAGATGATGAGATCCAAATCGGAAAGCCGCTTTTTGGCCTGCTCCAACCGTTTCTTGTCTGCCCGGATACTTTTCTCCTGGGCGTCTCTGCTGCATTGCAGCCATTCTTCCTGGAAGCCTTCCACATCCTGACGGATGTAGTCATTGACCGCCTGAATGCGCTCCAGCACCAGTTCCCGCAGCACATCCTCCCGGATATAATGAGCGGAACAGGTTCCCCGGTTGCTCTTATAATTGGCACAGACGTAGTGATCCTGCTTGCCGTCAAAGCTTTTGCAGGTTGCAAAATGCAGCTTGCTCCCGCAGTCGGCACAAAACAGGAGTCCGGAAAACAATCCCTGTCGCTCTGCCTTAGTCGGGCGGCGTTTGTTTTTCCGCAGTTCTTGCACTCGCTCCCACTGTGCCTGCGAAACAATAGCCTCCTGGGTGTCTGGGAAGATACACATATCTTCCACGGCATTTGGAATCCGTTTCTTCAGCTTGTAGGACTTAGAATAAGTCTTGAAGTTGCAGGTGCAACCGGTGTACTCCATCCGCTCAAGGATACCGACAACTGACTGTTCGCTCCAGTGATAAGGGCGCTCTGGCATTTTTCTACGCTTCTTCTTATCAGGATGATTTGCAGATTGCTTTGCATACAAGGCCTTTGTAGTCAGCACCTTGTCCTGCTCCAGGATGCGGGCAATCTGCTCCGGGCCTTTGCCGTCAATAGACAAATCGAAAATACGCTTGACAACTGGGGCTGCTTCCTCATCAATAATCCAATGTTCTTTGTCCTCCGGGTCAAGCCGGTATCCATAGGGCGGTTTACCAAGATGCTTGCCGCTGGTTCCTTTTTGCCGGAATACGACTCGCACCTTCTTACTGGTGTCCCTGGGATACCATTCGTTGAACAGATTTCTGATTGCGGAGAAACCGTCTGCATCGCCACGCTCACTGTCTACCCCATCATTGACGGCAATAAAGCGCACATCATAGCTGGGGAAGATGATGTCCGTATACTGCCCAACTGTAAGGTAATCTCTCCCAAAACGCGAGAGGTCTTTTACGAGCCAACAGCCCACAAGCCCTTGCTTCACAAGCTCGAAGCCTTCCTGCACGCCGGGACGATCAAAATTCGTCCCGGTATAGCCGTCGTCTACCAGAATTCTCAGGTTAGTATAACCATAATCCGTAGCATATTTAGTTAATAAGGTTCTTTGATTCTGTATCGAATTCGATTCGCCATCCAGGGCGTCCTCATTACTGAGCCGACAATACAGGATGGTGATTTTCTGCTGATCCATAATGTCCTCCTTCACATCTGGGTCAGCCGACAGAATCGGTGTGCATACTGGTATTATATCATGACTCTGTGGGTTTGTCATGAGCAAAGCACCTCCTTGTCTGAAAAAATAAGCCGCTTTACCTTGTCGGTAAGTCGCTCCTTGCCATCACACTCTGTTTCAATCAGGTACCAGGTGTTCCCAACCTTCCTCTCTATGGTGCATCGGAAAGGGTTCGCCTGTTCCCTTCGTCTGCGCCATTCCTCAAGCTGCTCTGCGGGTGGTTCAAAAAGCGGCTCGTAGCAGGCGCAAAGGTCGATCGGTTCATATACAAAATTATCAAAATCAAGAATATCTGCCATATAGTTACCTCCATAAATTGTAGTTAGACAATATGTAATGACCTCCGATTTGTAGAGACGTGGATTTACCTGTATA
>JAJQGT010000029.1 GCA_021201135.1 Oscillospiraceae bacterium
GTAGGTGGTTGACCCGATGTGCCGGGTCATGTGAAAGCTGTTGTTAATGCGATCAATCCTCCTTCCCGTCGTGCAGCGCCTGGCGCTGCACCCGAACAAACATAATTTCTTCATTTGCTTTGTAGCCTCCTTCCTTTTATGTATGTTCATTGGCTATGTTCGGAATGGGGGGAGGAGATCAAGTCGAATATCGGTAGCGGCTACCGATATTGATTCTATTGACTTTGCTGGAGGTGGTGGACAATTTGTCCACCACCTCATATTCCTGAATTTTTTGCTAAGTGGACATTTTGCCCACGTACCTCTATTTTGCCGGTTTACCGCTCAGACTCTGGCAGGCAAGCCCTGTTCGGCCGCTGTGTCGTTTGGTTTCTATCTTGGCAGGCTATCTCGTCGTCGCAAGCTCCATATCCCTCGCCCCGCCGCAAGCGGCAGGTCTCGCTCATTTCGCTGCTCCTCCTCATCCCAAAAAGTCTTACGACTTTTCGGGAGCCCTATTGTCATGGCCTACTTCCCCAATAGAAATATCTGTCGGACGATCATTCAACTGTAAATTAAGCACATTGGTTTAGCTGCTATGATTATACTACGCATTTCCGCTTAGGTCAAGCGCCCTAGAGAAAATTTAAGCAAATTCATTTAATTCATCTTGACTTTCATAAACAATTGCGCTATACTGAGAACGTCGAAGAAGAAAGGGCGAAACAGGCATGGCAATCGGAGAACGGATACACTTTTTCCGTAAAAAGCGGGGTATGAAGTTGAAACAGTTGGGGCAGGCAGTTGGCTTTCCGGAGAGCAACGCTGACGTGCGTATGGCACAGTATGAGTCTGGCAGCAGGACACCGAAAGCTGACATCACAAACCGGTTAGCAAAGACGCTTGATGTCTCGCCCCAGGCTTTGACTGTCCCAGACATCGACAGCTATACCGGTCTGATGCACACACTGTTCACGTTAGAAGACACCTATGGTCTGAAGGTCATAGAAATAGATGGCCAGATCGTCCTCCATGTCGATGTGCAGCAGGGGAAGGACGCCGCTGAACTGCACCGGATGCTCTGCGCCTGGAAGGAACAGGCCGCAAAGCTGGAGGCTGGAGAGATCGCCAGAGAGGACTATGATTGCTGGAGGTATCACTACCCTGAATTAGACACCACCCAAGTACGAGCCAGGGTGCTGCCGCAGGGATTGAGTGAAATGATAATGGATGAGCTGCACAATGATGAGTAAGCCTGTCGACTTTAGCAAAGAGACGAGGTAAGTCCTGAAAATCAGGACTTACCACCTCATGCAAATCAGGAATGAAATTGAGTCAGCTAACACCATAAACAGCAATGGAGCATAGTAGAGGCCGTCCGCAAGTTCCCCAAATGGGAACTTGCGGGGACAGACTTGTTGTTTCTGTTTTAGAAACAGCCAATATGATCAGCAAAAACCACCTCAAGTTGTCAAAATGACAACTTGAGGCTTGATGAATAATCTCACGGCATCGCCAAAACATCGAAATTTTAGTCGTTATCATTTTGATGACGACTAAAAGCATCTTCCTGTATGGGCTTACATACTAACCAGAGGTATAATGTTTTTATATCAGCAGCCGATGCGTCGAATAACGATGCACCGGCTGCTTTTTTGCTATTATTTATTTTCGGTAGCGGCTACCGCAATTCTGGACAGGTGTTTTTCGCTGTGGTATGATAGACATATACGGAGCGCTGATAGGGAGGGCGGTACAATGGATGATGAAAAAAGAGGCCGTGGCAGGCCGAAGATCGACGCAAGTGTTGCCAGTTCGCTTGCGTCCAGCCGGAGGGCGCAGCTAAATGCCAAGTATATGTTCGATGGCGTCTTTCTGCTTTCCAGAGCCGGGGATAAAATCCCTGACAGCGATCTGCTATGGCATTCCGATGACGCTACCTGTACGGCAGGCGGGCGACAAGGCATTTTGGAGCAGATCGGGCGGATGCTAGAGCAGGATCATATCGCCGAGGAGGATTGCATCTATATAGCAAGCCTTTCAGCGCAGGCGGTAAAGGTCGGTCATACAACACGGGAGGTCGAGAAAGCGATCAGGGCTATCCGCAAGACCACCAAAGAGCTTGCCACAAATCCGGAGGACGCAGAGTGTCGTCGCAAGGCGATTGCCGCTGTGGAGGAATTGGAGAGGATGGCACAGTAGCATACCGATGTTCCTTACACTACACCACACTACACCTCCAGCCATAGCTAATTCGGGAAATTTGAATTTCAGTAGCCGCTACCGAAAATAAGCGGACCGCCTCACATTGCATGAGGCGGTCTGCTTGTATTGTCCTATATCCGCACACGGGCGATTTTACCGGCAGTTGCTGATGCCCTCTACATATAGCGGATGTTCCAATTCGCTGATCTCAGCTTTTTTGTTTTGATTCGTGTGATTGTACACCGAACAGCACAGCCAGAACGCAGTACAGAGGATCGCTGACTAATGAATCAGCTACCGTTTACAGCAGGAAATTTCACCGTGCAGCAAAGGCTTCTCAAAACCGGCATTTGCAGGGCTTGTTTGGGAGGAAATCTGGCAAGGGGTCAATTGACCTCTTACCAAGACAATGATTGAATATGAGCAGGAGCATTAATACCAGGAAATTGTGTAGGGTGGTAAATCCCCTTTTGGGAGAATTACCACCCTGCGTTGGCAATCGCTCCTTTTGATAGCAGAATGATCGCCATAAATTCCAACATCGAGAGGTCAAATCAACCTCTTGAAAAAGCACAATCGAATACAGTAATAAAACCCAGTAGTAAATCCCCGTTTTGAGAATTTACTACGTTGCATCAATGAATACTTGCTCGGTCAGAATAGACCAACTCTGCCAGAATGATCTCCTCAGCCCTGGCTTTGATGCTGTTCATACGCCGTACCCATTCCATCTGGTCGGCTCGTTTCAGGGCGGCGGTCACGCCCTCCTGCGCAGCCATAGCTGGAATTATGACGTCCAGCCGTTGATGGCAGGTTTCGTCGATCTCCGTCAGGTGGGGAAACAGTTTCTCCGTCAGCACCAGGTCACTGTACTGAATAGGCCGATGTTCCTGGAGGAATGTCCGGCGCATCCGGCCATATTTGCCGATGTGATAGTGCGTGGTGTCAGAGAGTACGATGTTAGGGATATAATAGTCCCCGCATTTTGTGTAAGTGATGTCCATAGAAAGCTCCCTTCGTGTCGAGTTTGTTTGCAGTTACGGTGATTCTGGGATTATCACCCCCAATCTTCATAACTGCTGTCCATTCACCACAAACGGGCTTCAGCCATGATGTATTTCGGGTCCTACTAAAGTACCCTTTACAAGATACATCATGGGTTATTACACTTCCGCAGAAGTGCCCCCGTGTGGCCACAAATATGCAATTTACGAAAGGTTAAGGTGATATTTATCGCAAGAAATGATGGAGTGCATCGTACCACGGTCAGGAACGCCAACCTGACAAAAAATCAAATTGGCAACGTCCAGCGGCACAACGAACGGGAAAAGGAATCCTACGTCAACCAGGACATTGTCCCGGAACGCACCCCGCTGAACGTCCACTTCAAAACACCGTCTGGCTCCTATCAGGAAATCTTTGATGAAATGGTCGAGGAAAAGACCATCTCCACACGTGGGCTGAAAGCTGACGCCTGCCTCTTTGGGGA
>JAJQGT010000002.1 GCA_021201135.1 Oscillospiraceae bacterium
GTAAACGTCAAATAAGACGTGTCTGGTAAATATCAGGGAATCCATTATAATGAGAGTAACTGTATTTTGGAGATTCCTGATGAATACGAGCGCTTTCGTAAGCCTGGCTGCTCATGCATCACCGATTCAGACCGCTATAAGTCGAGAAGGTATAGCTTCTGGTTCTGCAACAGAAGCATATACAAAAAACAGCAGGAAATAAAAAACAGCACGACACCGGCGCCGGCCCAGGGATTTCTCCGGACTCCGGCGTGTGTACACTGTGACAGGGTTATGTGCCCGGGATCAGGCAGCCTTTCCTGGCGGACTTTCCGCTCCTTGTAATCCTTCTGCAAGTGCAGGGGGCAGTTCAAGCTGACAGTTGCAGCGGAAATCAATGTCAGCTTTCTTTTGCTCTGACTCGTAGGTTTTGTAAGACTCCGACCAGGGCATAAGGTCTTTCAGATAGCTGACATCCTCGGATGGCGGTGTGAGGCGGGATGGCAGCTCCTCAAGGAGATATTTGAGATAGTAGTACGGATCTGCACCGTTTCGCTTTGCCGTTTCTGTTATGGTCATGATCATTGCCCCGGCTTCTGCGCCGGTGATGGAAAAGAAAAACTGGGAGCTCTGGCGAAGCATGGCTACACCTCTTGCGGCTCTCTCACAGTTGCCATTGTCGATTGGAACAAAGGGATCCTCCAGAAATTGTCTCAGTTCCGTCTCCTGGTTCAGGGCGTAGCTGATCGCTTTGCTGAGACTGCTGCTGTATGTGGGAGTCTCAGGGTCGAGACTATGGATATATGAAAAAAAGTCATCTACTTTGGGTTTCACATCCTTATCGCGGCATGCCTTACGTATGTCGGGGCTGACTTTTTTGAGAGGTTCATCAGCCTTGTAGATTTTTCCAATCAGATCAACCGCCTTATATTCCGGGCTCCCTGTCAGGGCATCTGACGCAGCTCCCGGCTGGCCGCCCACCTGTTGAGTTTTGAACTTCAATGACTGCTGCAGGATCTGAAGTGCGCTGTAAAACTTCCGGCGGCAGTGCATCCAGCACCCGGTTGTAGTGATTTTTCCATCGGACTCCCGCTTAAATGTCTGATAGGAAGCATAGGCGTCGCAGGTAAAGACACGCTCCCCGCCGTCGTTAAAAAATTTGCGGAGATGATCCGTGCCGCGTGTAAGCTCGTAGCAGTAAACGGCGATTGTATGGGCATCGTGGTCAAGTTCGCTTGTTACATGAACCCAGATATAGCTTGTTGAGCCTGCTTTGCGGCCGTCATCTATAACTTTTGCCGTAGTCTCATCGTTCTGGATATGTCCCTGGCGGCACAGCTCGCTGCACATATACATATAAACAATGCGCAGCACACGAATGGCGATGTTGTTCACCCAGTTTGTCATGGTCTGCCTGCTTAAGGGAAGGCCCTTACGGGCAAGTTCCTGTGCCTGCCGGTAGAATGGCTGGAACAGCACATACTTTTTATGCATGAAGTCTGCAGCGATAGATGGCGATGCCAGGCTCCCGCTGTAAAGCGGCTCCTTCCACAGCTGACGCACAATCTCGTGATCCATGTCGCAGGAGTCCTGTTTTACATAGATTACCGGGGTTTTTATGATTTTCAGGGCATACAGCTCCCTGAAATGGACGAGTTCCCGATGTTCTTCATAGCTGAGCACATACCACCCGTTTCTGCCATACTTTTCGTTATAAGCTGCTGTATCTGGTTCCTCGCAGACGGTATATTTAGGCAGCCTGGATGTATCCAATTCGCGCGTCCCGCGTTTGTTAGAACCGCCTTTGTGCCTTTTTGTCTCTGGCACAGGGGCCGGCAGCTGGACGTCGTCTGTTGAGCTCTCATCCAGGGGATCCGATGGCATCTCAGATAAATCTTCAGATGCAGCCTGCTCTGTGGTTTTCTCAGAAGATCTGCCAAACAGGGCCTGGCGCAGCTGGCTGATCTGTTCATGGGCCTCGGCCAGACTCTGGCGGAGGATTTTGTTGTCCTCACCGAATCCATCCCGCTGCGCGGCTGCCTCCTGAAATTGCAGGGTAAGTTCTTTGCTTGAGGCATTCTGAAAGTCAATCACGGAAGCCTGTTCCAGGCACTGGCTGATAAGTTCCTTTATAACGATGCTTTTTTCCGCGCTATCCATTGTATCGACGCGGTCGAGAATCGCCCTCAGTTCATCTGGTGTCATCATCGCCGGTATCCTCTCAATTCAGTGCGTTGCTGCAGGTATCAGAACAGCTGTCGAGCTGTTTTTTCAGTTTGCCCAGTGCACTGCGGAGCTGCTGGTTCTCCGCCTTTGCCTGGGCAAGCTCGTCTTTCAGCTTCGACACGGTGACTGTCAGCTCACAGATCTGCTGCTGACGGTCATCCTGTTCTTTCTGAATGGCTTTGTTGCTGTCAGGATTAACTGTTGGACTGGATGATTCCGGATTCTTTGGTTTGCGGCCACGGCCACCGGTAGGAATAATTTCTCCGGTTTCAGGGTCAAGCCGCCCGAGCAGCTTTCGTTTGGATCGTGACTGCTTTTTATCAGGATCCCAGTAACTCTCTGATTCATAAACATACGTAATGTTAAACTTCCGGTTGTACTGCTTAATGATTGCCATGGCTGTCTCCTCCGTCCTCGGTTCAATTTATTTCTTTAATTATAACACGTTAGTTGCCACGTGTCAAGTAAAAAGTGAGAACTTTTTTCAAAAAGTTCTCACGAGGATTTTGGGGACAGCAGGATGCGTCTTGCAGTTGCTGTTTTTCAATTTTAAGCAGAAACCCGGGGATAGATCTCCCGGATCGTTCCTTCTATAGTAAAGCCATCCATCAGCCGCTGATACTGTTCGGAAGATATGGAACGGGCTTCATCGGTGTTCCTGGGCCAGCAAAAACGGTTGCCTTTTGACAGATGCAGCGTATAAACTGCCATGCCGATGCCTTCAAAGCAGATACCTTTCACCGTATCACTGCGGGTACCACAAAAAAGATACAGAGTGCCGCGCTCATATGGATTCAATCCGTAGTTCAGCTGGATGTAAGCCGATAGCCCCATCCAGCCACGTCGAAGATCTGTTTTGCCACAGATCAGGACTACTTTCCTGAATCCGGCGCCTTCTCTAAGCATCGTTGAGCGCTCTGAGAACTGTCCGGAGCGTCTTTTCGCGGACTGTTTCGTTGACATAGACCAGATAACTGCCAGCCTGAATCATAAGTTCAGGGATGTCTTGAAAAAGCAGTTGTGGTGATTTGGAATTACTCGGAGCAGAGACAGCCACCTGTGATGCTGCAGATGGCTCCAGAAGCCGATCAGTGATATCCAGGCAGCCATCTGATGCAGGGTTATCTGAGATAGAATCGGATGCCTGATAATCTATCGCTTCTTTGCGTAACACACGTTGCCAGTATTCAAAGTTTTTGAGCCTGATGTTGTGCTGTTCGCACCATACCTTTTTGGAAATGCCCGCTTCCCGTTGGTCGCAGGCACTAATGATTTGAGTCCATTGCTCAACACGAGCTTTATGTGTTGTATTTGTATTCATTCGTTTCCTCCTTCGTAGATGTACAAAGCTATCAGCTACATCTATTATAGGAAGAATATTGAAACTTACCAGACACGTCTTATTTGACGCTTAC
>JAJQGT010000032.1 GCA_021201135.1 Oscillospiraceae bacterium
ATTCGTTGAGGATATTTTTGAAGGGCGCTATATCGTTGTTGTCCAGCATGGTATCAATGCCGTCGTTCAGAGCGATATAGCGGACGCCATGACGGGGGAAGAATTCCTCAATCATCTTGTCAGCTTCCAGATAATTACGACTTAATCGACTAAGATCCTTCGTGATGACCAGATTTATCATCTTGGCCTCGGCTGCTTTCAACATTCTCTGAAAGTCAGGGCGATCCATGTTCAGACCCGTGAACCCGTCGTCCTGATAAACTGCTATGACCTCCCATCCCTGCTTTTCGCAGTAGTCCTGGAGCATACTGCGCTGATTGGCAATGCTGGCGCTCTCGCCTTGCAGGTCATCGTCTTTGGAGAGGCGGCAGTAGATCGCCGCCCTGACGGTGCCTGTAGGAAGTGCGCTCGCCTTGCTCCGTTCTGTTTCGTTCCACATATCCGTTACCCGCATAATCCAGACGCAAGGTTTTGGGTCGTTGGAACCTTGTCTGTAGTATAGCACGGTAATTCTGATTTAGCAAGCATTTCTTGTGAAATAGCTATGCTAATTTTTCGGGCAATCAGAGAAATAAACGCCTGAGTTGCATCCATGTCCCTGTCAAAGACGGCAACTGCTGTGTAATTCGTTTTTGCCAAAAGCATACCTCCATTCCTGAACGTGAAAAGCCCGGTATGGAAGGCTGCCATACCGGGGTGATCCCTGCGTTTCTTTTCGTTGTGTGACGCTGTGACGCTTGTGACGCTATTGATACACCCCCATGCGTCACAGAAACAGCGTCACGGCACCAATCTGCTGTGTGTACTGGTCAAAAAATAAGATTTTGTGAATTCTGCGTCTTTTGAGTTGATTTTGCATTGCAAACGCTGTATAATACAGGTGCAATGAAATGTGAAAGGAGCTGATTTTCATGGCTAATTCGACAAACTTCAGTGTCCGCATGGACAGTGACATCAAGAAGCAGTGTGAAGCCCTGTATGGGGAGTTGGGCATGAACCTGACTACTGCGATCAATGTCTTTCTGCGCCAGTCCCTCCGTGTCGGTGGGTTCCCGTTCGATGTGCGGCTCGATCAGCCCAACAAGGAGACGATTTCCGCCATGCTGGAAGCGGAGCGTATCGCACATGACCCCTCTGTAAAGGGATATACCGACCTGGATGAGATGTTTGCGGAGCTGAAAAAATGAGGAAAACCAAATATACTGTCAAACTTACTACTCAATTCAAAAAGGACTATAAGCGGGCCATCAAGCGAGGACTGAAAATTGAGCTGCTGGAGGATGTTGTGGCCTGCCTCGCCCTGGGCGAAGCGCTTCCGGAGAAGAACAAAGACCACGAGCTGACCGGCGACTGGGTGGGTCACCGGGAATGTCACATCCTGCCGGACTGGCTGCTTATCTATCGCATTGATGGTGATGTGTTGGTGCTGACGCTGGCCCGTACCGGGTCACACAGTGACCTATTCGGTAAATGACATCAGGCCAACTGCCGCAGGTTTCACCCTGCCCGGCGGCTGGCCTGACTTTTTTGTGACGCTGTGACGCTTATGACGCTATTGATACACCCCTATGCGTCACACAAATAGCGTCACGAAGGAGAAGCGCCGCCTTTTTCCTGTCTGATCGCATCAATATCAACCACTTCCTTCCTATTTCGCAGTGTAAAAGTGCGCTTGTCCCGGCTCCGCTCATTCTGGGTATAGCTGACGCCGAACTTGTTGTAGAGGTCGGATACTCCGGCGTTCATCTTCCTGGTCAGAACATGGGGCTTGAGGTCGGCACAGTCAAGCAATTCCACCAGCTCCGTTGCGGTGCCTGTCCATTCACTTTTATCCACCATAAAACCGGCAATGGAATAGAGCAGGGGATCGGCCTTTCTCGGAAAGATGGTCTTTTCCACATTGCTCAACTGCCAGAAACAATGCTCCCGGTCAAATTCCAATGTCAGTTCCTGATCCTCCTGATCTCTGCCGACGATCTGCATGACAGCGGTGTTCTCAATTCGTTTCTTCTTTTGCAGGACAATAGCTCCATCGGCTGCACCCAGCAGGCCGGTCGTGCCGGAAATCGTCTCGAAGGAATCACTGGCCTCCATCTTTCGGGTGTGATGGACGATCAACAGGCAGATATTGTGCCTGTCCGTAAATTCCTTCATGGCAGCGACATTTTTGTAATCCATCGCATAGCTATAGGTTTCCGTCCCGATCTCCCTGACCCTCTGCAACGTATCCACGATCATAAGGCTCGTGTCCGGGTGCCGCTGCATAAAGCGCTCCATCTGTTCGGTCAGTCCCTCCTCCAGCGTCCTCGACTGTGTAGTCAATATCAGATGATCGGTGGATTCCACGCCGAACATCTGCATCAACCGGCTTTGCAGTCTGGCGTAATCATCCTCCAGGGCAAGATAGAGGACAGTACCTTGTCGGACAGGATAATTCCATAGAGGGATGCCCATCGCCACATGATAGGCAAGCTGCATCATAAAGAATGACTTGCCGATTTTCGGAGAACCGGCAAAGAGATAGGTGCCGCTGTAAATCAGTCCGTCAACAAGCGGCGTCCTTGGTGGAAATGTGGTATCATACAGTTCAGACATCGTAACCGTGTGCAAATCGACGCTTGGGTCGAAGCGGGGCGGTGAGGCGCTCAATTCCTCCATCTCTTTCATCGCCTGTATCACGGCCTCCTGTTCTGCCTGCGGTAAACTTCCAAATTCATCATTCATGCGGGATCACATCCTTTCTGTATTCGTCGGTTTGCAGGCGTTACCATTTTGGTTCGCCTATACAATGCTATTTCATTCATAAGGGTGAACCGCCAGTCTCTATGATCGTGATATAGTTTTTGGGCTTCTGCATGATCTCAATGAGCTGGGTGCGGTACTGCGGGTCATCAAGCAGCTTGGGGAATTCATGAAAACAGCGGTTGCAGCTGCTCATCATGGTGTCCACCAGAGCAGAGACAGAGGCCAGCATACTTTCCTCCGTCACCTTTCTGGCGCTCTGGAAACTTTCGCCGATCTCCCTCATGCGTTTCAGTTCTTCCTTGCTCATGCGGAGCCGCCTGACCTTTTCCGGGCGTTCCTCCGGTTCGGCGGTTGCAACCTCCGAGACATCCTTTGCTGTTGGGGCGATCTTTCCGGATAAAATCTCCTGACGAATGCCGGGGGCAATCTCATCGGCTGCGTCAACACCATTCGCATATCGCCCGGCATTATACACGTACTTTTTTCCGACATGGTTTTCTTCAGCGACCTTCTTCCATGTCAGGTTTGATTTTGGTAAATCCCCCTTGGGGGGGGGCTTGCCACTTCGGTGAACTGATTTCCCCGGAAACCGTCTGCGGCACCGTGCGAAGCCTTTTCGGAATTGTACTGTTTCCCGATCAGGTACTTCTTCTGCGCCTCCGTCAGATTGCGACGCCCCAACTGGTTCCTACAAATCCACGCCAGAACAGCATAGCGGTCAGGAAACTCCATCTCCATTGTCTGATAAGGGATTTCCGGATGC